>JBGARD010000035.1:0-29856 GCA_044230355.1 Usitatibacteraceae bacterium | reverse complement strand
TCGTTGGGAAGGATTCAAACGAGCGTTTGAATTCTAGCAGATCCCCCGCCCCGGAGTCTGGCGCCCGGGCGACTATTGCAGCTTCCCCGCCCGCTCCCGGAGGACGAACTTCTGGATCTTGCCGGTGGAGGTCTTGGGCAGTTCCCCGAAGACCACCGTGCGCGGCACCTTGAAGTGGGCCAGGTGCTCGCGGCAGAACGCGATGATGTCGTCCGCCGTCGCCTCCCCCGCCCCGGGCTTGAGCGTCACGAAGGCGCAGGGAGACTCGCCCCACTTCCCGTCGGGACGGGCCACCACCGCCGCCTCCATCACCTTGGGATGCCGGTACAGGCACTCCTCCACCTCCAGGGAGGAGATGTTCTCGCCCCCGGAGATGATGATGTCCTTGGAGCGGTCCTTCACCTCGATGTAGCCGTCCGGGTGCCACACCGCGAGGTCGCCCGTGCGGTACCAGCCGCCCCGGAACGCCGCGCCGGTCGCCTTCGGGTTCGCGAGGTAGCCCTTCATGATCGTGTTGCCGCGCAGCATCACCTCGCCCAGCGCGCGGCCGTCCCTGGGCACGGGTTCGCCGGTGCGCGGGTCCGCCACCTTGAGGTCCTCGAGCGTGGGGTAGCGCACGCCCTGGCGGGCCATGAGGCGCGCTCTCGCCTCGAGATCGAGCCCGGCCCAGTCGTCCTGCCAGGCGCACAGGGTGGCCGGCCCGTAGCTCTCGGTGAGGCCGTAGAGGTGCGTTACGCGAAAGCCCATGCGTTCCATGGCCTCGATGACCGCCGAGGGCGGCGCGGCCCCGCCGGTGGCCACTTCCACCGGGTGGTCGAAGCGCGCCTTCACCGCATCGGGCGCGTGCACCAGGAGGTTCAGCACGATCGGGGCGCCGCACAGGTGGGTCACGCGGTGGCGCGCGATGGCCGGGAAGATGAGCGCCGGGTCCACCCTGCGCAGGCAGACGTGGGTGCCACCCACGGCGGTGACTGCCCAGGTGTAGGTCCAGCCGTTGCAGTGGAACATGGGCAGCGTCCACAGGTAGACCGACTGCGGCGTGAGCCCGAAAGCGAGCGCGTTGCCCAGCGCGTTGAGGTAGGCGCCGCGGTGGTGGTAGACCACGCCCTTGGGATCTCCCGTCGTCCCGGAGGTGTACAGGAGCCCCAGCGAGTCCCATTCGTCCCCGGGGCCGGGCAGGACGAAGGACGAATCGCCCTCCTCCAGGAGCGCCTCGTAGGTGATCTCGCCCAGGAGCGAGCCGCCGGCCGCCAGCGGATCGTCGATGTCGATGACGAGGGGGCGCCTTTCGCAGAGGGAGAGGGCCTTCTCGACCACCGGCGAGAACTCCCGGTCCACGATCAGCGCCTTGGCGCCGCCGTGGCCGAGGCAGAAGGCGATCGTGCGCGCGTCCAGCCGGTAGTTGAGCGCGTTGAGGACCGCGCCCAGCCCGGGCACGGCATAGTGCGCTTCCAGCATCGCGGGCACGTTCGGGGCGAGGATCGCCACCGTGTCGCCGCGCCCGATGCCGCGGCGCGAGAGTACCGAGGCGAGGCGCAGGCAGCGCGACTCGAACTGCGCGTAGGTGAAGGCCGCATCGCCGTGGCGCACGGCGACCTTGCCGGGCCAGGTCTGCGCGGCGCGCCGCAGGAAGGAAACCGGCGACAGCGGGACGTGGTTGGCGGCGTTCCGCCCGAGGTCCGGCGCGTGCTCCGCCGCCATGGGGGTCAGCCGGCGCGGCGGCGCCGCAGCCAGGCCTCCAGCTCGCCGATGATCCCGCGCCGGAACGCTAGCACGCAGACCACGAAGATCGCGCCCTGAGTGATCGTGAACCACGAGCCCAGCTCGGCGAGGTAGTTCTCCATCGTGATGATGGCGAAGGCGCCCACCACGGGCCCGAAGATCGTGCCCATCCCGCCCAGGAGCGTCATGAGCACCACCTCGCCGGACATCGACCAGTGCACGTCGGTGAGGGAGGCGAGCTGGAAGACGATGGCCTTGGTCGCCCCCGCGAGGCCGGCCAGGCCCGCCGACAGGACGAAGGCCGCGAGCTTGTAGTGCTCCGTGCGGTAGCCCAGGGAGACGGCGCGCGGCTCGTTCTCGCGGATGGCCTTGAGCACCTGCCCAAAAGGCGAGTGGATGACGCGGTAGATCAGCAGGAACCCGGCCGTGAAGATCGCGAGCACCACGTAGTACAGGACCGTCGTGCTGGACAGGTCGAGGAACCCGAGGAACATCCCGCGCGGCACGGCCTGGATGCCGTCCTCGCCGTGGGTGAAGGGCGCCTGCAGGCAGAAGAAGTAGACCATCTGGGCCAGCGCCAGCGTGACCATCGCGAAGTAGATGCCCTGCCGGCGGATGGCGAGCATCCCCGCGAACACCCCCAGCACCGTGGACGCGGCCGTCCCGGCCAGGATGGCCAGCTCCGGCGGCAGGCCCCAGACCTTCGCCGCATGGGCCGAGACATAGCCCGCCATGCCCAGGAACATCGCATGCCCGAAAGAGAGCAGCCCGCCGAAGCCCAGCAGGAGGTTGAAGGCGCAGGCGAAGAGCGCGAAGCACAGCGCCTTCATCACGAAGACGGGATAGACGACCGCGGGCGCCACGAGGAAGAGCGCCATCATCACGATGAACGCCTTGCGGTCGTATCGCGCCTCCGCGGCGTCGTCCCGGGAGGCGTGCGGCTTGTACTGGTCTTCGGCCATGGGGCTAGCGGCTCCCGAACAGGCCCTGCGGCCGGATCATGAGGACGATCGCCATGATCACGAAGATCACGGTGTTCGAGGCTTCCGGGTAGAAGACCTTGGTGAGGCCCTCGATGACGCCGAGCCCGAACCCCGTGATCACGGCGCCCATGATGGAGCCCATGCCCCCGATCACGACGACCGCGAACACCACGATGATCGTGTCCGCGCCCATGAGCGGGTTCACCTGGTAGATGGGCGCGGCCATCACGCCCGCCAGGCCCGCGAGCGCCACGCCGAAGCCGTAGGTGAGCGTGATCATGCGCGGCACGTTCACGCCGAAGGCCTGCACCATGGCCGGGTTCTCCGTGGCGGCGCGCAGGTAGGCGCCCAGCTTCGTGCGCTCGATGACGAGCCAGGTGCCCACGCAGACCAGGAGCGAGGCCACGATCACCCAGGCGCGGTACTTGGGCAGGAACATGAACCCGAGGTTTGTCCCGCCCGAGAGGATCTCGGGAATCGAGTACGGCAGTCCGGCCGATCCGTATTCGTGCCGGAAGGCGCCCTGGATGATGAGCGCGAGGCCGAAGGTGAGGAGCAGCCCGTAGAGGTGGTCCAGCTTGTAGAGCCTGGAGAGCATGAGCCGCTCGATGATGACGCCCGTCGCGCCCACGGCGAGCGGTGCGAGGACGAGCGCCCACCAGTAATTGAGGCCCAGCTTGTTCAGCAGGAAGTACGCCGCGAACGCGCCCATCATGTATTGCGCGCCGTGGGTGAAGTTGATGATGTTGAGCAGCCCGAAGATGACCGCGAGCCCCAGCGACAAGAGGGCGTAGAACGACCCGTTGATCAATCCGATCAACAACTGCCCGAAAAGGGCCTGGGTCGGGACTCCAAAGATCTCGGTCATGTCGGTCAGCAGGCTGCCTGGTCGTGATGAGCGGCGCCCCGAAGGGCGTCCGCTCGATCACGGTTCCCGAAGATCGCTACTTTGCAGCCACCAGAGGGCAGCCCCCTTCCGCCATCGGGCGGAAGGCCTGGTCTGCCGGAATGGTGGCCCTGACCTTGTAATAGTCGTAGGGACCCTTCGACTCCGAGGGCTTCTTCACTTCCACGAGGTAGGCCGGGTGCACCTTGCGGCCGTCGGCGCGCACCGTCCCCTTGCCGAAGAGCGGGTCGTCCGTGGGCAGCTTCTTCATCTCCGCGATGACCTTCGTGCCGTCGTCCGACTTCGTCGCCTCGACCGCCTTCAGGTAGTGCAGCACCGCCGAGTAGACGCCCGCGTGCACCATCGTCGGGTACTTGCCGCCGTTGGCCGCCGCGAAGCGCTTGGTCCACGCGCGCGAGGCGTCGTTCAGGTCCCAGTACCAGCTCTCCGTGAAGATGAGGCCCTGCGCCTTCTCCAGCCCCAGCGCGTGCACGTCCGTGAGGAACACCAGCAGGCCGGCGAGGTTCTGGCCGCCCTTCACGATGCCGAACTCGGACGCCTGCTTGATGGCGTTGGTCGTGTCGCCGCCGGCGTTCGCCAGGCCGACGATCTTCGCCTTCGAGGCCTGCGCCTGCAGCAGGAACGAGGAGAAGTCCTGCGTGTTGAGCGGGTGGCGCACCTTGCCCAGCACCTTGCCGCCGGTCTTCAGCACCACCGCCTCGGTGTCGCGCTCGAGGGCGTGGCCGAAGGCGTAGTCGGCCGTGAGGAAGAACCAGGAGTCCCCGCCCGTCTTCACGATCGCGTTGCCCGTGCCGTTGGCCAGCATCCACGTGTCGTAGGTCCAGTGGAGGGTGTTGGGCGAGCAGGCCTTGCCGCTCAGGTCCGCCGTGGCGGCGCCGGAGACGAGGAAGGCCTTCTTCTTGTCCCTGGTGATCTGGTTGACCGCGAGCGCCACGCCGGAGTTCGGGGTATCGACGATCACGTCCACGCCCTCCGCGTCGTACCACTTGTTCGCGATCTGCGAGCCCACGTCGGCCTTGTTCTGGTGGTCGGCGAAGATCACCTCCGTCTTGATGCCCTTCTTCGCCGCGCCGAAGTCCTCGATGGCCATCTTGGCGGCGAGCACGGATCCCTGGCCCGACAGGTCGGCATACAGGCTCGACTGGTCGTTCAGGACGCCGATCTTCACGACGTTTCCGGAAATCTGGGCCTGGGCGCCGGCCGAAAGGGCCAGCATCGCCGCGGCGGCGAGCAACTTGCGCTTGAAAATCATGGTTCGAGTCTCCTCATCATTGCTGTCGTTGGTTACACACCCAGGTACTCGTGGAGCATTTGCGTCTTGCTCTTCAATTCGGGAGCCGCGAAGGCCTCCGCGATCTTTCCGTGCTCCATCACGTAGAACCGGTCGGCGAGCGGCGCCGCGAAGCGGAAGTTCTGCTCGACCAGCACGATGGTGAAGCCGCGTTCCTTGAGCTTCGTGATGATGCGCCCCAGCGCCTGCACGATCACGGGAGCCAGTCCCTCCGTGATCTCGTCCAGGAGCAGCAGGTGCGCGCCCGTCCGCAGGATCCGCGCCATGGCGAGCATCTGCTGCTCGCCGCCCGAGAGCTTGGTGCCCTGCGCGGTCTTCCTGCGCTCGCGCAGGTTGGGGAACATCTCGTAGATCTCCTCCACGCTCATGCCCCCCTCGCCGATGCGCGGCGGCAGCATGAGGTTCTCCTCGACCGAGAGGCTGGAGAATATGGCGCGCTCCTCCGGGCAGTAGCCGATCCCCAGGTGGGCGACCTTGTGGGTGGGCCAGGAAACCGTCTCCGTGCCGTTCACCCGGATCGAGCCGGCGCGGCGGCCCACCAGCCCCATGATCGACTTGAGCGTCGTCGTGCGCCCCGAGCCGTTGCGGCCCAGCAGCGTGACCACCTCGCCCTCGTTCACCGTGAGGTCCACGCCGTGCAGGATGTGCGACTCGCCGTACCAGGCGTTCAGGTGCTCGATGCGCAGGACCTCAGCCATGGGCGGCCTCCGTGGAACCCATGTAGGCCTCGATCACCTGCGGGTTCGCGGACACCTCCGCGTACGGCCCCTCGGTGAGGACGGCCCCGCGCTGGAGCACGGTGATCGTGTCGCAGATGCCGGAGACCACGCCCATGTTGTGCTCGACCATGAGCACGGTGCGGCCCTTCGCCACCTCCTTGATGAGGTTCTTCACCAGGTCCACGTCCTCGTGCCCCATGCCGGAGGTGGGCTCGTCCAGGAGCATCAGCTCCGGCTCCATCGCGAGCGTGGTGGCGATCTCCAGCGTGCGCTTGCGCCCGTAGGCGAGCTCGACGGCGTTGGTCTGGGCGAAACGGCGCAGGTCGACCTGCTCCAGGATCGCGAGCGCCCGGTCGTTGAGGGCGTCGAGCGTGGACTCGGCCTTCCAGAAGTGGAAGCTCGTCCCGAGGTTGCGCTGCAGGGCGATGCGGACGTTCTCCAGGACGGTGAGGTTCGGGAAGACGGCGGAGATCTGGAAGGAGCGGATGATCCCGCGGCGCGCCACGTCCGCGGGCTTGTCGCGCGTGATGTCCTGGCCGTTGAAGAGGATCGTGCCGGAAGTGGGCGGCAGGAACTTCGTGAGCAGGTTGAAAGTGGTGGTCTTCCCGGCGCCGTTGGGGCCGATGAGGGCGTGGATCGTTTCCCGCCTCACCTTGAGATCCACGCGGTCGACCGCGACGAAGCCCTTGAACTCCTTGGTGAGCCCTCGGGTCTCGAGGATGATGTCTTCGGTCATCGCTTCCGGGAAGGGAGGGGGTTGCCGGTGGGCCTGCTTCATCCCGGTCGCGGGCGGCCCTCGGCGGGCATGCAAGCCCGCATGCTAACCCACGCCTTCCGGCGCTCGCAAGAAGAACCCCCGCCGAGGCGGGGGTTCGCTTTGTCGCGATCCGGAAGTGATGCAGGCGGCGTTCCGGGCGTCCCTTTGTCAGGGGCAGCCCGGATCGGCCAGGCGCGACCCTGCAGGGCCGAACGGCCGGCAGCCCCAGCCCCCGAGGCTGGCTTCCTTGGATCCCGGCGGCGCGTTGCTCAGGACGACGAGCGAGCCCTCCCGCTCGCCCGGGATGGTGGCCAGGAAGCTGACCGTGACGCTGCACTCGGCTCCCGGCGGCAGGACGGCCGGGCAGTCGTTCGTCTGGACGAAGTCTCCGGTCACGTAGAGGCTCGAGATGAGCAGGTCCGCGCGCCCGACGCTCTTCACGACGATCGTCTGCTGGCCTGCGGGCCTGCCCATGACGCCGCTGCCGAAGGAAACGGATGCGGCGGAGAACTGGATGGCCGGCAGCGGCGTCGAACCGATCCCCGTCAGACTGACGGTGAGCAGCGAGTTGGAGGCGTCGCTCTCGATCGATAGGGTCCCGGGCCGCTCGCCGGTGGCCGTGGGCGTGAAGGTGACCCTCACCGTACAGGATCTGCCGGGGTCAAGCGTCGTGCAGTTGTTTTCCTGCGCGTAATCCCCCAACACCGTGATCGAATTGATGTTCACCGGTGCCCCGTACGACACGACGGACTTGGGTCCCGGGGAAGCGGTCGCGTTGAGTGCCACCTCCGTCGTGGGTATCGACGACGACGTATTGGTGATAGTCACCGACTGCGATTCGCTGGTCGTGCCCAGGTCCTGGAGCCCGAAATCGAGCGAAGATACGTTTCTGGCAAGCCTTCCGACGGGCGCGGTCAGGCCGGTGCCGAGGAGCCACACGTCCGAGAGCGGCTCCTCGGCATTGCTGCCCAGGATGAGCCTTCCCATCAGCGGCCCCACCTGCTTCGGCCGGAACACCACGCTCACTTCGCAATCCTCCTCGTTAGTCCAGTACGGATCGACCTGGCAGAAGCTGCCCTCGATCGCGAAGTCCGGGGAACGATAGAGCGCCGGATCAAGTCCCAAGCCCACATCGAGTTCCGAATTGTCGAAGCCATAGACGTAGGCGGACCGCGGGTAGGACGTCGATCCCACGAACGTCGGCTCGAAATCCAGGCAATACGGGTACTGGTATGCAAAGACGCCGGGCACCGCTTCCGCCATGAGGGGCACGGAAAGCTGCGGCCCGGTGCCGGCCAACGGGATGGTGAGCGACCCCTGCCTCGATCCGAGCTGCTTCGGCGCGAAGGACAGTTCGATCGTGCAGGACTCGCCCACGCCCAGCGCGCCGCCGCAGTTCGACGCCGTGCTGAAATCCCCCGTTGCCTTCGGGAACCCGTCGAAGGAGACGGGCGCGGGCCCGGAATTGCTGATGGTCACGACCCGCTTGATGGCCGGACCTTCGAGGCCGGCCGGCGGGAACTCGAGGCCGCCCACAACGTCGATGAGCGGGCCGTACATCAGGTCGTAGCAGTTCGTGGGAACCGTCGCCTCGGCCGCGAACGCCTTGTTGAAGGTCGTCCCGCCGCTCACCGAGCGATTCGCCCGGGTGGTCACGCGCAGGCCTCCCGCGCCAGGCGCCGTGGACATCGGCGAGATGACGGCGATCGAGCTGGCGTCGTTGAGGACCTTGACGGATACCTGCGGGCCTGCACGCACGAGGGTCGCCTCCTTGGCGTAGACCTCGGGGACGGGCTCCGCCGCCAGGACGGCCGGGGCCGGCAGCCCCAGGCTGGCCAGCATGCCGGCTGCGGCGAGCGCGGCGCTCAGCCGGCGCGCGAGGAACTGGTGCGAAGGCGGGTTCGAAGGGGTGGCATTGCGTGGGTTCGACATGTCAATGTCTCCTGGCTAGCCTCGGGACGTCGCGGGAAGCGGCGGCCGCAAGGCAACAAGCATCGATGGCACTCTCCAGTGCCCGGTCGGGAGAGAACTCCCGAAGCGCCTCCGCCTCGGAACGCGCGGATGCGGATATTTTCTCATCTTCCAGCACGCGGGCAAGGCCGGCGAATACCTTCGCCCTGGGCTCCTTGCGCCCGACGCAGATTCCCACGCCGAGGTCCACGAGGCGCTGCGCGGTGGATTGCTGCTCGCCGTTGACGGGGAGCAGCAGCTGCGGGCACCCGGCCATGAGCGCCGTGAGCCCGAGGCCGTGGCCGCCGTAGGAAACGACGGCCGGATGCGACGACAATGCCGTCGCGATGTTGAACGGCTGCCGCGACACCCGAAGCGATTCCGACGTCGCCGAGACGCACTGCGCCTCCGTCGCGTCGGGGAGGTAGACCCAGGCGCGGCGGCCTCCCCCTGCCAGTGCTTCTATCAGCTTCGAGGCATGCGGATGGTCGCGGCGCAGGGAAGCGAACACGGCCGGCGGATCCCCGGCTTCCGCGTTCGCCGGCGCCGGCAGGGCGCCCAGGTAGATTTCCCGGCTGCGTATCTTGCTGAACGGGTCGAGCGCGGGAATCGTGGCCAGCAGCGTCGATGTTCCCTCGAGAACGGCGCCCAGATGCGGCACCGGCTGCGAGCCGAACGCACGCAGCGTGGCATTGGCGTTTCGCAACGCGAGCGCCTCGGCGCGCGCGAGCCGCTCGTCGATCTCCGGCGTGGGCAGGAACAGGAGCGGCGAGCGGGGCTGGTGCGGCGGGCAGTCGAAGCCGGTGCCGAGCCGGACGGCCGGAATACCCGCCGAGTGCGCCGCGAGGACCAGCGTGGGCGCGTAATTGGCGATGACGAGGTCGGCGCGCCACGCGGCGAGGATCGCGCGCCACCCGCCCACGAGCCCGGTGAGCGTCTCGGAGTGCGCATAGCCGTAGCCGAGGTAGATCTCCGTGTGGCTGGCCGCGACGGGCGCGATCCCGGAGAACGCGTTCAGGCACACGGGCGCCTGGAAGACGGGAAAGCCCAGGGCTGCGAGCTCCGCGGCGGCGACCGACGTGTTGCGCTGCGCGATGGCGACTTCCCACCCCTGTTCCGCCAGGCGCTTTAGCAGGGAGAGGTACGGCCGCAGGTGGCCGCTGTTCTCCCCGAGCTCCCAGCCGAACAGGACTCTCATCGGATTCCCCGTGGACCCTGGCCGTCAGCCCCCGGGCCGGCGGAACGCCGCCGCGCCCGTGGCGCCGTTCAGGTTGTACATGAGCCCGGCGCCCTGCCCCGTCCGGCCGGCGAAGAACCCCTCGATGGAGCCGGTCGGGTTCGTGCAGGCCGGGCTGCAGGTGATGTTCAGCAGCTGGGGCACCGGCAGGTTGCCGGGCGCCGTGCCGCGGAACGCGGAGAAGTACTGGCCGCGGAAGATCGGAATGTCGTTGGCCGTCCCGGTGATGGTGCTCCCGGCGAGCGAGAGGTTCACGCTCGTGTCCACCGTGCGGCTGGTGAAATCGGCCGCCAGCGTTGCGCTGTTGAGGGTACCCACCAGGCCGGAGTTGTTGGTCGGGTGGGTGGAGCCCACGAGCTCGTACGTCGCCGTGCCGGTGAGCGGCAGGGAAACGGGCGCGTCCTGGATCCCGGAGAAGACGTAGTGCAGGCTGCTGTTCGTGAGCGGCAACGGCTGCTGCGCGCCGTCGGCCGTGACCTGCGCCGTGCCACCCGCCCAGCGGCCCCAGACGAGGCCGGTTTCCGCGTCGGTGCCGAACTCCGCCACGCTGGCCGTGCCCACGGCGTGGGGATTGTGGCCTCCGGAGAAGGTGCCGAATGGTGCCGTGAACCCCGTGACGCGCCCCTGCGCGTCCGCCACCACTTCGGCGGGACGGTTGGTGATCGCGTAGTTGCGGTCGAGGCCCCCCGCCAAGGCGCCTTGCGGGTCGGAGATCACGCCGTCGCGGTAGCTCGCGGAGAAGTCCTGCGCGGGCCCCTGGAACCCGACCGTGCCGTTGACCGTGTGGAAGTCGAGCGGATTCGCTGCCGTCTGGTCCGAGAAGGTGTACCCCAGGATGATGCCGCTCATGTCGGACCCGACGAAGCTGCCCTCGATCCCGCCCGCGAGGTTGCCGGCGGTCGAGGACACCATGCCGTTGCCGTTGCGGATCGTGAGCCGGTCCGACGTCGTGGCATAGAACGTGTTGAGCGCGAACGGAACGCCAGGAGCCGTGATCTGCCAGGAACCGCCGGAGCCGCCGCCGGACGCGGGCATCGTCACCGCCAGCGACGGCGAGAGCGTCCGGTTGGTGAAGTTCACGGCGATCGTCGCCGCCGTCAGGGAGCCGGTGACGTTCGACTGGTTCGTCGGCTGCGTGGCCGTGACCCTCGTGTAGGTCGCCGTCCCGGTGAGGACGTCGGACAGGTACACGGGATAGCCGGAATTGGCCTGGATCCAGTGGATGCTGCCGGCCACCGGATAGGCCGGATCGGTGTCGAAATAGCGCAGGCTCGCGTTCTCGAAGCGGCCATCCGACATGATGAGGCCGCCGCTCTGGAAGGATTCCGTGCTGCGCGCGGTGCCCCCGACGATGCGGGGCGCGAGCCCGGTCTGCGCGCCGGGGTAAGAGGCGTAGCCGCGCACGGCGGTGCCGTCGCGGACGATGCCCTCCGGCAGGGCCTGCCCGGTGAGGGTCGCGCCGCCGGCGATCAGGATGTCCTGCAGGCCCTCGGGATCCAGGCTGCCGGCCGCCGAGTCGAGGAAGGTGAACCCGAGCCCGTTGTTGCCGACCGGTGTGAATCCCGTGGTCCCCTGCGTGGTCGACGAGCCGCTGCCGTCGCTCGGCGCGAAGTTCCTGGTTTCGCCGCCCTCGTCGCCCGCCGCCCCACCCTTGGCCGCGCTGGTCGGGTTGGTCGCGGCGACCGCGATGAATGTCGGCATCGGAATGTAGGTCACGTTCCCGCGGCCGGTGACGAGCACCGTCTGCCCCGGCCCCGTGATGAGCGACTGGGCACCGCCCTGCTGGGGAGGAAGGCCGGCGCCGGAGAAATCGCCGAAGGTGACCGCGTGGCTGCCTTCGATGGTGTGGTTCACCGTGATGTCGCAGCTGCCGCCCGCGGCGCCCACCTTGTTCGGGTCGCAGTCGTCTGCGGTGCCCGCGAAGAGGACGTTGCCGGACCCGCGGATGCCCACGGTGGCGACCCGCGTCTTCATCATGAAGCGGTCGCGGCTGCGCGCCGCGATGAGGCCGGTGAACGTGCGAAGCGTCCCGCGCACGAGGTTCAGGAGCGCCCCCTGGTCGGAATCGGGACGGTCGGCGTACTGCTCGATCTGGAACTGCGTGTTGGGACGCAGGGAGATCTTGGCCTGGTCGACCATCGTGAGCTGGGCCATGCCCTGCGAGCCCGAGACGATGGTGTCGCCGGGCCTGACCGGGGCGCCGCGCGTGACCGGCACGCGCTGGCCGGCGCGCTGGACGCTCACGTCGCCCGTGACGAAGGTGAAGGTGCCGCTCTGCCCGAACGCCGGCCCAGCGGAGACGACGCCGGCCAGGACGAGAAGGGATGCGATCTTTCTGCGCTGAAGCATGGCCGGATCTCCCTAATTGATGTCGCAACGGACGGCCGTCGAGACCTCGTTGCGCTTGAAATCGTACAGGTCGATGTTCGAGGCGTTGCGCGTGTAGGACCACTGGGCCCGCATGGCGCACGTTTTCCGGAATTGCCAGTTCAGGCCCAGCAGGAACTCCCCGAACCGGTCCTCGCCGTCCTCGACGGTCGTCGAGCGGGCGAACGGATCCTTGTCGCGGCGCAGGACGAAGCCGACCGCGGTGAACGCGCTGAGCGCCGAGGTGAGGGAGTACTGCCCGTAGCCGCGCGCGCCGAACAGGTTCTTGCTCTTGTCCGTATCGGTGCCGGGGATGTTGTTGACCGCGCTGTCGTCGCTCACGAAGGCCGACACGTAGAGCAGCGGGACGCCCTTGGTCTCGAAGCTGCGCAGCCACGAGCCCTGGAGGTAGATCTGGTTGAAGTCCTCGACCTCGTTCGTCGGGAAGCGCACCTGGGCGTATTGAAGGCCCAGCCCCACCTGCGTCTTCGTGTCGAGCATCAGCTTCCAGTCGCCCTGCCCGTAGGCGGTGCGCCGGTCGTTGGTGATCATGGGCTCGCCCGTGTAGGCGCCGTCCTGGTTGAACGCCTGGTAGCCGCCCACGAAGCGCCACTGGGTCGGGCCGTGGTTCAGGGCCGCGCCGGCCCGCACGTCGCCGTAGAGGGAATTGAAGTCCGTTTCGCCGGGGTAGCCCCTGGCCCTGGCTTCGCCGCCGGCGAACAGGCCCCACCCGCCGCCGAGCGGGTGCGAGTACTCCAGCGAGCCGCTCGCAGTGCCGAAGGCGGCGTCCCGCTTGATGGAGTTGCCCGTCGCCTCGATGCCGACGATGCCGAAGGACTGTTGCGCGGCCGCGCCGAAGTCCGTGGGAACGCCCGTGATGTTGTCGTCGTAGCCGATGCCGAGCTCGGCCCAGCCGGACCAGCCCGGCGTGGTCTGGCGCTTGCGCGCGTCGATCGCCTCGAGGTAGCGGTTGATCGTCTGCTGCGCGATGGGCGGCGGGTTCGACGCGGCGAGCTGCCTGAAGGAGGCCTCGGCGAGGTCGAAGGAGCCGGCCATGAAATAGGCGCGCGCGATGTCCATCTGCGCGCCGGCATGATTGGGCTTCACGGCGAGCACGCGCTCGAAGGCGACGATCGCGTCGTCGATCTTGCCGCTGTCCAGCGCGGCCACCCCCAGGAGGTAGTCGTAGTCGACATTGCCCGCGAGCTGGCCCTCGAGCTTGATGAGCTCCATGTAGGCCTGCTTCGGGTTGTTCTCCACGAGCAGGCGCCTTGCGCGTTCGAGGGCCTCCGGATTGGCCAGCGCGGGCGAGATGCTTGCGGCGGCGAGGACCAGGGCGACGAGGGTCGTCATCAAGCTAGTGCGTCGTTCCATGGCAGCTCTCATTCTTTTTCCGATGGAAGTGGGGAAATGCAGCTTCACGTGCGCTCTCGACTTTGCTCCCTGGCGAAGGCGGGGCAATCGCCTTCTGTCGAGAATTGCATAGTATTCCGGCCAGCAAGCGTTTGCAATCGGACCACATGCCTAAAAAGCAGCGACTTTCCCTGAAGAAACAATGCGATAATCGTGCCGAATATTCCGCATTCCCGATCCGGCCCGGAGTGCCCATGAACGATGCCGCCGCACCCGCCACACCCCAGTCTGACGCGGAATTGTTGCTGCGCAGCGACGAAGACGCGGTGGCGACGCTCACCCTCAACCGGCCGCGCCAGTACAACGCCCTTTCCGGCGGCCTCCTCGATGCCCTCGGCCGCGCCCTCGATGCGATCGCCAGGGACGAATCGGTGCGGGTGGTCCTCGTCACGGGGGCCGGTCCCGCCTTCTGCGCCGGGCACGACCTGAAGGAGATGCGCTCCCTGCCCTCGCAGGCGGACGTCGACGCCCTCTTCGCGCGCTGCAGCGCCGTGATGCAGCGCCTGGTCGGCCTGCCGCAGCCCGTGATCGCCGCCGTGAACGGGCTCGCGACCGCCGCCGGATGCCAGCTCGTCGCGCAGTGCGACCTCGCGGTGGCGAGCGCGGATGCGCGCTTCGCCGTCTCGGGGATCAACCTGGGGCTCTTCTGCTCGACTCCCGCGGTGCCCCTCACCCGCAACATCGGCCGCAAGCGCGCGGCGGAAATGCTCTTCACCGGAGAGTTCATCGATGCGGAGACGGCCCTCGACTGGGGCCTGGTGAACCGCGTCGTGCCGCCCGACCGCGTCCTGGAGTCGGCGCACGACCTCGCCAACAAGCTGCTCGCCAAGCCGCGTGACGCGCTCTCGACCGGCAAGGCCCTCTTCTACCGGCAACTCGAGGCGGGCCTCGCCGCCGCCTACGAGGACGCCTCGCGGACCATCGCCTGCAATTTCGCCGCCCCCTCGGCACGGGAGGGCGTGGCCGCCTTCCTCGAGAAGCGCCCGCCCGACTGGAAGTAGCTCGATCGCGGTGTCAGGCGCCGGGCCAGCGTTTCGGGCGCCGGCGGTCGCGCAGGATCTCGCGCGCGGCGTTATGCCCCGGGACGCCCGTGACGCCGCCGCCGGGGTGGGCGCCGGACCCGCACAGATAGAGGCCGCGCAGCGGCATCCGGTAGTTCCCGTGCCCGAGGACGGGGCGCGCGCTGAAGAGCTGGTTCAGCGCGAGCTTGCCATGGAAGATGTCGCCGCCCACCAGGCCGAATTCCTGCTCCAGGTCCCGCGGCGAGAGGATGCGGCGCGCGATGACGCTCGCCCGGAAATTCGGCGCGTGCCGCGTGACCAGGTCGATCACCGCGTCGGCCGCCCTCTCCCGCTCGTCCTCCCAGCGCCTTCCCTGCGGCAGCTCGTAGCGGAAGTGCTGACAGAAGAGGCTCGCGACATGCGCGCCGCGCGGGGCGAGCGTGTCGTCCACGGTGCTCGGGATGAGGACCTCGACGATGGGCTCGCGCGACCAGCCCTCCTCCCGGGCGCTCGCGTGCGCCCGGTCCATGTAGGCGAGCGTGGGCGCCAGGATGATTCCCGAGGAATGGTGCGGCGCGGGCGCCCTTCCCGGCAGGCAGGCGAAGTCGGGAAGCTCGGAGAGCGCGACGTTCATGCGGAACGTGGCGCTCTCGCACTGGTAGTTGGCGAAGGCCTCGGGCCAGGCCGGGCCGTCCGCGAGCTTCGCGACGAGGCGGGGATTGGCGTTCGCCACCACGCAGCGCGCGGCGACCTCGGTCCCGTCGGAAAGGGCGAGCCCCGCGGCGCGGCCGCCGGCCTCGAGGATGCGCTCGACCCCCACTCCCGTGCGGATCGCCACGCCGCGCGCGGTGGCCTCCTGCGCGAGCGCCTGCGAGATGGCGCCCATTCCGCCCAGCGCGTGCCCCCACGTCCCCTTCTTCCCGTTCACCTCCCCGAAGACGTGGTGCAGGAGCACGTAGGCCGTGCCCGGCGACCACGGGCTCGCGAAGTTGCCCACGACGCTGTCGAACCCGAAGCACGCCTTGATGGGGTCCGACTCGAACCAGCGCTCGAGCCAGTCGCCCGCAGCCATGGTGAAGAGGTCCAGCACGTCGCGCTTGGCCTCGGGCGGGAGCGAGTCGATGCGCCGCGCCGCCTTCCAGGCACCAAGTAGCTCCGCGATGCCGCCGCCCACGTTTGGCGGCGTCTCGAGGAGAAGCCCGCGCAGCACTTCCGCCACGCGCTCCAGCCGCTCGTAGTAGGCCGGAAGCCTCCCGGCATCGCGCGCCGAATGCTTCGCGATCTCGCGCTGCGTGGCCTCGATGCCGCCACCCACCTTGAGGTAGCCGCCGTCCGAAGTCGGCAGGAAGTTCGAGAACGGGCGCTCGACGATACGCAGGCCGCGCTCCGCGAGCCGCAGGTCGGCGATCACCTTGGGGTTGAGCAGGCTCACCGTGTAGGCGGCCGCCGAGTTGCGGAAGCCCGGATGGAACTCCTCCGTCACGGCCGCCCCGCCCACCACGTCCCGGCGCTCGAACACGCCTACCCGGAGTCCGGCGCCCGCGAGGTAGCAGGCGCAGACCAGCCCGTTGTGGCCCGCCCCCACGATGGCGGCGTCGAACTCGCGAGCGATCGCCACGGCAGCGGCCTTCAGGCCACGAGGAACGCGCGCACGGCCGCCACCTGGGCGGCGTCCATGAGCGCCGGGGCGTGCCCCGTTTCCGGGACGACGAAGCCCTCGGTGCCCGGCCGCGACAGCATTTCGCCGTATATGTCCGGCGTGAGGAGGTCGGACTCCGCGCCCCGGACGACGAGCACGGGGCCGCGCACGGCCTTCCAGAACGGGCGCAGGTCCACGTCGGCGAGAGGCCCCCCCTTGAAGGGAATCGCGATGCCGGGGTCGTAGCGGAAGCGCCAGCGACCCGACTCGTCGCGCCGCGCCACGTGGACGGCGAGGTGGCCCCACTGCGCGGGCGTGAGGGGGCCGAAGGGGCTCACGGAGCGCATCGCCGCCTCGAGCGCCTCCAGGGACTCGAAGGCGGGGTCGCGCCCCACGTAGGTCGCGATCCGCTCCAGGGCGGACCGGGGCACCACGCAGCCCACGTCGTTCAGCACGAGCTTTCCCACGGGCGTGCGCGGCTGGGCCGCGAGGATCATGCCGAGCATCCCCCCCATCGACGTGCCCACCCAGTCGACGCATTCCACGCCGATGGCCGCCAGCATCGCTGCCGTGTCGGCGCAGTACTGCGGGTAGCCGTAATCGGACTTGTCCGCGAGCCAGTCGCTGCGCCCGCGCCCCGCGATGTCCGGGCACACGACGCGGTAGGCGTCCGCCAGGCGCTCGGCGAGGTAGTCGAAGTCGCGGCCGCAGCGCGTGAGGCCGTGCGCGCACACGAGCACCCGCGGGTTCGCGCGATCGCCCCACTCCACCCACCGCATGCGGTGGAACCCGTGGGGCCCCAGGCAGCGGACCGATCCTTCACGCATCGTGGACTCCGTGAGGCCAAAGGCTAGGACACGGATGAACACGGATGAACACGGATATTTCCTTGGGATGGCAACGCCGTGCCAGCATGGGCGACGCCGTCATTGCAGGCAGGGCATTTCCAGCCCAAGGGAAACATCCGTGTTCATCCGTGTTCATCCGTGTCCTAGCCTTTGGGCCGCGTCACTCGATGGCGCTCGCGCTCTTCGCCCGCTCGCGAAGGAGGTACTTCTGGATCTTCCCCGTGGAGGTCTTGGGCAGGGGCCCGAAGACGACCTTCTTGGGAACCTTGAACCTCGCCATGCGCGAGCGGCAGAACTCGATGATCTCCTCCTGGCTCGCGTCCGCCCCGTCCTTCAGCTCGATGAACGCGCAGGGCGTCTCGCCCCACTTCTCGTCCGGCTGCGCCACGACCGCGGCGAGCATCACCGCCGGGTGCCCGAAGAGGACGTCCTCGACCTCCTGCGAGGAGATGTTCTCGCCGCCGGAGATGATCACGTCCTTGGAGCGGTCCTTGATCTTGACGTAGCCGTCGGGCTGCATGACGGCGAGGTCGCCGGAATGGAACCAGCCTCCGCGGAAGGCCTCCTGCGACGCCTTCGGGTTCTTGAGGTAGCCCTTCATGGTGATGTTGCCGCGGAACATGATCTCGCCCATGGTCTCTCCGTCCCAGGGCACCGGATCCATCGTGTGCGGGTCGAGGACGGTCATGCCCTCCTCCAGCAGGTAGGCCACGCCCTGGCGGCCGTTCCTGCGGACCTGCTCCTCGAGGGGAAGCGCGTCCCATTCCGGGTGCCTGGCGCACACGGCCGCGGGCCCGTACGTCTCGGTGAGGCCGTACACGTGCGTGATGTCGAAGCCGATGCGGCCCATCCCCTCGATCACGGCCGCGGGCGGGGGCGCGGCGGCCACGAGGCAGTGCACCTCGTGGTCTATGCCCCGGCGCCACTCGGCCGGCGCGTTGAGGAGCATCGAGTGCACGATGGGCGCGCCGCAGTAATGGGTGACCTTGTGCTCGGCGATCAGCGAGAGGATGAGCTTCGCGTCCACCTTGCGCAGGCACACGTTGGTGCCGCCGGCCGCCGCCATCGTCCAGTTGAAGCACCAGCCGTTGCAGTGGAACATCGGCAGCGTCCACAGGTAGACGGCGTGCTTGGGCATCGACCAGTCCAGGATGTTGTTGATCGCGTTGAGGTACGCGCCGCGGTAGTGGTAGACCACGCCCTTGGGGTTGCCCGTGGTCCCCGAGGTGTAGTTGAGCGCGATCGCGTCCCACTCGTCGGGCGGGAAGGTCCACGCGAATTCCGGGTCCCCCTCGGCGAGGAACGCCTCGTAGTCCTTCTCGCCCAGGAGCCTGCCGCCCTCGTGCATCGGATCGTCCACGTCGATGACCAGGGGCTTCGCCTTCGCGAGCGCGAGCGCCTTCTCGATCGTGGCCGAGAACTCGCGGTCCGTGAAGAGCACCTTCGCCTCGCCGTGGTCGAGCATGAAGGCGATGGCCTCGGCGTCCAGGCGCGTGTTGAGCGTGTTGAGCACCGCGCCGATCATGGCCGGCCCGAAGTGCAGCTCCACCATCGCGGGGATGTTGGGCAGCATCGCGGCCACGGTCTCGCCGCGCGCGACGCCGCGCCGCTCCAGCGCGGAGGCGAGCCGGCGGCTGCGCGCGTAGACGTCCTTCCACGTTCGCCGCAGGCCGCCGTGGATCACGGCGACCCGATCCGGGTACACGTAGGCCGCCTTCGCGAGGAAGGACACCGGGGTGAGCGGGGTGTAGTTGGCCTCGCTGCGCTCTAGGCCCGATGCGTAAGGGCTGGTCATCTCGTCATCCTCCCGGATTCCTCAGGCGATGCGCGTGGGCATGGGTGCCGCGATTCCCGCGGCCTTCTCCGCCCCGCGCACGGTGTTGGCCACCAGCATCGCGATCGTCATGGGGCCCACGCCCCCGGGCACCGGCGTGATGCGCGAGGCCACCTTCGCCACCGCGGCGTAGTCCACGTCCCCGCAGAGCTTGCCGTCGGGCAGCCGGTTTATCCCCACGTCGATCACGACCGCCCCGGGCTTCACCATGTCGCCGCCGATCATGCGCGCCCGCCCCACGGCGGCCACGAGGATGTCGGCCTGCCGCGTGATCCTGCCCAGGTCGCGCGTCCTCGAATGGCACACCGTCACCGTCGCTCCCGCGTTCACGAGCATGAGCGCCATGGGCTTGCCCACGATCGTCGACCGCCCCACGACCACCGCGTGCGCCCCCTCCACCGCGACGCCCTCGTGCTCGAGCATCTTCATCACGCCCCACGGAGTGCAGGGATAGAAGGCGGGGTCGCCGACCACCAGGGCACCCACGTTCTGGTAGTGAAAGCCGTCCACGTCCTTTTCCGGGTCGATGGCCTCGATCACGGCGCGCGCGTCCAGGGGCTTGGGCAGCGGCAGCTGCACGAGGATCCCGTGCACCGTGGGGTCGGCGTTGAGCTGGCGCAGGAAGCCGACGAGGCGCTCCTGGGGCGTGTGGGCGGGGAGCGCGTGCACCCAGGAATTGACGCCCGCCTTCTCGCAGGCGAGGGCCTTGTTGCGCACGTACACCTTGCTCGCGGGGTCGTCGCCGACGATCACGACGGCGAGGCCGGGCACGATGCCGGCGTCGCGAAGGCGCGCCGCGCGCAGGGCGTTCTCGCAGGCGATGTCGGCGGCGATGGCCTTGCCGTCTATGGGTCTGGCGTTCATGGGGAGGCCCTCGTCCTGAGGAAACGGCTTTCGGTGAGCAGCGCGTCCACGGGCACGTCGTGCGCCTCGCGGGGAACCGACCCGCGCACCAGCGCCTCGGGGAGCGCCACGACGCGGAAGGTGCGCGTCCCCGCGCCCGCGAGCAGGCGGTCGAAGTACCCGGCGCCGTAGCCCAGGCGCACGCCCTGCTCGTCGCAGGAGAGCGCGGGCACGAGCGCGAAGTCGATGTCGGAGAGCGCCACCGGGCGGCAGCGCCCCGGGTCGGGCTCCTCGATGTTCCACACGCCCGGCACGAGGTCCGCGCCGAGATCGGCCACCGCGTAGAGCGCCAGGGAGCGCGGCTCTCGCACCACGCGCGGAAGCACGAGGACCTTGCCGTCGGCCAGCACGCCCTCGGCGAAGGCCCGCGTGTCCCACTCGGTGCCGAAGCTCACCGTGGAAAGGACGGTGCGCGCGCGGCGGTACTCCGTGAGCGAGCGCAGCCGCGCCGTGATCGCCGCCGAGAAGTCGGCGCTCCCGCCCGGGAAGAGCGCGTCCCGGGCCGCGAGGAGCTCGCGGCGCAGGGCCGCCTTGGCCGGGAGGGGGGCGTCCCCGGCGGAAAAGCGCGACAGCGCCCGGCGGATGGCGGCGACCTTCACTTCCGTCTCCTCGAACTCGGCTTCGGGCGAGGAGTCGGCCACGATCCCGCCGCCGGCGTAGAAGCGCAGTTCCCCCTGCGCCGCGAGCGTCGTGCGGATCGGAATGTTCATGTCGAGGCGCCCGGCCGGCGTCGCGTAGCCGATGGCGCCGCAGTAGACCTCGCGGCGGTGCGGCTCCAGCTCGTCGATGATCTCCATGGCGCGGCGCTTGGGCGCGCCGGTGATCGAGCCGCCCGGAAAGCACGCCTCGAGCAGGTCCACCGCGTCGCGGCCCGGCGCGAGGCGCCCGGTCACCGTGCTCACGAGGTGGTGCACGGTCGCGAAGCTCTCCAGCTCGCAGATCCGCGGCGCCGCGACGCTGCCCGGCTCGCAGACCCGGCCGAAGTCGTTGCGCAGCAGGTCCACGATCATCACGTTCTCGGCGCGGTCCTTGGCGGACGCATCGAGCTCGGCGCGCACGCGGGCGTCCTCGGCCGGGTCCGAGCGCCGCCGGCGCGTACCCTTGATGGGCTGCGTCACCGCCTCCCGGCCTTCCACCGTCATCAGCCGCTCGGGGGAGCTCGAGAGGACGGAGCCGAAGGGATACTCGAGGAACGCCCCCATCGGTGCCGGGTTGGTGTCGTGCAGGTGGCGGTAGAACTCCCAGGCGTCGCCGCGGTAGGCGAGGCGGAACTCGCGCGTGAGGTTCACCTGGTACGTGTCGCCGGCGCGGATGTAGTCGATGACCCGCGCCGCGCGCGGCAGGTAATCCTCGCGCTCCAGCGTGGAGGCGACCTCCCCCTGCACCCGGAAGGGCTCGCGTCCCGGCGGCTCCCCCGCGAGGAGGCGATCGCGGATCGCGGCCGCCTGTGCGTCCGGGAAGGACGCGAGCGAGGTGAGCGCCGCACGCCGCTCGGCGTGGTCGACGACCACCGTCCAGGCGTAGAGCCCGACCGCCGCCTCCGGCATGAACGCCGTCGTGCCGGTCTTGTCCGCCGGAAGCTTCGCCGCGCCGCGTCCCAGCTCGTAGCCGAGGTAGCCGATGGCGCCACCGGCGACGGGCCAGGCCGTGTCGCCGGGGGAGGCCCCCTCGAGCAGCGCGCGCAGGCCCGCGAAGGCGTTCTCCGCAACGGCCGGCTCGCTTCCATCGCGAAGGATCTCGGCGCGGCCGCCCTGCGAAACGAGGCTCGCCACCGGCCCGGCCGCGAGGATGTCGTACCGGCCGCCGGTGCGCGCGCGGTCGCCGCTGTCCAGGAACGCGGCCCAGCCCAGCGGCCGCAGCCGCTCGAACCACGCGTGGCGCTCGGCACAGCCCGTGGAGGCGTCGTAGGGGAACTCTAGGGTGCGCGCCATGGCCTCCATTCTATCCGTCCGCCCCCCGCACCGCGCCCGGTGGTATCCTCGCCGCGTCATTTTTCTTCCTTCCCAGGGACGCCATGAAAACCGCCATCGCCCTCGCCGCCGCCCTCGCCGTCACGCCGGCCCTCGCCCAGAACGACATGAAGGCCTTCACCTCGAAGCTCAAGCCGGGCCTCTACGAATACAAGATGGAGATGGACATGGGCGCGATCCCCGGCGCGCCCAAGGGCATGGGCAAGCAGAACATGACCATCCAGCACTGCCTCACGGCGAAGGACATCGAGGACGGCCAGCTCGGCCGCAAGGACCCGAGCGGCAAGGTGGACTGCAAGATCACCGACATGAAGGTGTCCGGCAACACGGCCCGCTACAAGTTCGCCTGCCAGGGCGACATGCAGATGACCTCCGACAACACCGTCACCTTCGTCCCGGACGGCTACCACATGCAGTCGAAGATGACGATGACGAGCAGCGGCCAGACCATGAACATGGTCCACAACTCCCAGGCCAGGTACCTCGGGGCCTGCAAGAAGTAGCGGGCCGGTTTCAGGAACCGGGTTCGCGAACCCGGCTCGCCGCCCCGGGGGACCCGAGCGCCGCCGCGAGGTCGCGCCAGGGGCCCTCGTCCCAGAACCGCGTCGCCTGCCCGGACGGAGACGGCAGCACGAAGAGGCGCGTCGCACCCACGCCCTGCGGCTGCCAGCCGTACTCCACGTCGCGCTGCAGGAAGGCCTTCGCGGCGTTCTTGCTCGTGAAGGCCACCACGCCGGGACGGTACTGCGCGATCTTCGCGCGCAGCGCATCCGCGTCGAGCGCGCCGCGCGGCAGCTCGTCGTCGTTGCCGCAGTGGCCCTTGCACAGGTCCGTGAGGCCGATGCCCAGCTCGAGGAGCCGCGCGTACTCCGCGGGATGGAAGCGCCGCGGCGTGAATCCTGCCGAGTGCAGCGCCGGCCAGAATCGGTTCCCCGGCTTCGCGTAATAGGCGCGCGCCGCGGCCGACGCCCGCGAAGGCGCGGTGCCGCAGAAGACGAGGCGAAGCCCGGGCGCGAGGACGTCCGGGACGAGGTGGGACTTCACGACGCCACCCTCACCCCCGACCCCTCTCCCAAGGGAGAGGGGAGAAGACGGCTCCCTCTTTCTTGGGAGAGGGCCGGGGTGAGGGTCATCCCTTCAGTGCATTCCGGATCTGCTCGAGCGCGCCCGGGTCCTCGATCGTGGTGAGGTCGCCGGGATCGCGCCCCTCGCACAGCGCCTGGATGGAGCGGCGAAGGAGCTTGCCGGAGCGGGTCTTGGGCAGCACCGTCACAAAGTGCACGCGCGAGGGCCGGGCGATGGCGCCCAGCTCCCTGTCCACCGTCGCCATGACCTCCTTCTCGAAGGCCTCCGCGAGCGCCTTCGTGGCGGTCCTCG
The DNA here is from genome assembly GCA_044230355.1 of Usitatibacteraceae bacterium. Lineage (GTDB taxonomy): Bacteria > Pseudomonadota > Gammaproteobacteria > Burkholderiales > Usitatibacteraceae > FEB-7. Next base: position 6,938 of record JBGARD010000035.1, on the reverse strand, counting down.
CGGCGTCCTTGGCCACGGCGAAGGCCACGGGAACCTGCCCCTTGAGCGCGTCGGCCACGCCCACCACGGCCACTTCCGCGATGCCGGCGTGGGCCTGCACGGCCTCCTCGATCTCGCGGGTGCCCAGGCGGTGGCCGGCCACGTTGATCACGTCGTCGGTGCGGCCGAGGACGAAGTAGTAGCCGTCCTTGTCGCGCACGGCCCAGTCGAAGGTCGAGTACACCATCTCGTCCCTGAAGGTGCCGTAATAGGTCTTCACGTAGCGCTCGTCGTCGCCCCACACCGTGGTCATCGCGCCCGGCGGCAGCGGCGGCACGACGCACAGGACGCCCTTCTCGTCGGGCCCGGATTCCTTCCCGGTCACCTCGTCCTTGAGCTTCACGTTGTAGCCGTAGACGGGGAAGGACGGGGAGCCGAACTTGCGCGGCGTGTCCTCCACGCCCAGGCACGCCGAGAGGATGGGCCAGCCCGTCTCCGTCTGCCAGTAGTTGTCCACCACGGGGCAGCCGAGGTTGTCGGCCACCCAGCGCGCGGTGGGCTCGTCCAGCGGCTCGCCGGCGAGGAACAGGTACTTGAGGCACTTCACGTCGTACTTCGACATGTAGGCCGGGTCCTGCTTCTTGAGCACGCGGATCGCCGTGGGCGAGGTGAACATCGAGGTGACCTGGTAGTCGGCCACGATCTTCCACCAGATGGCGGGGTCGGGGCGGATCGGCAGGCCCTCGTACATGATCGTGGTCGAGCCGTTGATGAGCGGCCCGTAGACGATGTAGGAGTGGCCCACGACCCAGCCGATGTCGGAGGTGGAGAAGTACGCCTCGCCCGGCTTCGAGCAGTAGATGTGCTGCATCGAGGCCGCGAGCGCCACGCAATAGCCGCCGGTGTCGCGCTGGACGCCCTTGGGCTTGCCCGTCGTGCCGCTCGTGTAGAGGATGTAGGACGGCTCGTTCGACTCGAGCCAGGTCACCGGCACCTTCGCCCCCGCGTGCCTCGCGCGCAGCTCGGCGTAGTCGAGGTCGCGCCCGGGCACCCGGGCCATCGCCGCGTCGAGGTTCCTGTTCACGATCACGACGTGGGCCGGAGGCGACTTCGAGAGCCGGATGGATTCGTCGACCAGGGGCTTGAGCGGGATCGCCTTGCCGCCGCGCGAGCCGGCGTCGGAGGTCACCATCACCTTCGGCTGGGCGTCGTCGATCCGCGCCGCGAGGCTCGCCGCGGCGAACCCCCCGAACACCACGGAGTGGATGGCGCCGATGCGCACCGTGGCGAGCATGGCGAACACCGCCTCCGGCACCATGGGCATGTAGATCAGGACGCGGTCGCCCTTGCCCACGCCCAGCGAGGCGAGGATCGCCGCGAAGCGGTTCACCTCGTCGGCGAGCTCCGCGAAGGTCCAGCTTCTCTCCTCGTTCACCTCCGTGGAGATCCAGACCAGCGCCTTCTGCGACCCGCGTGCGGCCAGGTGGCGGTCCACGGCGTTGTGGCAGAGGTTCGTGAGCCCACCCGCGAACCACGACCGGAACGGCGGCTTCGAGTAATCCAGGACCGTGTCGAAGGGCCGGTGCCAGTCGATGAGCTTCGCCTGCTCGCGCCAGAAGCCCTGGGGGTCGCGGATCGAGCGCGCGTGGAATTCGTTGTAGGTCGTCATTGTCCTTCTCCTGGGTCGGGCGTCCCGCCGCCCCGCTCGGGGCCGGCGCGGTTGTAGCGTAGGTTCGGCTCGCGCAGCTTAGTTGATCCGCCTCAACGAATCAGGTTCGCGGGTCAGGGTATTCCCTACTCCGCCTTGGCGCCCGTGGCCTTCACGACCTGGCGCCACTTCTCCACGTCGGCCACCAGGAAGGCCCGGAATTCCTCCGGCGTGCCGCCGACGACCCGCGAGCCGTCGGGCTCCAGCCGCGACTTGAGTTCGGGCGACTGGGCCGCCTTCGCCGCCGAGGCATGCAGCCGGGCGAGGACGTCCCTGGGCAGGTTGGCCGGGCCCAGCAGGCCGAAATAGGCCGCGGACTCGTACCCCGGCACCACGTCCGCGATGGGGGCGACGTCCGGCAGGGCCGGGATCCGCGTCTTGCTGGTCACGCCGAGCGCCTTCACCTTGCCGGCCTTCACCTGCGGCACCGCGTTGATCACGGGGGCGAACATGAGCTTCACCTGCCCGCCCACGACGTCCATGAGCGCCGGCGAGCTTCCCTTGTAGGGGATGTTCGTGATCTCGACGCCGGCCATCATCTTGAAGAGCTCGCCGGCCATGTGGATCGAGGTCCCGAGCCCGCCGATCGCGAAGTCGAGCTTGCCGGGCTGGGCCTTGGCCATCGCGATCACGTCCTTCGCGTCGCTTGCCGGAAAGTCCTTCGCCGCGACGAGGACGGCGGGGCCCGTGGACACCTGCGTGATGGGCGTGAAGTCCTTCACGGCGTCGTAGGGCACCCGGGGCCCGTAAAGGCCCATGTTCACCGAGTGGCTGGTGTTCACGAAGACGAGCGTGTAGCCGTCGGGCGCGGAGCGCGCGACGGCCTCGGCCGCGATGTTCCCGCCCGCCCCCGGCTTGTTCTCCACGACGACCGGCTGCCCGAGGTCCTTCGACATTTCCTGCCCGAGGAATCGGGCCAGCGTGTCGGTCGTTCCCCCGGGCGTGACGCCGACCAGGATCTTGATGGGCTTGGCGGGCCAGGCCTGGGACCAGGCGGCGGGGGCCAGGGCGGCCAATGCCAGTGCGGCGACGGCGGCAATCGACTTCATGTCTCTCCTCTGCTGTTTCGGTCAGGAATTCACGTCCACCACGAGGCGGCCGCGGACGCGGCCGGCGAGCACGTCCGGCGCGCGCTCGATCGCCTGCGCGAGCGAGAGCCCGGTGGTGATCGCGTCGAGCTTGCCGCGGTCGAGGTCCGAGGCGAGCCGCGCCCAGGCCTCCTCGCGCTCCGCCCGCGGCGCCATGACGCTGTCGATGCCGATGAGCCGGACGCCGCGCAGGATGAACGGCGCGACGCTCGAGGGGAAATCCATGCCCTGCGCGAGGCCGCAGGCGGCCACGACTCCGCGGTACTTCGCCTGGGCGCAGGCGTTGGCGAGGGTGTGGCTGCCCACCGCGTCCACGACGCCTGCCCAGCGCTCCTTCTGCAGGGGCTTGCCGGGCTGCGCGAGCTCGCCCCGGTCGACCACCTCGGCCGCGCCGAGATCGCGCAGGTACTGCGCCTCGGCGGCCTTGCCGGTGGAGGCGACGACGCGGTAGCCCCAGCCCGACAGGATGGAGACCGCCACGCTCCCGACCCCGCCCGTGGCGCCGGTGACGAGGATGTCGCCCTGCTCCTTCGCGACGCCCTGCTTCGCGAGCGCGAGCGCGCAGAGCATCGCCGTGTATCCCGCCGTGCCGATCGCCATCGCCTGGCGCGTGGTGAGCGCCTGCGGCAGGCGCACCAGCCAGTCGCCCCCGAGCCTCGCCTTCTGCGCGAGGCATCCCCAGTGCGTCTCGCCCACCCCCCAGCCGTTCAGGATGACGCGATCGCCCGCCTTCCATGACGGGTGGCTGGACGCTTCCACCACGCCCGCCCCGTCGATGCCGGCCACCATCGGCCACTTGCGCACGACGGGCGACTTGTTGGCGATCGCCAGCGCGTCCTTGTAGTTGACGGTCGAGTACTCGACGCGGACGGTCACGTCGCCATCGGGCAACGCGGCCTCGTCGAGCTCGGCGACGCGCGCCTGGAACACGTCGTTGTCGCGAGTGAGATGGATGGCCCTGAACATGGTCGCGTCGTTCCCGGTGGTTGCGCCTCGCCTTCAGGCCTGCTCCGATACTACCGCGCCCGAAGCACCTGCGGGTTCTCCGCCGACGCGTGCTTCCTCGCGAAATAGTCCCGGGACTGCATCTCGCGCAGCCGGCTCGCGGTGCGGGCGTACTCGTTCCTCACCATCCTGCCCGGGCCGGTGGCCTCGCCCGAGGGCTCGACCAGGTCCTCGGGCTGGGCCTCGGCCGACATCACCAGGCGCACGCGCTGGTCGTAGAAGACGTCGACAAGCCAGGTCAGGCGCCGGATCACGTCGGTCTGCGCCGGCGGCAGCCGGGGCACGCCCGAGACGAGGACCGTGTGGTAGCCGCTCGCGATCTCGAGGTAGTCGTTCTGCGAGCGCGGCTGCACGCACAGCTCGTCGAAGTCCACCCAGACCACGCCCTTGGCTCTTCTGCGGAAGGCGAGCGGCCGGCTGCCCACCTCGATGGCGCCGCCCTGCTCGAACGACGCCTTGGTGACCGCCTCGAAGAACTGCGCCAGGTGCTGGTCCGCCTCCTCGCCCGGCGGGGAGTACCAGACGCGGAAGCCCTCGAGGATGCGCCGCCGGTGGTCCGTTCCCCCGCCCAGCGCCACCACGTCGAGCTCGCGCTTGATGATCCCGATGGCCGGGAGGAAGCGCGCGCGCTGCAGGCCGTTCGGGTAGAGGCCGTCGGGCTCGTAGTTGGAGGTCATGACGAAGACCACGCCCTTGGCGACGAGCATCTCCAGGAGGCGCCCGAGGATCATGGCGTCGGCGATGTCGCTCACGTGGAACTCGTCGAAGCACAGCAGCCGCAGCTCCTTCGCGATCTGGGTCGAGATCGCCTCCAGCGGGTCCTCGGTCCCCGAGAGGGCGCGCATCCGGGCGTGGATCTCGCGCATGAACTCGTGGAAGTGCACGCGGCGCTTGCGGCGGTGCCGGCTCACCTTGTAGAACGCGTCCATCATCAGGGACTTGCCGCGCCCCACCCCGCCCCAGATGTACATCCCGCGCGGCGGCTTCCTGCCCGCGCCGAGGTTCGTCACGAGGCGGTTGAGCTTGCCGGCGCGGTACTGGCGGTATTCCTCCAGTTCCACGAAAAGGCGCTCGAGCTGGCCGAGCACCCGCAGCTGCTCGCTGTCGGTCTCGAAGTCCGGGCGCTGCTGGAAGTGCCAGTACCACTCGAGCGGGCCCGAGAACTGGTTCGGGTCCGCCGGCTCGAGCTCCTCGTCCTCGATTTCCGGGATGTCAGCGGCGTCGGTCATGGAACCCAAAAACTAGGACACGGATGAACACGGATGAACACGGATATTTCCTTGGGATGGAAGCGCCGTGCCAGCATGGGCGGCGCCGTGCTTCCAGGCAGGGCGGTTCCAGTCAATGAAATACATCCGTGTTCATCCGTGTTCATCCGTGTCCTAGCTTTTGGCTTCCGCCAGCCACTCAGGAGTTGAGGGAGCGCTTGTCGACGGCCAGGGCCGCCTCGCGCACCACCTCCGAGAGCGTCGGGTGGCCGTGGCAGATGCGGGCGATGTCCTCGCTGGCGCCCTTGAACTCCATGACCGTCACCGCCTCCTGGATGAGGTCCGAGGCGTGGGCGTGGACGATATGCACGCCCAGCACGCGGTCGGTCGCGCTATCGGCCACGATCTTCACGAAGCCCTGCGATTGCCCGGTGCCCAGGGCGCGGCCGTTGATGGCGAAGGGGAACTGGCCCGTGCGCACCGCGATCCCGTCGGCCTTCGCCTTCTGCTCCGTCATGCCCACCCAGGCCACCTCGGGCGAGGTGTAGATGATCCAGGGGATGCAGTCGTAGTCGAGGTGCGGCTTCTGGCCGGCGATGAGCTCGGCCACCATCACCCCCTCGTCCTCGGCCTTGTGCGCGAGCATGGGGCCGCGCACCACGTCGCCGATGGCCCACACGTTCGGCAGGTTGGTGCGGCACTGGCCGTCCACCTCGACGAAGCCGCGCTCGTCCACCTTGAGCCCCACGTCCAGCGCGCCCAGGCCGTCGGTGTTCGGGATGCGCCCGACGCTCACCACGAGCTTGTCGCACTCGAGCTTCTGCGCGAGCCCCTTGTCGTCGGTGTACTCGACGAGGACGCCCGTCTTGCGCGTGGTCACCTTCTCGATCTTCACGCCCAGGCGGATGTTCAGGCCCTGCGACTTGGTGAAGACCTTCCAGGCCTCCTTCTGGACTGCCTCGTCGCAGGCGCCCAGGAACGCCGGCAGCGCCTCGAGGATGGTGACCTCGGAGCCCAGCCGGCGCCACACGCTGCCCAGCTCCAGCCCGATGACGCCCGCGCCGATGACGCCCAGGCGCTTCGGGGCGCTCGCGAAGGCAAGCGCGCCCTCGTTGTCGCAGACCGTCGCGTTGTCCACCGCCACGTTGGGCAGGTGCCGCGCCTTGGAGCCGGTGGCGACGATCACGTGCCTCGCCTGCACCGTCTCCTTCTTCCCGCCGCTGGCCACCTCGATCGTGTAGGCGTCTCCCGCGGCGACGAACTTCCCGAACCCCTGGAGCCAGGTGATCTTGTTCTTCTTGAACAGGAACTCGATGCCCCTGGTCATCTTGGTGACGATCGCGTCCTTGCGCGCCTGCATGCGGGCGATGTCGACCTTGGCGCCCGAGACCGTGATCCCGTGCTCGTCCAGGTGGTGGTTCACCTTCTCGAACTCCTCCGAGGAAGCCAGGAGCGCCTTGGACGGGATGCACCCGACGTTGAGGCAGGTGCCGCCGAGGGCGAGCTCGCCCTTCGCGTTCCTCCACCCCTCGATGCAGGCGGTCTTCAGTCCGAGCTGGGCGGCGCGCACCGCGGCGATGTAGCCGCCGGGGCCGGCACCGATCACGACGACGTCATAGGTCTGCGACATGGTGGTTCCGATCGAGTGAAATGGGCTGGGGCTTCAATACTGGGGGCACGGAGAGTGATGCGGGCCAAGGACTAGGACACGGATGAACACGGATGAACACGGATGTATTTCATTGACTGGAAGCGCCCTGCCTGGAAGGACGGCGCCGCCCATGCAGGCACGGCGTTTCCACCCCAAGGAAATATCCGTGTTCATCCGTGTTCATCCGTGTCCTAGTCCTTGGCCCGCATCACTCCCCCCCCCCCCCGCCCCCGGGGGCCAAAGAGCGCAGCCATTCTCGCCTCCCGCACCCAGAAGCGGGCGATGGGCCCGCCGGGGGC
>JBGARD010000034.1:0-30188 GCA_044230355.1 Usitatibacteraceae bacterium | reverse complement strand
GCACCGGGTTCGGTCCACACCGAGTTCTCTCCGGTGAGGCTCGCGTTGATGCGCGCGCCCTCCCAGCCCACCTCCGGATCGACGAACACCGCGGCCTCGCCCTCCACGAGGGAAATCCGCGCCGCCCTGCCGGGCGGATCCGCCGCCCACGCGGCGAACGAGAGCACGGCGAACGACAGCAAGGCGACCAATCGTTTCATGTCGAGACCTTTTCCCGAAAATCGCCGGCGAAACGCCGGTTCCGTGATGGCATAACGGCCGGCCCCCGCGGCCGGATTACAGCGCGGCGTGTAACAAACGGTGTCCGTCGGCCGCCGACGACAGCCTACCTCAAGGGCGGGAATTTCCAACACCCTGAATTCATGCCATTATTGCCGTGGAATCCTGCGTCGGCGCGGCGCGGTTCGAGAGGGTAGCGATTGCTCCCCGCAATGCCGCACCGCCGTCCGCCTTCCGCCAGCGAAGAAGAACTCTCCCCGGGACCATCGGATGGACAAGACCACCGTCTTCACCAAGACCGCGAAGGGCATCACGCAGGTCAACCAGCGTTCGGCCTCCCTGTCGAAGGACTTGATGAAGGTCCTCAAGCTCGTCGACGGGAAGTCCACTTTCGCCCAGATCATGGAGAAGGCGGAGGTGGACAAGGCGGTCCTCGAGAAGGCGATGAGCACGCTCATCAAGGACGGCTTCGCGCGCATCTTCGAGACGAAGAAGGAGCCGGACCCGTTCGGCGAGGACGATTTCGACTTCACCGCCCCGGGCAAGCTCCCGGGAGCCACGCAACGCGTCGTCGCGGCCGCCGCGCTCGACATCAGCGAGCTCGCCCGCCAGCAGGAGAAGGCGGAGACCGACAGGAAGGCGCGCGAGAACGCACAGGTCGCCGCGCGCGAGAAGGCCAAGCAGCAGGCGGAAGCGCGGGCCGCCGCCGAGGCCGAGGCGAGGTCCCGGGCGGAAGCCGAGATGCGCGCCATGGAGCAGGCACGGCGCGCCAAGGAAGCCTCCGAGCGCGCCAGGGCCGAGCTCGACGCCAAGAACCGCGAGGAGGACGCGCGCCGCAAGGCCGCGGCCGAGCACGCGGCGAAGGTCGCGGCCGAGCAGAAGGCGAAGGAAGAGGTGGTGACCCGGGAGCTGGCCGAGCTGAGGGCGAAGGCCACGGCGGAAGCCGATGCCCGTGCCCGCGCCGCGCTCGAGGCGAAGGTGCGCGAGGAGGAAGCGCGGAAGAAGACGATGTCCGAGGCCATCGCGAAGGCGGCCGCGGAAGAGAAGGTCCGCGAGGAAGCCGAGTCCCAGCGCCTGGCCGAGGCGCGGGCCAGGGCGGAACGCGAAGCCCGGGCGCTCGCGGAGGCGCGCGCGAAGGCCGAGGCGGAGGCGGCGGCCCTCGCCAAGGCGCGGGCCGAAGCCGAGGAGGCCGCCCGCAAGCAGGCGGTGCAGGCCGTGGGCGCCGAGCAGGAGCTCAAGGCGCGCCTCAAGGAGGAGATCGAGGCGCGCATCCGCGGCGAGATGGAAGCGCTGCTGCGCGACGAGATCGGGGAGAAGGCTCGCGCCGAGATGCAGGCGACGATCATGGCGGAGGCGCGCCTGGCCGCGCGGGCCGAGCTCGAGGAGCGCCTGCGAGAGGAGCGCGAGGCGCTGCAGAAGGCGGAGATGGAAGTGCGCATCCAGGCGGAGCGCGCCTCGAAGGAGCGCGCCGACCAGGAGGCCAAGCTGCGGGCCGAGGCGGAGGCGAGGGCGGCCGCGGAGTCCATCGCGCGCGAGAAGGCGGAGGAGGAGACCCGGAGGCTGCGCCGCCTCGAGGCGCGGGCCCGCGAGGAGGCGGAGATCGCCGCCCGCGAGAAGGCCGAGGCCGCGTCCATGGCGGCGAAGGAGCGCGCGGAGGCTGCCGCGAGGCTCGATGCGGAGCGCAGGGCCAAGATCGAGGCCGAGGCCCGGGCGACGGTGGAGGCGGAGGAGAGCGAGCGCCGCGAGAGGGAACTCGCCGCCAAGGTCGAGTCCGAGCGCAAGGCGCGCGAGCAGGCGGAGTTGCGCGCGCGCATCGAGGCCAAGGCCCGCGAGTCGGTCGAGGAGACCACGCGCGAGAAGGTGAAGGCCGAGATCGAAGGCGACATGACGCGCCGCGCCGAGCTCGAGGGCAAGGCGCAGGCAAAGGCCTACATGCAGGCCAAGCAGCAGGCGGAGATCGACGAGGACGCGCGCCTGCGCTCCGAGCAGGAGAAGAAGGCGCGCGAGATCGCCGACGTGCTTCGCACCAAGGTCGAGGCCGACGTCGACGAGGCCGCCGCGCCGGTCAAGCGCCGCCCCCGCCGCAAGGTCAACTGGGTGCGCAACATCGTGGTGAGCCTCGCCGCGCTCGTGGTGGTCGGCGTGGGCCTGCTGCACGTGGTGCCGCTGCGCGGGTACGCCAACAAGCTGGAGAAGGGCATCGGCGGCTGGCTGCACGAGGAGGTGTCGATCTCCAACCTCAAGTTCTCGCTCATCCCCTCGCCGCACCTGAAGGTCGAGGGCTTCACCGTCGGCAAGGCGCTCGACGCCAAGGCGACCCACGGGCGCATCTTCCTGGACATCCCGGCGCTGCTGGGCGACAAGGTGGTGGTCAACCTGCTCGAGCTGGAGAACGTCTCCATCGTGGGAGATGCGCCGCGGCGCGTCCTTGGGTGGGCCAAGGTCGAGGGCAAGAGCGAGTCGGCGGTGATCGAGTCGGTACGCCTTCGCAACGTGAAGCTCGAGGTGAAGCCGGAGCTCAAGCCCTTCGACGCGACGCTCGGCTTCGGCAAGGACGGAAAGTTCAGGAGCGCGAGCCTGTCGGGCGAGGGCAAGTGGAGCGGCACGCTGCGCCCGACCGAGGGCGGCTTCGAGGTGAACTTCAACGCCCGCAACTGGGAGCTGCCGCTGGGCGCGCCGGTGCCGGTGAGCGACGTGACCGCCAAGGGCGTGCTCACGGGCAGCGACCTCACCTTCTCCGAGTTCGAGGCCGACATCCTCGAGGGCAAGGTGAACGGTACGCTCAAGGTGAGCTGGGGCGGCGGCGTGCGGCTCGCGTCCGACCTCTCCCTGGCGCGCGTGCGCGCCGACCAGCTGGTGGGCGCCTTCACGAAGGACATCGCGGTGACCGGCAAGGTCGAGGGCAACTTCGCGATCGCGGCGGAGTCGGCGTCGCTGGAGACGCTGTTCGCCACCCCGCGCGTGCAGGGCAAGTTCCGCCTGGCCGACGGCTCCATCTCCAACATCGACCTCGTGGCCGCGATGCAATCGGTGGACGCGGCCGGCCGAGCCGGCGTGACCAAGTTCGCCGAGCTCACGGGCGAGTACGGCGCGGGCGAAGGCCGCGTGTCGTACCGCAACCTCAACCTGCAGGGCGGCGTGCTGCGCGGCGGCGGCGGCATCGACATCGGCGCGAGCGGTGCGCTGTCGGGCCGGCTGTCGGTGGAGATCCGCTCCAACGTCGCCCAGGACCGCGGCGGGTTCTCCGTCTCGGGCACGGTGGCCAAGCCCATCCTGCGCCGCGGCGGCTGAAGCGCGGCTTGGCTTTCGGCTCGCGCGGCGAGGAGCCGCCCGCCCGCGACCGGCGCGCGGGCCTCGCGCGCCTTCTTCCGCTGTTCCGGATGCTTCTGCCGCACAAGGCGCGGATCGGCGTCGCCTTCGCGGCGATGCTCGTGTCCGCCGGCATGGTCCTCGTGATCGGGGAGGGCCTGAAGCGCGTGATCGACGAAGGCTTCGCCCAGGGTCGCGCCGACCTCCTCGACACCTGGGTGGCCGCGCTCGCCGGCCTCATCGCCGTGCTGGGCGCGGTGACCTGGCTGCGCGTCTACAACGTCTACTGGGTCGGGGCGCGCTTCACCGCGGACCTGCGCTCGCGCGTCTACGCCCACATGCTGGGGCTCTCGCCCTCCTTCTTCGAGGCTTCGCGCACCGGCGAGGTGGTCTCGCGGCTCACGGCCGACGTGACGCTCGTGGAGTCGGTCATGGGGGGCACGCTCCTCTACGCCCTGCGCATGGCGTTCACGCTCGCCGGCTGCGCGGTCATGCTGGCGGTGACGAGCGTGAAGCTCTCCCTCCTCGCGCTCGCCTGCCTGCCGGTGGTGGTGCTGCCCATCGGGCTGCTGGGGCGGCGGGTGCGCAGCCTCTCGCGCCAGGCCCAGGACCGCGTGGCCGACGTGTCCTCGCACGTGGACGAGACCCTGCACGAGATACGCACCGTGCAGGCCTACGTCCACGAGCCGCACGACGACCGCGCCTTCCGCTCGCTGGCCGACGCCGTCTTCGCCGCCAGCGTGCGCCGGTCCTCCTCGCTCGCGCTCCTCATCGCGGCCGTGATCGTGCTCGCCTTCGGCGCCGTGGGGATGCTCCTGTGGGTGGGCGCCCACGACGTGCTGGCCGGGCAGCTCTCGGCGGGGAGCCTCACGGCCTTCATCTTCTACGCCGTCATCGTGGCCAACGCGACCTTCGTGCTCGCCGAGGCCTGGGGGGAGCTGCAGCGCGCGGCCGGCGCCTCGGAGAGGATCACCGAGATCCTCGCCACCGAGCCGGCGATCCGCGCGCCCGCGAATCCCGTGCCCCTTCCCGAGCCGGCCCGCGGCAGCGTCGAGCTGCGGGCCGTGGGCTTTCGCTACCCTTCGCGCCCGGAAACCGCGGCGCTGGAGGGTTTCACGCTGTCGGTTTCCCCGGGTGAAGTCGTGGCGCTCGTCGGGCCCTCGGGCGCCGGCAAGACCACGGTCTTCCAGCTGCTGCTGCGCTTCTACGATCCGCAGGAGGGCGCGGTCCGCCTCGACGGGGTGGAAGCGCGCGAGGCCGACCCGCGGCAGTGGCGCCGGCGCTTCGCCCTCGTCTCCCAGGAGCCCGTGATCTTCGCCTCGAGCCTCGCCGACAACGTGCGCTACGGCAAGCCCGAGGCCACCGACGAGGAGGTGCGGGAGGCCTGCCGGCTCGCCTGGTGCCTCGAGTTCGCCGACCGCCTGCCCCAGGGGCTCGCCACGCCGCTGGGCGAGCGCGGGGTGAAGCTCTCCGGCGGCCAGCGCCAGCGGATCGCGATCGCGCGGGCGATCCTCGCCGACCGGGCGGTGCTGCTCCTGGACGAGGCCACGAGCGCGCTGGACGCCGAAAGCGAGCGCGCAGTTCAGCTCGCCCTCGCGGGCCTCATGCGCGGGCGGACGACGCTCATCATCGCCCACCGCCTGGCCACGGTAAAATCGGCGGACCGAACCGTCGTCATGGACCACGGACGCATCGTGGCCACCGGCACGCACGAGTCGCTCGTCCGCGAGGACGGCCTCTACGCGCGCCTGGCGGCCCTGCAGTTCGCGGCGACGGCGGATGCCACGCTCCGATGATCCACGCCATAGCGCTCCTGCTTTCCCTCCTGCTGCCCGCCGCCGCCCTGGCAACCCTGCCGGCGGGGACCGCTCCTGCGCCGGAAGCGGCCGCCCCCGCGACGGCGCAACCGGCGGCCGCACCTGCAGCGGTCGTCCCCGCACCCGGCCTTGCGGTGCCCCCGCCCGCGGCGCCTCCCGGCGCTCCCCTGGCGCAGGTGCGCGAAGTGCGCGAGGCGGTGCACGGCGTCGAGGTGGTGGATCCCTACCGCTGGCTCGAGGACGTGAGGTCGGCGGACTCCCGGGCCTTCTTCCGTGGCCAGGACGAGGCGGCCCGCAGGATGCTCGCGTCGGTTCCGGGGCGGGAGGCGATCGCCGCGCGCATCCGCGAGCTCTCCGCCGCCCAGGTCAGCGTGAGGAACCTCGCGATGGCCAATGGCAAGGTCTTCTACCTCAAGCTCGCGCCCGGTCTGGATTCGCCCGTGCTCTGCGTGCGCGAGGGATTCACCGGCGCCGAGCGCGTCCTCGTCGATCCCGCGGCGCTTTCCTCCGGCGCAGCCCGCGCGGCCATCAACTGGTACCGCCCGTCGCCCGACGGCAGGCTCGTCGCCTACGGCATCAGCACGGGGGGCACGGAGGACGCCACGCTGCGCGTGCTCGAGGTGAAGGGCGCGCGCGACCTGGGCGTGGCCATCGACCGCGCGCGCTTCAATTCCGGGCTCTCCTGGCACCACGACGGCCGCGCCTTCTACTACGCGCGCATCCCGGAGGGCGGGCCGAGGGATTCCGCGCACCGCTACGCCGGCATCCGCGTCTATCGCCACGTCGTGGGCCGGCCGGCGGCGCAGGACGAGATCGTGTTCGCCTCGGGCGTGGGCGGCGCGCGCGACGTGCCGGAATTCGTCTACCCCTCCCTGGTCGTGCCCGAGGACTCGACGCACGCCTACGCGATCGTGCGCCACGGCGTGCGCCGCGAGATCGCCGTCCACGTGACGCCCGTGCGGGAGCTCGCCAAGGGGATCCCGCGCTGGACGAGGATCGTCGACTTCGACGACGGCGTCACCGCCATCCAGGCGTGGAAGGACGACCTCTACCTGCTCACGCACAAGGACGCGCCCCTCAACCAGGTGCTGGTGATGCGGGTCGGCAGGGACGGCGCCTCGCGCCCGCGCGTGGCGGTGCCGCAGGGCGAGGCGGTGATCCTCGCGATGTCGCTCGCCGCCGACGCCCTCTACCTGAGGTCCACCGTGGGCGGCCTGGAACGGCTCGAGCGGCTGAACCTCGGCTTCGGCGCCTCGCGCACGCCGGAGTTCGTGAAGACCGCCTTCGACGTGGCCATCACGCAGATGCTCACCCATCCCGCGAAACCGGGGGCGGTGCTGCACCTGCAGGGCTTCCTCGAGGCGCCGGCCGTCGTCGCGGTGGAGGCGAAGACCGGGAACCTGCGCAACACCGGCCTGCAGCCGGCGCCGGCGGCCGACTTCTCGGCGATGGACGAGGTGAGGCTCTACGCCACGAGCCACGACGGCACGAAGGTGCCGGTCACGCTGCTCTACAGGAAGTCGACGGTGCTCACCGCCGACAACCCGACGCTGCTCGTGGGCTACGGGGCCTACGGCATCTCGCAGACGCCCTTCTTCGACGCCACGCGCCTCGCCTGGCTCGAGCGGGGCGGGATCATCGCCTTTGCCCACATTCGCGGCGGCGGCGAGTACGGCGAGGCGTGGCACCGGGACGGGCAGAAGGCGACGAAGGAGAACACCATCCTCGACTTCATCGCGTGCGCGGAATTCCTCATCAAGTACGGATTCACCAGCCCGCTGCGGCTGGCGATCCAGGGCACGAGCGCGGGGGGCATTCCCTCGGCCGGGGCGATGGTGCGCCGGCCCGACCTCTTCGCGGCGGTCGTGCCGCGCGTCGCGGTCCTCGACATGCTGCGCTTCGAGTTCGCGCCCAACGGGCCCGCCAACATCCCGGAGTTCGGGTCGGTGGCCACGCCCGAGGGATTCGACGCCCTGCGCAGGATGTCCGCCTACCACCAGGTGAAGGACGGCACGGCCTACCCGGCGGTCCTGCTCACCACCGGCATGAACGACCCGCGCGTCGATCCCTGGCAGGCGGCCAAGATGGCCGCGCGCCTGCAGGCGGCCAGCACGAGCGGCAAGCCCGTCCTGATGCGCGTGGAGTGGGAAGGCGGGCACGGGCAGGGCGCCTCCCGCACGCAGCGCGTGGAGGAGCTCGCCGACATCTACGCCTTCCTCCTGTGGCAGTTCGGGCACGATGGCTTCGTGCCGGCGGCGGCAGCGGCGCCCACCTCGGCGGTTCCGGCGGCTCCAGCGCCTGTCACATTGGAAGCGCGATAATCCCCGGCCGTGCTGTAATCGGCCCCCGCAATCCTCCGGAGCGAAAGAAAATGGAACTGGTCCTGTGGCGCCATGCCGACGCGGAAGACGGCCTGGCCGACATGAAGCGCGAGCTCACCGACAAGGGTCGGCGGCAGTCCGCCAGGATCGCCAAGTGGCTGCGCCCCCGCATGGAGGACAAGTGGGAGATCCTGGTGAGCCCGGCGGTACGGGCGCGGCAGACGGCCGAGGCGCTCGACCTCGACTTCGACGTGCGCATTCCCCTGGGCCCCTCGGCGACCGAGGACGCGCTCCTGCGCGAGGCGGGCTGGCCCGCCAACGGAAAGAACGTCCTGATCGTCGGCCACCAGCCCACCCTGGGCCGCGTGGCGGCGAGGCTCCTCACGGGGCACGTGGGCGACCTCACGATCAAGAAGGGCGCCGTCTGGTGGTTCTCCGGCAGGTATTCCCGGCCCCTGGGCCTCAGCGAGACCGTGCTGCGGGCGGTCATCGGGCCCGATTTCATCGAATGACCGTGCTCCCCTCTCCCTCGGGGGAGGGGCCGGGGGTGAGGGTCCTTCTTCTCCCCTCTCCCTTGGGAGAGGGGTCGGGGGTTGAGGGGCCCGGGATCGAAGGCGGGGCCTTGACCTTCCCACGGTGGGAAGGTGGAAAGTGACGCTGTCACCATCCACCAGGAGCACCGTCGTGATCGAAATCGCCATCCCCGACATGACCTGCGGCCACTGCGCGCGGACCATCACCCAGGCGATCGAGGCCTGCGACGCGGCCGCGCGCGTGCAGATCGACCTCGCCGCGAGGAAGGTGAGCATCGCGAGCGAGCTTCCCGCCGGGGAGTTCGTCGAGGCCATCGCGGAGGCCGGCTACACGCCCATCCTTCCGGGAAGCGGGGCCTGATCATGGCCGCGGATTCGGGATCGATACCCTCACCCCGGCCCTCTCCCAAGGGAGAGGGAGCCCGTTTCTCCCCTCTCCCGGAGGGAGAGGGAGCCCATTTCTCCCCTCTCCCTCCGGGAGAGGGGTCGGGGGTGAGGGTGAACGGCTTCGACCTCGCGATCCAGGGCATGACCTGCGCCTCCTGCGTCGCGCGCGTGGAGAAGGCGCTCCTCAAGGTGCCGGGCGTGGAGTCGGCGAGCGTCAACCTCGCGACCGAGACGGCCACGATCCTGGCGCCGGCGGGCGCGCTCGAAGCCGCCCTCGCGGCCGTGCACAAGGCCGGCTACGACGCGAAGCTGGCGGGCCTGGCGCAGCCCGCGCCGCCCACGCCCGCCCTGAACCGCGACGCCCTCGAGCTCCTGGCGGCGGCGCTCCTCACCGCGCCCCTCGTGGTGCCGATGCTGGCCGGCCTCTTCGGCGTGCACTGGATGCTGCCGGCGTGGCTGCAGTGGCTGCTCGCCACGCCGGTGCAGTTCGTCATCGGGGCGCGCTTCTACCGCTCGGCGTGGAAGGCGCTCGCCGCGCGCGCTGGCAACATGGACCTGCTGGTGGCCATCGGCACCAGCGCGGCCTACGGGCTGAGCGTCTGGCTCGCCATCGCCGAGGAGGGCGCGCACCTGTATTTCGAGGCCTCCGCCGTCGTGATCACGCTGGTGCGCGCGGGCAAGTGGCTCGAGGAGCGTGCCAAGCGGCAGACGACGGAGGCGATTCGCGCGCTCTCGGCGCTGCGCCCGGAGACCGCGCGGGTGCTCGCGGACGGCGTCGAAAGCGTCGTCCCGGTGGGCCGCGTGCGCGTGGGAGACACCGTGGTGGTGCTGCCCGGCGAGCGCGTGCCCGTCGACGCGGAGGTGACCGGGGGCGAGAGCCACGTGGACGAGTCGCTGGTGACGGGCGAAGCCCTGCCGGTGGCCAAGTCGCCGGGTAGCCGCCTCACCGGGGGCTCCGTGAACGCCGAGGGCCGGCTCGTCGCGCGCACCGTCGCGGTGGGCGCGGAAAGCACGCTCGCGAGGATCATCCGCGCGGTGGAGTCGGCGCAGGCCGCCAAGGCGCCCATCCAGCGCCTCGTGGACCGCGTGAGCGAGGTGTTCGTGCCGGTCGTGGTGGCCATCGCGTTCGTCACGCTCCTTGCCTGGGGCCTCGGCACCGGCAACTGGGAGGCCGCGGTGCTCAACGCCGTGGCCGTCCTCGTCATCGCCTGTCCCTGCGCGCTGGGGCTCGCCACGCCGACGGCGGTGATGGTGGGCACGGGGGTCGCGGCCCGCCACGGCATCCTCATCAAGGACGCCGAGGCCCTGGAGATCGCCCACCGCACGCGCGTCGTGGCCTTCGACAAGACGGGCACGCTCACCGAGGGCAAGCCCTCCCTCGCGCAGGTCGTGCCGCTGGGAATCGCGCGCGAGGAGGCGCTCGGCCTGGCTGCCGCCGTGCAGGGCGGTTCGTCGCACCCGCTCGCACGGGCGGTGATCGAGGCGGCCGGGCGCGAGGCCGTGCCGGTCCCCGCGGCCGAGCGCATGCGCACGGTGGCCGGCCGCGGCGTCGAGGCGGTGGTGGCGGGGCGCCCGATCGCGATCGCCAGCCGCCGCTGGGCGCGGGAGCTGGAGGCCGCGGGCCTCGAGCCCCTGGAAAGCGATTGCGCGCGGCTCGAGGGCGAGGGCATGACGGTGTCCTGGCTCCTGGAAGCCGGGCCCGGGGCCAGGGTGCTGGCGCTCCTCGCCTTCGGCGACGCGATGAAGCCCCAGGCCGCCGCGGCGGTCGCGAGGCTGCGCGGGCTGGGCATCGCATCGGTCCTCGTGACGGGGGACAGCCGCGGCGCGGCGCTGGCCGCGGGGCGCCTCGCCGGCATCGACGACGTGCGTGCCGAGGTCCTCCCGGAGGACAAGGCCGCGGTGGTGGCGCAACTGCGCGCCGCGCACGGCGCGGTGGCCATGGTGGGCGACGGCATCAACGATGCGCCGGCGCTCGCCGCGGCGGACATCGGCATCGCGATGGGCACGGGCACCGACGTGGCGATGCACACCGCCGGGATCACGCTCATGCGCGGCGACCCGTCCCTGGTCGCCGACGCCCTGGACATCTCGCGGCGCACCCATGCAAAGATCCGCCAGAACCTCTTCTGGGCCTTCGTGTACAACGTGGTGGGGGTGCCGCTCGCGGCGCTGGGCCTGCTCTCGCCGGTGATCGCCGGCGCGGCCATGGCGCTCTCGAGCGTGAGCGTGGTGTCCAACGCATTGCTGCTTGCCCGCTGGAAGGCCGGGGGCGGGCGCCGCTGACGACGGGGGAAACGATGCCGCAGGCAAAGTACTTCGAGCTCTCGGACGCGCGCCGCGAGGGCTTCTACAACATCGGCGAGGCGGCGGAGGCCTCGGGCGTCTCCGCCAAGATGATCCGGCACTACGAGGAGATCGGGCTCGTCCCGAAGGCCGGGCGAACGGTGGCCGGGTACCGCATCTACCGCGACGCCGACCTCCACGTGCTGCGCTTCATCCGCCGCTCCCGCGACCTGGGCTTCACGATGAAGGAGATCGCGGGTCTGCTGGGCCTGTGGCAGAACAAGCGCCGCGCGAGCGGCGACGTGAAGCGGCTCGCCGCGAAGCACATGGCCGACCTCGACGCCCGCATCGCCGAGCTGCAGGGCATGCGCCGCACGCTCGAGCACCTGGTCCACTGCTGCCACGGCGACGACCGCCCGGACTGTCCCATCCTCGACGACCTCGCCGGGGCCCGCCGGGCTTAGAATACGGGCTGCGATTCCCTCCAGGAGAAGAACGAATGAAGCGCCAATGGATCCTCGCCGCGGCCCTCGCCGGCGCCCTCGTCCCCGCGGCCGCCCCGGCCGCCGACGCACCCGCCAAGACCGAAGCGAAGGCCAAGGCTCCCTCGGCCCCCCTCACTGCCGGCGAGGTGAAGAAGGTCGACCGCGAGGCGAAGAAGGTCACCATCCAGCATGGGCCGATCGAGAACCTCAAGATGCCGCCGATGACCATGGTCTTCCGCGTGAAGGACCCGGCCATGCTCGAAGGCCTCGAGCCCGGCGCGAAGATCCGCTTCCGCGCCGAGGAGGCCGACGGCGGCTACCTCGTGACGCGCCTGCAGAAGTCCAAGTGACCATGCACGAGTTCACCGTCCAGGACATGACCTGCGGGCACTGCGCCGCGACCATCACCGACGCCGTGAAGTCCCTCGACCCCGAAGGCCGCTGCGAGATCGACCTGGCCGCGAAGCGGGTGAAGGTGGAGAGCGCCTTCACGGCCGACCGCGTCGCCGCCGCCATCGCCAAGGCCGGCTTCTCGCCGGTGCGCGCCGGCGCCTGAGGACCTCCCGGCGGCCAGGGGCCGCCGCCGCAACGACGAGCGCATGGCACTGCACGACCTCTCCGCCTGGCGGCACGAGCACGCCTTCGACACCGGCAACCGCGCGGCCGAGACCCGCACGTGGATCGTCGTGGCCATCACGGCCGTCACGATGGTGGCCGAGATCGCCGGGGGCTGGATCACGGGCTCGATGGCGCTCCTGGCCGACGGCTGGCACATGGGCACGCACGTCGCGGCGCTCGCCATGGCCGGCATCGCCTATGCCCTGGCGCGGCGCTGGTCGCGGGATTCGCGCTTCGCCTTCGGCACCTGGAAGATCGAGGTGCTCGGCGCGTTCTCGAGCGCCCTGGTGCTGGCGATCGTCGCCCTCGCGATGCTGGTGGAGTCGGTCATCCGCCTCGTGAACCCGCACGAGATCGCCTTCGGGACCGCGCTCGCGGTGGCGGTCGTGGGGCTCCTGGTCAACGTGGCGTCCGCGATCCTGCTCGCCGGCCACGATCACGGCCATGACCATGACCATGGTCACGACCACGATCACGATCACGGCCACGATCACGATCACGGCGGCCACGCGCATGGCGGGCACCACGACCTCAACCTCCGAGGCGCCTACCTGCACGTCCTCGCCGACGCGTTCACCTCCGTGCTCGCCATCGCGGCGCTCGCCGCCGGCATGGTGGCGGGGTGGGCGTGGCTAGACCCGGCCATGGGCATCGTGGGCGCCGTGGTGATCGCCTGGTGGTCGAAGGGCCTCCTCGTGCAGTCGTCGCGCGTGCTCCTGGACCGCGAGATGGATTCCCCGGTGGCCGGCGCGGTGAAGCTCGCCATCGAGAGCGACGGCGACGCCGAGATCGCCGACCTGCACCTCTGGCGCGTCGGCCGCGACCGCTATGCCTGCATCGTCTCCGTCGTGGCGAGGACGCCCCTCACGCCCGACGACTACCGCGGGCGCCTCGCGGGCATCGCGACCCTCGCGCACGTTTCCATCGAAGTGAACCGCTGCCCGCACGACCGTTGTCCCTGACGGGTTTGTCGGGCCGAATCCCGCAGCCGGCGTCGGCAAGGCGCGAGTGAGGAAGGCGCTTGTCTTTTCGGCCTTAGAACGGCATGCGGCCGAAAAGACAAGCGCCTTCCTCACTCGCGTTGCCGCCGGCTACGGGATTCGGCCACTGGCGAACCTGCGTCCGGATGTGTGGGAGGAGGCAGGATGCATCCTCACTCCGATCCTCTCCCCATTCAGAATTCGCGGACGTGCGCGGGGAGCCGTGGCATGAAGCGTAGCGGCGGCGTGCTTGCCGTATCGAGTTCGGGAAAGCCGTTGCCCGTGCGGGCATGGGCGCGGACCCGTCGTCGGCCGAGAATTGAGCGAGGAAGCGGTATCCCTTTCCGGCCGCATGCCGTTCTAAGGCCGGAAAGGGACAAGCCTTCCTTCTTCACGCCTGGCAGAGGCCGACAACGGGTCCGCGCCCCCCATACGCATCGACAACCCCCGCGCAGCGGGGCGATACTGCGCAAAACCTCGCAAGTCTCCCCTCCCGCCACTCCCATGCCCGCTTCCGAAAAGACCGTCCGCGAATTTCGCCATATTCTCCTCTGGCCGCTGCAGCTTCGCCGCCTGCGCCGCGAGACGGGCTTCGCCACGCACTGGGACGTGCTGCGCGCCAATCCCGGGCCCTGGCGCGAGGTGAAGGACAACCTGCTGGTCGAGGACGAGTCCTGCCAGACGGGCTACCAGGAGTTCGTGTACTTCCTGCCCTACGTGCAGCGCTTCCTCTACGGCTTCGGAGAGGCGGACGCGCAGACGCCCTCCAGCCTGCACATGTTCCGCCGCGACGACATCGCCACCGCGCGGGTGTGGCTGCGCCGGCCGGACGCGCCCATCGACCTCGCGGTCGCCCGCACGCGGCTCGTGTTCTTCTACGACCAGGACGTGGCCATCCTCGCCTTCGAGGTCGTGGCGAAGGACCTCCCGCTGGAGGACGCCATCGAGCTGATGGACCGTTTCGGACGGCCCTATCCCCCGTACTGGGACGAGCCCGGCCAGGGCGCGCACTGCACGTTCTCGGTGGAACTCCGGGACGCGGCGGGCGCGCTCCTGTCGACCTCGGACTACGGCGACCGCGACAAGTACATCGGGCTGGTGCGCGACATCAAGCAGACGCCGCTGTCGCTGCACTGGGAGTACCTGCTGCACCCGATGGTGCCGGCCTACCTGGGGGGCGGCGTCCTCCAGTACTACCAGATCGAGAACAAGCGCATCCCGATCATGACCTACCTCGCGCTCGACGAGCCGCGCTGCCTCACCCGCGGCGACCTCGCGAGGATCGGGTACACGGCCAAGTGGGGTCCTTCGGACACGCTGCCCTTCGCCCCGCGCTTCCTCGCCGACTTCGAGCAGAAGCACTGCTACGACCGCTACTGGGACGGGGAGAGCGCCGCGAGCGGCATGAACACGCGCTTCGTCTTCTGCGGCGTGGCCTTCGCCATGATCACGAAGCACCAGGACGACCGCACGGACCTGGTGCACACCTTCCGCCTGCAGTTCTTCCAGATCGGCCTCATCGTCAACTTCCACAAGGCGGCGCTCCTGAACCTCTCGAACCGCTTCTCGATCGCCGTCGAGCGCCTGCGCGTGGGCGACTACGCGAGCGTGCGCGTGTTCAAGGACAGCGTGCGCGAGGCCCTGGAGCTCTTCCTGCGCTTCAACCACCGCTACTGGTTCCACGAGATCTCGAACCAGGTGCTCGCCTCCGACATGTTCGCGCGCTGGGCCCACCAGCTGGGCAGCGACGCGCTCTTCGCGGAAGTCCGCGAGGAGGCGCAGGACATCAACCGGTACCTCGACGCCGACCGCACGCGCAAGGCCGGCGACAACGCCATGCGCCTCACGGTCGTGTCGGCCCTGGGCATGGCGGGCACCGTGGTCACCGGCTTCCTGGGCATGAACCTCTTCAACCACACGGAGCTCGCGGGCTGGGACAAGTTCTGGATCTTCATGGCGGTGTTCGTGCCCACGATCGCGCTGGGCTTCTACACGGTCGTCATGTCCAAGCGCATCGCGGCCTTCTTCGAGGCGATGTCCTCGGAGCGCCTCACCTGGCGTCAGAAGATCGGCGCCTTCCGACAGATCTGGCGGCCGCCGCCGAGCGCGCCGAGGGTGAGGAAGCGCGTGGCGGGCGGGGACGAGCCGACGCGGCGAAGCTCGGGGCAGGCGGCGAATCCGGCCCGCGCCCCGGCCGCTCCTCGCAACTGACGGCAGGCACATGTCCTCCGGCGGGGAAGTCCGCGAGGTCCTGGCGTTCTGGTTCGGCGAGCCGGGGTCGGCCGAATTCGGCAAGCCGCGCCCGGCGTGGTTCCGCAAGGACCCGGCGTTCGACGAGGAGATCCGGCACCGCTTCCTCGCGCTGCACGCGCGCGCGGCCCTCGGGGAGCTCGACCGCTGGCACGACGATCCCGATTCGCTCCTCGCGCTGGTCGTGGTGCTCGACCAGTTCTCGCGAAACCTCTACCGCGACGACCCGAGGGCCTTCTCGCAGGATGCGGCGGCGCTCGCCTGCGCCCAGCTCGCGATCGGGCGCGGGTGGGACGAGGCGCGCCTGCCCGTGGAGCGGCAGTTCCTCTACCTGCCCTTCGAGCACGCGGAGGACCTCGCCATGCAGGACCGGTCGGTCGCGCTCTTCTCGGCGCTCGAGGCGTTTCCCGGGACGAAGGGGCTCACCGAGTGGGCCGAGAAGCATCGCGTGATCGTGCGGCGCTTCGGGCGATTCCCGCACCGCAACGCGGCGCTGGGGAGGGAGTCGACGCCGGAAGAAGTGGCCTTCCTGCGGGAGCCGGGGTCGGGCTTCTAGGGATTGCCCTTACCCCCGACCCCTCTCCCGGAGGGAGAGGGGAGCAGAGGCTTCCCTTCTCCCTTGGGAGAAGGGTCGGGGATGAGGGTCAACGGGAGGGAGAGGAGAGGCGGTAGAGGACGTGCCGCTGCAGGCGATGGCCCGCGGGAAGGCGAGGGTGGTCGAACCCGCCGTCGCGGCGCATTCCCAGGCGTTCCATCACGGCGATGGAGCGCGCGTTGGCGAGCGCCGTGAAGGAGACGATTTCCGCCAGCCCCAGCTCGCCGAATCCGAAGGCGAGGGCGGCGCGTGCGGCCTGCGTCGCGTAACCGCGTCCCCACGCGCTTCGCACCAATCGCCAGCCGATCTCGGTGCAGGGCGTGAAGTGCGCCTCGAAGGAGGGCGCCGACAGCCCCGCGAAGCCGACGAAGGGCTCGCCGCCGATCTCCTCGAGGGCCCAGTTGCCCCATCCGCGCCCCTCGATCGCCGCCATCATGCGCCGGGCGTAGGCGTCGCTTTCCTCGCGCGTGAGCGGCGCCGCGAAGTGCTCCATGACGAGCGGGTCCGCGTTCATCGCCGCGAAGGGCGCGAGGTCCGATTCGCGCCAGGGGCGCAGTCGCAGGCGGGCGGTCGTCAGGAACATCCGGGCCTCCTTGGCGAGGCCCGATGATACCGGGGTCGGCGTCCTAGCCCTTCGCGCGCTTGCCGGGGGTGGCATATTCCGCCGGCACCTTGAAGAGCTCGGCCGGCGGCTCCCCGCGGCGGATGTTCGCGAGCCGGAAGAGCGTCTCGCCGCGGCGCGGGTCGTTGCTGCGCGAGTACACGGTGAGCTTGAGCTGGGGCGAGTACCACGTCTCGCGGGTGACGGCGATCGGGTTGCGGTTGCCGACCGCGCCGGCGGGGATCGTGTGCGTCGTCAGTTTTCCCTCGGCCCTCACGCCGTCGAACTCCTTCTCGCCCAGCGACGTGGTGACTGCCTTGGCGCCGGCCAGGTCGCGGTCGACGTGCCAGCCGAAGTGGTCCCCGAGCGGCGGCACGGGCGGCACGGGCGGCACGGGCGGCACGGGCGGCATCACGATGCTCACTTCCTTGCCTTCCGGGCCGCGCAGCACCTGGACGCGGACTTCCTCGCGCACCATGCCCTCTCCCGCCTCTGCGCTGTCGATGCGCTTCACGATGACCTTCTTCCTGCCGCCCTCGCCGGGGGACGCCTCCTTGCCGTCGATGGTCACCTTGCCGTTCTCGATGCGGATCTCCTTGCCGCCGCTCTTGAGCTCGACCACGCCGTCGACTGCCTTGCCGTCGACGCTCACCCTGCCGTCCTCTATGCGGATCTCCTTGTCCCCGATGCGCAGGACCTGG
The DNA here is from genome assembly GCA_044230355.1 of Usitatibacteraceae bacterium. Lineage (GTDB taxonomy): Bacteria > Pseudomonadota > Gammaproteobacteria > Burkholderiales > Usitatibacteraceae > FEB-7. Next base: position 13,089 of record JBGARD010000034.1, on the reverse strand, counting down.
ACCTCCCTGGCGTCCCCGTGCAGGGCGAAGCGGGGGCCGTGCACGGCCTTCTTCGACCCGGGAAGGAGCATCACGGAGGTGCCCGCGACCGGGTCCCTGAGCTGGATCGACTTGGGCTCGCCGCCCACGATCGTCTCCTGGCGCGTCCTCCCCTCGCCGTCGCGGTAGATGCGCCCGCCCGTCTTCCGGGAGATCACGTTGCCGTCCGCGAGCGCCTGGTTCATCTCGGTCACGATCTCGGCGCTGTACGGCGCGCCCTTCACGACCTTGGCGGCGCCGAGGTGGTCGCCGAACATGGCGCCGATCGAGGCGCGGACCTCGTCGCCCCACTCGCGCCAGGCGCGCGCCGTGGCCTTGGCCTCAGCGGCCTCGGCGAGGATCTCGTGTGTGTCGATCGCGATCTCGCGCTCGAGGCGCGTGCCGGGATCCTGGGCGAGCGCGGGGCCCGCGAGGGCGCAGGCGATGGCGGCGGAGATGACGTTCGTCTTCATGGCAGTCCTTTCGTCCGGGATTCGTTCAGTCGAGGATGCGAATGGCGAGAGGCTCGCCTTCGGCGGAAAAGAGCATCTCGGCGCGCACCGGCTCGCCCACGCGCTCCGGGGCCACCGGAAGGCCCCACTGGGCGAGCATCTCGCGCGGGAACTCGGTGGCCACCACGGTGGCCTGCGGCTCGAGCGCGATGCGATCCAGGGGCTTCAGGGCCATGAAGGGCCCGGGGTCGTTGCGCGCCGCGGGCACGGTGAAGAACTCGAATGCGGGCCCCGCGGCCGGCTGCACGGCGGGGTTTCGCACCATCCAGCTCGCGATTGCCAGGGTTGCCACCATGGCGAGCGCGGGCATCCACCACAGGAGCGGGCGGGCGGCTCGGCGCTGGCGGCCTGCCTGCACCCGGAACGCGCTCACGAGGCTGTCCTCGAGGCGCGCGGGGGGCGTGGCCGCAGCGAGCGCAGCCTTCAGCTCGTCCAGCCGCCCGGCGAGCCGTGCTTCGCGCACGGCGGGATGCAGCGTGTCGTTTCCGGTGTTCATGATGCCTCCTTCGCGCGGCCCGGGCCCTGCATGAGGCCCAGCCCGGAAAGCCGGTCGGCGAGCTGGGCGCGCCCCCGGGAAAGGCGCGAGCGCACGGTGCCGATGTCGATGCCGCAGACCTGGGCGGCCTCGGCGTAGGAAAGGTCGGACAGCTCGCAGAGGATGAGAACGTCGCGGTAGTGCGGAGCGATGGCGGCGAGAGCCGCGCGGACCTGCTCGGCCGTCTCGCTGGCGAGCAGCCTCTCGGCCGGCCCGTCGGCAACGACGAGCTCCGTGAGGCCCGGCGCGCCCTCGGCCAGGTCGTCCGGGTCCATCGCGTCCTCCCGGGACCGGGTCTCGCGTCGCGCGAGGTTCCTCGCCACGCCGCACAGCCACGCCGCGACGCAGCCGCGCGCGGGGTCGTACTGCTCGGGGCGCGTCATCAGGTGCAGGAACGTCTCCTGCGTCACGTCCGCGGCCTGGGCCGCCGACCCGGTGCGAAGCAGCGCGAACCGGTACACCGCGTCCTTGTAGCGCCGGTACAGCTCGACGAACGCCTCCTCGTCGCCCTGGCGCATGCGGGCGAAGAGGGTCAGCTCGGGCTGCATGTTCCAGGGGGGCATGGGCGGTTTCGCATCGTTCCATCCCCTATTGCGCCGGGCCCGCCGGAAAGTTCCCGCGGAATCCTCCTAATCAGATTACTTTCGTGCCGGAGATGGCACTGCCACCCGGAAAGTAATCTGATTAGGACGATTCCGCGTCGGGCTGCTTCGAAGGCTGCGAGAGGTCGAAGGCGGGGAGCTTCATGCATTCGTCCACCACGGCGAGGACGAGGGGGTAGGGCTCCACGGGAACCTTGTAGCGCCAGGCGTTGAAGACCTGGGGCACGAGGCACACGTCGGCCATGGTGGGCGCGGCGCCCAGGCAGAAGGGGCCCGGCCCGGGGCGGGAGGCGAGCATCTTCTCGATGGCGGCGAGGCCCTCGGCCACCCAGTGCGCGTACCAGCGATTGCGCGCGGCCTCGTCCAGCCCCAGCTCCTGCCCGAGGTAGGCGAGCACGCGCGTGTTGTTCAGCGGGTGGATCTCGCAGGCGACCGCGAGCGCGACGGCTCGCACCCAGGCGCGCTCGGCGGGCGCGGCCGGCAGCAGCGGTGGCTTCGGGTGCGTTTCCTCCAGGTACTCGATGATCGCGAGGGACTGGGTGAGGGTGTGCGCGCCGTCCTCGAGCATGGGCACCAGCCCCTGCGGATTCCTGGCCAGGTAGCCGGGCGCGCGCTGCTCGCCCTTGCGCAGGTGGACGTAGCGGCGCCCGGGCTCGATGCCCTTGAGGGCGAGGGCGATCCGCACCCGGAACGCGGCGGAGGAGCGCCAGTAGTCGTGGAGGATCATCGGCGGTGTGCGGCAGGGCACTGAAGGGGAAGGTGGCCGCATCTTATACTTGGGCCGAAGACCGCGACATGCCCGAACCGATGCCACCACCGCTCACCCGCGACGAGATCGTGCGCCGGCTCGCCGACACGCCCCCGATCGAGGACCTGCTCACCGCCGACGACCTCGAAAAGCAGCGCGTGGCTGCCTCCGCCGGCGCCCTCACGCCCGCGGCGGTGCTGCTGCTCGTCGTGAACCGCCCGGGCGAGCCGGTGGTCGTCTTCACGCAGCGCACGGCGCACCTGGCGGACCACGCGGGGCAGATCAGCTTCCCCGGGGGGCAGGGTGGAGGAGGGCGACGAGGGCCCGGTGCACACCGCGCTCCGGGAGGCGCGCGAGGAAGTGGGCATCGACCCGGCGCTCGTCGAGATCCTGGGCGAGCTTCCCGACTACCACACCTCGACCGGCTACCGCGTGCGCCCCATCGTCGGCTGGGCCGAGCCGCCGGTGGAGTACGAGCCCGACCCGTACGAGGTGGCCGACGTCTTCGAGGTGCCGCTCGCCTTCCTCCTCGAGACCGCCAACCACCGCTACGAGAGGGCCTTCTACAAGGGGCGGCTGCGCCACTACTGGGCCATGCCCTGGCAGGGGCGCTTCATCTGGGGGGCGACCGCGGGCATGCTCGTGACCTTCCAGCGCATCGTGGGCCGGTAAGGGCGAAAAAAAGGGCCCCTCGAGGGGGCCCCCAACTCCACGCATCCGGCGATCGAGCGCAAACTCGCCGAATCCCGTCGCCCCTTGCGGGGCAAAAGCTTTCCGTCACGCACCGCCAATGTAGGCGGGCGCGGGTGTTTCGTCCAATCGATATTTATGGATTATGTTATCGACGCTGTCGATGACTTTGCGTGACCGCGCCCGCGGCGAGCAGCTGCTCGCGGAACCAGCGGTGGGCCGCGTCGTGCGCCGTGCGCTGGTGCCAGAGGATGGACAGCGTGTAGCGGGGGATGGCCAGGGGCGGCGGCCGGATCGCGAGGCCGAAGCGCGCCGCCTGCAGTCGCGCGATGCCTCCCGGGACGATCGCGACGAGGTCGCTCTCCGCGAGCAGGGCGAAGCTGGTCGCGAATCCCGCGACGCTCACCGGAATGCGCCGGCGAAGCCCGCGCTCGGCGAACGCCCGCTCCACCAGCTTCGCGGCGCCCACGTGCGCGGTCACCGCCAGTTGCGGGTAGTCCATGAGGCGCGCGAGCGTGAGGCGCGCCTTGGCCAGGGGGTGGTCCGCGCGCATCGTGCACACGAAGGATTCCTCGACCAGGGGCGCATTGAAAAGGTCGCGGCCCTCCGGCGGGTCCACGATGGGGGCGATGTCGATCTCCCCGGACACGACGCGCGAGACGGAATCCTCCACGGGGCGCGGAAGCACCTCGAGGGTGATACCCGGGGCTTGTGCCGCGAGCTTCGCGTAGAGCGCCGGCAGCAGCAGCAGGCCCACGTAGTCGGTGATCCCGAGCCGGACGTTGATGCGCGCCTTCGCGGGGTCGAAACGCTGCGGCAGCGCGAGGGCAAGCGATACCGAGGCGAGCGCGGTCTTGATCGGGCCCTGCAGGCTGCGGGCCAGGGGGGTCACCTGCATGCCGTTGCCCACCCGCACGAGCAAGGGGTCGGAGAACATCGCCCGCAGCCGGTCCAGGGCGGCGCTGACCGCCGACTGGCTGAGGTTGAGGCGGCGGGCGGCGGCCGTGACGCTGCACTCGTCCAGCAGGACTTCCAGGGTCACGAGGAGGTTGAGGTCGTAGCGGCGCAGGTCCATTGCGCGATGGTAGCGCCCGGCCGGGGGGCTTGACAGGAAACGAACGGTCGTACTATTCTGCGTCCCACAGACCGGAGAACCCATGTCGCCGCAAGCCCTCAAGGCCCGAAAAGGGGAAGAGACCCGAGCCCAGATCCTCGACGCCGCCGTGCAGCAGGCGAGCGAGGCGGGCTTCGAGTCGCTCACCATCGGCCTTCTCGCCGAGCGCACGGGGCTCTCGAAGAGCGGGCTCTTCGCCCACTTCGGCTCGCGCACGGACCTGCAGATCGCCGCCCTGGACGAGGCCGCCCGCCGCTTCACCGAGGCCGTCTTCCTGCCCGCGTTCAAGGCCCCCCGGGGCGTGAAGCGGCTGCGCGCGCTCTTCGAGAACTGGATCACCTGGCCCGAGCACGCGAAGCTGCGCGGCGGCTGCCCCATCCACGCCGCGTCCGAGGAGTACGACGACCAGCCCGGCCCCATGCGCGAAGCGGTGGTCGAGCGCCAGCGCCTCGTGGCCCGCGAGCTCGGCAAGGCCGTGCAGATGGCGGTGGAAAGCGGCGAGCTGGCGACGGGCACCGACGTGCGCCAGGTCGTCTTCGAGATGTTCGGCCTGATCCTCGCCTACTATCACACGCAGCGCCTGCTGGGCGACGACGGCGCCTCGGCCCGTGCGCTCTCCGGATTCGATCGCCTCGTGGAAGCCAATCGCGCTCCCGCGCCGAAACCCGCATCCCGCCCCGCGGCCGCGCGCCGCTGATCCCGCCCGACGGAGGTTTGCCATGCCCGCCGCCCTGTTGCCCATGAATAGCACGATCGTTCGTTCCGTAAAGATGCTGTCGACGCGCGCCCGCCTGCAGGTGGGATCGATCGTCGCCCCCGAGCGCGCCCTCGCCGACGCCGTGCGGCTCTTCCTCACGCCTCCGCGGCGCGAGGCGCGCGGCCGGGACCGCGAGTTCCTCGCGGGCGGCGAAGGCTTCGTCGTGCCCCTCGGGCTCGCGCGCCTCGCCGCCTGGCGCTTCGGCCCGGCCGGCGCCCCCGCGGTGATCCTGAGCCACGGCTGGGGCGGGCGCGGCGCGCAGTTCCACGCCTTCGTGCCGGCGCTCGCCCGCGCGGGATTCCAGGCGGTGGTGTTCGACCACCTGGGCCACGGCCACTCCGAGGGGAGGCAATCCTCCCTCATCGACTTCGGCCGCGGGCTCGGGGCCGTCGCTTCGACCCTCGAGGCGCGCGGGATCTCCGTCGCGGGCGTGGTCGGCCATTCCCTCGGGGCAGCCGCGATCGCGCCGTTCCTGCGCGCGGGCTCGAGGCGCATGCGCAGCGTCCTCGTGGCGCCGCCTGCCTCGCTCGTGGGCTACTCCGCGTGGTTCGCGAGGAAGCTCGGCCTGGGCGAAGCCTTCCGCGCCCGGCTGCAGTCGTCGGTGGAGCGCCGCTACGGCGTGAGCTGGGACGAGCTGGAACTGCCGCGCGCCGTGGCCTCGATCGACGCGCCCGCGCTCGTGATCCACGACCAGGACGACGCCGACGTGCCGATCGGCGCCGGCCTCGCGGTGGCCCGCGCGTGGCGCGGCGCGCGGTTCCTGCGCACGCAGGGCCTGGGCCACAACGCGATCCTGCGCGACCCCGGCGTGGTGCGCGACGCGATCGACTTCCTCAAGGCGGAGGTGAGGTTCGCGCCGCCGCCCGCGCGCGGCGAGCGGTCGGCTTTTCCCGGCCCCGCGCCCCTGCTGTGAACGCCACGAACAGGAGAACCGACATGACGAACGAAGACTACCGGGAAGTCCCCCTCACGCTCGCGATGTCGCTCACCCTCTGGGTCGGCGCCGTCGCGGCGGGCACGAGCGCCGGCGTGTTCCAGCGCCTGCCGCACGAGGCCTACGAGGCGCTGTGCGCGTTCGCGACCGTCTTCGCGGCGAGCGTGGTGCTGGTCGATGCGCGCGTGCGAGGCTGGCTCGCCGCGCGCGGCGCGGCGGCCGCCTGGACGGCGACCCTCGGGCTCTCGGTGCTCCTGGTCGCGAGCGGCGTCGCGCTGCCGGAAGCCCGCGAAAGCGGGTTCGCCGCGGCGCCCTGGGCGCCCATCCTGCTCTTCGGCGTTCCCGTCACCGTGGCCTCGGCCATCGCCGCGGCCCGGTCGGCCTGGCGGGCCGGTGCGCCCCGGGCTTCGCGCGGCGTGCAGGCGGCCGGCGATTGACCGGGCCGGTGCCGCTCAGGTCACCGGCGTCGAGAGTGTCTGCTTCGCCCCCGGGCGAGCCTTGAGGGAGGCGTACCAGCGTTCCATCTGCGGCCGCGGCTCGCGGGTGACCGGCAGGTTGAGCCAGCGGTGCGTGGCGCACCCCAGCACGATGTCGGCCGGGGAGAACGACTCGCCCGCCACGAACGCCTTGCCCTCCAGGTGCGCTTCGAGGACCGCGGCGGCCTTCTCGGTGGCGGCGCGCGAGGCTTCCACCGCGGCCGCGTCGCGCTTCTCGGGCGGCACGCGCACGAGCTGCCAGAAGGCGTCGCGCATCGCGGGCGTGAAGGTGGTGGCCTGCCAGTCCATCCAGCGGTCGGCGTCGGCGCGCCGGCGCAGGTCGTCGGGCCAGAGCGTGCCGGGCGCGTGCTTCGCGGCCAGGTAGCGCACGATCGCGTTGGATTCCCACAGCACGAACCCGTCGTCCTCGATCACCGGGACCAGGCTGTTGGGGTTCATGCGCCTGTACTCGGGCGTCGCCACGACGCCGAAGGCGCCGCCGGCGTCCTTGCGCTCGTAGGCGAGCCCCAGCTCGTCGGCCGCCCACACCACCTTCTGGACGTTGACCGAGGAGATCCTCCCCCAGATGCGCAGCACGGCCGCGCTCACGCGACGAGGGGGGCGGCGAGCCCCTCGGCCGCGCCGGCGGGGTCGCCCTTCCTCGACATGAGGTCCCGCACCATCTCCAGGGCGGACTTGTCGCAGGGCGGGAGCTCGACGGGCGAGGCCCCCAGCGGCGTGTTGCGGCCGCCCCACTGGATCACGTGCGCGCAGTAGGTGAGGCCGCCGCCGAAGGCGGGAGTGAGGATCTTCGCGCCGGGCGTGACGCGCCCCTCCTCGATCGCGTCCACGAGGGCCACCGGCACCGTTGCCGCCGACATGTTTCCGTAGCGCGCCACGGTCACGAACACGTGGTCGGGCGCGACGCCGATGCGCTTGCCCACGAAGTCGATGATGCGCTGGTTCGCCTGGTGCGGCACCACGAGGTCCATGTCGCCGATGGAAAGGCCCGCGCGCTCGAGCGCGGCCCGGGAGGCTTCCGTCATCCCGTGCACGGCGCGCTTGAAGATCTCCTGGCCGTCGAAGTCCCAGCCCGTGACGCCCACCTGGATGCCGCGGTTCGCGTACGCCGCGCCCATGCCGCGCACGCGCAGGATGTGGCGCGCGTCGGCGTAGCAGCCCAGCTTCTCGGCGAGCAGGCCTTCCTTCTCCTCGGTCGCCTGCAGCACCACCGCGGCCGCGCCGTCGCCGAAGAGCACCGCGACGCCGCGGTTGGTCCAGTCCATGAAGGGCGAGATCACCTCCACGCCGATCACCACCGCGTTCCTCACCACGCCGGTGCGGATCATCGCGTTGGCGGTGGAAAGCCCGTAGAGGAAGCTGGTGCAGGCGGTGTTCACGTCCATGGCGGCGGCGTGGTCCGCGCCCAGGAGCGCCTGCACGCCCGAGGCGCTGTTGGGCACCTGCTCGTCGTAGGAGCAGCTCCCCAGGACGACGAGGTCGAGGTCCTTCGCCTCCAGCCCTGCGCAGGCGAGCGCCCGGGCGGCCGCCACGTGGGCGAGGGCCGTCAGCGGCACGTGCGAGATGCGCCGCTCGCGGATGCCCGTGCGCGAGGTGATCCACTCGTCGTCGGTATCCAGGAACGTGGCGAGGTCGGCGTTGGCGAGGACGGCCGGCGGCATGCACTTGCCCCAGCCCGTGATGGCGGCGTAGGTCATCTTTTTGTGGTTCCGAAAGAGCGGTGTGTCAGACAGTTTGCCCGAGTCCGGGGGAGGGCGCAGGTCGCGCTAGAGCTTGTGGGATCCGATGAGGAGCCGGTCGTAGACGGCGTACTGCTCCTCCACCGCAGCGCCGCCGTCGCGGGGCGTCCTCTTCACGGTGATCCAGACCTCCGGGGAGAGGCTCTCGCACACGTCGGCGGTGTGGCGGACCTCCTCCTCGGCCACCCGGCGCGCCACTTCCCACGACGGCGCGCCCCAGCCCTTCACGAGGAACCAGGCGAGAGCGTCGGTGTGGGCCTCGAGCTCCTCCGCGCTCACCTCGACCACCTCGGCGATCGAGCAGCGCTGCCTGCCCTCCAGGGCGAGGAAGGAGGACTCGCAGTAGCAGCGCGGATCGCACTTCGGGGCGTTGGCGAAATCGCAGACGGCATAGCCTCCGCTCACCACCCAGTCGCCCTCGCGGGCGGCGCCGTGGGTCTTGAAAAGGTGATCGTCGGAGTCGTCGAGCCGGACGGCGCGCAGGAACTTCGGCATGGTGCGTGCTTCAGGGGAGCGCTTGACCGCTTATCATAGCAGCCAGACCCCGAAACGAGTCGCCCAAAGGAGACAAATGTCCATCGCAAAGACCGCCATCGTCACCGGTGCCAACCGGGGGATCGGCCTCGAGATCGCCCGCCAGCTCGTGAAGGAGGGAATCCGCGTCGTCATGGGATCGCGCGACCCCTTCAAGGGAGAGCGGGCCTGCGCGGCCCTGGGTGCGGGCGACCTGGCGGTGAGCCACTCGCTCGACGTCTCCGACACGAAGAGCGTGAAGCGCTTCGTGGGGTTCGTGCAGAAGGAGTTCGGCGCGCCCGCGATCCTGGTGAACAACGCCGGCACCTACCCGGAAGCGAGGGAGGCGGGCGTGGCGGACGTGAAGACCTCGCTGTGGCGCGAGACCTTCGAGACCAACCTCTTCGGGGCCGTGCGCATGTGCCGCGAGGTGCTGCCCCTCATGCAGCGCGTGGCCTACGGGCGCATCGTGAACGTCTCCTCCGGCCTGGGGCAGCTCTCGCAGATGGGCGCCGGGAGCCCGGCCTACCGCGTCTCCAAGGCGGCGGTGAACGCGCTCACGGCCACGCTCGCGGCAGAGGTGAAGGGCCAGGGGATCCTCGTGAACTCCATGAGCCCGGGCTGGGTGCGCACCGACATGGGCGGCGCCGACGCGCCGCGCAGCGTCGAGGAAGGCGCGGAAACTGCCTTGTGGCTCGCGCTGCTGCCCTCCACCGGACCCACGGGCAAGTTCTTCCGGGACCGCAAGCCCATTCCCTGGTGAGGCGCATCCTCGGCCGCGCGCTCGCCGCGGCATGCCTCGCTCTCCTCGCCGCAGGGTGCTCCTCCCTCACCCGCGTGGCGTACAACAACGCGGCCTTCGCCGGCGCCTGGGCGGTCGACGACTGGTTCGACCTGCACGACGGACAGCGCGAGTGGGTGAAGGAGCGCTTCGCGCGCCTCGTCGCGTGGCACCGGGCGAGCGAGCTGCCGGCCTACGAGCGGCTCCTGCAGGACACGGCCGCGCGCGCCGCCACGGGCCTCACGGCGGACGACGCGCGCCGCATCCACGGCGAGCTGCGCGTTCTCTATCACCGCGTCGTGCGCAAGGCCATTCCCGACATGGCCGACTTCCTCCTCCAGGTGCATCCGGAGCAGGTCGCGTACCTGGAGCGCAAGTTCGAGGAGGACAACAAGCGGGTGGTGAAGGAGAGCGTGAAGGGCACGCCCCGGGAAAGGCTCGCGGCGCGCGCGGGACGCTACATCGAGCGCATCGAGGACTGGACGGGGAGTCTCTCGGCCGCGCAGCGCGACCTGGTGCGCGCGCGCGTGGGGTCGACCCCCGACCTCACGGACGAGTGGATGGGCGACCGGCGCTATCGCCAGGCCGAGACGCTCGCCCTCATCCGCGCGCGGCCGACGCGCGAGGCGGCGATCGATGCGCTCACGCGATTGCTCGTGGACACCGACTCCTGGCGCCGCCCGGAGTACGTCGCGAAGCTCAAGGCGCGCGACGAGCAGGTCTTCGCGATGATTGCGGCGCTGGATGCGACGCTCACTCCCGAGCAGCGGGGGCGTCTCCACCGGCGGCTGGCGGGCTATGCCGCGGACGTGGCCTACCTGATGGTCGCGAACTAGATGCGGCGGTGGCTGGCGGGTCCCAAAAACGGGGACACGGATGAACACGGATAATTACTGAATGGCTGGGAACGGCGTGCATCCAGGTACGACGCCGTCATTGCATGCACTGCGCGTCCAGCCCTCGAGAATTATCCGTGTTCATCCGTGTTCATCCGTGTCCCAGTCTTTGGGTCGCGTCACTCGCCAAGCGTCTTGAAACCCTCCATCGCAGCCACCAGCCGCGAGCGGATGCCCGGCTCGAAGGCCGAGTGGCCCGCGTCGGAGACCACGTGGTACTCGGCCTCGGGCCAGGCGCGGTGCAGGTCGTCGGCGGAGACGGCCGGGCAGACGGCGTCGTAGCGGCCCTGCACGATGACCGCCGGCAGGTGGCGGATGCGCGCGACGTTCGCGAGCAGGAAACCGTCGGGCAGGAAGAGGCGGTTCACGAAATAGTGGGCCTCGATGCGCGCGAGTCCCAGTGCCACGCGGTCCGAGGCGAAGTCCGCCACCAGGGCCGGGTTGGGCGCGAGCGTGGAGCAGGAGCCCTCGTAGACGCTCCAGCGGCGCGCGGCGGGCAGGTGCACCCCGGGGTCGGGATCGACCAGGCGGCGGTGGTAGGCGCCCAGCAGGTCGCCCCGCTCGGCCTCGGGAATGAAGTGCGCGAACTCGCGCCACGGCTCCGGGAAGATGTGGCGGATGCCGTGCAGGAACCAGTCGACCTCGTGCGGCCTGCCCAGGAAGATGCCGCGCAGCACCAGCGCGAGGCAGCGCTCCGGGTGGTGCTCGGCGTAGGCGAGCGCGAGGGTCGATCCCCACGAGCCCCCGAACACGATCCAGCGCTCCACGCCCAGGTGGATCCGCAGGCGCTCGATGTCCTCCACCAGGTCGGGGGTGGTGTTGGCCTCGAGGCCGCCCAGGGGCGTCGAGCGGCCCGCGCCGCGCTGGTCGAAGATGACGATGCGGTAGTGCGACGGGTCGAAGAACTGCCGGTGCACCGGGCTCGCGCCCGCGCCGGGGCCGCCGTGCAGGAAGACCACGGGGACGCCGTCGGCGCGGCCGCTTTCCTCCCAGTAGAGCCGGTGCCCGCTGCCCACGTCCAGGAAGCCCCCCCGGCGCGACTCGATGGCCGGGTAGAGGGGAAGCAGCTCGCCATTCCTGCGTTGGGCTTCGGGGGGCATGGCGGGCAGCTTACCAGAGGGTGCCGCGGGCCCGGACATCTTGCCCCGCGTCAAACTTCCGGCCGTCGGAAACCCGCTACACTACGCCGCATTGCAGCATCGAAGGAGGCGTGGCTTGCTCTACCAGCTCTACGATTGGCAGCGCGCGGCCCTGGAGCCCTGGCGGGCGCTCGCCCAGGCGACCAACGAGTTCTACGGCCACGGGATGAGTCCGCTCTCCTACCTGCCGGGCAGCCGCCGCGTCGCCGCGGCCATGGACCTCGTGGGCCGGCTCACGCAGCGCTACGAGCGCCCCGCCTTCGGCTACGGCCCGGTGAAAGTGGACGGTCGCGAGCTCGCGGTGCGGGAGGCCTTCGAGCTCGAGAAGCCCTTCTGCCGCCTGCTGCACTTCGTGAAGGACGGCGCGCCCGCCCAGCCGAAGGTGCTGGTCTTCGCGCCGCTCTCGGGGCACTTCGCCACGCTCCTTCGCGACACCGTGAAGTCGCTCCTGGCGGACCACGACGTGTGGATCACGGACTGGATCGACGCCAAGGAGGTGCCGCTTTCGGCCGGCCCCTTCCACTTCGACGACTACGTGGGCTACGTGCGCGAGTTCCTGGGCTTCCTGGGCCCCGAGGCGCACGCGATCTCGGTGTGCCAGCCCACGGTGCCGGTGCTCGCGGGCGTTTCGCTCATGGCGGCGGCGGGGGAAGCCACGCCGCGCTCGCTCACGATGATGGGCGGCCCCATCGACACGCGCTCCAGCCCCACCGCGGTCAACGACTTCGCGAAGTACCGGCCCATGTCCTGGTTCGAGTCGAAGGTGGTGCAGCGCGTTCCCATGCGCTATCCCGGCTTCATGCGCCGCGTCTACCCGGGGTTCATGCAGTTCGCCGGCTTCGTCGCGATGAACCCGGACCGGCACTTCGAATCGCACGTGCAGTACTACCAGCACCTCGTCATGGGCGACGGCGAGAGCGCGGACTCGCACCGGCGCTTCTACGACGAGTACAACGCCGTGATGGACCTGCCGGCGGAGTACTACCTCGAGACGGTGGAGCGCGTCTTCCACGAGCACCTGCTGCCCCGGGGGCTCCTCAAGGTGCGCGGCGAGCGCGTGAAGCCCGAGTCCATCAAGGCCTCCGCGCTCTTCACCATCGAGGGGGAGCTGGACGACATCTCCGGGCCGGGCCAGACGAAGGCCGCGCATGTCCTGTGCAAGGGCATTCCCGCCCGGCGCAGGGAGCACTACCTCGCCCCGGGCGTGGGCCACTACGGCATCTTCTCCGGCCGCAAGTACCGCGAGACCATCTACCCGAAGATCCGCGACTTCATCGCCCGCCACGAAAGCCCATTCGCGGTGCCAGGTACCAAGCCTGCCCGCCCCTAGAGGAACCAGGCACCGCTCATGGCCAAGCCCGTCACTCCGCACGACATGTTCGACCTCTGGCAGAAGATGGTGAACCCGGGGGCCTATCCGCTGCAGAGCCTCATGTTCCCGGTGCTCGACGCGAAGGAGCTCGAGAAGAAGATCGCCGAGCTGGAGACCGTGGAGCACTGGCTCAAGGCGAACCTCAACATGCTGCAGCTCACCATCAAGAGCCTCGAGTACCAGCGCCAGATGGTGAAGGGCGGCGAGCGCATCAAGGCGGCGATGGAGGAGGGCAGGGCTCC
>JBGARD010000033.1:0-31102 GCA_044230355.1 Usitatibacteraceae bacterium | reverse complement strand
GTGAAGACCTCGTACTCGGGCGCGCGCTGGGAGAAGGACGCCTTCGAGGCGAAGATGCGCTTCGCGCGCGAGCAGCTCGCCCTCCTGGGCCGGCCGGCGCGCGCCCTCGAGCCGGGCGGCTACCGCGCCTACCTCGCGCCCGCCGCGATGGAGGACGTCCTGGGCATGCTCTGCTGGGGCGGGTTCGGCCTGAAGAGCCAGCGCACCAAGCACAGCCCCCTCATGCGCCTGGCGGACGGCACGCAGAGCCTCGACGCGCGGGTGAGCGTCGCCGAGAACACGGCCGAGGGGCTGGCCGCGGGTTTCCAGCGCGACGGGTTCGTGCGGCCGGCCCGCGTGGAGCTCATCCGCGACGGAAGGCTCTGCGATCCCCTGGCCTCGCCGCGCTCGGCCCGTGAATACGGCGTGCCCACCAACGGCGCGAATGCGGAGGAAGTGCCCGAGTCGCTGGACCTCGCGCCCGGCGAACTCCCGCGGGACGAGGCGCTCAAAGCCCTGGATCGCGGCATCTACGTGGGCAACCTCTGGTACCTCAACTTCTCCGACCGCTCGGCCTGCCGCATGACCGGCATGACCCGCTTCGCCTCGTTCTGGGTGGAGGGGGGAGAAATCCGCGCGCCCCTCGACGTGATGCGCTTCGACGACACGGCCTACCGCATCCTGGGCTCGGAGCTCGAGGCGCTCACGCGCGAGCGCGACCTCGTCCTGCAGGGCAGCACCTACGGGGCGCGCAACACCGCCTCGATGCGCCTGCCGGGGGCGTTGGTGCGCGATTTCACCCTCGTCCTCTAGTCCGATTGACGCCGGCCGGCCGCCCGCGTAGCATACAAAAAAGCCATAGGAAACAACGTTTAAGCCTATGTCCTTGAAGCGGAATCCGAGGTGGATCCCGCTGGTGGCCGCGCTGGTGGCCACCGGCGTGCTCGCATCCCCCACCACCCTGCCCGCGAAGGCCACCGCGGCCGTCCCCCTTGCCATTCCCGACGCCTTCGACGACCCGGAAGTCCCGCTGCCGGATCCGGACCTGTGGCAGCGCATCCGCAAGGGGTTCCTCCTCGAGCCGCTCGACTCGCCGCTCGTGCTCGAGCACGAGGTCTGGTATTCCAGCCGCCCGGACTACATCAAGCGCTTCGTGGACCGCGGCAGCCGCTACCTGCACCACATCGTGGAGGAGGTGGAGAAGCGCGGCATGCCCACGGAGATCGCGCTGCTGCCGGTGGTGGAGAGCGCCTTCAACCCGCACGCCTATTCGCGCTCCCGGGCCTCGGGCCTGTGGCAGTTCATCCCCTCGACGGGCAAGAACTACGGCCTGGCGCAGGACCACTGGAAGGACAACCGGCGCGACATCGTGGCCGCCACGCACGCCGCGCTCAACTACCTGCAGCGGCTCTACGACATGTTCGGGAGCTGGGAGCTGGCGCTCGCGGCCTACAACTGCGGCGAAGGCTGCGTCGGCCGCGCGATCGCGGCCAACCAGAGGAAGGGCCTGCCCACCGACTACCTGAGCCTGAAGCTCCCTCCGGAGACGGTGAACTACGTGCCCAAGCTCGTGGCCGTGAAGAACATCGTGCTCGCGCCGATGTTCTACGGCGTCGACCTCGAGTCGATCCCCGACCAGCCCTACTTCACCACGGTGGAGGCGCCCGAGAAGATCGACGTGAAGCTCGCGGCGAAGCTCGCGGGCATTCCCGAGGAGGACTTCGTCGCGCTGAACCCGTCGCACAACAAGCCGGTCGCGGTCGCCCACACGGGGACGCTCGTGCTGCCGCTCGACAAGGCCGACCTCTTCCGCGAGAACCTGGAGAACTGGGACCAGCCGCTGGTCACCTGGACCACGATCCAGGGCAAGAAAGGCGAGTCCATCCACGCCATCGCCAAGCGCTACGGGCTCTCCGGGTCGTCGCTCAAGCAGGTGAACAACCTGCAGGTGAACAGGAACGGGCGGCTCACCGCCGGGCAGCCGATCCTCGTGCCGGGCAGGGGCAAGGCGGCGGTGCAAGTGGCCGCGGCGAAACCCGCGCCGCCCCCGGCACCCGCCAAGGCGGCCGCTCCGGCACCCGCTCCCGCGAAGACCGAGCGCTCCACCAGCTTCTACACGGTGAAGGCGGGAGACACCCTCTACGGCATCGCCCGCCAGTTCGGCCGGGCCGTGCCCGACCTGCTGCACCTGAACAACCTCTCGACCCGGGCCGTCATCCAGCCCGGCCTTCGCCTGCGCGTCTACTAGCCCAGGTTGGCGGCGGCGAATTCCCAGTCGAGGAGCTTGTCGATCACCGCGTTCACGTAGTCGGCGCGGCGGTTCTGGTGGTCGAGGTAGTAGGCGTGCTCCCAGACGTCGATGGTGAGCAGGGGCTTGAGGCCCTGGGTCATCGGCACCTCGGCGTTGCCCGTCTTCACCACCTTGAGCTTGCCGGCGGAATCCGCGACGAGCCAGCCCCAGCCGCTGCCGAACTGGGAGACGGTGGTGGCCGAAAGCTGCTTCTTGAATTCCTCGAAGCTGCCGAAGGACTCATTGATCCTGTCGGCGACCTTGCCCGTGGGCGCGCCGCCGCCGTTCGGCTTCATGCTCTTCCAGTAGAAGTCGTGGTTCCAGATCTGCGCCGAGTTGTTGAAGAGCGGCGCCTTGTCGGCCTTGCCGGCGGTGGCCAGCACCACTTCCTCGAGGCTCTTGCCCTCCAGGTCCGTCCCCTTCACGAGGTTGTTCAGGTTGTCCACGTAGGTCTTGTGGTGCTTGCCGTAGTGGAAGCCGATCGTGTTGGGCGTGATGACGGGAGCGAGCGCGTTGTCCGCGTAGGGAAGCGCCATGAGCGTGAACATGGATGTCTCCGGTGGGAAAGGGTGTTCGGGCAAAGGGAAATTATAAGGCGAACGGGGCCCGAAAGCCCCCACAGGTAATCTGATTACTTTTCTGGAGCGCGCCACTGGCGCGCTCCAGAAAAGTAATCAGATTACGAACCGGCGTCAGCGCCTGCCGGTGATTTCCTTGAAGAAGGCCTCGCTCGAGGGCTTGCGGCCGAGGAACTTCCGCACCATGTCGGCGGGCTCCACCTGCCCGCCCTGCGCGAGGATGGTGTCGCGGTAGCGGTGCCCCACCTTCGCATCGAGCATGTCCTTCGAGAACTTCGAGAGCATGTCGAGCGCGAGCACCTGCGACCACATGTAGCCGTAGTAGCCGGCGGCGTAGTGGGCGGCGATGTGGCTGAAGGCCGCGGGGAACATCGTTCCCTCGACGTGGCCCAGGGGCGTGTCCGACTCGAGCGCGCGCCAGACCTCCAGGCTGGGCCTCGGATCCAGCGAGAGCGACATGTCGAACGCCGCGTACAGCCACTGGCGCGCGTACTTGGTGCCCTGGCCGTACTGGCGCGCGGCCTCGAGGCGGGCGATGTCGTCCGCGGTGAGCCGCGGGCACTCCGGGCACACCTTGGCGAGGAGCGCGAGAGGCTGCTCGCGGCGGCCCCACTCCTCGAACATCTGCGACGGGGCCTCGACGAAATCCCCCGGCGTGCTCGTCCCGGCGTGGGTGACGTAGTCCGTGCGCGAGAGCACGCCGTGCAGCACGTGGCCGAACTCGTGCAGCAGCGTCTCCATCTCGTCCTGGTCCAGGCCCACGCGGTTGAAGTTGGTGACCAGCACCGACAGGGGCGTGCGCCGGGCGATGAGGCTCACGCCGCGCACCGGGAAGGCCGCCGCGTGGTTGTACTTGCCCTCGCGCGGGAAGAGGTCCAGGTAGAAGCCGGAGAGGAAGGCGCCCGTCTTCGCGTCGGTCACGTCGAAGTAGCGCACGTCCTCGTGCCAGGCGGCGACCTTGCGCTCCGTGAACCTGACCCCGTAGAGGGTCTGCGAGAGCTCCAGCGCGAAGGCGACGGCCTTGTCGGTCGGGAAGTGCTTGCGCAGCTGCTCCTGGTCGACGGAGTAGCGGGCGCTTCGCACCCGCTCCTGGTAGTACTGGACGTCCCAGCGGCGAAGCGAGGTCTGCGCGAGCGGCTTGCCCGTCTCCCGGGCCTTTTCCGCGCGCAGCTCCTCCAGCTCCTTCTTCTCGATCTCGGTCACCGCGGTCTTCACGTCGGCGAGGAATTTCGTGACCGTCTCGGGCTTGCCCACCATCTTCCGGCGCAGCGAGTAGTGCGCGAAGCTCGGCAGGCCGTAGAGCGAGGCGAGCTCCTTCCTCAGGAGGAAGATCTCGTCCAGGCGCTCCAGGTTCTCCGCGCCGCCCTCGTTCTGCTTGGCCATCCAGTAGCGCCGGCGCGCCTCCTCGTTCTTCGCGTTGGTGAGGAACGGGAAGTAGGCGGGATAGTCCAGGCGCAGGACGTAGTTGCCCTGCTCGTCCTTCTTCTGCGCCTTCAGGTACGCCTCCGGCATGCCTTCCATCTCGGCGGGCGTCATCACCACCTTCGTGGGATCGTCGCGCACGCTCTTGTCGAAGGCCTGGCGAAGCGCCTCGAGGCGATCGAAGATCTCCTTGGCGCGCTTTCTTTTGTCCGGCGGCAGGGCGACGCCCGAGTCCTCGAAGCCCTCCAGGAGGTCCTTGCGCAGCTTCGCCTGGTGCGCGTTGGCCGGCTTGGTCGCCTTGGCGCGGGCGAAGAGCTTCTCGCTCTGGAAGAGCTCGGTGGAGAGCGTCGTGTACTTCGTGAGGCAGGGGTCGGCCGCGTCGCGCACCGCCTTGTCGGGGTGCACGCTCCCCACGAGGTAGATCGGGTTGACCACGTCCTCCATCTCGATCTGGAGGCGGTTCCACTCGTCGAAGAAGCCCGCCCCGCCCTTCCTCGCCTCCATCCGGGCGAAGGAGTCCCGCGCGCGGGCGATGCCGTCGTTGCACAGGCCGGTCACGGTGGCGGCGTCGTAGGCGCCCACGAACGGGCGTGCGGGCTGGCGGGCGTGCGCGGCGGCCACGGCGGTGGCGGCCGCCGCCAGGGCGACGAGTGCGGCGAGCTTTCTCATGGGATTCCTTACGCGACTTTCCTGGCGGCGTCCCATCCCTTCGGGATCGAGGCGAGGAGCTTGCGGGTGTATTCCTGCTTCGGGTCGAGGTAGATCTCGTCGGCGTTCGCGATCTCGACGATCTCGCCCTGGTTCATCACCATGATCTCGTCGGAGATGTACTTCACCACCGCCAGGTCGTGCGAGATGAAGATGTAGGACAGGCCGTACTCGTCCTGCAGGTCCTGCAGGAGGTTGAGCACCTGCGCCTGCACCGAGACGTCGAGGGCCGAGACCGACTCGTCGCAGATGAGCACGTCCGGCTTCATGGTGAGGCAGCGGGCGATGGCGATCCGCTGGCGCTGCCCGCCGGAGAACTCGTGCGGGTACTTGTAGAAGGAGGCCTCCGCCAGCCCCACGCGCGAGAGCAGGTGGAAGGCCATGTCCACGCGCTCCTTCTGGTCCTTGCCGATCCCGTGGATCTTCATGGGCTCGGTGAGGATGTTGCCCACGGTGAAGCGCGGGTTGAGGGAGGCGTAGGGGTTCTGGAAGATGATCTGGATGCGGCGGCGGTAGGCCATCATCTCCTTGTCGGACAGGTCCAGCAGGTTCCTGCCCTCGAAGAGCACCTCGCCGCTCGTCGCGTCGTGCAGGCGCATGAGGGTGAGCCCCACCGTCGTCTTGCCGGAGCCGGACTCGCCCACCAGGCCCAGGGTCTTGCCCTTGGCGAGCCTGAAGCTCACGTCCTTCACCGCGGGCACGGCGCGCTTGCCGAAGAACCCCTCCTTGAGGAAGAAGGTCTTGTTGAGGCTCTTCACCTCCAGGATCACCGCGTCGGTGTCCTTCACGCCGCGCGGGCGCTCGTCGTAGTTGGCCGCGCCCGTGCCCTTCATGAAGTCGTCGATCACCGGCAGGCGCATCGGGCGGCGGTCGAGCCTCGGGCGGCACTCGAGCAGCGCCTTCGTGTAGGGGTGCTGCGGGGACTCGAAGATCGCCCTCACCTCCCCCTGCTCCTGGATCTCGCCGCTTTGCATCACCACCACGCTGTCGGCGATCTCGCCCACCACGCCGAGGTCGTGGGTGATGAAGAGCACCGACATGTGGTGCTTGTCCTGGAGCCCCGCGATGAGGTCGAGGATCTGCTTCTGGATGGTGACGTCGAGCGCCGTGGTGGGCTCGTCGGCGATGAGGAGCTTGGGCTCGCAGGCGATCGCCATCGCGATCATCACCCGCTGCTGCTGGCCGCCGGAGAGCTCGTGCGGGAAGCTCCTCACGCGCAGGTGCGGGTCGGGGATGCCCACTTCCGCGAGC
Source organism: Usitatibacteraceae bacterium (assembly GCA_044230355.1). Lineage (GTDB taxonomy): Bacteria > Pseudomonadota > Gammaproteobacteria > Burkholderiales > Usitatibacteraceae > FEB-7. The sequence continues at coordinate 24,874 of JBGARD010000033.1, read as the reverse complement.
AGGTCCACCGCGCGCGCTGCAGCCGCCCTGGGGTTCATCCCCATGTGCAGGCGCAGCACCTCGCCGATCTGCTCGCCCACCGGGAACACCGGGTTGAGCGAGGTCATCGGCTCCTGGAAGATGACCGAGATGTCCTTGCCGCGGATGTCCTGCAGCCGCTCGGGCGTCGCCTTCAGGAGGTCCGCGCCGCCGTAGAGGATCTGGCTGGAGGCCGGGATGATCGAGTTCTCCGGGAGCAGGCCCAGGATCGCCATCGCGGAGACGCTCTTGCCGCTGCCCGATTCCCCCACCAGCGCCACCGTGCGGTGCGTGGGGATGTCGAAGCTCACGCCCTTCACCGCATCGAAGGTCGAGTGCTTGTCCAGCCGGAAGGTGACGCGCAGGTCGCGGACCCGCAGGAGATTGCCGTCGTTCGTCGTGGTCGTCATGCCGGCCTCACTTGAGCTTCGGGTCCAGCGCGTCGCGCAGGCTGTCGGTGAGCATCGAGAAGGCGGTCACCAGGATCGCCATGCTCGCGCCCGCGGCGAAGAGCTGCCACCACTTGCCGATCACCAGCTCGTTCTGCGCCTCGGCGAGCATCGTGCCCCAGGAAACCATGTCCACGGGAACGCCCAGCCCGAGGAAGGAGAGGATCACCTCCGCCTTGATGAAGCTCACCACGTGCTGCGAGAGCTGCACCAGGATCACGTGGCTCGCGTTGGGCAGGATGTGCACGAACATGCGCGAGAAGTGCGAGGCGCCGATGGCCTGGGCGGCCTTCACGTACTCGCGCCCGCAGTGCTTGATGTACTCGGCGCGCACCAGGCGGTAGATGCCCGTCCAGCCCGTGAGCGCGAGGATCACGATGATCGTGTCCAGCCCCTTCTTGAACACCGCCGCGAAGGCGAGGATGAGCAGGATGTACGGGATCGAGGTGAAGATGTTGTAGAACCACTCCAGGAAGTCGTTGACCCTCCCGCCCCAGTAGCCGGCGAGCGCCCCCAGCACCGTGCCGATGATCGTCGCGAAGAGCGCCGCGGTGAGGCCCACGAAGATCGAGACCTCGGCGCCCTTGATGGCCTTCTGCAGCACGTCGCGGCCCCACTTGTCGCCGCCGAAGGCGAGCGTCTCGGAGCGCTTGACCTCGGTGACGGCGATCTTCGCGGCGCGCTCCTCCCACTCCTTGTAGCGGGGGGCGAGGGGATCGATGTCGGAGAGGTCCACGGGCTTCGCCCTGCTCGCGAAGTCGCGGTTGGTCACCTCCTTGGCCTCCAGGTTCTCGGCGCCGGCCATGAACGAGGGGTTGGCGTAGGAGACGCCCTTCTCCTTGTTCCAGTCGCCGGCGACGAGCCCGGCGTAGGAGGCCAGCATCATCGAGAGGTAGACCACGACGATCGCCAGGCAGAAGACGCCCACGCGGTCGTTCAGCAGCCGGCGCCAGGCGAGCGTCCACAGGCCCGGGGACTGGTGCATCGCGGGAGGAGCGTTGTTGGGAAGGACTGCGCTCATGTCGGGGCCCCTATTTGAAGCTGACGCGCGGATCGACGAGCTTGTACATCACGTCGACCAGCAGGTTCACGAACATGGTGAGCATGGCGAGGTAGACCGTCACCGCCTTGATCACCGGGAAGTCGCTGCGGTTCACCGCCGTCACGATCTCGCGGCCCAGCCCCGGGATCGAGAAGAACACCTCCAGCAGGAACGAGCCCACGAAGACGCTCGGCAGGTAGATGCCGACGTTGGTGAGGATGGGGATCATGGCGTTGCGGAGCACGTGCTTCATCATCACCTTCTTCTCCGGCAGGCCCTTGGCGCGCGCGGTGCGCACGTAGTCCTGGTTGATCTCCTCGAGGAAGAAGGAGCGGTACAGGCGCAGCTGCGGCGCCAGGCCCACGAAGATGGCGAGCATGATGGGCAGCGGCGCGTAGTTGGTGAGGTTGCGCCAGTAGCTCTCGCTCCAGCCCTGCACCGGGAACCAGCCCAGGATGAAGCCGAAGAGCCACTGCCCGAAGATGATGTAGACCAGGAAGCTGATCGACATGGCCGTGGTGCAGATCACCATGATCGTGCGGTCGGTGAGGCTGCCGCGCACGTAGGCCACCATGATCGCGAAGACCACCGCGAGCGTCGTCTCGATGATGAGCACCGGCACCATGATCGTGAGCGTGGGCCCGACGCGCGTGAGCAGGATCCGCGAGACCTCCTCGTTGGTGGACCAGCTGCGCCCGAAGTCGAAGGTGAAGACCTGCTGCACGAACACCCAGAGCTGGTACCAGTAGGGCTGGTCCACGCCCAGCTGCTTGCGGATGTTGGCGATCTGCTCGGGGTTGGAGATCTTGCCCGCCAGCACCTGCGCGGGGTCGCCCCCCACCCAGTTGAACAGGAAGAAGATGAGCAGGATCACGCCCGCCAGGGTCGGGATCATCTGCCACATTCGTCGTATCACATAGGCGGTCACGCGGGCTCCTTCATTTGAGCGCCGCCTCGCGGGCGGCGGCGTCGAGGTCCAGGTACTTGAAGTTGGTGTAGAGGATGGGGTGCTTCTTGTAGCCCTTGACCCACGGGTACATCAGGTGGTTGAAGACGCGGTGCACGCCCAGGCGCCAGGGCGCGTAGGCGAGGATGAGGCGGTTCATCTCGCGGTAGAGGGCGTTGCGCTCCGGGCCGTCAGGCACGGCCTGCGACTGCCGGTACAGGAGGTCGAACTGCGGCAGGCGCAGGCGGGCCTCGTTGGACTGCCCGGTGTTGGGCCCGTAGAAGAGCTGCAGGAAGTTCTGCGCGTCGGGGTAGTCGGCGATCCAGGCCGAGCCGGCCATCTGGAACTTGCCGACCCGCTTGTCGCTCAGCAGGTCCACGAACTGCACGGCGCTCGCATTCACGCGCACGCCGATGGCCGCCGAAGACTTCACCCACAGCTCGGCGAGCTGGCGGTTGGACTGGCTGCCGGCGTTGTACTTGTAGCCGATCTCGAGGGCGCGCCCGTCGGGAAGCTCCCGCCAGCCGTCGCCGTCCCGGTCGAGGTAGCCGTAGGTGTCCAGCAGCGCCTTGGCCCGCGCGGGGTCGTGCTCCTGCTGCGTGGCCCGGAAGGCGGGGTCGTAGCCCACCACGCCCGGGGGCACGGGGCTCTGGGCGGGGATCGCCTGGCCCTTGCGCACGATGAAGATCTCCTGGCCGCGGTCGTGGGCCATCACCATCGCGCGCCGCAGCGCCACCTTCTCCGCCCCGTAGCCGCCGACGACGGGATCTTCCACGTTGAAGACGTCGTAGGTGATCTCCGGCTGCTCCTCGCGGAAGACCAGCACGCCCTGGCGCGCGAGCGAGGGGGCCAGCCGGCCGTTGGGGAGCACCTGGTCGATGAAGTCCGAGGGGGTTTCGTCGAGCAGGTCGTGCTCGCGGTTCGCGAAGGCGAGGAAGCGCGGCTGCTCCTCCTCGATGGGGTAGATCTCGACGCGGTCCAGGAGCGGGAGCCTCTTGCCGTGCAGGGAGTCGATCGCGCGGCGGTCCCACTCGTCGGCCGGGTCCGCGTAGCGCGCGTCCAGCTCGTAGCCGCGGTGGTTGGGGTTCCTCTCCAGCACGATCTTGGAGCGGCGCACCCAGTCCTTGAGCACGAAGGGGCCGGTGCCCACCGGGTGCGCCATCGTGTCGTCGCCGTAGGCCTCGATCACCTCGCGCGCCACGGGCACCACGTTGGGCATCGCGAGGACGTAGAGGAAGTTGAAGTCCGGCTCGACGAGCTTCAGGCTGATCGTGTAGCGGTCACGCACTTCCAGGCCCGCGACCTTCGCGTCGTAGTCCAGGCGGCCGGACTTCTTCGCCGCGGCCGCCAGCTCGTCCAGGCCCGTGATCTTGTTCTCGAAGAGCCACTCGTAGGGGCTCGCGTAGCGCGGGTCGCGGAAGCGCTTGATGGAGTACTCGATGTCCCTCGCCACGAGCTCGCGCTTGTGCCCCCTGAAGGCCGGGTCGTCGGCGAAGAGGATCCCGGGGCGGATGCGGAAGGTGTAGCGGGTGCCGCCCTCCTCCGGCTCGGGGATCGCCTCGGCGGTGAGCGGGACGAGGCGGACCGGGCGCGCGAGGTAGTCGTAGGTGAGGAGCGGCTCGAAGAGGTTCTCGCAGACCCCCACGGAGTAGCGGTCGAAGATGCGCTGCGGATCGAACCCCGCCTCCGCCGTCCGGAAGGAGATCCGCAGCACCTTGCGCTCCACGGCCGCCGCGGCCGGGCCGGCGGCCAGGAGGGCGCAGGCGAGGCAGGCGGCGACGAGGGCGGCGGGACGGGGCAAGCGGGGCTCCGGGGACGGGCAAATCGACGGATTATACGGTGTCGGACACGGTGTCCGACACGGTGTCTGACACCGTGTTACCGGAGGTATTTCGCCCTCAGTTCCAGGTCGATGTCGACGTAGCGGTAGGCGTCGTGGATGAACTGGTGCTTGCGCCAGCCCAGCACCCAGGGCTGGACGAGCTGGTTGCGCAGCCGGTGCACGAAGGTCTTCCAGGGTGCGTAGACCGCCACCACCCGCGCCATCTCGCGGTAGATGGCCACGCGCTCCGGGCCCGGGGGGACGGCGGCCGCCTGGTCGTAAAGGCGGTCGAAGGCCTCGAGCTGGAAGCAGCCGTCGTTGGAGGAGCCGCAGTTGGGGCCGTAGAGGAGCTGGTAGAAATTCTCGCCGTCGGGGAAGTCGGCGTTCCAGGCCAGGTGCCAGTTGGCGAGCTGGCCCAGCTTGGACTTCTTGCGCAGGTCCGGCCACTTGGCGACCTCCACGGCCATGCGCACGCCGATCGCGTCCAGGCCCTTCTTGTAGAGCTGGGTGAACACGCGATCGAGCTGGGCCGGCGTGGTGGCGTAGGGGAACACCAGGGGGCTGCCGTCCGGGCGCTCGCGCCAGCCGTCCCCGTCGCGGTCCACGTAGCCGAACATGTCCAGGAGCGCCTTGGCGCGCGCCGGGTCGTAGGAAGGGCCCGTGGTGAAGTCCGGATCGTGGCCCAGCACCCCCGGCGGCAGGGCCGTCCTGGCCTCGATGGCCACGCCGTTGCGCACGAGGTGGATCTCCTCCTGGATGTCGTAGGCGAGCGAGATGGCGCGGCGCAGGGCGATCCTCTCCGGCGTGTAGCCGCCCCAGACCGGGTCCTTCATGTTCCAGTACAGGTAGGTGAGGTCGAGGTCCACGCTGGGGATGTACTTCACCGCCTTCTTTTCCAGCCACGGCGCCAGCGTGCCCCCCGGCAGCGCCATGTTCTTGAACTCGTAGGGCAGGTTCACCCAGTCCAGCTCCCCGTTCAGGAAGGCGAGCCAGCGCGGCTGCGACTCCTCGATCACCGATATCTCGACGCGGTCGAGCTGGGGGATGCGCTTGCCCTTCATCTCGCGGTACAGGCGCTGCGAGACCGGGTCGTCGGCCGGCGGGTCGGCCTCGAAGTACTCCTCGCGGAAGCCCGGGTTCCTCTCCAGCACGATGCGCGAGGAGCGGCGCCACTCCTTGAGGACGAAGGGGCCGGTGCCCACCGGGTGCGCCCCGATGTCGGTGCCGTAGCGCTCCACCACCTCCCTCGCCTGCGCGCCGAGCGTCGTCATGGCGAGGATGTAGAGGAAGTTGTAGTCGGGCTTCGCGAGCCGGAAGCGGATCGTGTGCGCGTCGAGCACCTCGATGCCCGGGATGGGCTTGTCGTAGTCGAGCCGGCCGGCCTTCTTCGCCTCCGCCGCCGCCGCGTCGATCCCCTCGATGCGCCCCTCCACGAGCCAGGCGTTCGGGGAGGTGATCTTCGGGTCGATGAGGCGCTTGATGGCGTACTCGTAGTCGCGGGCGTGCAGCTCCCGGGGCTTGCCCCCGAAGGCCGGGTCGTCGGCGAAGCGGATGCCCTTCTTCAGGCGCACCGTGTAGACCCGCCCGCCTTCGGTCACCTCGGGCATCGACTCCGCCGTCTGCAGCCTGAGCTTGTACGGCCGCGCCAGCATGTCGTAGGTGAGCGGCGGCTCGAAGATCTCGTCGATCACCGTGTAGGAGTAGGTGTCGGAGGCGAAGGCCGGGTCGAAGTTCGTCTCCGCGATGACGAACGGGACGCGCAGCACCTTCTGCGGCGAGGCGGCGGACGCCGCCCACGCGAAGGCGAGCGCGGCGAGGGCCGCGACCAGGCGGATGGCGATGGCGCCCATCGGCCTAGCGGGTCGCCGCGGTGAGCACGGGCAGGTCGATGTCCAGGTACTTCCACCACCCGCGCATGACGGGGTGGCGGCGGAAGCCGATGGTCCAGGGCTGCGAGAGGTCCGTGTAGATGCGGTGCACGCCGAGCCGCCACGGGGCGTAGACCAGGAACAGGCGGTTCATCTCGAGGTAGATCGCGTTCCGCTCGGGGCCGTCGGGCAGGCGCTTGGCCTCCTGGTAGAGGCGGTTGAACTCGGGGCGGTCGAAGCGCGAGTGGTTGGCCTGGCCGGCGTTGGGGCCGTAGAGCATCACGAAGAACGCATCGGCGTCGGGGATGGCCGCGCTCCAGCCCAGGCCCCACATCTGCAGCTTGCCGGCCTTGGACTCCTTGAGGAGGTCGGGCCACTTGGCCTTCTTGAACGTCATGTTGATGCCGATGGCGTCCATGTTCTTCTTCCAGTTCTCGTCGAGCGGCTTCTGCGTGGCCGAGGGCGCCGAGGCGTACTCGATGGTGAAGGGCTTGCACTCGCCATTGCCGTTCGCCCTCGGCAGGTCGCGCCAGCCGTCGCCGTCGCAGTCGACGTAGCCGTACATGTCCAGGAGCGCCTTGGACCGGGCCGGGTCGTATTCCGTGGCCGTGGAGCGGAAGTCCGCGTCGTATCCCATGGCCCCGGGGCCGATGGGCCCGTGGGCGACGATGGCCTGGTTCTTCCGGGCGATGCGGATCTCGGCGCCGACGTCCTGGCCGAGCACGATGGCGCGGCGGAGCGCGACCTTCTCCGGCTCGTAGCCGCCCACCACGGGGTCCTTCATCCCGAAATACGAGTAGGTGAGCTCCATGCCCGGCGTGCGCTCCATGCGCACCCCGCGCTTCCTCAGGTTGGGTGCGAGCTCGTTGTTGGGCGTGGCCACGTTGGCGAACTCGTTGGGCACGCGCTCGAGGAAGTCCATCTCGTTGTTGAGGAAGGCGAGCCAGCGCGGCTGCGGCTCCTCGATCACGTACACCTCGACCTTGTCCACCACGGGCAGGCGCTTGCCCTTCAGGCGCGAGAGGATGAACTGCCCGGCCGCGTCGTCCGCCGGCGGCGTGCCGTCGAAGTAGTCTTCGCGGTAGTTCGGGTTGGGCTCGAACACCATCTTCGAGGAGCGCTTCCAGAAGGCGAGCCGGAAGGGCCCGGTGCCCACCGGGTGCTCGGCGGTACGGTCGCCGTAGTGCTCCACCACCTCCCGCGCCACGGCGCAGGTGAGGTTGCAGTAGGCGAGGTAGTAGAGGAAGTTGTAGTTGGGCTGCTTGAGGCGGATCTGGAAGGTGTAGCGGTCGAGCGAGCGCAGCCCCTCGGCCACGGCGTCGTAGTCCAGGCGGTTGTTCCTGCGGGCCGCGGCCAGGACCTCGTCCATGCCGACGATGTAGCCCTCGAACTGGTACAGGTTGGGCGAGCGCTTCCTCGGGTCGAAGTGGCGCTTGATGGAGTAGACGAAGTCCTCGGCGGTGAGCTCGCGCTTCTTCCCCTGGAAGGCGGGGTCGTCGGCGAAGTAGATGCCCGGCTTCACGCGCATCGTGTAGAGCGTGCCGTTCTCCGTGATCTCCGGCATCGCCGCGAGCGTGTTCGGGATGAGCTTGATGGGCCGCGCCAGGTAGTCGTAGGTGAGCGGCGTGTCGAAGATATTGGCGATGACGTTGGAGGAGTAAAGATCGGAGATCTCCACCGGGTCGAAGCCGGTCTCCGCGATCTCGAAGGCATAGCGGAACACCTTGGGCGGATCGGCGGCGGCGGGCGCCGCGGCCAGCGCGGCGATGGCGAGGGGGGCAAGCAGGCTCGCGAGCTTCATGGAAAACGGACCTCCGGGGCGAATCGGCGGGGGCGGCTCGGGGAAGTAGGATAAAATTCGACCCCTGTCGCAGCCGAAATTTGCCGCAATTCTATTGGAAAGGGCGTTCCCGATGGGGTTCCTGAAGGGCAAGCGCATCCTGGTCACCGGGATGCTCTCCAACCGCTCCATCGCCTATGGAGTGGCCAAGGCCGTCACCCGCGAGGGCGCGGAGGTGGCGTTCACCTACCAGGGCGAGGGAATCCGGGAGCGCGTGGCCGAGCTCGCCGCCGAATTCGGCTCCGCCCCCCTCTTCCCCTGCGACGTGGCCGACGATGCCCAGATCGACGCCCTCTTCGCCGGGCTCGCCAAGCACTGGCCGGAGGGCTTCGACGGCCTGCTGCACGCCATCGCCTTCGCCCCGCGCGAGGCCCTGAAGGGCGAGTTCCACGAGAACCTCACCCGGGAAGCCTTCCGGATCGCCCACGACGTCTCGAGCTACAGCCTGGCGGCGCTCGCCAAGGGCGCGGCCCCCCTCATGCAGGCCCGCGGCGGCGGCTCCATCGTCACCCTGACCTACCTGGGGGCCGTGCGCTCCCTCCCGCGCTACAACGTGATGGGGCTCGCCAAGGCGAGCCTGGAGGCGGGGGTGCGCTACCTGGCCGCCGGCCTGGGACCCCAGGGCATCCGCGTGAACGCGATCTCGGCCGGCCCCATCAAGACCCTGGCGGCCGCCGGCATCGGCGACTTCGGGAAGATCTTCCGCTTCGTCGAGAAGAACGCCCCCCTGCGCCGCAACGTCTCCACCGAGGAGGTGGGCAACGTCGCCGCCTTCTTCCTCTCGGACCTCTCGAGCGGCATCACCGGGGAAGTCACCTACGTGGACGCCGGCTTCAGCACCACCACCGCCGGCCTCGCCGACGAAGGCTGAAAAAAGGGGACGGTTCCTTCGAACCTCCCCTTCCTACAGGGCCTTTTTCTCGAAGGCGTCCTTGCGGATCTCGACGCCGATGCGCCCGCGCAGGCTCCCGAGGGTGCTGTCGAGCTCGCTCGCCGCGACCGTCTGGCGAACTTGGTGACGCGCACGAGCGCGTAGCCCCCGGGCGTCGCCACGCCCACCACCGCCGGCAGTTTCTTCGCGTCGGCGCGGAAGACCTTGTCGAGCACCGGGGGCGGCAGCCCGCCGGACTTCTGGCGGCTCACCTCGAGCGGGGCCGGCCACTTGAGGTCGGCGTCCTTGCCCTCCTGCGCGGCCTTGAGCTTCGCCTCGCCGTCGGCGATGGCGAGCTTGAGGGCCTCCTCGCGCCTGATGCGCTGCTCGATCGCGGCGCGCACCGTGTCGAATGGGCGCTGCGAGGCCGGCTTGTGCTCGACGACGCGGGCCGACACGAGCACGCTCGGGGCCACCTCGATGGCGGCCGTGTTGCGCTTCGACTTGATCGTGTTGTCGGAGAAGATCTCCGCCAGGAGCTTCTGGTTGTTGAGGGCCCCGGGCGCGCCGCCGCCCTTGGAGAGCCAGCCGGTCTGCTGGATCGGGAGCCCGAACTGGTCGGCCGCGGGCTTGAGGCTCGTCGACTGCTCGTAGACCATGTTGGTGAGCCCCTCGGCCACCTCCACGAAGCGCCGGCCGGCCACGCCCTTCCTGAGCTCGGCCTCGATTTCCGGCGAGGCCTCGGCGAGGCTCTTGCCCTTCTCGGGCTTCACGTCGGTGACGCGGATCACGTGCCAGCCGAAGTCGGAGCGCACCGGCCCCACGATGTCGTCCTTCTTCGCGCCGAAGGCCGCGTCCTCGAAGGGCTTCACCATGGCGCCGCGGGCGAAGAACCCGAGGTCGCCGCCCTGCCCGGCAGAGCCCGGGTCCTGGGACTCCTTCTTCGCCACCTCGGCGAAGCCGGCCGGCTTCTTGCGCACCTGCGCCGCGATCGCGGCGGCCTTCGCCTCCACGGCCTTCTGCTCGGCCTCCGGGGCATCGGGCTTCACGGTGAGCAGGACGTGGCTCGCGCGGCGCTCCTCGCGCTGCACGTAGCGCGACTTGTTGGCCTCGTAGAACTTCTTCACCTCTTCCGGATCGACCGTGGCCTTGGCCGCGAGCGCGTCCAACGACAGCTCCACGAACTCCACCCGGACCTGCTCGGGGACCGCGAAGTCCTTGGCCTTGGCCGTGTAGTAGGCCTTCGCCTGCTCCTCGGTGACCTTCACGCCGGCCAGGAAGGCGTCCAGGCCCACCTGGACCATGCTCACCTCGCGGCTCTGCTCCGAGAGTCGGATGAAGCCCTCGAGCGTGGAGCGCGGCACGAAGGCCGTCTCGACGATGGAGCCACGGTAGCGCGACAGGCGCATGTCCTCCCGCAGGCGCTCGTCCAGGCCCACCACGGTGAAGCCCTGCGCGCGCGCGATGGCCTCGTACCGCTCCCGCGAGAACTTGCCGTCGTCCTGGAAGGCGGGCTCGGAGGCGATGCGGTCCGCGAGCTGCTTGTCGTCGATCTTCACCCCGGCGCGCTCGGCGCCCAGGCTCACGAGCCGCTCGTTGATGACGCGCTCGAGCACCGAGCGGCGAAGCTCGGGGTTCTCCATGAGGGAGGCGTCGAAGTTGCGCCCGAACTGGGCCTGCAGCGTCTCCTGCTGCTGGCGCAGGGCCTGCTCGAAGTCCTGCTGGCTCACCCGGATGTTGCCCACGGTGGCGACCGTGTCCCCCCCGATGGGCGAGCGGAAGTAGTAGTCGATGCCGAAGAGGCCGAACGGGATGATGAGGAAGATCGCGAAGATCCACTTCACGACCTTGTACTGGGCGAACTCCCGAATCTTTTCGATCATGCGTAGAGGCGCTCTCGAGGGCCCGGCGGCGGCCGGGCGTTCAAACGAAAAGGGCGAACCCGCTCGGGTTCGCCCTGGTGGACTGGCGGAGTGGACGGGACTCGAACCCGCGACCCCCGGCGTGACAGGCCGGTATTCTAACCAACTGAACTACCACTCCTTGGATCTGTGGCCCCCGCCGCCGCCGGCTTCCGGCCGTGGCCGCAACCGGCGACTGCTGGTGGGTGCTGAGGGTCTCGAACCCCCGACTTTCGCCTTGTAAGGGCGACGCTCTACCAACTGAGCTAAGCACCCGCGAAGCCCGTTAGTTTAGCGCATCGCGAAGCGCTTTTCCAGCCCGGAACTTGGGCACCTTGGCGGCCTTGATCTTGATGGGCGCTCCCGTCCGGGGGTTGCGGCCCGAGCGCGAGGCGCGGCGCCCCACGTGGAAGGTGCCGAAGCCCACCAGGCTCACGGGCTGGCCCTTCCGGAGGGACGTGCGGATCGCGGCCAGCGCGCCTTCGAGGGCGCGGCCGGCGGCGGCCTTGGAGATGTCGGCGCTCTTGGCGATCGCCTCGATGAGATCCGATTTGTTCACTTCTGGCTCCCTTGCGATGGTTCGAATGGTTCAGTGCTTCACGACCAGGCCCGCGGCGGGCGGCGCCGGGGCCGCGGGCGGCGGGGCGGCCGCGGCCTCCTCGGCGAGGGGCACGGGCAGGCGCTCCAGCGCGCGCTCCAGGACCTCGTCGATCCAGCGCACCGGCACGATCTCGAGCTGCCCCTTCACCTCCTCGGGCAGCTCCTCGGCCAGGTCCTTCACGTTCTCCTGCGGGATGAGCACCGTCTTCACGCCGCCCCGGTGGGCCGCCAGGAGCTTTTCCTTCAGGCCCCCGATGGGCAGCACTTCGCCGCGCAGCGTGATCTCGCCCGTCATGGCGACGTCGCAGCGCACCGGGATGCCCGAGAGCACGGACACGAGCGCCGTGGTGATCGCGATGCCGGCGCTGGGACCGTCCTTGGGGGTCGCCCCCTCGGGCAGGTGGATGTGCAGGTCCAGGTTCTGGTAGAAGTCCTCGGGGATGCCCAGGCGCTTGGCGCGGGCGCGCACCACCGAGATGGCCGCCTTGATGGACTCCTGCATCACCTCGCCGAGCTTGCCGGTGGTGACGGTGTTGCCCTTGCCGGGCACCTTGGCCGCCTCCACGGTGAGCAGCTCGCCGCCGACTTCCGTCCAGGCGAGGCCGGTCACCTGGCCGACCTGGTTCTCCTTCTCGGCGATGCCGTAGGTGTACTTGCGCACGCCCAGGTACTTGTCGAGGTTCTTCGCGTTCACCGTGACCGTGACGCCGTCCTTCTTGCGGATCAGGATGGCCTTCACGACCTTGCGGCAGATCTTGGCCAGCTCGCGGTCGAAGCTGCGCACGCCCGCCTCGCGCGTGTAGTAGCGCGCGATGTCGCGAAGGGCCGAGTCGGTCACCGCGAGCTCCCCCGCCTTCAGGCCGTTGGCCTTGAGCTGCTTGGGAAGCAGGTACTCCTTGGCGATGTGCACCTTCTCGTTCTCGGTGTAGCCCGAGAGGCGGATCACTTCCATCCGGTCCAGGAGCGGCGCCGGGATGTTGAGCGTGTTGGCGGTGGCGACGAACATCACGTCCGAGAGGTCGTACTCCACCTCCACGTAGTGGTCGACGAAGGTGTGGTTCTGCTCGGGATCGAGCACCTCGAGCAGGGCCGACGACGGGTCGCCCCGGAAGTCCATGCCCATCTTGTCCACCTCGTCCAGCAGGAAGAGGGGGTTGCGAACGCCCACCTTGGTCATGTTCTGCAGGATCTTGCCGGGCATGGAGCCGATGTAGGTGCGGCGGTGGCCGCGGATCTCGGCCTCGTCGCGCACCCCGCCCAGCGACATGCGGGAGAACTTGCGGTTGGTCGCGCGCGCGATCGACTGCCCCAGCGAGGTCTTGCCCACGCCGGGCGGCCCCACCAGGCAAAGGATCGGGGCCTTGAGCTTGTCCACGCGGGTCTGCACCGCGAGGTACTCGACGATGCGCTCCTTCACCCGGCTCAGGCCGTAGTGGTCGGCGTCCAGGATCTTCTCCGAGTTCTTGAGGTCCGTGGACACCTTGGTCTTCTTCTTCCAGGGAAGGCCGATGAGGGTGTCGATGTAGTTGCGCACCACCGTGGCCTCGGCCGACATGGGCGACATGAGCTTCAGCTTCTTGAGCTCCGACTCGGCCTTGACGCGCGCCTCCTTGGGCATGTGCGCGCTCTTGATCTTCTTCTCCAGCTCGTCGAGGTCGGCGCCCTCCTCGGAGTCGCCCAGCTCCTTCTGGATGGCCTTCACCTGCTCGTTCAGGTAGTACTCGCGCTGGCTCTTCTCCATCTGGCGCTTCACGCGCCCGCGGATGCGCTTCTCGACCTGCATGATGTCGATCTCGGTCTCGAGGAGCTGCAGCAGCTGGTCCAGGCGGCGGGCCACCTCGAACATCTCCAGGATCTGCTGCTTCTGCTCGAGCTTGAGCGGCAGGTGCGCGGCGATCGTGTCCGACAGCCGCCCCGCCCCGTCGATCCCGGAGAGCGAGGTGAGGACCTCGGGCGGGATCTTCTTGTTGAGCTTCACGTACTGGTCGAACTGCGTGAGCAGCGTGCGGCGCATCGCCTCGACCTCGGTCGAGTCGGCCTCGTCCACGACGATGGGCTCGATCTCGGCCTCGAAGTTGGCCTTCTCGGTGAGCACGCGCACGATGCCGGCGCGCTGCACGCCCTCCACCAGCACCTTCACGGTGCCGTCGGGGAGCTTGAGCATCTGCAGGATCGTGGAGACGGTGCCGACCGGGTAGAGGTCCTCGGGGGCGGGCTCGTCCTTGGCGGCGGACTTCTGCGCGACCAGCACGACGTTCTTGCCCTCCTCCATCGCCGCCTCCAGGGCCTTGATGGACTTGGGGCGGCCCACGAAGAGCGGGATCACCATGTGCGGGAATACCACCACGTCGCGCAGGGGCAACAGCGGGAGCACTCGGGCTTCGGGAGAGGTTGCGGTCATGGCAGCTTCCAGGGAGGGATTCAACAATGGTACATGGGGACGGGACCCGGTGAGGTCAAGCCCCGCTCGAGGCGGCGTTCAGGTGGGGAGATGCGGGGATGCTACGACTGGCCGCCGGCAACTTTCGGCTGGTCCGCGTAGATGAGGATCGGCTTGGTGTCGCCGGCGATGCAGCCCTCGTCCACCACCACCTTCTGGACGTTGGAGAGCGAGGGCAGGTCGAACATGATGTCGAGAAGGGCATGCTCGATGATGGAGCGAAGCCCGCGCGCGCCCGTGCGGCGCTCGAGCGCGCGCTTGGCGATCGCGGTCAGGGCGTTGTCGCGGTACTCCAGCTCGACGCCCTCCATGGCGAGGAGCTTCTGGTACTGCTTCACCAGCGCGTTCTTGGGCTCGGTGAGGATCTTCACGAGGGCCCCGGCGTCGAGCTCCTCGAGCACCGCCACCACCGGCAATCGCCCGACGAACTCCGGGATGAGGCCGTACTTGATGAGGTCCTCGGGCTCCACGTCGTGCAGGAGGTCGTTCATCTCCTTGCGGTCCGTGGAGGAGCGCACCTGCGCGCCGAAGCCCATGCCGGACTTGTCCGAGCGGTCCCGGATCACCTTGTCGAGGCCGCTGAAGGCGCCGCCGCAGATGAAGAGGATGTTCGTCGTGTCGACCTGGACGAACTCCTGGTTGGGGTGCTTCCTGCCGCCCTGCGGGGGCACGGAGGCGATGGTCCCCTCGATGAGCTTGAGGAGCGCCTGCTGCACGCCCTCCCCGCTCACGTCGCGGGTGATCGAGGGGTTGTCGCTCTTTCTGGAGATCTTGTCGATCTCGTCGATGTAGACGATGCCGCGCTGCGCCTTCTCGACGTCGTAGTCGCACTTCTGCAGCAGCTTCTGGATGATGTTCTCGACGTCCTCGCCGACGTAGCCGGCCTCGGTGAGCGTGGTCGCGTCCGCGATCACGAAGGGCACGTTGAGCAGTCGCGCGAGCGTCTGGGCGAGGAGCGTCTTCCCGGAGCCCGTGGGCCCGATCAGGAGGATGTTGGACTTGGCGAGCTCGACCTCGTCCTGCTTGCCGCCCGACTTCAGGCGCTTGTAGTGGTTGTAGACCGCCACCGACAGGATCTTCTTCGCGTTCACCTGGCCGATCACGTACTGGTCGAGGATCTCGCAGATCTCGTGGGGGCTGGGCAGGTCGGTGCGGGCGGCCTTGGCCGTGGTCTCCGGCGTCGCCTCCTCGCGGATGATGTCGTTGCAGAGGTCGATGCACTCGTCGCAGATGAACACCGACGGGCCCGCGATGAGCTTGCGCACCTCGTGCTGGCTCTTGCCGCAGAAGGAGCAGTAGAGAAGCTTTTCGCCGCCGGCCTTTTCCGTCATCGAAGTCCCCGCGCTCGCCCTAGGCCGCCGCCTGGACGCGGTTCGTGAGCACCTTGTCGACCAGGCCGTACTGTACCGCGTCTTCCGCGCCCATGAAATTGTCGCGATCGGTGTCGCGCTCGATCACGTCGATGGGCTGGCCCGTGTGCAGCGCCATCATCTCGTTCAGGCGCTTCTTGAGGAACAGGACTTCCTTCGCGTGGATCTCGATGTCCGAGGCCTGGCCGGAGAAGCCGCCGGAGGGCTGGTGGATCATCACCCGCGAGTTGGGCAGGATGAAGCGCTTGCCCTTGGCGCCCGCGGCGAGCAGGAACGCGCCCATGCTCGCGGCGAGGCCCGTGCACAGCGTGGACACGTCCGGCTTGATGAACTGCATCGTGTCGTAGATCGCCATGCCCGCGGAGACGCTGCCGCCGGGCGAGTTGATGTACAGGTGGATGTCCTTGTCGGGGTTCTCGCTCTCCAGGAACAGGAGCTGCGCCACGATCAGGTTCGCCATGCCGTCATGGATGGGCCCGACGAGGAAGATCACCCGCTCCTTCAGCAGGCGCGAGTAGATGTCGTAGGCGCGCTCGCCGCGCCCCGACTGCTCGATCACCATCGGGATGAGGCCCAGGCCCACCGGCCCCTGGTATTCGTCTCGCATCAATCTCTCCTCGTCAGGCCTTCTTCGTGCCCATCAGTTCCTCGAAGGGCGTCGCCGTGTCCTCGACCTGCATCTTTCCGAGGGACCATTCTACGACGTTGTCCTCCATCACGATCGCCTCGACCTCGGCCATGCGCTCGGGCTGGCCGTAGAACCAGCGCACCATCTCGGCGGGCTGCTCGAAGCTCTCGGCGTGCTCCTCGATCACCTTGCGCACCTGCTCGGGGCGGGCGCCCAGGTCGTTGCGGCGCACGAGCTCGGACACCAGCAGGCCCAGCGTCACCCGCTGGCGCGCGCGGCCCTCGAAGATCTCGCGGGGAAGCTGCACTTCCTTGCCGGCGGTCATGCCGCGGTTCCTCAGGTCCTGGAGGGCCGCCTCGTTCATGCGGGCGATCTCGCCCTCCAGCAGCGAACGGGGCACCTCGAAGCTGGCCGCGGCCGTGAGGCCGGCCATCACCTGGTCCTTCACCCGGGCCTGGATGCGCTTCTTCACCTCGCGCCCGATGTTCTCGCGGATCTCCTCGCGCATGCGGGCGATGTCCCCGTCCTCGACGCCCAGGGACTTGGCGAACTCGGCATCCACCGCGGGCAGCTTCGGCTCGGCCACCTGGTTCACCTTCACGGTGAACTGCGCGGTCTTGCCCTTGAGCTGCTCGACGTAGTCGTCCGGGAAGACGATCGGGAAGACCTTTTCGGCGCCCTCGGCGAGCCCCATGAGGGCCGCCTCGAAGTCCGGGAGCATGCGCCCCTCGCCCAGGACGACGGTGAAGTTCTCGCCCTTGCCGCCCTCGAAGGGCTGGCCGTCCACCGTGCCCTCGAAGTCGATGTTCACGAGGTCGCCGGTGGCCGCGCCGCGGCTCACGCGCTCGTACTTGGCGCGCTGCTTGCGGAGCGTCTCGATGGTGGCGTCCACGTCCTTGTCAGTCACTTCCGTCACGGGCCGCGCGACCTTGTGCGCGGAGAGCTCGCCGTGGGTGATCTCGGGATAGACCTCGAAGACCGCCTGGAACTCGAACGCCGTCTGGTCGGTGCCGCCCTGCACGGGCTCGAAGCGGGGCATGCCCGCGACGCGGAAGTTGTTGCTGCGCACCGCCTCGGCGAAGAGGCGCTGCACGCTGTCCGACAGCGCCTCCTGGCGCACCTGGAAGCCGTAATGGCGCTCCACCATCTTGAGGGGCACCTTGCCGGGCCGGAAGCCCTGCATCTTCACGGTGCGGGCGAGCTTTTTGATGCGCTCGGCGATGTCCGCCTCGAGCTGCGCGACGGGCACCGCCACCTTCACTTGCCGCTCGAGCGGGCTGGGCTTCGTTTCGACTGCCTGCTGCATGTGGATAGTCCTGTGAAATTTTCCCGGGTCACTGTCGCGAGGGTGGCCGTCCTTGGTCGAGGCACGAGCCGATCCCGGATTCCCCCGGGGAACGAGCCGACCCGAGGAAACCTGCGGCCGGCCGAATCGAACTTGGTGCGAAAGAAGGGACTCGAACCCCCATGCCTTTCGGCGCCGGAACCTAAATCCGGTGCGTCTACCAATTCCGCCACTTTCGCGGTGAGACGCGAATTATACCCGAAGCCGGGCCGCGCCCGAGACCGCGCATGGGGCCGCCCCGGACCGATATAATCCCGAAAATTCTAGCGTTTCCCGCCCTCCCCTTGCCGGTCGAGCACTACGAGAACTTCCCCGTCGCCTCCTGGCTGCTGCCCCCGGGGCTGCGGACCCCGATCGAGGCGATCTACGCCTTCGCCCGCAATGCGGACGATTTCGCGGACGAAGGCGATCGCCCGGACGCCGAGCGCCTGGCGCTCCTCGACGGCTATTCCCGCAGCCTCGAGCGGATCGCCGCGGGCGAGCGGCCGGATGACCCGGTGTTTTCGCGCCTGCACGATGCCATCCGCGCCCATGACCTGCCCATCGACCTCTTCCACCGCCTGCTGGACGCCTTCCGCCAGGACGTGACGAAGAAGCGCTATCTCACCTTCGACGAGCTGATGGACTATTGCCGGCGCTCGGCCGATCCCGTCGGGCGGCTGCTGCTCGCCCTCTTCCGGAAGGACGACCCGGCGAACCTGCGCGACTCGGACGCCATCTGCTCGAGCCTGCAGCTCATCAACCACTGGCAGGACGTCGCCGTGGACTGGGGCAAGGGGCGCGTGTACCTCCCCAAGGAGGACCTCATGCGCTTCGGCGTCAGCGAAGCGCAGATCGCCGAGGGGCGCGTGGACGGCAACTGGCAGGACCTCATGCGCTTCCAGTGCCAGCGGGCGCGGGCCATGATGCGCTCCGGCTCGCCGCTGGGCACGCGCCTGCCCGGCCGCATGGGGCTGGAGATCCGCGCCATCAGCGCCGGGGGCCTGCGGATCCTCGATCGCATCGAATCGGTGGACGGCGACGTCTTCCGCCGGCGCCCGAGGTTGAACACGGCCGACTGGGCGCGCATCCTGTGGAAAGCCCTCTTCTGGAGGCCGGCGCCCGTTCGCCTGGCCGCGCGATGACCCCCGACGAGTATTGCCAGCAGAAGGCGGCCGCCAGCGGCTCGAGCTTCTACTACAGCTTCCTCTTCCTGCCCCGCGAGAAGCGCCGGGCCATCACGGCCTTCTATGCCTTCTGCCGCGAGGTGGACGACGTGGCCGACGAGGCGGCCGACGTGGCCGTGGCGCGGGCGAAGCTCGCGTGGTGGCGCACGGAGGTCGCGAACCTCGGGGCGGGCCACCCCACGCACCCCGTGACGCGCGCCCTCCTGCCCTTCGTCGCGCCCATGGGGATCGACGGCGCGCGCCTCAACGAGATCATCGACGGCATGGAGATGGACCTCACGCACCACCGCTATGCCGACTACGCGGCGCTGCGCGTGTACTGCCACCGCGTGGCCGGCGTCGTGGGGCAGATCTCGGCCGGCATCTTCGGCTACCGCCACCCGCAGACGCTCGAGTACGCCGAGCTCCTGGGGCACGCCTTCCAGCTCACCAACATCGTGCGCGACGTGGGCGAGGACGCGCGGCGCGGGCGCGTGTACCTGCCCGTGGACGAGCTCGCGCGCCACGGGCTCTCGCCCGAGGACATCCTGGCGAGAAAGGGGGGCGAGGCCTTCCGCGCCCTCATGGCCGGGCAGGCCGCCCGGGCCGAGGCCACCTACGGCGAGGCCTTCGCGAAGCTGCATCCCGAGGACCGCAGGAGCCAGCGCGCGGGCCTCATCATGGCGGCCATCTACCGCACGCTCCTCGCGGAGATCCGCCGCGACGGCTTCCCCGTGCTCGAGGGAAGGGTCTCCCTCACGCCGATCCGCAAGCTGTGGATCGCGTGGAAGACCTGGATCGGGATCGGGGGCCCGGCGGCTTGACTCCCCGTCGCATCGCCGTCATCGGCGCCGGCTATTCGGGCATCGCCGCGGCCGTCGGGCTGGTGCGCGAGGGCGCCGCCGTCACGCTCCTCGACGCCAACCGCACCGCCGGCGGGCGGGCAAGGCGCGTGGAATACCGCGGCGCGTCTCTCGACAACGGCCAGCACATCCTGCTCGGGGCCTACCGGCACACGCTCGCGCTCATGCACGCGGTGGGCGTGCCCGCCAACGCCCTGCGCCAGCACCGGCTCGCGATCCACTACCCCGGCGCGCTCGGGCTGGCCGCGCCTTCGCTCCCCGCGCCCCTGCACCTGGCGGTGGCGCTCGCCACCGCCCGCGGGCTCGGCTTCGGGGAGCGCTCCGCCGCCTTCGCGTTCGCCTTCGCCATCCGCCGCGCGGAGGCGGCCGCCCGGGAAGGCGAAACCGTGGCGGCGTTCCTCGACCGGCTGGGCCAGCCTGCGCGCCTTCGCCGCCTGCTCTGGGAGCCGCTGTGCGTGGCCGCGCTCAACACGCCGCCCGAGCGCGCCGACGCGCGCGTGTTCTCCCGCGTCCTGCACGACGCGCTCACCCGCACGCGGGCGGACTCCGACCTCCTGCTGCCCGCATTCGACCTTTCGGCGCTCCTGCCCGACCCCGCCATCTCCTGGCTGGGCGAGCGCGGCACCGAGGTGCTGCTGGGCACGCGCGTGACGGCGCTCAGCCAGGTGGCCGGCGGCTGGCGCCTCGCCACCTCCGAGGGGCCGCGCGACTTCGACGCCGTGGTGTGCGCGAGCGCGCCCTACGAGGCAGCCTCCCTGCTGGGCACACTGCCGACGCTCGCGCCGCTCGCCGCGCGCATCTCCGCCATCGCGCACGAGCCCATCACCACCGTGTACCTGCAGTACGACACGCGCGTGCGCCTGCCCTTCCCGATGACGGGCGTGGAGGACGGGCACGCGCAGTGGCTCTTCGACCGCGAGGCCCTGGGCGGTACGCGAGGCCTCGTGGCGGCGGTGATCTCCGCCTCGCGCGCGCAGGCGGCCCTCGACCACGACGTCCTCGCCACCGCCGTCCATCGCGAGATCGAGCGCGTGGGAGCCGTCGTCGACCCTCCGCGCTGGACCAAGGTGATCACCGAGAAGCGCGCCACCTTCGCCTGCGTGCCCGGCGCCTTCCGGCCGGCGGCGGACACAGGCGCCCCCGGGCTCGTCCTCGCCGGCGACTACACCGAAGGCCCCTATCCCGCCACCCTCGAGGCCGCCGTGGCGAGCGGCCTTCGCGCCGCCCGCCTCCTCCGGTAATCAGATTACTTTTCCCAATCTGATTACCCGCCGAAAAAGTAACCTGACACCGAAAAGTAACCTGACACCATGAACGATTCGAAAACGATATCCGCGGCCTGGACGGCGCCCAACGACTTCCTGCACGGGCGCGTGGTGCTCGTGACCGGCGCCGGCCGGGGCCTGGGCCGCGCCGTGGCGCTCGCCTGCGCCGCCCACGGCGCGACGGTGGCGCTCCTGGGCCGCAAGCCCGAGGCGCTCACCGAGACCTACGACGCCATCGTGGCGGCCGGGGGGACGGATCCCGCGGCGATCCCCCTCGACCTGAACGTCGCCGGCGACCGCGAGTTCGAGACGCTGGCCGGCATGCTGCGGCGCGACCTCGGGCGCCTGGACGCGCTGGTGCACTGCGCGGTGCACTTCACGCCCCTGGTGCCGCTTCGCGACCAGCCCCTCGAGCAGTGCCTCACGCACCTGCGCGTGAACCTGGCGGCGCCCTTCGCCCTCACGCGCGCCTGCCTGCCCATGCTGGAAGGCGCGCCCGACGGGGCCGTGGTCTTCACCGCCGAGACGCACGCCTTCCAGCCCGCCGCCTACTGGGGCGCGTTCGCCGTCTCGAAATCCGGGCTGGGCACGCTCGCCGCCATCTGGGCAGACGAATGCGAGCAGGCCGGGAAGCCCCGCTTCCACGTCGTGGTGCCGGGCCCGGTGGCCTCGCCACAGCGCATGCAGAGCCACCCGGGCGAGAACCGGGCCGCGCTGCCTGCGGCGGAGACCGTCGCCGCGGCCTACCTGAGGCTCCTCGCCCCCGAAAGCCGCGGGCTCGGCAGCGCGCCTTTAACGATTGTGACCTGAAGCACAGGCATCCTCGGCGGGAATCGGCTAAACTAGGACTTGCCCGAACTTCGTTCGGTAAGTCCTTATTTTCCGAAGAAATAACAGCCAACGGGGAGGCGGCGCACCGCCGTTCCAGGTCCCTAGATGCTCGATCAGGCCAATCGAACGTTCATCTGCAGCGTCGTGTTCATCGACCTCGTCGGCTATTCCAAGAAGCCGGTCGCTGAACAGATTCGCCTGAAGACGAGCCTCACGAACAACCTGTCGGAGGCGATCAAGGACATCCCCGTGAACGACCGCATCATCCTCGACACCGGGGACGGCGCGGCGCTTTCGTTCCTGGGCGACCCCGAGGACGCGCTCTTCACGACCCTCTCGCTGCGCGAGGCGATGGTGCGCGAGAACCAGTCCCTCACGCAGATCGAGGAGTCCGGCGAGGACGCGGTGCGCATGGGCATCAACCTCGGCCCCGTGAAGCTGGTGAAGGACATCAACGGGCACCCCAACATCATCGGCGACGGCATCAACGTGTCGCAGCGCATCATGAGCTTCGCCCGCCCGGGCCAGATCGTGGTGTCGCGCTCCTACTACGACGTCGTCTCCAACCTCGCGAGCGAGTACGCCAAGCTCTTCACCTACGAGGGCTCGCGCACCGACAAGCACGTGCGCGAGCACGAGATCTACGTGGTGGGCCACCACGAGGAGGCGATGAAGAAGGCGCGCGACAGCATGAAGGACCGCGCCTCCAGCACGACGACGAACGTGAAGCGCGCCCCCACGGCGGCCTCCCCCACGGGCACCGGGACGGTCACCCTCACGATCCCCAACTTCGTCCAGGACAAGAAGAAGCTCACCGTGGTGGCCGGGGTCCTGGCCGGCGTGGTGGCGGTCCTGGGCTTTCTCGTGGCCACGAAGAAATCCGAGCCGCCCGCGGGCCTCGCCCCGGTGATCGCCACGGCTCCCGTGACCGCGCCGGTGATCGGGGGCGCGCAGCCTCCCGCCCCGATTCCCGCCGCCGAGGCCCCGAAGGCCGCGCCGGCCGCGGGGAACGGCAAGGCGGAGCCGCCCAAGGCCGACGCCGTCCAGGCCGACGCCGCGAAGGCCGAAGCCGCCAAGGCAGAGGCGGCCAAGCCCGCCGGCCCGCAGGTGCACGCGAAGGCCGAGCCCTCCAAGGCCGAGGCCGGCAAGGGCGCCGTTCCAGCCGCGCCCGCCGCGCCCGCCGTGCCGCCTGCCACGCTCATCTTCGCGATCCAGCCCTGGGGCGAGGTGTTCGTGAACGGCAAGGCGAGCGGCGTGAGCCCGCCCGTCAAGTCGATCAAGCTCGCGCCGGGCAAGTACAAGATCGAGGTCAGGAACACCACGTTCGCCGCCTACACCGAAAACATCGACCTCAAGGCGCGCGACGAGGTCACCATCCGCTACAAGTTCCAGTGATGCGCTCCCTGCACGTCCTTCGCCTTTCGGGTGCGATCGCAATTGCCGCTGCGCTCGCCGCCTGCGCGCCGATGCCGCCCGCGGAGCCGCCCCCGCCCAAGCCCGTCGCCACGCAGATCACCGTGGACACGCTGCGCACGCGCGCTCGCGAGCAACTCGCCGCCGGCATCAAGCTCTACGAGATCGGCGATTACGAAGGCGCGCAGAAGAACCTGCAGGCTTCCCTCGACCACGGGCTGCTCGAAACACCGGACCAGTCGCGGGCCCGCAAGTACCTCGCCTTCATCCACTGCGTGGGCGGCCGCGAGGCCGCGTGCGCCAGCGAGTTCCGCAAGGCCTTCGAGATCGACCCGGCCTTCGTGCTGACGCCGGCCGAGGACGGGCACCCCATCTGGGGCCCCGTGTACCGCACGGTGCGCGCCACGCTCATCGCCGAGCGCGAGGCGTCCCAGGGCAAGCCCAAGGAGTCGCTCCCGAAGGCCGAGCAGATGCTGGTCGACGGGCTGGTGAAGTACGAGGCCGGCGAGTTCGCGGAGTCCTACCGGCTGCTCGAGGCCGCCTTCAAGGAAGGCCTCGTCGACAAGAAGGACCAGGTGCGCGCGCTCAAGCACGCGGCCTTCTGCCTGTGCCTGCAGAACCGGTGGCCGCAGTGCCGCGCCGAGTTCATCCGCATCTACGACATCGACCCGGACTTCGACCTCACCCCCGCCGAGGCGGGGCATCCCTCCTGGACCCGGACCTTTACCGGCGCGAAGGCGCAGGCGAAGAAGGCCCAGGCCGACAAGGCGAAGGCCGAGGCCGCCAAGAAGAAGACGCCATGATCACCTCGCTGGGCCGCTACAAGATCGTCTCGGAAATCGGCCAGGGGGCGATGGGCACGGTGTACAAGGCCGTGGACCCCATCATCGACCGCACGGTCGCGATCAAGACGATCAACCTGAACCTCTCGCGCCAGGAGCTTGAGGAGTACGAGCAGCGCTTCCAGCAGGAGATCAAGGCGGCCGGGCGGCTCAACCACCCGAACATCGTCACGATCTACGACGTGGGCAAGACCGAGCAGGTCGCCTACATGGCCATGGAGTTCCTGGAGGGCCAGGAGCTCAAGGACATCATCGCCTCGGGCAAGGCCCTGCCCACCGAGCAGGTGGTGGACATCATCGCGCAGGTGGCCGACGGGCTCTGGTTCGCGCACCAGCAGGGCATCGTGCACCGCGACGTGAAGCCCTCGAACATCATGGTGCTCAAGGGCGGGATCGCGAAGATCACCGACTTCGGCATCGCGCGCCTGCCCAACTCCGCCGTGAAGACGATGACCGGCCTCATCCTCGGCAGCCCGCGCTACATGTCGCCCGAGCAGGTGATCGGCAAGACGCTCGACACGCGCACGGACACCTTCTCGCTGGGCGTGGTGCTCTACGAGGCGCTCACCTGCATGGCGCCCTTCGACGGCGACAACGTGAACGCGATCATGTACGCGACGGTGAACACGACCCCGCCGCCGCCCTCCACGCACAACCGCGCCATCCCGGCGATGCTGGACCTCATCGTCGCCAAGGCCATGGCGAAGACCCTGGACGACCGCTACCAGACGGTGAAGGAATTCGCGGACGACCTGCGCGAGGTTCGCCGGCAGCTGGACGCGGCCAAGCCGTCGGTGGCCCTCAAGGCGCGCTCGGCCCCGCCGCCGCCGCCCCGCCCCGCTTCGGAGCCCCTGGGCCTCGACGTCTCGACCATCCCGATGACCGCCGACGGGAGGCACGACAAGGGCCCGTCGAAGGACGACGAGACCACCAAGCCCCTGGGCTTCGCCCCGAACTTCGACTCCTTCGACGCGACGCTGCGCCTGGCCTCGATGACGAACCAGACCGAGGAGTTCAGGGACTACATCACGATCACGCAGAAGATGCGGGCCTACCGCGGCAAGATCGAGCCGGGCAGCCCGCTCGCGCCCGCGACACCTCCTCCACCGCCTGCCCCGGAGGCCGAGGCTCCCGCACCGGCGCCCGCCCCGGAGCCCGACCAGCCCCGCTTCAAGCCCATCCCGCGCTTCATGGCCCCGCCCCCCGAGCCGGCCAAGCACTCCCACGCCTTCCCGGAGAGCTCAAGCTCCAACGTGCCGGCAATCGTCGCGATCGTGATCCTGTCGATCGCCGCCGTCGCCCTCCTCGTCACCCTCCTCATCAAGTAATTGGTGTCAGGTTACTTTTCGGTGTCAGGTTACTTCGCGCGAAGTAA
>JBGARD010000032.1:0-31443 GCA_044230355.1 Usitatibacteraceae bacterium | reverse complement strand
GTCCCTGGCGGGAGCTTGATCGCTGGCGGGACGACGCTCTCCCCCTTCGTCGCTGGCGACTTTGCCGCGTCCACCTTGGCTGCATCAGGCTGGGCGGGGGCAGCGGGCTCCGGCGCCGGCGGCAGCGGAACCGGCTCGTACCGCTCCACGATCCGCGGGTCCAGCACGCCCTGCACGCGCGGGTCGCGCGCCGGGTACGGGCGCTTGTCGATGAACACCGTGCTCTTGCCGTCGCTGCGCTTCACGAACCCGGTGACGACGGGGTCGGGCAGCGGGATGGCCTCGACGGCCTTGCCGGGCACGTCGCCGCGGCGCAGCTTGTCGAGCGCCTCGCGTTCCGCGGGGGAGTGGAACAGCGTGCCGAGCTGCTGGGCATGGGCGCCCATCGCAGCAGCCAGGAGGAGAATCGCCAGGCTAGCCCGCACGGTTGCCTCGCTTGTCCTTGAGGGAGACCCAATCCAGCGTGCAGTCGGCCTCGACCCGTGGCGCCGTGGCGGAGATCGCGCCCGACTCGACGCGCCGCAGCGTGCAGCGGTTGATCGGGTTGAAGCCGCGCGGCGGCATCGCGAGATCCTCCAGGAATGCGAGCGCGTCGCCCTCGTGCAGCGCCTGCGCGCGGATCTTCACGCGGCTGCCGAGGATGTCGATCGCATTGAACGTGCGCCCCCCCGCCAGCGGCAGGGCGCGTTGCGGCTGGATCTCGTAGTCGAGGCTGATGAGCCGGTGGCGGGACTTCAGCCGGTCCAGGCGCTCCACGAGGTCGATGCGGCTTTCCTCGTTGAGGATGCCCCGTTTCACGAGATCATCGAACAGGGTGGACGATGCCTGGAGGTCGTCGCGCTCACGCCTTGCCGCCGCCACGCGGGCCTGGGCTTCGGCGAGCTGGCGCTTCGAAACCATGCCGTCGCGATTCTCCTTCTGCAGGTAGGCGTGGCTGCCCCAGGCGATGGCCACCGCGGCGGTGACCGACACGCCCAGGATCGCCCAGGCGGGCAGCAGGCGGCGGAAGCCTTCCTTGGTGAACACGATGCTCACGACGCCACCTCGGTCGCGCGCGAGACCTTGATGGAGAAGCGCGCCTGGCTGGTCGGCGGCTGCTTGTCCGCGAGCCGGCCCTGGATCGCGAACTTCGGCGCGAGGTCCAGGGGGCTGTCCACCACGCTTGCCCGGAAGCCCGGGATGGCGCCGATCTCCTCCGCCAGCCGCTCGACCTGCGCCAGCGCGCCGCGGAAGTCCATGCCCTCGACCGTCACCATCCCCTCGAGCAACGCCACCGCATGGCGCCCCGAGGAGAAGGGTCCTTCCTGCGGCTGGCCGGGCGGGCGTGGCGGCGCCCCGGGCGCCTCGGGCCCCTTGGCGAGCGTCCGCAGCGGCGGCGATTCGCGCGGAAGGCTCGGCACGAGGGACGGCGTGGCCTTCTCGTCGTCGGTGGCCTCCCAGGCGACCTGGGTAAGCCGGATCGCCGGATACCGGTCCAGCACCGCCGACAGCGGCACGAGGAGCGACGCCACCGTGGGATACGCGCGCAGGCTCGACGAATAGAACGCAACCGTGTCGCGCATCGTCTGCCCGCCAGTGCCCTGGGAGGGCATGGAGCGCACCAGGTCGTCCAGCTCGCGCTGCGCCGCCTGGATCCGCCGCGCCGTCTGCAGGTCCACCTCGCGGCCCTGGAGCGCGAAGGTGAGGTTCCAGCCGCCGAAGGCAAGGCCGGCCGCAAGGATGGCGCCCGCGGCGGCGCCGATGCCGATGCGGGCGTTCCTCAGGACCGCGAAGCGCCGCTGCTCCGGCGTGGCGAAGTGGTTCTCGCCGGGCTTGCGCAGGAACATGTGGGCCAGCACTTCCTCGGCGCTCGAGGAGAGCGGCGGGGGCTTGAGCCCGAGCTTGGTGGCGACCTGCTCGATGTCGAGCAGGCGGTACTGGATCTGGTCGTGGTCGCGCAGCGCCGGCTCGACCGCCGCGCGGTCCTTGGCGTGGACCAGCACGCAGACCTCGAGGCTGTCGGCCTGGCCGAAGTTGCGCAGGCTGTCGAGGTACTGCCAGGTGCGCCCCACCTCGTCCGCCACCATGTCGCCCAGCGTCTGGCCCTCCTCGAGGTCCACGGGCGTGAGGCGGCTGAACTTGATCTCCTGGTTGCGGAAGTAGGTCTGCCGCAGCGAGTCTCCCGGCGTGAAGGTCACCAGCAGCGCGTGCGGGAAGACGAGCTGCAGCTCCGCGAGCAGCCGGCCGCTGAACACCGCGGAGGAATGGATGCCCTCGAACGGCACTTCCAGGCGCTCCAGCACCTCCAGCCAGGGGCGCAGGACCTCGCCATTGGTGATCGCCGTGTAGATCACCCGGTCGTCGCGGCGTCCGTCGGCCTCGCGGCCCTGTGCGATCGCGTGACGGTAGGCGGTGTTGCGGAAGATCTGGGAGAGCTTGCGCGAGAGGACCGCCTCCCGGTCGCGGCCGCCCAGGTGGGGGATGGTGTCGACCCGGAAGTCCTCCTCGGCGAGATCCGTGAGGATGTGCGTCGGCACGCGCCTGAGGCCCGCGAGGTGCGCTTCGAAGGCCTCCTGGCCTGCGCCGGAGACGGGGAACACCTTCCGCCCGGCGATCCTCCCCCCGCGGCCCGTGAGGCTCACGAGGTTCTCGTTGGTGAGGTAGAGGATGTGCCGGGTGCCCATGGGCTAGAACTTGATCTTGCTGATCACGTCGTAGAGCGGCAGGAAGATCGTGTAGAGGATGGCCACGATGAGGCCGCCCAGCACGATCGTGGTCGCCGGCCCGATGAGGCTCTGCATCTTGGCGATGCCCTCGCGAACCTCCCGGTTGTAGAAGTAGCTCACATTGAGTAGCGCGGCGTCCAGCCCCCCGGTGGATTCGCCCACGCGCAGCATCCGCAGCACGAGCGGCGGGAAGAGCTTGGTCGCGGTGAACGCCTGGCTGATGCCCTGTCCCTCCGAGATGGAGCGGCCGACGCGCTGCAGCGCCTCCTCCATCACGCGGTTGCCCATGATCTTCTCGCAGATCTGGATGCAGTCGAGCACGCTGATGCCCGAGCGGTAGAGCATGGCGAAGAAGGTCGAGAAGCGCGCGAGCATGATCTTGTAGCGGATCGGGCCCAGCACCGGCATGCGGATCGAGATCGTGGCGAGGCGGTGCTGCAGCGCCTCGTTGGTCTTCGATGCGACGAAGATCGCCGCGATGGCGGCCGCGGGGATGCCGATGAGCAGGTACCACCACTTCACGAACACGTTCGAGATGGCGATGAGGAGCTCCGTCTCGCGCGGCAGCTTCGGCACCAGGGCCTTGAAGGTGACGGCGAGCTGGGGCACGAGGAAGATCATCAGGACGAAGATCACCGCGACCACCACCACGAGCACGATCAGCGGGTAGATGAGGGCGCGCTGGGCCTGGCTCGCCATCTCGTCCTGCCACTTGAGGTTCTCCGCCAGCTCGTCGAGCACCTCGTTCAGCTGCCCGCTCTGCTCGCCGGCCCGCACCAGCGCCACGAAGACGCCGTCGAAGATGTACGGGTGGTTGGCGAGCGCGTCGGAGAGCCTCAAGCCGCCCTCGATGTCCTCCACGAGGCCGGCCACCACCTGCCGGAAGCCGGGGTTGTCGACCGTGTCGCGCAGGTCGGTCAGTGCCTCGATGATGTTCACGCCCGCGCGCAGGAGCTGCGAGAGGTGGAAGCAGAAGGTGATGAGCTCGGGCCGCGTGACGTGCCGCGAGCGCGCGGCGACGGACTTCTTGACCGACTCGAAGGTGACGAGGTCCAGGCCCAGCCGGCGAAGGCGCAGCTCGAGGTCGATCGCGTTGGTCGCGTCGAGGCTGCCCGAGGAGATCTTGCCTTCCTCGTCGACGGCGCGGTAGGCGAATAGCGCCACTGGACCCCCTAGATCACGCGGTCGGTCAGGTCGACCACCCGCGAGATCTCCTCCAGGCTCGTCTGGCCCATGAGCACCCGGGAGATCGCGTCGTCGGCGAGCGTGCGGAAGCCCTTGGCGGAGGCCGCGGTGCGGATCTCGCGGCCGGTCGCGCGCCGCGCGATGAGCTCGTCGATCTCGCCGTCGAGCTTGAAGATCTCCATGATGGCCAGGCGCCCCTTGTAGCCCTGGTTGTCGCACTTGGCGCAGCCCACGGGCTGGTAGACGGGGCGGTCGTCGGCCTCGTCCATGCCCAGCAGGCGGCGCGTCGCCGGGTCCGGGTCGTAGGGGGCGCGGCAGTGCAGGCAGAGCTTCCTCATCAGGCGCTGCGCGATCACGCCGATGATGTTGCCGGCCATGATGTCCGGCAGCACGCCGAGGTCCATGAGGCGCGGGATGGCGCCGATGGAGGAGTTCGTGTGCAGCGTGGAGTAGACCTGGTGGCCGGTCATGGCGGCGCGGAAGGCCATCTCGGCCGTGTCCTGGTCGCGGATCTCGCCGACCAGGATGATGTCCGGGTCCTGGCGCATCATCGAGCGGATGCCCGAGGCGAAGTCGAGCTTCACGACCTCGTTCACCGAGGTCTGGCGGATCATCGCCATCGGGTACTCGACCGGGTCCTCGAGGGTCATGATGTTCACGCCCTCGGTGTTCACGTAGTTGAGCACCGAGTAGAGCGTGGTCGTCTTGCCGCTGCCCGTGGGGCCGGTCACGAGGATGATGCCTTCGGGGCGCGCGAGCATGAGCTTGAGGGTCTTCAGCTCCTCGGGCTGCAGGCCCAGGTCCTCCAGCGGCACGATGCCCTTGTCGCGGTCGAGGATCCGCAGGACGATGTTCTCGCCGTGCGTCGTGGGCTGCGCGGAGACGCGGAAGTCGACCTGGTGGCCGGAGAGCATGAGCGAGATGCGCCCGTCCTGCGGCGCGCGCGTCTCGGCGATATTCATGCCGCTCATCACCTTCAGGCGCACGACCATCGCCGCCCAGTAGTTCTTGTGCAGGCTGCGGATCTGGCGCAGCACGCCGTCGATGCGGTAGCGGATGCGCAGGAACCCCTGCTCGGGCTCGAAGTGGATGTCGGAGGCCCCGCGCTTCACCGCGTCGTTGAGGAGCGCGTCGACCAGGCGCACCACCGGCTGGCTGTACTCGTCGAACTCGGCGGCGAGGCTCTGGTAGTCGATCTCGCCCGTCTCGATCTCGTTCAGGATGCCGTCGATCGAGAGCTCGAAGCCGTAGTGGTGCTCGATGCCGATCGTGATGTCGGACTCGCGCGCGAGCACCTGCTCGATGCGCAGGTCCTCGCGCACCAGGGCGCGGATCTGGTCGAGCGCGACGACGTTGGCCGGGTCCGACACCGCGATGAGGAGCGAGCGCCGCTCGTGGTCGTAGGAGACGGGCAGCACGTGGTAGCGGCGCGCCAGGTCCTTGGGCACGAGCGCGATGGCCGAGGGGTCGACGATCGTGTTCTCGAGGTCGATCGACACCTGGCCGAGGGTCTCGGAGAGGATGTCGCGGATCGTGGCCTCGGTGACGAACCCCAGCTGCACCAGCACCTTGCCGAGCGGCGCCTTGAAGCGCTTCTGCTCGGTGAGGGCGATGTTGAGCTGGTCCTGGCTGACGATCCCCTTGGTGAGGAGCGTCTGGCCCAGCGGGAGCTGGGAGAGGGGTGCGGCTTGCATCGTGCCCATCGCTAGGGCTTGAGCTCCGCGATCCGCCGCGAGACCTGGCCCTTGTCGAACTGCGCGGCGTGCGTTTCCGAGGCGGCCAGCGCGCGCTTGTAGAAGTCGGCGGCGAGCCGCGCCTGGCCGAGCTGGTCGAGGCTCACGGCCAGGTTGTAGGCGATGTCGGCGCTGTCGGGGTCGAGCCGGTAGGCGTCGAAATAGGCGGCCTGCGCCTCGTTCCAGCGCGACTGCGAGGCGTAGAGGTTGCCGAGCGTGAAGTGCAGCGCCGGGCTCTGCGGGTAGCGCGTGATGTCGGCGCGCAGCTGCCCCTCGAGGCCCTCGGGCCGCGAAAGGTCGGCCAGCGCGGCGAGCCCGGCCACGGCCGACGGGTTCTTCGGGTCCAGGGCGAGCGCGCGGCGGTAGTGCCGGGTCGCGGTATCGCGGTCCCCGGTGCGTGCCGCTGCCGTCGCGAGGCCCAGGTGCGCGTCGAGATTGGTCGAGTCGGCGGCGAGGGCGGCCTCGTACGACTTGCGGGCGGCGGCGGGATCGCCGCGCTTGAGCGCGTCGTAGCCCTGCGCCACTTCCGGCGAGACGCGCGGCGCCACGATGGTGCGCGAGAGCTTGAGGGGCGGCGCGGGCCTGGCGTCCGCCGATTGCTTGAGGAGGTTCATCACGAGCTGCTCGGCGGCCTTGGGCTGCGGCCTTTCGCGAGCCGGGGTCGTCGCGGCGCTCTCGGGCTTCAGCACGGCCACGGGGGGAACCGCGTCGTTGCTGGCGGCGGGCGCGGCGGGCGCGGGAGTGGCGCCGCCCGCCTGCGGCGAGCCCGCCGGTGCCGCCGGCGTCACGGGCCGGGGCGCGGCCGGGATCGGGCCGCGCGCCACGAGGGGACTGGGGCCCTTGTTGATCTCGTACCAGACGTAGCCGCCGCCGCCGGCCAGGAGGACCAGGGCGCCTGCCACGATCGCGAGGACGACCTTGTTGCCCTTCGGCGAGGGTGCCGGCGCCGCGGGCTGCTTGGCCGCGAAGACGGCCTTGGCGCCTTCGCGCTCCTGCGTCGCGGCCGCCGCCGTGGCCGGCGCCGCAGCGGCGGCGGGCGGGTGGTCGTGTGCCTCGAGCTCGAGCTTGCGCCGGGGGGCGGGATCCAGGGTGGCCGCCGCGCCGGGATCGGGCGCGGCGGCGCCTGCCGGCTGCGGTTCCTGTCCCTGTCGCGCGAGTTTTTCCTGCTCGGCGCGCTTGAGGGCGTCGAGGAGCAGGCTCATCGGCCGCCTTCCGCGGGCGCCGGCTCAGGCACCACCGGGACGGGCTTGAGCAGGGGCGGCTCGCCGCGCTCGATGCGGCCCATCGCGTCCTGGAACTCGGGCATGGGCGGCTGGGTGTCCTTGAAGAAGCCCGCGTCCGGAAGGAGCCCGCGGTATGCCGAGAGGTCGGCGTCGGTGCTCGCCTGCCGGATGACCTTGGGCTGGAGGAAGATGACCAGCTCCTTCTTGCTCGACTTGTCGTCGCGGTAGCTGAAGAGGTCGCCCAGGACGGGGATCCTCGAGACGTTGGGCAGCCCGTTGCGCTGGCCCACGAAGCTGTCCTCCATGAGCCCGCCCAGGACCGCCGTCTGCCCGCTGGCCACGCGCAGGATGCTCTCCATCTCCCGGGTGCGGGTGACGGGGATGAGGCTCTCGATCGAGGTGCCCGGAATCGTGCCGCGCAGCGACGGGTTCGGGTCCTGCACGGAGCCGATGATGCTCGTGATGGTGGGGCGCACGTTCAGGATGACGATGTCGTTGTCGCTGATCTGCGCCGTCAGGTTCATGATCAGCCCGACCGGCACCACGTTCTGCGTGGTCGTGAACGTCGTGGTCGAGGTGTTGGCGTTGGTGTTGGTGTCGGCCTTGATCGTGAAGTAGACGATGTTGTCCGTCACCTTGAGCACGGCGGACTGGTTGTTGAGGACCATCAGGAGCGGGCTCGACAGCACGCGCGTCCTGCCGAACTGGCTCAGGACCTTTATGGTGCTCGAGATGTTCCCGCCGGCCGCCGGGTTGGGGTTGCTGTAGGAGAGGGTGAAGAGCCCCGGGGCGGAGGCGAAGTTCGACCCGATCAGGCTCTGCGTGATCGTGTAGCCGAGCCCGTTGTTGGCGATTGCGGCCCAGTCCACGCCGGCCTGGTACTGGTCGCTCAGCTCGACCTCGACGATGGTCGCCGAGATGACGACCTGCCGCCTGGCCGCGCCGGAGACCTGCTCGATGAACTCCGCGACCTTCTCGTGCTGGCGCGAGGTCGCGCGCACGGTGACGATGCCGGCCTCGGCGTTCACGATGACCGAGGCGGCTTCCCGGAACGTCAGGCGCTGCTCGACGTACTCGCCGGACTGCTGCGTCTGGGTGGCGCCCGGCGTGGTCGCCAGGGCGCCCACGGCGCCCGCGACGTTCCCGACGGCGCCCGTCGTGGAGGCCGCCGCGCGCCGCTGCACGCTTGCCTGCGTGGTCGCGACGCCGGCCTGGCCGCGGCCGCTCACGAAGGTCTCGCTGCTGCCCTCGGGCAGGAGCTTGTCCGTCTCCCGCAGCATGTCCTTGATGTTCTTCTCGAGCGACTCCCAGAACCGGTTGCGCGAGAGGTTGGAGATGCGCAGCGTCGAGTTGTTCTCGCCGGAGCCGGACGCCGCGGTTCCCCCGGTGCCCAGCGAACCGGAGATCACCTGCGTGGAGATGGTCACGGTCTCGGTGGTGTCGCGCGACATGTTCACGTAGTCGACGCGGTAGTTCTTCAGGTAGGGCGAGTCGGGCATCACGTGGATCGTGTCGCTCTCGATCTCGTAGCGCATGTCCACCTGCTTCGAGAGGCGGGCGAGGATCTGCCGGAGCGTCTGGTCGATCGCGTTGAGGGTGACCAGGCCCTCCACCCCCGGGTGCACGTCGACGTTCACCTTCGTCTCGGAGGCGATCGCGAGCAGGACGTCCCGTACCGGCTGGTTGGAGACGACGATGGAGTACTTCACCTCGGCCGCACGCGCCTCGGGCGGCGGCGGCAGCGGCGCGGGAAGGACCGGCTTGGGGATGTCCGAGGCCGCCGCGGCGCGCGCGGGATCCTTGCGGATATGGCTGTCGGTCTGGGCGATCGGCTGGGCCCCGCACCCCGCCGCAAGTACGGCGATCGCGGCCACGGTGCAGAACGAGGGACCGCGGTTCAGGCGCATCGGCAGGTTGTTTCCGTAAGTGGTTGTTTTTCGGGGGAAACGCAGTTCGCCATTTTATAGCGTTTCCCCGTGCGAAACGCAACGGAAAACCGGCCGCGTGTTGCGCCCGATACGGCTTGACTCGCGCCGCGCCGCAACCTCATGCCGCCGGCCCCCGCCGCACGTCGTTCCGGACCGCCTCGACGGCGCGGACGTAGGGGCGGAACTGGCGCAGGTTGTCGGGAAGGGCGCCCATCGCGTCGCTCGCCTCCTTGCGCGTCTGGAACGCCCCGTAGAGGACGCCGACCTTGGGGGAATCCGCGCTGCCGCTCGGGTAAAGGAAGAGCTCATCCGGCTTCAGGGTGCGCGAGGCCTCGGCAAGGTAGGCCTGGAGGTAGGCGGGGTCCCGCGCGTCGGTCATCATCAGCTGGACCACGTAGCGCCCACCGGAGGCCCCCTCCAGCAGGGCGAGGCCGGCGGAAAAGCGCGACTCGAGCCCCCCCTTCGGTCTTTCCGTGGCCGGCGCTTCCACGGGCGCGGCACTGCTTTCGGCGACCGGGGGCGGAGAACCGGCGGGAGTGGCCGGTCCGGCGGCCACGCGCGACGGTTGGGGGGCGGGGGTGGCCGGAGCGGCAGCCTCGGCAGCCTCGGCGGGCGACTGCGCGGCTGGTGCCGGCGATTCGGCGGCGGCCGGCACCGGAGCGCGGGACGGGGCCGCGGCAGCCGCGGGAGCCGGGATTTCCGGCGCGGGGTTCAGGAAGAGCGCGCCGGCGTAGCCGATCGCGATGCCGCAGGCGAGGCCGGCCGCGGCCGCGATGGCGACGGAACGGGACGCCGTCTTCGGCGCCACGACGATCTGGGTGTCCGACACCGCCGCCCGCGCATGGTCCGGGCCCACCGTGTGGGTGCCGGCCGCGAAGGCGGCCAGGAGCGTCTTGTCGGCGTAGATGTTGATGCGGCGCGTGAGGCCCTCGGAGGCGTCCGAGATGATGCGGAGCACCTCCGGCCCGAAGAGGTCCGGGCCGTGGTAGCCCGCGGCCCGCAGCCGGAAGCTGATGTAGTCGTGGATATCGCGCGGCGGAAGCGGCAGGAGGTTGAAGGCGTGGGTGATGCGCTCCTTGAGCTGGCGCATGTGGGGCAGGTTCAGGTGCTCGTCGAGCTCCGGCTGGCCGAACAGCACGATCTGCAGGAGCTTCGCCTTGCCGGTCTCGAGGTTCGACAGCAGCCGGATCTCCTCGAGCGTGGCGAGCGGCATCGCATGCGCCTCGTCGATGAGGGCGACGACCTGGCGGCCCTCGGCGTGCAGCGCGACGAGCCGGTCCTGCAGGCCGCGCAGCAACTGCGTGGTGCTCGAGCCCTGGGTCGCGATGCCCAGCTCGCTCGCGATGGCGATGAGCATCTCGTCGCGGGTGAGGCTCGGCACCGCGAGGTAGATGGTCTCGACGGACTCCGGCAGGCGCTCCATGAGCACGCGGCAGAGCATCGTCTTCCCGGTGCCCACCTCGCCGGTCACCTTGACCAGGCCCTCGCCGGCCGTGATCGCGTAGACGAGCGCCTCGAGCGTGGCGCCGCGGTTGGCGCCCGCGAAGAAGAACTCGGTGTGCGGCGTGATCCGGAACGGCGCCTCGCGCAGGCCGAAATGCTCCAGGTACATCGTCATGGGAGGGTCGTTCGGGCGGTCAGGAACGTGTACTGGAGGTGGCCGCCGGGTCGGCGGCCTCCGATGAACCGAGTTTAGCACCGGCCCGACCGGCGGCCTCCAGGCGGCTGTAGAGCGTGCTGCGCGAGATGCCCAGCAGCTTGGCGGCCTGCGACATGTTGCCCTGCGCCACCTCGATGGCGGCGTCGAGGTAGACCGACTCGACCGACTTCAGGGCCGTGTCCAGGCTGAACGGCCGGCCCGAGGCGAGCTCGGCGCGCGCGGCGGCGAGGCGGTCTTCGCCCGGGGCGGCGCCGGGCTGGGCGGGGGCCAGCTCGGGCTCCAGGTCCGCCTCCGTCACCTCGTAGCCGGCGAACTTGGTCGTCAGGCGGATCACGATGTTGCGCAGCTCGCGCACGTTGCCCGGGAACGGGTAGCCGAGCCAGCGCGCCCGGGCGCCGCCCGCCAGCCGGAACGGCTGCGTGCCCGCCCGCTCCGAGAAAAGGCGCCGGAAGTGCTCCAGGAGCTTCAGCTTGTCCTCGCCCATCTCGCGCAGCGGCGGGACCGCGATCGTGAACACGGACAGGCGGTGGTAGAGGTCCGCCCGGAAGCGCCCCTGCCGGATCTCCTGGCGGAGGTCCCGGTTGGTGGCCGCCACGATGCGCGCCCGGCTCACCCGGGTCTGGGTCTCGCCCACGCGCTGGTACTCGCCGTTCTCGAGCACCCGCAGCAGCTTCGCCTGCAGGTCGACGGGCAGCTCGCCGATCTCGTCGAGGAAGAGCGTCCCCTCGGCGGCGTCCTCGAAGTAGCCCGCCTTGGCCTGGACGGCGCCCGTGAAGGAGCCCTTCGCGTACCCGAAGAGCGTCGGCTCGACCAGCGAGGGGGAGATCGCGGCGCAGTTGAGGGCGAGGAAGGGCTCGCGCGCACGGGGGCTCAGGTGGTGCAGGAGGAAGGCCACTCGCTCCTTGCCGCTGCCGGACTCCCCCTCGACCAGGGCCGGGAAGCCCGAGGAGGCGTAGAGGTCGACCTGGCTGCGCAGCTTGCGCATGGGAGGGCTGTCGCCGATGAGCGACCGGTCGTCCTCCGCATCGCCGGGGGCGGGCGCCAGCTCGCGCGTGCGCAGCGCCTTCCGGAGCACGGCCAGCAGGTCGTCCGGCTCGCAGGGCTTGGGGACGAGCTCGGCCGCTCCCAGCGCCCGGGCCCGGCGGGCGTTCGACTCCTCGTTCTGGCCGGTGAGCACCACGATGCGCACGTCGGGCGCGTGCGCGAGGAGGTCGCCGATCAGCTTGAACCCCTCGGTGGGAAGGTGCGGCGCGGGAGGCAGGCCCAGGTCGATGAGGGCGAGGTCCGGCGGGCCCGGCATGGCGCGAAGCCGGGCGACGGCCGACATGCGGTCGCTGGCGCAGGTGAGGTCGAACTGCGGCCCCAGGACGAAAGCGAGGCTTTCGCTGATGAGCGGGTCGTCGTCGACGATGAGGAGGCGCGGTTTCATCGGCAGGGTGCTCGTGGTGCGGCGATTATAGGGTGCGCGGGCGCCGGGGGCGCCGGGGATTGCTGCTAGAATGGGCGCCCTTCCGCCACAGCCCCTTTCTCCCCGCGTGACCGAGGAAAATCTCGTCGAGATCGACGCCGTGTCATTCGGCTACGGACGCCGGCCGGTCCTCGAAGGCATCTCGATGCGCGTGCCGCGGGGCAAGGTGGTCGCCATCATGGGCAACAGCGGCTGCGGCAAGACCACGCTCCTGCGGCTGATCGGGGGCCAGATCCGGCCCACGCGCGGCGCGGTGCGGGTCGGCGGGCAGGCCGTCCACGAGCTGGGCCGCGAGGGCCTCTATGCCCTGCGCCGGCGCATGAGCATGCTCTTCCAGTTCGGCGCCCTCTTCACCGACATGACCGTCTTCGACAACGTGGCCTTTCCGCTCCGGGAGCACGCCAACCTGACGGAGAACATGGTCCGGGACCTCGTGCTCATGAAGCTCGAGGCGGTGGGGCTTCGCGGCGCGCACAACCTGATGCCCTCCGAGCTCTCGGGCGGGATGGCCCGGCGCGTGGCGCTCGCCCGCGCGGTGGTGATGGACCCCATGCTCGTCATGTACGACGAGCCCTTCGCGGGGCTCGACCCGATCTCGATGTCGGTGGTCGGAAGCCTCATCCGGCGCCTGAACGACGCGCTGGGGGCCACCTCGATCATCGTCACGCACGACGTCGTGGAGTCGCTGCAGATCGTGGACTACCTCTACTTCGTGGCGGAGGGCCGCGTGGTCGGCGAGGGCACGCCCGAGCAGATCCGCGCCACCGAGCTCCCGGTCGTGCACCAGTTCATCCACGGCGAGACGGACGGCCCGGTGCCGTTCCACTATCCGGCCCCGGCCTACGACGTGGACGTGGGCCTGGCGGGTGGACGGGCGGAGGCCGGCCGTGCTTGACCGGGTCCGCCGGATGCTCGCCCGGACAGGGCACAACTTCATCGACCTCGTCTGGCGCGTCGGAGCGATGGCGCGATTCTTCGTGCTGGTCCTCTCGGCCTCCGGCACCAGCTTCCGGCGCTTCCGCCTCGTGATGCGCGAGGTCTACTTCACCGGCGTCCTCTCGCTCATCATCATCCTGGTCTCGGGCCTTTTCGTCGGGATGGTGCTCGGGCTCCAGGGCTACGAGACCCTGCAGAAGTACGGGGCCACGGAATCGATCGGCGTCCTGGTGGCCCTGTCGCTCGTGCGCGAGCTCGGACCCGTGGTCGCGGCGCTGCTCTTCGCGAGCCGTGCCGGCTCGGCGATCACCGCGGAGATCGGCCTCATGAAGGCCACCGAGCAGCTCACCGCCATGGACATGATGGCGGTCTCCCCGATGGCGCGCGTGATCGCGCCGCGGTTCTGGGCGGGCGTGATCTCGATGCCGATGCTGGCCGCGCTCTTCTCGGCGATGGGCGTGTTCGGCGGCTACCTCGTGGGGGTGGTCCTCATCGGCGTGGACAACGGCGCGTTCTGGTCGCAGATGCAGGCGGCGGTGGACTTCCGGTATGATGTATTCAACGGCGTCATCAAGAGTTTCGTGTTCGGGATCGCGGTGACGGTGATCGCGACTTTCGAGGGTTTCGACGCGCCGCCGACCGCCGAGGGCGTCTCGGGGGCGACGACCCGAACCGTGGTGAGCTCCGCGCTCGCCATCCTCTCCCTGGACCTGGTGCTCACCGCCTCCCTGCTGCGCGGCGCCACCTGAGGGACACTTCCGGATACGCGACGGATACCATGGAAAGAACGACGATCGACATCTGGTTCGGCGCCTTCGTGCTCGCGGGGTTCGCCGCGCTTCTCGTGCTCGCGCTCAAGGTGGGGAACCTGGGCGCGGACAACGCGAGGACCACCTACCGCGTCGAGGCGCGCTTCGACAACATCGGCGGCCTCAAGGTGCGCGCGCCCGTGAAGAGCTCGGGCGTGCTGGTCGGCCGCGTGGCCGACATCCACTTCGACAACGAGCGCTTCCAGGCCACCGTCGTCCTCGCCCTGGACGCGCGCTACGCCTTCCCGAAGGACACGGGCGCCTCCATCCTCACCTCGGGCCTTCTCGGCGAGCAATACGTGGGCCTCGACGCGGGCGGCGACGACAAGAAGCTCGCGGAGGGCGACCGCATCACCCTCACGCAGTCGGCCGTGGTGCTCGAGCGGCTCATCGGGCAGTTCCTCTTCAGCAAGGCCCAGGAGGACGGGGCGAAGAAGTGACCGCGCCCGGGAACCCCGGCCGCGCGCGAACGCTCCAACCGCCAGTCCCGCGACCCCCAGGATCCCCCATGACCCGACGCCTCGCCGCACTCGCCCTGACCGCCCTCGCGCTCCTCGCCCCCGCGGCCGCCTTCGCCCAGGAGACGGCGCCCGACGCCCTCGTGCGCAAGTCGATCGACGAGGTCCTCGCGCTGATCAAGGCGGACAAGGAGCTGCAGAACGGCAACCCGAAGAAGCTGCACGCGCTCGTCGAGGAGAAGATCCTCCCGCACTTCGACTTCACGCGGATGACGCGGCTCGCCGTCGGCCGGAGCTGGTCGCAGGCGAGCGACGCCCAGAAGCAGGCGCTCACCCGGGAGTTCCAGACGCTGCTGGTGCGCACCTACTCGACCTCGATCTCGCAGTACCGCAACCAGACGATCGACGTGAAGCCGGCCAAGCTCGCCGCGGGCGACAAGGACACGGTCGTGAGGACGGTGGTGAACCAGCCCGGCGGCCAGCCCATTCCCATCGACTACTCGATGGAGCGCGCCGACAAGGGCTGGAAGGTCTACGACGTGGTGGTCGACGGCGTGTCGCTCGTGACCACCTACCGCGGCTCGTTCAACGAGCAGATCCAGAAGTCCGGCGTCGACGGCCTGGTGAAGACGCTCGCCGACCGCAACAACTCCTCGGAGGCCCCGAAGGCCCCCGTGAAGGTCGACCTGAAGAAGTGAACGCCGACGCCCCGGCCGAGGTGCTCAAGCTCGAGGGAGCCCTTTCCTTCGAGACGCTGCCGCGGGTGCTGGACGAGAGCCGTGCCTACGGCGCCCGCGAGGAGCTGCCCGAACGGCTCACGATCGATTTCTCGGCCGTCACCGATGTCGACTCGGCGGCGGTGGCGCTCCTCCTGGAGTGGCGCCGCGAGGCCGCGCGCCTGGGCAAGGGGCTCTACTTCACGAACCTGCCGGCCAACCTGCTCGCCCTGGCCGACCTCTACGGCGTCACCGGGCTCATCCAACCCTGCCGGGCGTGAGCGTGGCCCGGCCCGCGGTCGAGGTTCGCGACGCCACGAAGCGGTTCGGATCGCTTCGCGCCCTCGACAGCGTGAGCCTCACGGTGGAGGAGGGCGAGTTCTTCGCCCTGCTCGGGCCCAACGGCGCGGGCAAGACCACCCTCATCTCGGCGCTGGGCGGCCTCGTGCGCCCCGACTCCGGGCGGCTCGCGGTGATGGGCCGGGACGTGGCCACCGAGTACCGCGACGCGCGCCGGCTCCTGGGCATCGTGCCCCAGGAGATCGTCTTCGATCCCTTCTTCACCGTGCGCGAGACCCTCGAGATCCAGGCCGGGTACTTCGGCCTCCACGCGGACCGCGCGTGGATCGACGAGCTCCTGGAGCGCCTCGCCCTCGGCGCCAAGGCCGGCGCCAACATGCGCACGCTCTCCGGCGGCATGAAGCGCCGCGTGATGGTCGCGCAGGCCCTCGTCCACCGCCCGCCCGTCATCGTCCTGGACGAGCCGACCGCGGGCGTGGACGTGGAGCTGCGCCAGACGCTGTGGCAGTTCATCCGCGAGCTGAACGCGGCCGGGCACACGATCGTGCTCACCACGCACTACCTGGAGGAGGCGCAGAACCTCTGCTCGCGGATCGCGATGATGAAGGCGGGGCGCATCGTGGCGCTCGACTCCACCGAGCGGCTGCTCGCGGCGTTCTCGGAGCGCGTGCTGCGCGTGAAGCTCGACGGGTGCGCGCTCCCGGCCTCGCTCGCCGCCGGCAGCGTTCTTGACGCGACCGGCTGGCACCGCATCCCGGTGGAAAGCGCCGCACAGGTGGAGAGCGCCCTCGCGCGGCTGCGCGAGGCGGGCGCGCGCGTCTCGCACCTCGAGGTGGCCGAGCCCGAGCTCGAGGAGGTCTTCGTGAAGATCATGGGCGGCAGCAGGGCCCGGGACCCGGAGGCCGCGTGAGCGCGGGCTTCCCCACGCTCTTCCGCAAGGAGGTGCTGCGCTTCTGGAAGGTGAGCTTCCAGACCGTGGCCGCGCCCATCCTCTCCGCGCTCCTGTACCTCGTGATCTTCTCGCACGCGCTGGCGGCGCACGTGGAAGCCTATCCCGGCGTGGGCTACACGCAGTTCCTCGTCCCCGGGCTCGCGATGATGTCGATGCTGCAGAACGCGTTCGCCAACGCCTCGTCCTCGATCATCCAGTCGAAGATCACCGGCAACATCGTCTTCATCCTGCTGGCACCCCTCACGCCGGGCG
This sequence comes from Usitatibacteraceae bacterium, assembly GCA_044230355.1. GTDB lineage: Bacteria > Pseudomonadota > Gammaproteobacteria > Burkholderiales > Usitatibacteraceae > FEB-7. The sequence goes on along the minus strand of JBGARD010000032.1, from coordinate 15,118 downwards.
ACCTGTTCGCCGCCTACCTGCTGGCGGCGATGGTGCGGGCCGTGGTGGTCGGCGCGGGGGTCATCCTCGCGGTGGCCTGGCTGGTGCCCCTGCCCTTTCCCAACCTTTTCTGGCTGGCCGCCTTCGCCGTCGCCGGGGCGGGGATCCTCGCGGCCCTGGGCATCATCGCCGGGATCTGGGCGGAGAAGTTCGACCAGCTCGCCGGGTTCCAGAATTTCCTGGTGATGCCGCTCACCTTCCTCGCGGGCGTCTTCTATTCCGTCGAGTCGCTGCCGCCGTTCTGGCAGGCTGCCTCGCACCTGAACCCCTTCTTCTATGCCATCGACGGCTTCCGCTACGCCTTCTTCGGGAAGGCGGACGTCCCGCCCTGGACGAGCCTCGCGATTGCGAGCGGCACGTTCTGTGCCCTATCATTACTGACCCTGCGCCTGCTGCGCTCGGGCTACAAGTTGAGGCATTGAGGCCGCCATGGCCGACCGCAAATCCATCGAGGAAGCCATCCGCGGGGCCATCGAGTGCTCCCACGTCGACGTCCGCGGCGACGACGGGGTGCACTTCGAGGCGCTCATCGTGAGCCCCGCCTTCCAGGGGCTCGCCCGCGTACGCCGGCACCAACTGGTCTACGCCGCCCTGGGCGAGCGCATGCGCGAGGAAATCCACGCGCTGTCGATGCAGACCCTTTCCCCCGAAGAGTGGGCCGCCCGCTGATCAGATCCCCGGGGCCGGCTGTTCCAGCCCCCTAGAACGACCCATGCAGAAGCTCTCGATCCAAGGCGGCGTGCCGCTCTCCGGCGAAATCCGCGTCTCCGGCGCGAAGAACGCCGCCCTCCCCATCCTGGCCGCCTCGCTCCTGGCGGCCACGCCCGCCCGCGTCGACAACCTGCCGCGCCTCAAGGACGTCGAGACGATGCTCGCCCTCCTCGAGCGCATGGGCGTGCGGGTGGCGCGCGAGAACGGGACGGCGGTCCTGGACGCGGGCCGCATCGCCGAGCCCTTCGCGCCCTACGAGCTGGTGAAGACCATGCGCGCGTCCATCCTCGCCCTCGGGCCCCTCGTCGCCCGGTTCGGGGAGGCGCGCGTGTCGCTGCCCGGGGGATGCGCCATCGGCGAGCGGCCGGTGGACCTGCACCTGAAGGGCCTGGAGGCCATGGGGGCGACGGTCGGCATCGAGGCCGGCTACATCCACGCGACGGCCAGGCGCCTCAAGGGCGCCCGGATCTTCATGGACACGGTCACCGTCACCGGCACCGAGAACCTCATGATGGCCGCCTGCCTGGCCGACGGCGAGACGGTGCTGGAGAACGCCGCGCGCGAGCCCGAGGTGGTCGACCTGGCGCGCTGCCTGGCCCGCATGGGCGCCCGCATCCGCGGGCAGGGCACCGACGTGATCGTGGTCGAGGGGGTCGAGCGGCTGGAAGGCGCCGAGCACGGCGTGATGCCCGACCGGATCGAGGCGGGGACCTTCCTCGCGGCCACGGCGGCCACGCGGGGGAATGTGACGCTCACCCACGCGCCGGTGGCCGCGCTCGACGCGGTGATCGACAAGTTGCGCGAGGCGGGGGCGGAGGTCGCCGTCGGTGCGGACACGATCGCGATCCGCATGGCCGGGCGCCCCCGCGCCGTGAGCGTGCGCACGGCGCCCTATCCGGCCTTTCCCACGGACATGCAGGCCCAGTTCCTGGCGCTCAACACCATCGCGGCGGGCACCGCGCTCGTCACCGAGACGATCTTCGAGAACCGCTTCATGCACGTCCAGGAGCTGCGCCGGCTGGGCGCCCGGATCGACATCGAGGGCAACACCGCCGTCGTGCACGGGGTGGAGCGCCTGGCGGGGGCCACCGTCATGGCGACCGACCTGCGCGCCTCCGCGAGCCTGGTGATCGCCGGGCTCGTCGCCGACGGCGAGACGGTGGTCGACCGCATCTATCATCTCGACCGCGGCTACGAGCACCTCGAGGAGAAGCTCTCCCGGCTCGGCGCCCGCGTGACCCGGGTCAACTGAGGGCGAGTCAATGGTGACGATCGCGCTGTCCAAGGGACGCATCTACGAGGAGACGAAGCCCCTGCTCGAGGCGGCGGGCATCGTGCCGGCCGAGGATCCCGAGGTCTCCCGCAAGCTCATCCTGCCCACCGGCACGCCCGGCGTGCGCGTGATCATCGTGCGCGCCTCCGACGTGCCCACCTACGTCCAGTACGGGGCGGCGGACCTGGGGGTGGCCGGACGCGACCTGCTGATCGAGCACGGCGGGCGCGGCCTCTACCAGCCGCTCGACCTCGGCATCGCGCGCTGCCGCATGATGGTGGCCGTGCCGGAGGACTTCGACTATCCCGCCGCCGTGCGCAAGGGCGCCCGCCTGCGCGTGGCGACCAAGTACATCCAGATCGCGCGCGAGCACTTCGCGGCCAAGGGCGTCCACGTCGACCTCATCAAGCTCTACGGCTCGATGGAGCTCGCGCCCCTGGTCGGGCTCGCCGACGCCATCGTGGACCTGGTCGACACGGGGAGCACCCTGCGCGCCAACCGCCTGAAGGCCGTGGAGGAGATCCTCGCGGTCTCGAGCCGGCTCATCGTGAACCCCGCCTCGATGAAGGTGAAGCGCGCGCAGGTGCTGCCGCTCATCGAGGCCTTCGAGAGGGCCTGCCGTGGCTGAGCCGCGCCGGCTCTCGAGCGCCGACCCCCGCTTCGAGGAGGAGCTCGCCTCGCTGCTCGCCTTCGAGGGCGCCCAGGACGAGGAAGTCGAGCGCGCCGTGGCCGCCATCCTGGCCGACGTCCAGGGCCGCGGCGACGAGGCGCTCGTCGAGTACACGCGGCGCTTCGACCGCTGGTCGCCGGCGTCGGCGGCGGAGCTCGAGGTCGCTCCCGCGGCCTGCAGCCAGGCGCTCGGGCGAATCGGCGGCGCCGAGCGCAAGGCGCTCGAGGCGGCCGCGGCGCGTATCCGCGCCTACCACGAGCACCAGCACCTCAAGGGCTGGCGCATCGAGGAGGCGGACGGGACGATGCTGGGGCAGCAGGTCACGCCGCTCGACCGCGTGGGCCTCTACGTCCCCGGCGGAAAGGCGGCCTATCCCTCCTCCGTGCTCATGAACGCGGTCGCCGCGAAGGTGGCCGGGGTGCCGGAGCTCGCGATGGTGGTGCCCACGCCCGACGGGACGCTGAACGACTACGTGCTGGCCGCGGCGGCGATCGCGGGCGTGGACCGCGTCTTCCGCGTCGGGGGCGCCCAGGCCATCGGCGCGCTGGCCTTCGGAACGCGCACGGTGCCCGCGGTCGACAAGATCGTCGGGCCCGGCAACGCCTACGTCGCGGCCGCCAAGCGCCGCGTCTTCGGGCGCGTGGGCATCGACATGGTCGCCGGCCCCTCGGAGATCCTCGTCGTGGCCGACGCGACGGCGAATCCCGAATGGGTCGCGATGGACCTCTTCTCGCAGGCCGAGCACGACGAGATCGCGCAGTCCATCCTCGTCACAGCTGACGCCGGCCTCGCCGAGCGCGTGCTCGCGGCCATGCGCCGCGCGCTCCCCGCGATGCCCCGGCGCGCGATCATCGAGGCTTCCCTCGCCAACCGCGGCGCGATCATCGTCGTGCGGGACCTCGAGGAAGCCTGCGCGCTCGCCAACCGCATCGCCCCCGAGCACCTGGAGCTCGCCGTCGCGGACCCCGACGCCCTCCTGCCGAGGATCCGCCACGCCGGCGCGATCTTCATGGGCCATTACGCCTCCGAGTCGCTGGGCGACTACTGCGCCGGCCCCAACCACGTGCTGCCGACCTCGCGCACCGCGCGCTTCTCCTCGCCCCTGGGGGTCTACGACTTCCAGAAGCGCTCGAGCCTCATCCGCGTGGCGCGGGGCGCGGCCGCGACCCTGGGCCGCACCGCCACGACGCTCGCCCGGGCCGAGGGACTGGAGGCCCACGCGAGGAGCGCCGAGCTGCGCGGAGAGGAACCGAAGTGAGCAAGGGCGCGGCCGCCTGGGTGCGCGACGAGATCCGCGCGCTCGCCGCCTACCACGTGCCTCCCGCAGCGGGCTTCACGAAGCTCGACGCGATGGAGAATCCCTACCGCCTGCCCCCGGCCGTCGCCGATCGCCTGGGGCGGCACCTGGCCCAGGTCGCGATCAACCGCTATCCGGACCCGGGCGCACCGGGCCTGAAATCCGCCCTGCGCCGGGCCATGGCGATTCCCGACGCCCTCCCCATGGTCCTGGGCAACGGCTCCGACGAGATCCTGCAGATGATCGCCGTGGCCCTCGCCAGGCCGGGGTCGACGATGCTCGCGCTGGAGCCGTCCTTCGTCATGTACCGCATGAGCGCCATCGCCGCCGGCATGCGCTACGAGGGCGTGCCCCTCGCTCCCGATTTCACGCCCGACCTTCCGGCCACCCTCGCGGCGATCGAGCGCTCGCGCCCGGCGCTCACCTGGATCGCCTACCCCAACAACCCCACCGGCAACCTCTTCCCCCGCGAGTCGGTGCTCGCCATCCTGGAGGCCTCCCCGGGGCTGGTGGTGGTGGACGAGGCCTACTACGCGTTCTCCGGCGGGGAGTCCTTCCTGCCGGAGGTGGGGCGGCACCCCAACCTCGTCCTCATGCGGACCGTCTCCAAGCTCGGGCTCGCGGGGATTCGCCTGGGGCTTGCCGTGGGACCGGCCGACTGGATGGGCGAATTCGAGAAGGTGCGCCTTCCGTACAACGTCAACGTCCTTTCGGCCGCGGCCGCGGAGTTCGTCCTCGGCGAGCCCGGGGTGCTGGCGGAGCAGTCGCGGGCCATCGTCCGCGACCGCGCCCGGCTGGAGGCGGGGCTGGACGCCATCGCCGGCGCCCGGCGCTTCCCCTCGGCGGCCAACTTCGTCCTGGTGCGCGTCCCCGACGCGCCGCGCGCGTTCGAGGGCCTGAAGTCGCGTGGTATATTGGTCAAGAACCTCCACGGCTCCCACGCCCTGCTCGCCAACTGCCTGCGCCTCACCGTCGGAACGCCCGACGAGAACTCGAGACTCCTCTCGGCCCTCGCCGAGTCGATCGGCTGACCCCATGCGCACCGCGGAAATCCAGAGAGACACCAAGGAAACCCAGGTCTTCGTCGCCGTGAACCTCGACGGCACGGGCAAGGCGAGCCTCGCCTCGGGCATCCCCTTCCTGGACCACATGCTCGACCAGATCGCGCGGCACGGGGTCGTGGACCTCACGGTCAAGGCGAAGGGCGACCTCGAGATCGACGCCCACCACACCGTGGAGGACATCGGCATCACGCTCGGCACGGCGGTGGCGAAGGCCCTGGGCGATCGCAAGGGGATCCGCCGCTACGGGCACGCCTACGTTCCCCTCGACGAGGCGCTGTCGCGGGCCGTCATCGACTTCTCGGGCCGTCCCGGCCTCGAGTTCCACGCGGAGTTCACGCGCGCCCGCGTGGGCGACTTCGACGTCGACCTCGCCCGCGAGTTCTTCCAGGGGTTCGTGAACCACGCGCTCGCCACCGTGCACCTGGACAACCTGCGCGGCGACAACTCGCACCACCAGTGCGAGACGCTTTTCAAGGCGTTCGCGCGCGCGCTGCGCATGGCGGTCGAGGCCGACCCGCGCGCCGCGGGCGTCGTCCCGTCCACCAAGGGAACCCTCTAGGCGAAGGGCACACGGCCGGGGCCTGGCCCCGGCGCAAGCCATGGCACAGCGCATCGCGATCGTCGACTACGGGATGGGCAACCTGCGCTCGGTGCAGAAGGCCCTCGCGCACGTGGCGCCGTCGGCCGCGATCGCGATCACGGCCGACCCCGGGGCCATCCTCGCCGCCGACCGGGTGGTCTTTCCCGGCCAGGGGGCGATGCCCGACTGCATGAAGTGCCTGGCCGCGAGCGGGCTGGGCGAGGCGGTCCGGGAGGCGGCCTCCTCGAAGCCCTTCCTGGGGCTTTGCATCGGCCTGCAGATGCTCTTCGAGCGCAGCGACGAGGGCGACACCCCGGGCCTCGCCATCCTGCCCGGCGAGATCCTCGCCTTCTCCCGCGCCGAGCCCACGCGCCAGGCGCGGCTCAAGATCCCGCACATGGGCTGGAACGAGGCCTGGCAGGCGCGGCCCCATCCCCTGTGGAAGGGCATCGCCGACGGCGCGCGCTTCTACTTCGTGCACAGCTTCTACTGCGTCCCGCGCGAGGAGTCCCTCACGGCGGCCGTCTCCCGCTACCCGCACGCCTTTACCTCCGCCATCTCGCGGGATAACATCTTCGCAACGCAATTCCATCCCGAGAAAAGCAGCGCCGCGGGGCTCACGCTACTCGAGAACTTCGCTTCCTGGGCCCCGTGAGGATCCGGCACCGACCGTTCCCATGCTGATCATTCCCGCGATCGACCTCAAGGATGGCCGCTGCGTGCGCCTGGAACAGGGCGACATGGCGACGGCCACCGTATTCTCCGACGACCCCGGCAAGACGGCCGCGCACTGGGCCGGCCTCGGCGCGCGCCGCCTGCACGTGGTCGACCTGAACGGCGCCTTCGCCGGCAAGCCGGTCAACGAGTCGGCGATCAAGTCGATCATCGGCGCGGTCGATTCGGACGTCCCGATCCAGGTGGGCGGCGGAATCCGCGACCTGGACACGATCGAGCGCTATCTCGACGACGGCGTGTCGTACGTGATCATCGGGACGGCGGCGGTGAAGAACCCCGGCTTCCTGCACGAGGCCTGCGACGCGTTCCCCGGGCACATCATGGTCGGCCTCGACGCGAAGGACGGCAAGGTGGCCACCGACGGCTGGTCCAAGCTCACCGGCCACGACGTGGTGGACCTCGCCAAGCGCTTCCAGGACTACGGCGTCGAGGCGGTGATCTACACCGACATCGGGCGCGACGGCATGATGAAGGGCGTGAACGTGGACGCCACCGTGAAGCTGGCGCAGGCGCTCGTCATCCCCGTGATCGCGAGCGGCGGGCTCACGAGCCTGGACGACGTGAGGCGCCTTTGCGCGGTCGAGGGCGAGGGCATCGTGGGCGCCATCACCGGCCGGGCGATCTACGAGGGGCGCCTGGACTTCGCCGCCGCGCAGAAGCTCGCGGACGGCGAGGCCTGAGGCGGCCCGCCGCAGCGTCCTGCGCCTTCCCGACCGGACCATGGGCCTCGCCAAGCGAATCATTCCCTGCCTGGACGTGCACGCCGGCCGCGTCGTGAAGGGCGTCAACTTCGTCAGCCTGCGCGATGCCGGCGATCCCGTCGAAGTCGCCAGGCGGTACGACGAGGCGGGCGCCGACGAGATCACGTTCCTCGACATCACCGCCTCGAGCGACGCCCGGGACACGATCGTCCCGGTGATCGAGCGCGTGGCCGAGCAGGTCTTCATCCCGCTCACCGTCGGCGGCGGCGTGCGCAAGGTAGAGGACGTGAGGAAGCTCCTCAACGCCGGGGCCGACAAGGTGAGCATCAATACCGCGGCGGTCGAGAACCCGCAGCTCGTGGCCGATTGCGCGCAGCGCTTCGGCTCGCAGGCGATCGTCGTGGCCGTGGACGCGAAGAGCGCCGGCCCGGGCAGGTGGGAGGTCTACACCCACGGCGGGCGCCGGCCCACGGGCAAGGATGCGGTCGAGTGGGCCGCGAGGATGGCCGCGCTAGGGGCCGGCGAGATCCTGCTCACCAGCATGGATCGCGACGGCACGAAGTCGGGCTTCGACCTCGAGCTCACGCGGGCCGTCGCGCGCGCGGTGCCCGTTCCCGTCATCGCGAGCGGCGGCGTGGGCACCCTGGAGCACCTGGCCCAGGGCGTCGAGATCGGCGAGGCCGACGCGGTGCTCGCGGCCTCCATATTCCACTACGGCGAGTTCTCCGTGGGCGAGGCCAAGCGCTTCATGGCTGCCCGCGGCATCGAGATGAGGCTCTAGGCGCGTGGACTGGCTCGACGCCATCGCGTGGAACGCCGACGGGCTCGCGCCCGCCGTCGCCCAGGACGCCGCCACCGGCGAGGTGCTCATGCTGGCGTGGATGAACCGCGAGTCGCTCGCGAGGACGCTCGCCACCGGGGAGGCCGTCTACTGGTCGCGCTCGCGCGCCGCCCTCTGGCGCAAGGGCGAGACCTCGGGCCACCTGCAGAGAATCGTCGAGATCCGCCTCGACTGCGACGCGGACGCGATCCTGCTGCGCGTCGAGCAGGTGGGCGGGATCGCCTGCCACACCGGCCGGCGGCGCTGCTTCTACCGGCTGCTGGAGGCGGGGGCTGCCGCGCCGCGCTGGCGCGAGACCGATCCCGTGCTGGCCGACCCCGGGCGCACGAGCGATGGCTGAGCGGTCGATCCTGGACAGGCTGGAGGCCGCGATCGCCGCCCGGCGCGGGGCCGACCCGGCCGGATCCTACGTGGCGAAGCTGAACGCGAAGGGCCTGGACGCGATCCTCAAGAAGATCGGGGAGGAGGCGACCGAGACCGTCATCGCGGCCAAGGCCGGCGACCGGGCCGGCTTGGTGCACGAGACCGCCGACCTCTGGTTCCACTGCCTCGTCCTGCTGGAACGGGAGGGAATCCCGGTTTCGGAGGTGCTCGCCGAGCTGGAGCGCCGCGAGGGCCGCTCGGGGATCGAGGAAAAGGCTTCGAGAAAGGAACCGTGATGAAGAAGGACGACTGCATCTTCTGCAAGATCGCCGCCGGCGAGATCCCGTCGCGCAAGGCCTACGAGGACGACGAGATCCTGGCCTTCCACGACATCCAGCCGGCCGCGCCGGTGCACCTCCTCGTGATTCCGAAGGCGCACGTGGCCTCCCTCGCCGAATGCGGCCCGGAGCACGCCCCGGTCCTGGGCCGGATCATGGCCATGGCGGGGCGCCTGGCCCGCGAGCAGGGCTCGCCCGACGGCTTCCGCGTGATCGTGAACACGGGGAGGGTGGGGCGGCAGGACGTGTATCATTTGCACGTCCACATCATCGGCGGCCCCGATCGCCTTCCGCGCATGATTGCGCAGGAATAGCGGGGCCGCGAAGGAGCATTCCAATGGGTTCATTCAGCATCTGGCACTGGTTGATCGTCCTCGTCATCGTGCTGCTCGTCTTCGGCACGAAGAAGCTGCGCAACATCGGCGCGGACCTCGGGGGCGCGGTCAAGGGCTTCAAGGAAGGCATGAAGGGCGAGGACGAGAAGAAGCCCGCCGGCGAGATCGCCGCGACGGGCGCCACGCTCGAGGGCGAGGTCAAGGAAAAGCAGAAGAGCTGACCGCCCCGGCCGCGGGAAGCTGCCCGCGGGGCGACGCCATGTTCGATATCGCATTCTCCGAAATGCTTCTGATCGGGGTGGTGGCGCTCGTCGTCATCGGGCCCGAACGCCTGCCGAAGGTCGCCCGGACCCTCGGCCACCTCTTCGGCCGCCTGCAGCGATACGTCGCGCAGGTGAAGTCGGACGTGAACCGCGAGATGGAGCTTTCGGAGCTCTCCAAGGTGAAGAGCGAGTTCGAGGGCGCGGCCCGCGAGTTCCAGCGCGACATCGAGACCAAGGTGACCGACGCCGAGCGCGAGATCCGGGAGGTGGAAACCGACATCGACCGGCAGCTGCGCGCCGACGGCGGCGCCCAGGGCTGCGAACCGGCGCCCGCGCCGTTGCCCGGGGCCGCGCAGGCGGAGCCGGCCCCCGCCTCCCCGCAGCTCGAGCTCGGGATCGACGACCCCCCGCAGGAGCGCAGGCCCGGAGCCGCATGAGCGACACCGCGCAGGAGACCTTCCTTTCCCACCTGTTCGAGCTGCGCGACCGCCTCGTGCGCTCGCTCGTGGCGGTGCTCGTCGCCTTCCTGCCCACGTTCTTCTTCGCCTCCGAGCTCTACGACCTGGTCGCGATGCCGATGATCCGCACCCTTCCCGAGGGGTCGAAGATGATCGCCACGGGCGTCATCACGCCGTTCTTCATCCCGATGAAGATCTCCCTCGTGGTCGCCTTCCTGCTCGCCCTGCCCTACGTCCTCTACCAGGCGTGGGCCTTCGTCGCGCCGGGGCTCTACGCCCACGAGAAGCGGCTCGTCCTGCCGCTCGTGGTCTCGAGCACGCTGCTCTTTTTCATCGGCATGGCCTTCTGCTACTTCTTCGTCTTCGGGACGGTCTTCTCCTTCATCGCCCAGTTCGCGCCCAAGTCGATCACCGTGGCGCCCGACATCGAGGCCTACTTCAACTTCGTCCTCGGGATGTTCATCGCCTTCGGCGTCACCTTCGAGGTGCCGGTGGTGGTCGTGGTCCTGGTGATGACGGGGATGGTGTCGGTCGAGAAGCTCCGGGAGATCCGCTCCTTCGTGATCGTGGGCGCCTTCGTGGTGGCGGCCGTCGTCACGCCCCCCGACGTGGTCTCGCAGCTCATGCTCGCGATTCCGCTGTGCCTGCTCTACGAGGTCGGGATCTTCGTCGCCCGGTTCGTCGAGAAGCCCCGCCCGGCCGAAGAGCCCGACGCCGGGCAGTAGGCGCCCTTTATTCCCCGTCCGCCGCGCGCGGCTTGCGCCGCCCCACCGTGACCGGGAGGGTCACTTCCTGGTTGCGGCGGATGATGCGCACCTGCACCGTCTTGCCCGGCGGGATGTCGGCGATCGCGTTGAGGGTGGCGGTGAGGTCCGCGACCTGGCGCTCGCCCACGGCGAGGATCACGTCGCCCAGGCGGATTCCGGCCCTGTGGGCGGGGCTGCCGGGCTCGATGCCGCCGACGATGGCGCCGCGGGTCCCGGAAAGGCCCAGGGACTCGGCCAGTTCCGGCGTGATGTTGGCGACCTCGACGCCGAACCAGCCGCGGATGACGCTTCCGGTCTCGATGATCTGCTCCATCACCCGGCGGGCGAGCCCCGCGGGGATGGCGAACCCGATCCCCTGGTAGCCCCCGGTGCGCGAGTAGATCAGCGTGTTGATGCCCACGAGGTTCCCGGCCGTGTCCACGAGGGCGCCCCCGGAATTTCCCGGATTGATGGCCGCGTCGGTCTGGATGAAGCTGCCGAAGGGGTTGGCGGCGCCGATCTCCCGCCCCACGGCGCTCACGATCCCCATGGTGACCGTCTGGCCCACGCTGAAGGGGTCGCCGATGGCGAGCACGATGTCGCCCACCTTGAGCTGGTCCGACTGCCCGAACGTGATGGGGGTGAGCCCCGGCGCGGTTATCCGGACGACGGCGAGGTCGGTCTCGGGGTCGGACCCCACGACCTTGCCGGGCGCCGTGCGGCCGTCGTTGAGCGTGACCTGGATCTCGGTGACGCCTTCCACCACGTGGGAATTGGTGAGGAGGAACCCCTCGCGGCTCACGATCACGCCGGAGCCCAGGGAAAGCTGGGTCTCCGGGACGTTGAAGCGCTCGCCGAAGAACCGCCGCAGGACGGGGTCCTCGAGCAGGGGGCTTCGCCGGCGGACCTGCTTCGTGGCCGAGATGTTCACCACGGAAGACACGGCCTTGCGGGCGGCGTCGCTGAACGAGACCGGCCGCCCCGGGGAGGCCGCAACCGCCGCGGCGGCCGGGACGCCGGCCGACTCGCGGATCTCCACCACGTTGCTGCCACCCCGCCAGGGAACCCACTCGGGCTTGACCAGGCTTACGACGAATATCGCCCCCAGCGTGGCGGTGACGACCTGCGCGAAGACAAGCCAGAGCCGTCGCATCAACCCCTACTTCCTCAGGCTGTCGCGGATCTCGCGAAGGAGCAGGACGTCCTCCGGCGTGGCCGGCGGCGGGGGCGGGGGCGCTTCGCTCTTCAGGCGGTTTATCTGGCGGACCATCACGAAGATGATGAAGGCGAGGATCGCGAAATTGAGCGCCACGGTGACGAAGTTGCCCCAGGCGAAGACGGGCACGCCGGCCTTCTTCACCGCATCGAGGGTCTGCGGGACGCCGGGCGGGATGTCGCGCAGCGCGATGAAAAGGTTGGAAAAGTCGACGTTGCCCAGCACGCGGCCCACGAAAGGCATCACGAGGTCGTTCACCACGGAATCGACGATCTTGCCGAAAGCGGCCCCGATGATGACCCCGACCGCGAGGTCCATGACGTTGCCTTTCAACGCGAACTGCTTGAATTCCGAAGCAAAACTCATTTTCTTCTCCAGACGGGCCGGGCACGGCCCCCAGTTCGAATCTACGGGGGGGAGGGGGGGGCGTCAACCCTCGGGCATACCCCCGGGGCTGTAAGTCCCCACGGGTAATCGGCTAAAATGGCGGGCGAACCTCCTCCATCACCACCCGCCCAACTCCCCCCCCTTCCGCAATGACTGCCATCGTCCTAGACAAAGTCGACGAGAAGAAGCGGCGCTTCCTCATCGTTGCCACCTCCGCCGCGGGCGCCGTTGCCGCGGGTGGTGTCGCCGTTCCCTTCCTGGGCAGCTGGTTCCCGAGCGCCCGGGCGCTCGCTGCCGGTGCCCCCGTCGAAGTCGACGTTTCCAAGATCGAGGCCGGGCAGCAGATCACCGTCGAGTGGCGCGGAAAGCCGGTCTGGATCCTGCGGCGCACGCCCGAGATGCTGGCCCAGCTCGAGAAGAACGACGGCTTCCTCGCCGACCCGCAGTCGAAGTCGTCCAGGCAGCCCGAATACGTGAAGGGCGCGGCCCGCTCGATCAAGCCGGAAGTCTTCGTCGCGGTGGGCGTGTGCACCCACCTGGGATGCTCGCCCACCCTCAAGAAGGAAGTGGGCGCGGCCTCCGACATGGGCGCGGACTGGCCGGGCGGCTACTACTGCCCCTGCCACAACTCGCGCTTCGACCTCGCGGCCCGCGTCTTCAAGGGCGCGCCTGCCCCCACCAACCTCGAGATCCCGCCGCACAAGTACCTGAGCGATGCCCGGATCGTCGTGGGCGAAGACCAGAAGGGTTGACCATGGCCGCCACCAACAAGCCCCCCGTCACCGGCGCAGGCCCCTTCAACGGCGTCCTCACCTGGTTCGACCAGCGCTTTCCGCTGATGGTGCTGTGGAAGAGCCAGCTCTCCGAGTACTACGCGCCGAAGAACTTCAACTCCTGGTACTTCTACGGCTCGCTCGCCCTGATGATCCTGGTCATCCAGATCGTCTCCGGCATCTTCCTCACGATGAACTACAAGCCGAGCGCGGAGCACGCCTTCGCCTCGGTCGAATACATCATGCGGGACGTCCCGGGCGGCTGGCTCATCCGCTACATCCACTCCACGGGCGCCTCGGCATTCTTCATCGTGGTCTACCTGCACATGGCCCGCGGGCTCATGTACGGCTCGTACCGCAAGCCGCGCGAGCTCACCTGGATCTTCGGCGTCCTCATCTACCTGTGCCTGATGGCCGAGGCCTTCTTCGGCTACCTCCTGCCCTGGGGCCAGATGTCCTTCTGGGGCGCGCAGGTGATCATCAACCTCTTCGCCACGATCCCGATCATCGGCGAGGACCTCTCGGTGTGGATCCGCGGCGACTACAACGTGTCGGACGCGACCCTCAACCGCTTCTTCGCGCTGCACGTGATCGCGATCCCGATGGCGCTGCTGGGGCTGGTCGCCGCGCACCTCATGGCGCTGCACGAGACGGGTTCCAACAACCCCGACGGCATCGAGATCTACGAGAACCTCGACCCGAAGACGGGCACGCCGGTCGACGGCATCCCCTTCCACCCCTACTACACGGTCAAGGACCTGGTCGGCGTGGCGGTCTTCCTGATCGTCTTCTGCGCGATCGTGTTCTTCTCGCCCGAGGTCGGCGGCTACTTCCTCGAGTACAACAACTTCATCCCCGCGGACCCGCTCACCACGCCCGCGCACATCGCGCCCGTCTGGTACTTCACGCCCTTCTACGCGATGCTCCGCGCGATCCCGTCCTTCTTCAACATGCAGGTATGGGGCGTGATCGTGATGGGCGCGGCGGTGATGATCTTCTTCGCGCTGCCCTGGCTGGACCGCGGCAGGACGAAGTCGATCCGCTACCGCGGGCCGATCTACAAGGCCTTCTTCGCAGTGTTCATCGTGAGCTTCCTGATCCTGGGCTACCTCGGCGTCGAACCCACCAACGTGTGGGGCGAGTTCCCGAAGGGGATGCCGTTCGTCGGCGGCGACTACATCGCCACGTGGGTCGCGCGCGTGCTCACCGTCGTCTATTTCGCCTTCTTCCTGCTGATGCCCTGGTACACGGCCAGGGACAAGGAAAAACCGGTGCCCCAGAGGCTGACCTGAACATGAAAAAGCTCATTGCGATCCTCCTGGTGATTCCGGGCCTCGCGCTCGCCGCGGGCGGCGGCGCGGCGCTGGACAAGGCGCCCGTGAACCTGCACGACAAGATGTCGCTGCAGCGCGGCGCCCAGATCTTCGTGAACCACTGCCTGAACTGCCACTCCGCCTCGGCGATGCGCTACTCCAAGCTCTCCGAGCTCGGCCTCAGCGAGGGGCAGATCCGCGACAACCTGATGTTCGCCACCGACAAGGTGGGCGATCCCATGACCACGACCCTCGACCCGAAGGAGGGCAAGTCCTGGTTCGGGGTGATGCCGCCGGACCTCTCGCTCGTCGCGCGCTCGCGCGGCGCGGACTGGATCTACACCTACATGCGCGGCTTCTACCGCGACCCCGCGGCGAAGTCCGGATGGAACAACACCGTGTTCCCGAACGTGGGCATGCCCCACGTCCTCTGGGAGTACCAGGGCAGCCAGCACCTGCAGGCGGCCGACAAGGGCGCCCCCCGGCTCGTTCTCGCCGATCCCGGCAAGCTGCCGCCGGCCGAGTACGACAAGTACGTGGGCGACCTGGTCAACTACCTCGTGTACATGGGAGAGCCGGCGCGCGCCAAGCGCGTGCAGATCGGCATCGTCGTCATCTTCTTCCTCGTGATCTTCTTCGTGATCACGGTCCTGCTCAAGAAGGAGTACTGGAAGGACGTCCGCTAGCGAAGGCGGGGGCGAAGGACATTCGCCCGGTGCGCCCCCCGAGGGGCGCATCGGGCTTGTCGCTTCATGGGGCAAGGCGCGAAGGGCCCCGGTCGCGAGCCATAACCAAAAGAGGTGAACAACTCATGATGACGCTCTATTCGGGGATCACCGATCCGTTCAGCCACCGCTGCCGGATCGTGCTGTACGAGAAGGGGATGGACTTCGAGATCATCGACGTGGACCTCATGAACAAGCCCGAGGACCTCGCGGTGATGAACCCGTACAACACGACGCCGGTCCTCGTCGAGCGCGACCTCGTCCTGTACGAGTCGAACATCATCAACGAG
>JBGARD010000031.1:0-32894 GCA_044230355.1 Usitatibacteraceae bacterium | reverse complement strand
GCCGCGGCCGACCCGGAGGTGCGCGGCGCGATGGTCGCGCGGCAGCGCGAGATCGTCTCCACGGGCGACTGGGTCGCCGAGGGACGCGACATCGCGACCGCCGTGGCGCCCGACGCGGCGGTCAAGGTGTTCCTGACCGCGGAGGTGGGCATCCGGGCCGAGCGTCGCCATAAGCAGTTGATGGAAAAGGGAATGTATGTGAAAATGCCGGACGTTGTGGAGGAACTGCGGCAACGCGACGCGCGCGACAGCGCCCGGCCCGTGGCACCGCTAAAGCATTATCCCGACGCGCTTTTTCTCGATACGACCCATCTCACGATCGCAGACGCGGTCGACCGGGTGCTGGGCTGGTACCGCGAGCGCGTCCGAGGGTAGTTCCCATTTCTCCCTGACGGGGCAAAAGCCCAAGGGCGTCAATCGGTTAGGAGCGAAGAACGGCATCGGGCCCCGCCCGGCGTCCGGAAAAGCGCCCCCCGCCGGTCGGCAAACGCAACCAGACCCGCGGCCGCGAGGCCGCAAGCGCAGGAAAGTCCAACCCACCCCATGCTGGCCCAATCCACCCAACCCCCCGCCATCAACGAAAGCAGCTTCGCCGCCCTCTTCGAGGAGAGCCTCACGCGCCAGGAGATGCGCGCCGGTGAAGTGATCACCGCCGAGGTCATCTCGGTCGACCAGAACGTCGTGATCGTGAACGCGGGACTGAAGTCCGAAAGCGCAATCTCCACCGAGGAATTCAAGAACGACCGCGGCGAACTCGAGGTCAAGATCGGCGACTTCGTTTCCGTGGCCATCGAGGCCCTCGAAGACGGCTTCGGCGCGACCAAGCTCTCGCGCGAGAAGGCCAAGAAGCTCGCGGCCTGGTCCGAACTCGATGCCGCGCTCGAAGGCGGCAAGATCATCTCCGGCGTCGTCTCCGGCAAGGTGAAGGGCGGCCTCACCGTCATGGTGAACGGCATCCGTGCCTTCCTGCCCGGCTCGCTCGTCGACCTGCGGCCGATGAAGGACACCTCGCACTTCGAGGGCAAGGAACTCGAGTTCAAGGTCATCAAGCTCGACCGCAAGCGCAACAACGTCGTGGTCTCGCGCCGCGCCGTCATGGAGGAGACCGCGGGCGTCGAGCGCCAGCAGCTCCTCGAGACCCTCAAGGAGGGCGCGGTCGTCAAGGGCATCGTCAAGAACATCACCGACTACGGCGCGTTCGTGGACCTGGGCGGCATCGACGGCCTCCTGCACATCACCGACCTCGCCTGGCGCCGCGTGAAGCACCCGACGGAAGTCCTCGCGGTCGGCGACGAAGTCACCGCCAAGATCCTCAAGTTCGACGCCGAGAAGAACCGCGTGTCCCTGGGCCTGAAGCAGCTGGGCGAGGACCCGTGGATCGGCATCTCGCGCCGCTACCCGCAGGGCACGCGCCTGTTCGGCAAGGTCACCAACATCACCGACTACGGCGCGTTCGTCGAGATCGAGAGCGGCATCGAGGGCCTGGTGCACGTCTCCGAGATGGACTGGACCAACAAGAACGTCCACCCGGCCAAGGTCGTGTCGCTGGGCGACGAGGTGGAGGTCATGATCCTCGAGATCGACGAGGACCGCCGCCGCATCTCCCTGGGGATGAAGCAGTGCATGCCCAACCCGTGGGAAGAGTTCGCCATGAACCACAAGAAGGGCGACAAGGTGAAGGGCCTCATCAAGTCCATCACCGACTTCGGCGTGTTCATCGGCCTGCCGGGCAACATCGACGGCCTGGTGCACCTGTCGGACCTTTCCTGGAACGCCGCCGGCGAGGAAGCCGTGAAGGCGATGAAGAAGGGCGAGGAGGTCGAGACCGTGGTGCTGTCGATCGACGTCGAGCGCGAGCGCATCTCGCTGGGCATCAAGCAGCTCGAGGGCGACCCGTTCGGCAACTACGTCACCGTCCACGACAAGGGCAACATCGTCAAGGGCACGGTCCTGTCGATCGAGCCCAAGGGCGCCGTGATCGAGCTCGAGAAGGACGTCGAGGGCTACCTGCGCGCCTCCGAGATCTCGCGCGACCGCGTCGAGGACGTCCGCGCCTACCTCAAGGAAGGCGAGGAGATCGAGGCCGTGATCGTCAACATCGACCGCAAGAACCGCTCGATCAACCTCTCGATCAAGGCCAAGGACGCCGCCGAGGAATCGGCCGCGCTGCAGAAGATGGCCGCCGAGTCGAGCGCCAGCGCCGGAACCACCAACCTTGGCGCCCTGCTGAAGGCGAAGCTCGGCAGCGGGTCCAAGGAATAAGAGAGCCGACAAGGCCACGAAAGACATGCAAGGGGGAGACTCTCACGCCATGACCAAGTCACAGCTCATCGAGTTGCTGAGCGCGCGGCACAGTCAACTGGCGCCCAGGGACGCGGAACTCGCGGTGAAGACCATGCTCGACGCGATGGCGCATACCCTCGCGTCGGGCAACCGCATCGAGATCCGCGGCTTCGGCAGTTTCGGCCTCAACTTCCGCCCGCCGCGGGTGGGCCGCAATCCCAAGACGGGCGAGAAGGTGCAGGTGCCGCGCAAGTACGTGCCGCACTTCAAGGCCGGCAAGGAGCTGCGCGAGAGGGTCGATTCCAATGAATGACCGGCTCCGGCCGGGCTGAAACCGGAAGCGGCGGGGTAGAATGCACCTGCCGCTTTTTTTTCGCCCGCGCGGATAACTCGCCCTTCGACCACCATGCAAGCGCTCGCCTGGATCCTCCGAATCGCGATCGTCCTGGTGCTCATCTGGTTCGCCGCGAGGAACAGCCAGGGCGTCACCCTGCACGGCCTTCCCGACCAGTCGTGGCAGGCCCCGCTCGTCTTCGTCGTCCTGGTCGCCTTCGTGGCGGGCGTGGTGATCGGGCTGCTCGCGTGGCTGCCCACCGTCGTCCGGCAGCGCCGCGAGCTGGGGCGGCTGCGCAAGGCCCCGCCCATCCCGCCCGTGCCGGCTTCACCCGCGCCGCTTCCGGTGGCGCCTGCCGAGAGCCCCGTGGCGGCTCCCCGGGACGGCCATGGAGTTTGAGTTCTGGTGGCTCCTCGCCCTGCCCGTCTTCTTCGGCATGGGCTGGATCGCCGCGCGCGTGGACCTGAAGAGCCTGCTGTCGGAATCGCGGCAGATGCCTTCCTCGTATTTCCGGGGCCTGAACTTCCTGCTCAACGAGCAGCCCGACAAGGCCATCGAGTCCTTCCTGCAGGTCGCCAAGGAGAATCCGCAGACGGTCGAGCTGCAGTTCGCCCTCGGCAGCCTCTTCCGGCGCCGCGGCGAGGTCGATCGCGCCATCCGCATGCACCAGGACCTGGTGGCCCGTGAGGACCTCCCGGAGGAGGAGCGGCGCAAGGCCTCCTTCGAGCTGGCCGAGGACTACTTCAAGGCAGGCCTCCTCGACCACGCCGAGTCGGTCCTGGTGAAGCTGGCGGAGGCGGCCCCGTCGCCGGAGGTCCATCGCCACCTGCTCGACATCTACATCCAGGAGAAGGACTGGGAGAAGGCCGTCGGCGCCGCCCGCAAGCTGGAGGCGAGCGCCAAGCGCAACTACCAGCGCGAGATCGCCAACTACTACTGCGAGCTCGCGATCACGGAGATCATCCACGGCCGCCAGCCGGCGGCGCACGCGCTCCTCGACCAGGCGCTCGAGGCCAACCGCAAGTGCGTCCGCGCCAACCTGCTGCGTGGCGAGTGGCTCGCGCGCGAGGGCCGCCACGAGGAGGCCATCGCGGCGTGGAAGGCGATAGAGTCGCAGGACGCGGCCTACCTGGGCCTCGCCGCCGAGGGCATGGTGGAGAGCTACAAGGCGCTGGGGCGGCCGGGCGAGGGGCTGACGCTCCTGCGGGGCCTGCAGAACCGCTACCCCGGGCTGGACCTCCTCAACGTGGTGTACCAGGCGAGCGCCGAGCACGAGGGCGACGAGGCCGCCTGGCGCCTGGTGCGCGACGAGGTCCGCCGCAACCCGACGCTGGTGGGCCTGGACAGGCTCATCGACGCCGAGCTCCTGCGCGCGCCTCCCGAGCGCCGGCAGGACCTGCAACTCATGAAGTCCCTCGTGCATTCGCACGCCCAGGCGCTTTCCGTCTACCTCTGCTCGCAATGCGGCTTCAAGGCCCGCCAGTTCTTCTGGCAGTGCCCCGCGTGCGGCGGCTGGGAGACCTTCCCCCCGCGCCGGACGGCGGAGCTGGAGACCGCCGGGCGCCACCTCGCGAGGATGCAGCTTGGACAGTAGGCGGGTCATCGTCGCGCTGGACTTTCCGGACGCCGGCGCCGCGCTCGCCGCGGCCGGGCGCCTGGACCCCGCGCTTTGCCGCGTGAAGGTGGGCAAGGAGCTCTTCGTGTCGGCCGGCCCCGCGATCGTCGGGCAGCTGCACGAGCGCGGCTTCGAGGTCTTCCTGGACCTCAAGTTCCACGACATCCCGAACACGGTGGCCGGCGCCTGCCGCGCGGCGGCCCGGCTGGGCGTGTGGATGCTGAACGTGCACGCGAGCGGCGGCTCGGCCATGATGCGCGCCGCGCGCGAGGCCGTCGCCGCCTTCCCCAGGCCGCCGCTCCTCATCGGCGTCACCGTCCTCACCAGCCTCTCGGACGCCGAGCTGGGCGAGGTCGGCTTCGCGGGGAGCGCCGCGGACAACGTCGCGCGGCTGGCGCGCCTGGCGGCTTCGAGCGGCCTGGACGGCGTCGTCTGCTCGGCCGAGGAGGCGGCGATGCTGCGCGAGGCGCTCGGGGCGGGCTTCGTGACGGTCACGCCCGGCATCCGCCTGGCCGGCGGCGCAAAGGGCGACCAGTCGCGCGTGGTGACCCCCGAGGACGCGGTGCGCCTGGGCGCGCATTACCTCGTGATCGGCCGGCCGGTCACGCAAGCGGCGGATCCTGCCGCCACCCTGCAATCCATCGTGCGCTCCCTCGGGAGCGAGAAGGCCCGCTCATGAAAGTCTCCATCATCGGCACCGGCTACGTGGGCCTGGTCACGGGCGCGTGCCTGGCCGACGTCGGCAACCACGTGCTCTGCCTGGACGTCGACGAGCGCAAGATCGCCATGCTCCTGCGCGGCGAGCTCCCGATCTACGAGCCGGGGCTGCGCGAGGTCGTGCTCGCGAATGCCGCGGCAGGCCGGCTCTCCTTCACCACCGACCCGGCCCAGGCGGCCCGCCATGGGCGCGTCCAGATGATCGCGGTGGGCACGCCGCCCGGGGAGGACGGCTCCGCCGACCTGCAATACGTGCTCGCCGCCGCGCGCTCGATCGCAAACCACATGGACGGGCCGCGGGTGATCGTGGACAAGTCCACGGTTCCCGTGGGCACCGCCGACAAGGTCCGCGCGGAGGTGGCCAGGACGCTCGCGGCCCGCGGCGCGTCCATCCCGTTCTCCGTCGTCTCCAATCCCGAGTTCCTGAAGGAAGGCGCCGCGGTCGAGGACTTCATGCGCCCGGACCGCATCGTGATCGGCGCCGACGACCCGTCGGCCGTCGAGGCGATGCGCGAGCTCTATGCCCCTTTCCAGAGGAGCCACGAGCGCCTGCAGGTGATGGACGTGCGCTCCGCGGAGCTCACCAAGTACGCCGCCAACGCGATGCTCGCCACGCGCATCTCCTTCATGAACGAGCTGGCGCTGCTCGCCGAGCGCCTGGGCGCGGACATCGAGCACGTGCGCAAGGGCATCGGTTCCGACCCGCGCATCGGCTACCACTTCCTGTACCCGGGGGCGGGCTACGGCGGGTCGTGCTTCCCCAAGGACGTCACGGCGCTCCTGCGCACGGCCCAGGAAAGCGGCATCGAGCTGAAGGTCGTGGGCGCCGTGGAGGAGGCCAACGAGCGGCAGAAAGGCGTCCTGGTGGCGAAGATCGTCCGGCGCTTCGGCGAGAACCTCTCGGGCCGGCGCATCGCGCTCTGGGGGCTCGCCTTCAAGCCCAACACCGACGACATGCGGGAGGCGCCCAGCCGCGTGATCATCGACGGGCTGCTCGCGCGCGGCGCCACCGTGACCGCGTTCGACCCGGTGGCGATGCCGGAGGCGCGGCACATCTACGCGTCCGAGCCGCGCGTGGCATTCGCCGAGGAGGCCCTCGAGGCGGCGGGCGGCGCCGACGCCCTCGCGATCGTGACCGAGTGGAAGGCCTTCCGCAGCCCGGACTTCGACGAGCTCAGGCGCCGCCTCGCCACGCCCGTCATCTTCGACGGCCGCAACCTCTACGAGCCGGCCGCCGTGCGGGCGCTGGGCTTCGAGTACTTCCCCATCGGGCGGCCATGAACCAGGCTCCCCTTCCCGAGTTCTCCGGCCGGCGCGT
Organism: Usitatibacteraceae bacterium; assembly: GCA_044230355.1. Lineage (GTDB taxonomy): Bacteria > Pseudomonadota > Gammaproteobacteria > Burkholderiales > Usitatibacteraceae > FEB-7. The sequence continues at coordinate 26,627 of JBGARD010000031.1, read as the reverse complement.
GCTGGTCGTGGGCGACGTCATGCTCGACCGCTACTGGTTCGGCGACGTGGAGCGCATCTCGCCGGAGGCGCCCGTGCCGGTCGTCCTGGTGCGCCGCGTCGAGGAGCGCCCCGGCGGCGCGGCCAACGTCGCGCGCAACATCGACGCGCTTGGCGGCAAGGTGACCCTGCTTTCGGTCATCGGCGACGACGAGGCGGGCCGCGCCCTGGAAAGGACCCTCGCGGAAGGCGGCGTCCAGGCCTCCCTGCACCGCGACCCCGAGCTCTCGACCACGGTGAAGCTGCGGGTCATCGGCCAGCAGCAGCAGCTCCTGCGGGTCGACTTCGAGCGCGCGCCGGGGCACGAGGTGCTCGCGGCGAAGCTCGACGAGTTCGAGCGCCTGGTGGACGAGGCCGACGCCATCGTCCTTTCCGACTACGGGAAGGGCGGCCTCGCGCACGTGACGCGGATGATCGAGCGCGGCCGCGCGCACGGCAAGCCGGTGCTCGTGGACCCGAAGGGGTCGGACTACGCCCGCTACCGGGGCGCCACGCTCCTCACGCCCAACCGCGGCGAGTTCCGCGAGGTGGCGGGGCGCTGGAGCGACGAGGCCGACCTCGCCCGCCGCGCCCAGCTGCTGCGCGCCGGGCTCGATCTCGACGCGCTCATCGTGACCCGCAGCGAGGACGGCATGTCCCTCTTCACGGCCGCCGAGACGCGGCACGAGCCCACCCGCGCCCGCGAGGTCTTCGACGTGAGCGGCGCGGGCGACACGGTGATCGCCACGCTCGCGCTCATGGTCGCCGCCGGCGCGGACTGGCACGCGGCGATGCGGGTCGCCAACCACGCCGCCGGCATCGTCGTCGGCAAGCTCGGCACCGCCGTCGTCCACCGCGAGGAGCTCCTCGAGAGCCTCGCCGAAGCTTCCCAGTAAGATCCGGAGAGCCGAATCGTGAAAGTGATCGTCACCGGGGCCGCGGGTTTCATAGGCTCCAGCATCGTGAAGGCCCTCAACGCGCGCGGCGTGACCGACATCGTCGCGGTCGACAACCTCACGCGCGCGGAGAAGATGCCCAACCTCGCCGACTGCGAGATCGCGGACTACCTCGACAAGGAGGACTTCGTCGCGCGCATCCGCGCCGACGAGTTCGACGCGGACGTCGCCGCCGTGCTGCACCAGGGGGCGTGCTCGGACACCATGGAGTCCGACGGCCGGTACATGATGGAGAACAACTACCGCTATTCGCTGGACCTGCTCGACTGGTGCCAGCGGTTCGACATCCCGTACATCTACGCCTCCTCGGCGTCGGTCTACGGCGCCGGGCGCACCTTCCGCGAGTCCCGCGAGCACGAGGGCCCGCTGAACGTCTACGGCTACTCGAAGTTCCTCTTCGACCAGGTGGTCCGGCGGCGGCTCGCGGGCAGGACGGCGCAGGTCGCCGGCTTCCGCTACTTCAACGTCTACGGGCCGCGCGAGGCGCACAAGGGGCGCATGGCGTCGGTCGCCTTCCACTTCTTCAACCAGTACGCGAAGGACGGCCGCGTCCGCCTCTTCGAGGGCAGCGCGGGCTACGGGCCCGGCGAGCAGATACGCGACTTCGTGAGCGTGGAGGACGCGGTGAAGGTGAACCTCTTCTTCCTCGACCACCCCGAGATCTCGGGCATCTTCAACGTCGGCACCGGCAAGGCGCAGAGCTTCAACGACGTGGCCTGCGCGACGGTGAACGCGGTCCGGCGCGCGCGCGGCGAGGCGCCGATGTCGCTCGCGCAGCTGCGCGAGTCGGGCGTGATCGAGTACATCCCGTTCCCGGACGCGCTCAAGGGCAAGTACCAGAGCTTCACGCAGGCCGACGTCTCGGCGCTTCGCTCGGCGGGCTACGGCGAGCCCTTCCTGTCGGTGGAGGAGGGGGTGGGTCGCTACGTCGCCTCGCGCCTGGCCACGGAGGGCACCCGGTGAGGCCGTCCGGGAGGATCTCCGCGTTCGTGCTGGCCACCGCGCTGTGCGGCTGCGCCACGGCGCAGGACGCGCCCCCCGTGACCGCGGCGCCTGCGGCCGCGCCCGCGGCGCCGGGGCTGCTGAAGAACGTCGACTTCGAGGCCGATCCCGTCGCGGGGCGCGACTGCCCTGCGTCGTGGTGGTGCAGCATGCACTCCGACCCGAAGTCGTACATGTTCGAGGTCGCGACGGAAGCCCATTCCCGGGGCCGCTTCCTGAGGGTCTCGCGCGTGAAGAACGAGCCCTGGGCGATCACGACGCAAACGGTCAAGGCCGCGGCGATCAAGGGCCGGCGCGTGCGCCTGTCGGCCTCCGTCTACGCGGAGGCGCTGGAAGGGAAGGCGGGCCCGTTCATCCTGCTGCAGGGAAAATCGGGCGTCACCCTCAGCCGGGAAAGGGCGCTGCTCGAGCGCGGCCCCGGCTGGCGGCGCGCCACCGTGGAGATCGACGTGGCCGAGTCCGCGGAAATGGTCATGTTCGGCCTTCGGATGCAGGGCGACGGCTGGGCGGGGTTCGACGACGTCGAGGTCGTCGTGCTGCCCAGGGCGGGCGTGTAGAGGGAAAGCAGGAATCCCATGATTTCAGGAATTTCCGATCGGCGGCCGAAGCGAGCAGGGCCGCCGGCGAAATGGCGCGGCGGGCCGGGTACGGTCGGCCGCGCACGGGCGCAGGTCAATCCACGTACGAAACAAGGGGGCAAAAAATGAAAAGGATCATCGGGGTCTTCCTGGCCCTGCTCGCGTTCGCGGGCATCGCGTTCGCGGGCGTGAACATCAACTCCGCGACGCAGGAGCAGCTCGAAACCCTGGACGGCATCGGGCCGGTGAAGGCGCAGGCCATCATCGATTACCGCAAGAAGAACGGCCCTTTCAAGTCGCTCGAGGACGTGAAGAAGGTCGACGGCATCGGCGACGCGACTTACGACAAGATCCGCAAGGACATCATGCTGAGCGGCACCACCAAGGTGAACGCGCCGGCCGCGGCCGAGCCGAAGAAGGCCGCCGCGCCGAAGGAAGAGCCGAAGAAGGCTGCCGCGCCGAAGGAAGAGCCGAAGAAGGCCGCCGCGCCGAAGGAAGAGCCGAAGAAGGCCGCCGCGCCGAAGGAAGAGCCGAAGAAGGCCGCCGCGCCGAAGGACGAGCCGAAGAAGGCCGCCGCGCCGAAGGACGAGCCGAAGAAGGAAAAGGCCATGGCCGCCGACTCCAAGAAGGCGGACAAGAAGGAAGTGAAGGAAGACAAGAAGGCCGACGACAAGAAGGCTGCCGACGAGAAGAAGGCCGACAAGAAAGCGGCCGACAAGAAGGCAGCCGACGAGAAGAAGGCGGAAAAGAAGGCGGCCGACGAGAAGAAGGCGGCGGACAAGAAGGCGGCCGACGAGAAGAAAGCCGAAAAGAAGGCGGCGGACAAGAAGGCCGCCGACGAGAAGAAAGCCGAAAAGAAGGCGGCTGACAAGAAGGCCGCCGACGAGAAGAAGGCCGCCGACGCGAAGAAGGCCGCCGACGCGAAGAAGTAGCCCTTCGCGATCGCGTCGACCGGAAGGCCCCGCCGCGTGCGGGGCTTTCCGTTTCCGGAGCCGCCCGCCCGCGGCGGCTATACTTCACGCTCGCCAACCGGAAGGCTTCCGCATGTTCCCCACCCTCGAGCAGTTCGTCGGCAACACCCCGCTCGTGCGCCTGCAGCGCATTCCCGGCACGACCTCCAACGTGATCCTCGCGAAGCTGGAGGGGAACAACCCGGCCGGCTCGGTGAAGGACCGCCCGGCGATGTCGATGGTCCTGGGCGCGGAGCGGCGCGGGGAGATCAAGCCGGGCGACACGCTCATCGAGGCCACGAGCGGCAACACCGGCATCGCGCTCGCCATGGCAGCCGCCATCCGCGGCTACAGGATGGTCCTGGTGATGCCGGAGCACCTCTCTATCGAGCGGCGCCAGACGATGGCCGCCTTCGGGGCCCGGTTCGTGCTGACGGCGGAGAAGGGCGGGATGGAGCTCGCGCGCGACACCGCGGAGCGCATGCGCGACGCCGGCGAGGGCGTGATCCTCGACCAGTTCGCGAACCCGGACAATCCGCTGTCGCACTACGCCGGCACGGGGCCGGAGATCTGGCGCGACACCCAGGGGAGAATCACGCACTTCGTGGCGACGATGGGCACCACGGGCACCCTCATGGGCTGCTCGCGGTTCCTCAAGGAGAAGAACCCGGCCATCCAGGTGATCGGCGTGCACCCGGCGCCCGGCTCGAGCGTGCCGGGCATCCGCAAGTGGCCCGAGGAGTACCTGCCGAAGATCTTCGAGCGCTCTCGCGTGGACCGCATCATCGAGGTGAGCCAGCAGGAGAGCGAGGAGATGGCGCGGCGCCTGGCGGCCGAGGAGGGCATCTTCGCGGGGATCTCCTCCGGGGGCGGCCTCGCCGCGGCCCTCAAGGTGAGCGCGGAGGCGAAGGACGCGGTCATCGTCCACATCGTGTGCGACCGCGGCGACCGCTACCTTTCGACGGGCGTCTTTCCGGCCTGACTCGCGGCGTCGGGCACGGTCTCTGACACTCTCACCAGCTGCTTGCCGAAGTTCTCGCCCCGCAGCATGCCGAGGAAGGCGCGCGGGGCCGCCTCCAGGCCCTGCGCGACCGTTTCCCGGTACTTGATGCGCCCGCTGGCGACGTGGCCGGCCAGTTCCGTCATCGCCCCCGGCCACAGGTCCATGCGGTCGGTGACGATGAAGCCCTGCAGGCGCACGCGGTTCACGAGCAGCGAATACACGTTGCGGATCGCGAGCTCGGCCCCGTCGTAGCCGGCGATGAGGCCGCACAGGGGCACGCGCGCGCCGGGATTGACCCGCCGCAGGACGGCGTCGAGGATCTCCCCGCCCACGTTGTCGAAGTAGACGTCGATTCCCGACGGGACGGCCGCCTTGAGGGCGGCGTCCACCGGTCCGGCCTTGTAGTCGACGCAGGCGTCGAATCCGAGCTCCGCGACGACGTAGCCGCACTTGGCGGCGCCGCCGGCGATGCCCACGACGCGGCAGCCGGCGATCCTGGCGAGCTGCCCGGCAACGCTGCCCACGGCCCCGCTCGCGGCCGAGACGACCACCGTCTCGCCGGGCGCGGGCGTGCCGATCTGCGTGAGGCCCATCCAGGCGGTGATGCCCGGCATTCCCGCCGCGCCCAGCCACACCGTCTCGGGCAGCCTCGGATCGGGGAGCTTCACGAGCCCCTTGCCGTCGGAGACCGCGTAGCGCTGCCAGCCGAGCGTGCCCAGGACCTTGTCCCCCTCGGCGAACCTGCCGTGGCGGGAAGCGATGACCGTGCCCACCGTTCCGCCGACCATCACCTCGCCCAGCTCGACGCGGGCCGCGTAGGACTTGCCCTCGTTCATGCGCCCGCGCATGTACGGGTCCAGTGAAAGCCAGTCGACGCGGACCAGGAGCTCGCCCTCGCGCGGCTGCGGCACCGGCGCCTCCACGAAGCGGAAATCGGACTCGGCTGCCTTTCCGGCCGGGCGCGAGGCCAGGACCACCTGCAGGTTCTTCTCGCTCATGGATGTCCCGCCTTTGCGCTGGGTGCGCGATCGTTGCTAGGCTTCGGCATTCCCCGACGATAACACTTCGCCGATCCCCGACCATGGCCCCCATCCTCGTCTTCGACATCGAAACCATTCCCGACGTGGCGGGGCTTCGCCGCGTGTGGGAGCTCGCCCCGGACGCCCCGGACGACGCGGTGGTGGAATTCGCCTCCCAGCGCCGCCGGCAGGCCACCGGAAGCGACTTCCTGCAATGCCACCTGCACCGCGTGGTGGCGATCTCGTGCGCGCTTCGCGACCGCGACAGCGTCAAGGTGTGGTCCCTCGGCACCGCGAAGGACGGCGAGGCGGAGCTGGTGAAGCGCTTCTTCGACGGCATCGACAAGTACACGCCGCAGCTCGTGTCGTGGAACGGCAGCGGCTTCGACCTGCCGGTCCTGCACTACCGGGCGCTCTTCCACGGCATCGCGGCGCCGCGGTACTGGGACATGGGCGAGGACGACCGCGACTTCAAGTGGAACAACTACATCTCGCGCTTCCACGCGCGACACGTCGACCTCATGGACCTCCTCGCGGGCTACCAGAACCGCGCCTTCGCGCCGCTGGACGACGTGGCGCAGCTTTGCGGGCTCCCCGGCAAGCTCGGCATGGACGGCTCGAAGGTCTGGCAGGCGTGGCGCGAGGGCGGGATCGAGGCGATCCGCGACTACTGCGAGACGGATGTCGCCAACACCTACCTCCTGTACCTGCGCTTCCAGCGCATGCGCGGCGCGCTCTCGGCCGACGCCCACGACAAGGAGGTCGCGCTCTTCCGCGCCTTCCTCGCCGAGCAGAAGGCGGCCCACTGGCGCGAGTTCGCCGAGGCCTGGAAGTAGCGCCGGCGGGAGGCAGGGCCTTGCCTAGGCCCTGCGGAACGGCGAGCGTTCGTTCAGCTCGTCAACATACTGCGCGACCCCGGCGCCTTCCCGCGCGAGGTAGTCGTCCACCGCCCGCGCGAAGGCGGGGTGCGCGAGCCAGTGGAAGGAGCGCGTGACTTCGGGCAGGAACCCGCGCGCGAGCTTGTGCTCGCCCTGCGCCCCGGCCTCCACCCGCTTCAAGCCGCGTGAAATGGCGAAGTCGATCGCCTGGTAGTAGCAGGCCTCGAAATGCAGCCCGGGGACGAACTCGACGGCGCCCCAGTAGCGCCCGTAGAGCGCGTCCGGCGAGAAGAGGTCCATCGCGGCGGCGACCGGGCGGTCCTCGCGCTCGGCGATGACGAGCAGCACGTTGTCGGGCATGCGCCGCGCGATCATCCCGAAGAACTCCCGCGTGAGGTAGGGCGTGGAACGGTGCTCGCGGTAGGTGCGGCGGTAGCACTGCGCGAAGAAGTCCCAGTCCGACTCGCTCGCCTCGCGCCCCGTCGCCCGGCGGATGCGAACGCCCGCCTCGGCGACCCGGCGCCGCTCCTGGCGGATCTTCTTGCGCTTGTCGTGGGAGAGGGCGGCGAGGAAATCCTCGAAGGTCCCGTAGCCGGCGTTCCGCCAGTGGAACTGGATGCCCGTGCGCTCGAGGAAGCCCGCCCGGCGAAGGGCGTCGGCGTCGGCCTCCGGGGGGAAGTTGACGTGCAGCGACGAGAAGTCGTGCTTGCGGGCATGCTCGAGGAGGTCGCGGGCGAGTTCCTCGCGCAGGGAAACGGAGGCGGCCAGCAGGCGCGGCCCGGTGGCGGGCGTGAACGGGACGGCCGCCAGGAGCTTGGGATAGTAGGCGAGCCCGTGGCGCTCGTAGGCGTCGGCCCAGGCCCAGTCGAAGACGTACTCGCCATAGGAGTGCGACTTCGCGTAGAGGGGCACGGCGCCCGCGAGCTCGCCGCCGTACCACCGGGTGAGGTAGCGCGGCGCCCAGCCCGTGGCGGGCGAGGCGCATCCCGAGCGATGCAGGCTGTCGAGGAAGGCGTGGGCGAGGGTGGGGTTGCCGCCGTGCAGCCGGTCCCAAGCCCCGGCGGGGATGGCGTCCAGCGATTCGACGATTCGCGGCGGGTCGGTCAAGGGGCGGCGGACTATAATGGCGGCCTCAGATTCTATCCGTCCCGCCCGCCGGCGACGCCGGCCCCCCACCCGATGAAGATCGCCGTCGCCCAGATCAACACCACCGTGGGCGATTTCGCCGGGAATGCCGCGCGCATCCGCTCCGCCATCGATTGCGCGCGCGCGGCCGGCGCGCACCTCGTGGTCACGCCGGAGCTCGCCCTCTCGGGCTACCCGCCGGAGGACCTCCTCTTCCGCAACGACTTCTGCGACCAGTGCCAGGAGGAGCTGCTGCGGCTCGCGGCCTACGCGCCGGAGATCACGGTGGTCGTGGGACACCCGCACCGGGAGGGCCGCGTGCGCTACAACGCCGCGAGCGTGCTCTCCGGCGGCGCGATCCAGGCGATCTACTTCAAGCAGCAACTGCCCAACTACAACGTCTTCGACGAGAAGCGCTACTTCGCGGTCGGGAACCGCCCCTGCGTGTTCGAGGTGCAGGGACGGCGGATCGCGCTCACGATCTGCGAGGACCTCTGGTTCCCGCAGCCCGCCGCGCAGGCGAAGGCCGCGGGAGCCGAGCTCCTGCTGTCCATCAACGCCTCGCCCTACCATCGCAACAAGCTCGCCGAGCGCTACCAGGTGATGGGCGCGCGCGTGAAGGAGTCGGGGCTCCCGCTCCTCTACGTGCACTGGGTGGGCGGGCAGGACGAGCTCGTCTTCGACGGCGCCTCCTTCGCGTTCCACGGCGACGGCTCGCTGGGATACCAGGGCGAGACGTTCCGCGAGGCCGTGGACGTCGTGGACTTCGAGGGCTCGCGCATCACCGGCGCCATGGCCCCGCCGCTCACGGAGGAGGAGACGATCTACCGCGCCCTCGAGACCGGGGTGCGCGACTACGTGACCAAGAACCGCTTCCCCGGCGTGCTGGTCGGGCTCTCCGGCGGCATCGACTCGGCGCTGGTGGCCGCGGTCTGCGCCGACGCCCTCGGGCCGGAGCGCGTGCACGCGGTGATGATGCCCTCGGACTACACGGCCCCGATGAGCATCGAGGACGCGCGCGAGATGGCGCGGCTCCTGGGGATCGACTACCGCGAGATCGCGATCCGGCCCGTCTTCGATGCCTTCCGCGCGCAGCTCGCGCCCTCCTTCGCCGGCCGCGCCGAGGACGCCACGGAGGAGAACCTGCAGGCAAGGACGCGCGGCACGCTCCTCATGGCGCTGTCGAACAAGTTCGGCTGGATGGTGGTCTCCACCGGCAACAAGAGCGAGATGGCGACGGGCTACGCCACGCTCTACGGGGACATGGCCGGCGGCTACGCGCTCATCAAGGACGTCGTGAAGACGCTCGTCTACCGGCTCTGCAACTGGCGCAACACGCGCGGGCGCGTCATTCCCCAGCGCGTGATCGACCGGGCGCCCTCGGCGGAGCTGCGGCCCGGCCAGACCGACCAGGACAGCCTGCCGCCGTACGAGCTGCTGGACGCGGTCGTCGAGCGCTACATGGAGCGCGACATGGACCCGGAGGCCATCATGGGGCTGGGCTACGACGCCGAGGCGGTGCGCCGCGTGGTCCACCTCATCCGCGTGAACGAGTACAAGCGCCGCCAGGCGCCTCCCGGGGTGCGCATCACGCCGCGCGGCTTTGGCAAGGACTGGCGCTATCCGATAACATCGGGGTTCCGTCCGAGGGTGTGACCGCCATGAAGAAGATCGAAGCCGTCATCAAGCCGTTCAAGCTGGACGAGGTGCGCGAGGCGCTCTCCGAGCTCGGGGTCTCCGGGCTCACCGTGACCGAGGTGAAGGGCTTCGGCCGCCAGAAGGGCCATACCGAGCTCTACCGCGGCGCCGAGTACGTGGTGGACTTCCTGCCAAAGGTCAAGGTGGAAGTGGTCGTCGGGGACGCCCTCGTGGACAAGGCCATCGACGCCATCGTGAAGGCCGCCAGGACGGGCAAGATCGGCGACGGCAAGATCTTCGTCTTCGACGTCCCGCAGGTGGTCCGGATCCGCACCGGCGAGACGGGCGAGGAAGCGGTCTAGGCCCGAAGGGGCTTTCCTGCTATCCTGATTTGCATTCCACAGGGGATAACGAATGCTTCTTGCCGCCTTCTACGTCTTCGCCATCGCCGCGATCATCCTGCACTACACCGGGCACCTGAAACGGTGGAACTGCGAGTGGATCCTGATCGTGCTGGCGATCGCCGTCTTCCCCGCCGTCCTCTTCCTCTGACGCGGGGCGCGTCGCCCCGCCTCATCCCCCCGCCGCGGCCAGTCGCGCCAGCGGATCCTGCCGGTAGTACAGCTTGAGCTGCGCGTAGACCGCCGGATAGGCGGGCTCGAGCAGCTCCGGCGTCTCGAAGAAGGCCTCCGAGGCCACCGCGAAGAATTCGCCGGGGCTCTCCGACCCGTAGGGATCGATGGGCAGCTCCTCGAGAAGGCGCTCGCCGTCCTCCTGCGCGCTCGCATCCGCCTCGTCCACGCGGCGGCAGAAGTCGCCGAAGGCCTCGCTGAAGGCGCGGCGCCAGGCCGCGAGCGCCATTCCCGCGTGCAGGGGCGGGCAACCGTTGGGGTCGCCGTTCAGCATGTCGAGCTTGTGCGCGAACTCGTGGATCACGACGTTGTAGCCGGCCACGCGCTCGGCTTCGCTGCTCGTCATCGCCACGTCCTCGTAGGAGAGGATCACGGGCCCGCCCAGCCAGGCCTCGCCCGCCATGGGGTCGTTCACCAGGTGCACCACGCCCGCCTCGTCGACCACCTCGCGCTCGGGGGCGAACTGGCCCGGGTACACGATGATCTCGCTCCAGCCGTCGAACAGCTCCAGGCCCAGCTCCAGCACCAGGATGCAGGCCTGCGCGGCGACCTGCACGCGCATGAACGGCGTGAGCTCGAGGCCGTGCGTCCCGGAGAATTGCTTGCGGGCGAGGAACCCGGCGGCCAGGTTTCGCAGCCGCTCGTCATCCCCGGGAGGCATGCCGCGCATGAACAGGTACGGCTGGGTGGCGCTCTCCCAGAGCCCCGGGTCGATGGGCTGCGGCTCGCCGCCGCCCCGCTTGCCGAGCCAGCCGAACATGCCTCAGGGCGCGGGCCCGACCCGCGTGACCGACCCCGAGCCGATGGCGCTCGACTTCACCACGGGGTCGCCGAGGTAGCGGACGTCGCCGCTGCCGACGGTGGAGACGTCGAGCGATTCGCGCACCCACAGCGTCACGTCGCCGGAGCCCGCGATCGACACCTTCGCCCGTGCCGACTCCAGGCGCGCGGCCTCGATGTCGCCGCTGCCCGCGATGTTGGCCGTCACCAATGCGACCTTGCCGGCGACCTTGACGTCGCCGCTGCCCGAGATGGACGCCTTGAGGGACTCCGCCTCGAGCTTCGCGATCCTCACGTCGCCCGAACCCGCCACCGAGATGGCGAGGGACTTCGAGCGCAGGGCCTCGGCGAGGACGTCGCCGCTGCCGGCCACCGAGACGGCCTCGATCGTGGGGCTCACGACCAGCACCCGCAGGGTGGCGCGACCCGGGATGTCGAGGCTGCGCTTGAAGCGGATCTTCAGGGTGCCGCCCTCGACGATGGTCTCGACTTCCGGCAGGAGGTTGTCGTCGGCCTCCACGGAAACCGACGCCGGCTCGCCCTGGCGCAGCACCACCGTGGCGGGGATGGAGACGGCCACGCCCGTGAAGCCGCGGGCCTCGCGGGACTCGGTGGCGACCTTGCCGGAGGGGACGATCTTCGTGCTGAAAAGGGCGAAGGCTTCGCCGGCGGCCAGGAGGGAAATCGTGGCGAGCAGGACGGCGGGAAAGAGGCGGGCAGGGGTCACGGCGGCTCTCCGGGAAGGTTGTGTCACCGTTGGATGCGCGGCGGGGCTCAGGCGGATTCGCCGATTCCCAGGTCCCGGCGGATTTCCATGGCGACCTCGAGGGCCCGCCCGGGGTCCTGCTCGCAGACGGTCACGTGCCCCATCTTCCGCCCGGGGCGCGCCTCGCGCTTGCCGTAGAGGTGCAGGTGGGCGCCGGCGTGCCGCAGGACCGCCTCCCAGCGCGGCTCGCCCCCGCCCCAGATGTCGCCCAGCAGGTTCACCATCACCGCCGGGGTGTGCAGCGACGGGTCGCCCAGCGGCAGGCCGCAGAGCACGCGCACCTGCTGCTCGAACTGCGACGTGCGGCAGGCGTCGATCGTGTAGTGGCCGCTGTTGTGGGGCCTGGGCGCGATCTCGTTGACCAGGAGGCGCCCGCCCACCACGAACATCTCCACGGCGAGGACGCCCACGTAGTCGAGCGCGACTGCGAGGCGCGTGGCGAGCTCCATGGCCTCGGCCGCCAGGGCGTCGGGGATGCGCGCCGGCGCGATCGTGACGTCGAGGATCCCGCCCGCGTGGCGGTTCTCGGCGACCGGGAAGACCGCGACCTCGCCGTCGGCGGCGCGGGCGAGGATCACCGAGATCTCGAGCTCGAGGGCCAGGCGCTCCTCGAGCACGCACGGCACGCGCTTCCACTGCGCGAACACGCGCGCGAGATCCTCGCGGGAGGCGATCGTGGCCTGGCCCTTGCCGTCGTAGCCGAAGCGCGCCGTCTTGAGGATCGCCGGCAGCCGCACGCGCCCGAGCGCGGCATCGAAGTCCGCCTCGCCGCGGACGTCGGCGTAGGGGCCCACGGGAAGGCCGCTCGCGGCGATGAAGCCCTTCTCGCGGCTGCGGTCCTGGGCCACCGAGACCGCGTTGCCGCTGGGCCGCACGACCGTCCTCTCGGCCAGCGCGTGCAGGGCCTCGGCCGGCGCGTTCTCGAATTCCGTCGTCACGGCGGCGCAGGTCTGCGCGAGCTCGTCGAGCGAGACCGGATGGGTGTAGGCGGTATTGAGGTGGCCCGTGGCGAACTCGGCGGCCGGCGAGAGCGGGTCCGGGTCGAGCACGGTCACGCGGTAGCCCAGCGTGCGCGCAGCGACCGTGAACATGCGGCCCAGCTGCCCGCCTCCCAGCAGGCCGAGCGTGGCGCCCGGCCGGATCACAACACGTCCGGCAGCTGCATCGCCGCGACCATCTCGCGCAGCTCTTCCCGGTAGGCGGCGAGCTTGGCGGCGAGGGCGGCGTCGGTGGCCGCGAGCAGGCTCACGGCGAACAGGCCCGCGTTGGCCGCCCCGGCCTCGCCGATGGCGAAGGTGGCCACGGGGATCCCCTTGGGCATCTGCACGATCGAGTACAGCGAATCCTGGCCGGCCAGGTGCTTGGACGGGACGGGCACGCCCAGGACGGGGAGGGTGGTCTTGGAGGCGATCATGCCCGGCAGGTGGGCCGCCCCGCCCGCGCCGGCGATGATCGAGCGCAGGCCGCGCTCCCGCGCGCCCTCGGCGTACTCGAACATCGCGTCCGGCGTGCGGTGGGCCGAGACCACCTTCGTCTCGAAGGCGACGCCGAAGTCCTTGAGGACCTTGGCCGCGTGCTGCATCACGTCCCAGTCGCTCTGGGACCCCATGACCACGCCGACGACGGGCTTTTCCATCTGCGCCTCCATCAGGCGTCCAGCGAACGGGCTTCGTCTATCGAGCCGCGGTAGGCGTCGAAGATTCGCGCGAGCGCGGTCTTCATGTCGACCTTGGGCGCCCAGCCGAGCTCCTTCTTCGTGTTGTCGATCTTCGGCACGCGGTTCTGCACGTCCTGGTAGCCCTTGCCGTAGTACTTCGCGGAGGTCACCTCGACCAGCTTCACCTTCGCCGCGTTGCGGCGGTACTCCGGGTAGGTCTTCGCCAGCTCCAGCATCATCGTCGCGAGCTCCCGGACCGAGTAGTTGTTCTTCGGGTTGCCGATGTTGTAGATGCGCCCGCTCGCGACGCCGCCCTTGTTCTCGATGATCTTCATGAGGGCGGAGATGCCGTCGTCGATGTAGGTGAAGGCGCGCTTCTGGGCGCCGCCGTCGACCAGCTTGATGGGCTCGCCGCGCACGATGTGGCCCAGGAACTGGGTGATGACGCGCGAGGAGCCTTCCTTGGCCGTGTGGATCGAGTCGAGGCCCGCGCCGATCCAGTTGAACGGCCGGAAGAGCGTGAAGTCGAGCTGCCCCATGGAGCCGTAGGCCCAGATCACGCGGTCCATGAGCTGCTTCGAGCAGGCGTAGATCCAGCGCTGCTTGTCTATGGGGCCCAGGACGAGATCGGAGGCGTAGGGGTCGAACTCGGCGTCGCCGCACATCCCGTAGACCTCCGAGGTGGAGGGGAAGAGGATGCGCTTTCCGTACTTCACGCACGAACGCACGATGGGCAGGTTGGCCTCGAAGTCGAGCTCGAAGACCTTGAGCGGCTCGCGCACGTAGGTGGCGGGGGTGGCGATGGCCACGAGCGGCAGGATCACGTCGCACTTGCGGATGTGGTACTCGATCCACTCGCGGTTGATCGTGATGTCGCCCTCGAAGAAGTGGAAGCGCGGGTGCGGCAGGAGGTCGGCGACGCGCTCCGACCCCATGTCCATGCCGTAGACCTCCCAGTCGGTCGCGGCGAGGATTCTCTGGGAGAGGTGGTGGCCGATGAAGCCGTTCACCCCGAGGATGCAGATGCGCTTGGTCATGTTCTCGTCGTTCTCCGGGCGGGCGGCGGCGACGGCCGGGCCTCAGCCAAGGGTGAATTGTCCCACGGCCGCCGCGCCCGGGGCAAAGCGCGCCGCGAGCGCCGCGCCCTCGAGCGCGCCCTCGCCGGCGATCTCCAGGGCGCGGATCTCGAGCCAGCGGCCGTCCCCGCAGCAGGCCCAGGCCTTCCCGCCCGAGACGGCGAGGGTGCCGGGCGCGGCCGGCCCCAGCGCGGGCGGCTCCGACCACCAGGTGCGCAGCACCCGGACGCGCGCGGCGCCGAGCGCGGTGAACGCGCCGGGGTAGGGCGGCGCCACCGCGCGCACCAGGTCATGGACGGCGCGGGCGCCCTGCGTCCAGTCGATGCGGCCGTCCTCGGGCTTGCGTCCGCCGAAATAGCTTCCGGCCCGCAGGTCCTGGGGCCGCAGGACCGCGCTGCCGTCGAGAAGGGACGGCAAGGCGCGTTCGAGGACCCGCCCCGCGGCGTCGGTGACGCGGCCGAAGACCTCGGCGGCCGTGTCGTTCTCCCCGATCGGGACGGCTTCCTGGTCCACGATGCGCCCGGCATCGGGCTTCTCCACCATCTCGTGCAGGGTGGCGCCCGTCTCGCGCTCGCCGCGCAGGACGGCCCAGTTGACCGGCACGCGCCCGCGGTACCCGGGCAGGAGCGAGCCGTGCATGTTGAAGGCGCCGCGCCGGGCCGTGGCGAGCAGCGCCGGGGAGAGCATCTGCCGGTAGTAGAACGAGAAGAGGAAGTCGGGCCGGACAGCCTCGAGGCGAGCGACGAAGGCCGGGTCGTTCGGGTCGTCGGGCAACGCCACCTCGATGCCGGCCGCGCGCGCGAGCCGCTCGACGCTCCCGAACCAGATCAGCTCGGCCGGGTTGTCGCGGTGGGTGACGACCAGCGGGACGCGCACGCCGGCGGCGAGCAGCGCCGAAAGGCAGCGGCAGCCCACCTCGTGGTAGGCGAAGACGGCCGCGGTGGCGCTCACTCTTCGCGCTTCTCGAGGATGGCCTGCACCAGGTAGCGGGGTCGCTCGCGGACCTGCTGGTAGATGCGCCCGACGTACTCCCCCACCAGCCCCATCCCGAAGAGCATCACGCCGATGAGGAAGAAGGCGAGGATGTCGCGGTCCCAGATGACCCACAGGCCGTTCGCCTCGCCGGTCAGGATGCGCTTGGCGATGACCACGACGTAGGAGGCCAGGGCGACGATGGACACGCCGATGCCGAAGATCGAGAAGAGCTGCAGCGGCACGATGGAGAAGCCGGTGACCAGGTCGAAGTTGAGGCGGATGAGCTTGTAGAGCGAGTACTTGGACTCGCCGCCGGCGCGCTCCTCGTGCTCCACCTCAACCTCGGCCGGGCTCTGCGCGTACGAGTAGGCGAGCGCCGGGATATAGGTGCTCACCTCGCGCGAGGAGCGGATCGCCTCCACGATGGGGCGGCCGTAGGCGCGCAGCATGCATCCCTGGTCGGTCATGCGGATGTGGGTGAGGCGCTCGCGCAGCCCGTTCATCGCCTTCGAGGCCCAGCGCCGCCACGCGGCGTCCTGGCGCATGCGCCGGATGGAGCCCACATAGTCGTGGCCCTCGTCCATCTTCGCCAGGAGCTTGCCGATCTCCTCGGGCGGGTTCTGCAGGTCGGCGTCCAGCGTCACCACGCGCTCGCCGCGGCAGTACTCGAACCCGGCCATGATCGCCATGTGCTGGCCGAAGTTGCCGTTGAAGAGGACCACGCGCGTGACGTCCGGGCGCGCCTGGAACTGCTCGCGCAGCAGGGCGGGCGACCTGTCGCGGCTGCCGTCGTTCACGAAGACGACCTCGTAGGTGCAGCCCAGCGCGTCGAGCGCCGGGTACAGCCTCGCGAAGAGGGCGGGCAGGACCTCCTCCTCGTTGTAGACGGGGATCACGACCGACAGGCTCGGGTTTGCCATGGCGCTCACGCGGGGCGGGAACGCAGGACGCGGGCGAGGCTCGCGCACACCCGCTCGACCTCGCCCTCGGTCATCTCGGGATGCAGCGGCAGCGTGACGGTCTCGCGGCCGATGCGCTCGGACACCGGGAACTGGCCCTCGCGCCAGCCGCGCCCCCGGTAGTGCGAGGTGAGGTGTATCGCCTCGTAGGAAAGGCCGGTGCCGATGCCCTCGCGCTGCATCGCGTCCATGACCTGCCTGCGGGTCAGGGAAATCTCGGCGAGGGGCAGGAGGACCGTGAACATGTTCCAGGCGTGGCCGGGGTTGTGCCTCGGGGGCAGGCGCTCCGGGGCGAGGAGGTCGTCGCCCTCGAGGCAGGCGAAATAGTGCGCCGCCAGGCGCTCGCGGGCGCGGCACCACTCGTCCAGGCGGGCGAGCTGCGCCAGCCCCAGCCTCGCGGAGACGTCGGAGAGGTTGTACTTCCCGCCCGCCATCTCGACGTCGCGCGTGCCGTCGGCGAGCCTCGCGATGCCGTGGAAGCGAAGCTTCTCCGCGGCCGCCGCCTCGGCGGCGTCGTTCAGCACGAGGGCGCCGCCCTCGATCGTGGTCATGTTCTTGTTGGGGTGGAAGCTGAACGACACGAGGTCGCCCGTGGCGCCCACGGGCCTGCCGCCGGCCCGGGAGCCGATGGCGAGCGCCGCGTCCTCGAGGATCCGCACGCCGTGGCGCTCGCGGAAGGCGCCGAGCGCGACGGGGTCGAGGGGGGCGTTGTAGTGCACGGGCAGCAGCGCCCTCGTGCGGGGCGTCACCGCCGCCGCGGCCGCCGCGAGGTCGACGTTGCGGGTGGCGAGGTCCACGTCCACGAAGACGGCGCGGGCGCCGGCGCGCTCGATGACGTTCGCGGAGGCGAAGAAGCTCTGGGCCGGGGTCACCACCTCATCGCCGGGCCCGACGGCGAGGAGCGCGAGCGCCACTTCCATCGCGCCCGTGGCCGAGGTGAACGTCCGCACCGGACGCCCGCCGACGTACGCCGAGAGGGCGGCCTCGAAGGCCGCGACCTGCGGCCCGCTCGCCAGCCAGCGGCTGCGCAGCGTGTCGGCGACGGCCGCGACCATGGCCTCGTCGACGACCGGGCGCGCGAAGGGGATGAAGGGCGCGCTCACGAGCGGGCCACCAGCCAGACGCCCACGATGATGAAGCCGATGCCCACGAGCTTCTGCGCGGTGAGCGACTCGCCGAACAGGAACCACGCGGCGCCGGCGTTCACGATGTAGCCGATGGAGAGCATGGGATAGGCGATCGATACGGGAACGCGCGAAAGCGCGAGGATCCAGACGACCACGCTCACGGCGTAGCACGCGAGGCCCCCGAGCACGAAGGGGCTCGCCGCCACCTTGAGGCCGATGGGCACGACGTTCTCGAGCGAGAAGGCGAACTCGCCGATGCGGTTGGTGCCTGCCTTGAGCAGGAGCTGGGCGGCCGCGTTGAGCAGGACGCCGGCGAGGACGAGCGAGAAGGCTGTGGCGTTCACGGCTTGCGGACGAGGATGCGGCGCTCGTCGCGGTGCAGGAGGTTCATCGCCAGGCCCCGGGAAGAGAGCTGCTCGTGGAGGTCGGGATGGATTATAGCCATCGCCTCCCCCGGGCGCACCCAGTCCGCCGCGAAGTCCTCCAGGGTGGGGATCGCGAGCTGCGGCTCGTGCCTGATCCCGGTCGAGAACTCGTCGAGGTAGGCGACGAGCGTCACCGTGCGCTTCAGGTAGAAGGGGACCGTCTGGTCGTAGATCCCCACGGAGTACAGGCGCGTGGCGGGCGTGAGCCCGCGCGCGATGATCCCGGCCACCTGCTTGCCCGACTGGCGCGGGGAGAGGCGCTCGTAGCCGTCCTCCACGAGGTCGACGAAGAGGAGGGTGGCGGCCACCATCGCGGCGAGCGCTCCCCACTTGCGGCCGGCGCGCAGCCTCATCGCGCTGGCGGCCAGCGCGCAGGCGAGCACCACGAGGCCGGCGACGATCCAGGGGCGGGCGGCCGCGTAGAGCTCGCGCGTCCAGGCGTTCCTCGCGCGCTCGGGGACGCCCCAGGACACGGCGATCACGACGACGAGCAGGGGAACGAGGAAGGCCACCGGCTTCCAGAGGCGCTCCGCGCTCGCGCGGGAGAGCCAGTCGCCCAGGACCAGGGCGAGGACGGGAAAGACAGGGAGAATGTAGGCGGGCAGCTTCGAGCTCGAGGCGCTGAAGAAGGCCAGGATGAAGGCCGACCACAGGAGCGCGAACCGCCGCCACGGGAACGACGCGGCACCGCCCTCGCGCCGCCAGCCCTCGAACGCGGCCGGCACGAGGCCCAGCATCCAGGGCAGGAAGCCCGCGAAGAGGATGGGCCAGAAGTACCACCACGGCTCCTCGCGCCGGTGCGACTTCGAGAGGAAGCGCTCGAAATGCTCGTGCACGAAGAAGAACTGCGGGAACTCCGGGTTGGCCATCGACACCAGCACGAACCACGGGGCGGCGATGAGGAGGAAGAGCGCGGTGCCGCGCCACCACTCGAGCTTCGCGAGCAGCCGCCAGTCGCGGTTCGCGAGGCAGTGCAGGAAGATCGCGGCCGCCGGGAAGACGATCCCGATGAGGCCCTTGGAGAGGACCGCGAGCGCCATCCCCGCCCACGCCAGGAGGAACCAGCTGCGGCGAGAGGACTCCGGCCCCGACGCTCCCAGCAGGAAGGCGCAGGCCGCGACCGTGGTCCAGGCGGTGAGCCCCATGTCGAGGGTGACCACCCCGGCGAGGCCCAGGTAGTAGGGGCTCGAGAGCAGGACCCCGACCGCGAGGAGGGCGGCATCGCCTCCCGCGAGGTGGCGCGCCGTGTAGCCGACGGCGAGGAGGGCGATGAGCCCGCACAGGGCGGTGTAGAGGCGGGCGCTGAACTCGCTTTCGCCCAGCACCGAGAATGCCGCCGCGCTGGCCCAGTACTGCAGCGGCGGCTTCTCGAAGTACTTGATGCCGTTCAGCCTCGGCGTGACCCAGTCGCCGCTCGCGGCCATCTCGCGCGAGATCTCCGAGTAGCGCCCCTCGTCGGGATGGGCGAGGGGACGCTGCATGTTGTCCACGGCCACGAAGAGGGCGAGCAGCGCGACGAGGATCGCGGCGAGCCGGGAGATGCTCACGGCCGCGCCTTCGCGTCGAGGAGCACGACCACCGCCCCGGAGCCGCCGTGGGCGGCCGGCGGCTCGGAGAAGGCGAGCACCTCGGACTTGCGCGCGAGGAGCTTGCGGATGCGGCCCTTGAGCACGGGCTCGCGGTTCACCGAGCCGCGGCCCTTGCCGTGGACGATCCGCAGGCAGCGAAGCCCCCGGCGCGCGCTCTCGGCGAGGAATCGCGCCGTCTCGGCGGCGGCCTCGTCCCCGGTCATGCCGTGCAGGTCGAGCTCGCCCTGGACCACCCAGTGCATCCGGCGCAGCTTCCTCAGCACGTCGCGCGGAAGGCCCGGGCGCAGGTAGGCGTGGTCCTCCTCGATCTCGATGTCGTCGGCGCCGGCCGCCAGGCGCGAGAGCTCCTCGAGCACCGCGCGCTCGTCCTCGAGGCGCTGCACGGGCACGGGCGGCGGGGGGCTCGCGGGGTGGGTCACGCGGTTCGTGGGACGCGCGGGCGCGACGCCCTGCATCTCGCGCCGGAAGAGCGCGGCGTCGTCCTCGCCCTCCGCCGATCCGCGGCCGGGGCGGGCGTGCTTCAAGTCGCGAGGCTCTCCAGGTACCGGTCGGCGTCCAGGGCCGCCATGCAGCCGGTGGCCGCGCTCGTCACGGCCTGGCGGTAGACGTGGTCCTGCACGTCGCCGGCGGCGAAGACGCCCGGGACGCTGGTGGCCGTCGCGTCGCCCTCGGTGCCGCCCTTGGTGAGGATGTAGCCGCCCTTCATGTCGAGCTGGCCCTCGAAGATCCCCGTGTTGGGCTTGTGCCCGATGGCGATGAAGCAGCCGGTGAGCTTGAGGTCCCTCGTCGAGCCGTCGACCGTCGACTTGATGCGCACGCCCGTGACGCCGCTCTTGTCGCCGAGCACCTCGTCGAGCGTGTGGTTCCAGGCGATCGAGACCTTGCCCTCCTTCTCCTTGGCGAAGAGCTTGTCCTGCAGGATCTTCTCGGAGCGGAACTTGTCGCGGCGGTGGATGACGGTCACGTGGCGCGCGATGTTGGAGAGGTAGAGCGCCTCCTCGACGGCCGTGTTGCCGCCGCCGACGACGCAGACGTCCTGGTTCTTGTAGAAGAAGCCGTCGCAGGTGGCGCAGCCCGAGACCCCCTTGCCCATGAAGGCCTCCTCGGAGGGAAGGCCCAGGTACATGGCCGAGGCGCCCGTGGCGATGATGAGGGCGTCGCAGGTGTAGGTGCCGGAATCGCCCACCAGGGTGATCGGCCTTTCCTTCAGCTTCGCGGTGTGGATGTGGTCCAGGATCATCTCCGTCTCGAAGCGCTCCGCGTGCTTCTGGAAGCGCTCCATGAGCTCGGGGCCCTGGACGCCGGCGTGGTCCGCCGGCCAGTTGTCGACGTCGGTCGTCGTCATGAGCTGGCCGCCCTGCGCGAGGCCGGTGACGAGCACGGGCTTCAGGTTGGCGCGGGCGGCGTAGACGGCCGCGGTGTAGCCGGCGGGGCCGGAACCGAGGATGAGGAGTCGGCTGTGTCGGGTGGTCATGGGGGTCGGATTGCGCAGCAGGCGCGCTTTAGCGGCGCCGGGAGCCGTCATTATCCCATGCGAGGCTCCGTTGAGATCAAACAATTGACACAGAAGGGCTTTTGGCTATAGTCCCCTTCATGACCTCCCCCCCACCGAAGCGCGCCGTCGGCGAGCGCACGCAGGCGCTCAAGGCGGTTCCGTTCTTCACCCAGATGAGCGACCAGGAGCTGGACGTGATCCGCTCCGTCGCCGTCGAGAAGAGCTACCCCAAGCACGCCGTCGTCCTCACGGAGGGCGAGATCGGGGACTCGCTCTACATGATCGAGTCGGGGCGCGTGAAGGTCTTCATCGGCGACGAGGAGGGGCGCGAGATCATCCTGAAGCTCCTGGGCGCCGGGCACTTCTTCGGCGAGATGGCGATGATCGACCAGCAGCCGCGCTCGGCCTCGGTCACCACGCTCGAGCCCTCGACCTTCCTCATCCTCTCGCACCACGCGTTCGAGCACTGCGTAGAGCGCGCCCCGCGCATCGCCAACATGGTGCTGCGCGTGCTGGCGCAGCGCGTGCGCGAGGCCGACCGCAAGATCGGCACGCTCGCCCTCATGGACGTCTACGGCCGCGTGGCGAGCACGCTGCTCGAGCTCGCGGTGCCCGCGAACGGCAAGCTCGTGGTCGGCGAGAAGCTCTCGCAGCAGGACCTCGCCAACATGGTCGGCGCCTCGCGCGAGATGGTGAACCGCATCCTCAAGGACCTCTCCGACCGCGGCTTCATCGCGGTGGAGTCCAAGTCCATCACCATCATCAACCGCGAACTCCCGCCTTCCCTCTAGGCGCGCGGCTTTTCCGGGCCCGCCGGCCCTATAATCGGCCATCTCGAGTCTCCCCGACCTGATGGCCTCCACCCCCGCGAAAACCGCGCCTCCCAACCCGCGCCTCGCCCGCGTCCTTCGCGAGGCGGGCTGGATCCTGTTCCTCGCCGCGGGCGTCTACCTGGCGATGGCCCTGGCGACCTACGACAAGGCCGACCCCGGGCCGTTCTTCAGCGGCACGGGCGCCGCGGTCGCGAACAGGGCCGGCGCGCTGGGCGCCTGGCTCGCCGACGGCCTGCTCTACGTGTTCGGCCTCTCCGCCTGGTGGTGGGTGGCCCTCGCGGGCTGGGGCGTGCTCCGCCTCTACTGGCGGGTGGAGCAGTGGGAGATACTCAACCGCCGCTCGCTCGCGGTGGCGCTCGCCGGCTTCGCGATCCTCCTGGCCGCGAGCAGCACCCTGGAGGCGCTTCGCCTGCACAGCATGAAGGCGGCGCTTCCCCTCGCGCCGGGCGGCGTGCTCGGGGATGTCCTCGCGGGGCCCGCCCTTGCCGGCCTCGGATTCACGGGCGCGACCCTCGTGCTGGTGGCCCTCGTGGCCTCCGCGTTCAGCGTCTTCTCCGGGCTCTCGTGGATCCGCCTCTCGGAGAAGGTCGGTGCCGCCGCGGAGTGGGCCGTCGCCACGGTCCGCGGCCGGCTCGAGGCGCGCCGCGACCGGGAGGCCGGCCTTGCCGCGGCGCAGGCGCGCGAGGAGAAGGTCGAGGAGGCCAAGCGCATCTTCGAGGAGCACGAGCCCATCCGGATCGCGCTCCCCGAGCCGGCGATCCCGAGGAGCGAGCGCGTGGCGAAGGAAAGGCAGGTGCCGCTCTTCGCGGACCTCCCGGACTCGCCGCTGCCGCCCATCGCGCTCCTGGACCCGGCCGACAGCCACGTCGAGCGCCCGACGCCGGAGACCCTCGAGTACACCTCCCGCCTCATCGAGAGGAAGCTCCTCGACTTCAACGTCCAGGTGAAGGTCGTGGCCGCCTATCCCGGGCCCGTCATCACCCGCTACGAGGTCGAGCCCGCCGTGGGCGTGAAGGGCGCCCAGGTCGTGAACCTCGCCCGCGACCTCGCGCGCGCCCTGTCGGTGACCTCGATCCGTGTGGTCGAGACGATCCCCGGCACCTCCTGCATGGGCCTGGAGATACCGAACGCCAAGCGCGAGATCGTGCGCCTGTCGGAGATCATCGGCTCGCAGGCCTACGCCGACATGCATTCGCACCTCACGGTCGCGATGGGCAAGGACATCACGGGCAAGCCCGTCGTGGCCGACCTCCAGCGCATGCCGCACCTGCTGGTGGCGGGAACGACCGGCTCGGGCAAGTCCGTGGCCATCAACGCGATGATCCTGTCGCTCGTCTACAAGTCGCCCGCGTCGGACGTGCGCCTCATCCTCGTGGACCCGAAGATGCTCGAGCTCTCGGCCTACGAGGGCATCCCGCACCTGCTCGCGCCCGTGGTCACCGACATGCGCCAGGCGGCCGCCGCGCTGCACTGGTGCGTGGTGGAGATGGACCGGCGCTACAAGCTCATGTCGACCGTGTCGGTGCGGAACCTCGCGGGGTTCAACCACAAGGTGCGCGAGGCCGTCGAGAAGAAGCAGCCGCTCAAGCACCCGTTCTCGCTCACTCCCGACAGTCCCGAGGACCTCGAGGAGCTGCCGTACATCGTCGTGGTGATCGACGAGCTGGCCGACCTCATGATGGTCGCCGGCAAGAAGGTCGAGGAGCTCATCGCGCGCCTGGCGCAGAAGTCGCGCGCC
Organism: Usitatibacteraceae bacterium; assembly: GCA_044230355.1. Taxonomy (GTDB): domain Bacteria; phylum Pseudomonadota; class Gammaproteobacteria; order Burkholderiales; family Usitatibacteraceae; genus FEB-7. The sequence goes on along the minus strand of JBGARD010000031.1, from coordinate 3,409 downwards.
TCCGGCATCCACCTCGTCCTCGCCACGCAGCGCCCCTCCGTGGACGTGATCACCGGCCTCATCAAGGCGAACGTGCCCACGCGCGTGGCCTTCCAGGTCTCCTCCAAGGTCGACTCGCGCACGATCCTCGACCAGCAGGGCGCCGAGAGCCTCCTGGGCCAGGGCGACATGCTCTACCTGCCGCCGGGAGCGGGGCACCCGCAGCGCGTGCACGGCGCCTACGTGGCCGACGCCGAGGTGCAGCGCGTGGTGGAGCACCTCAAGAGGCAGGGCGAGGCGCAGTACATCGACGGCATGCTGGACGACCCCGAGCTCGCGGATTCCGAGTCCGGCGCGGATGCGCCCGGCGGCGAGTCCGATCCCCTCTACGACCAGGCGGTCCAGATCGTGCTGCAGAACCGGCGGGCCTCCATCTCGCTCGTGCAGCGCCACCTGCGCATCGGCTACAACCGGGCGGCGCGCCTCATCGAGGACATGGAGCGCGCGGGCCTGGTCTCGTCGATGGCCTCCAACGGCAACCGCGAGATCCTCGCGCCCTCGAGGCCCGAGAAGTGAGGCGGGCGGCCTGCCTGCTCGCGGCGCTCGTCGTCGCCTCGCCCGGATCGTGGGCGGGCCCGGTGGACGCCTTCCTCGCCTTCACCGCCACGGCCCGGACCGCCACGGCGCGCTTCGAGCAGCAGGTGCTCGACCGCACGGGCAGGGTCGTCGACCGCTCCTCGGGGACCTTCGCCTTCTCGCGGCCGGGGAAGTTCCGCTGGGCCTACGACAGGCCCGCGCGCACGCTCATCGTGGCCGACGGCACGAAGCTCTGGATCCACGACGAGGACCTGAACCAGGTGACGGTGAGGGCCATGGACCGGGCCCTGGGCGCGACGCCGGCGGCGCTCCTTGCCGGGGAGGGCGACGTGACGGCGGCGTTCACTCTGCGCGATGCGGGCACGGCCGACGGGCTTGGCTGGCTGGAGGCCACGCCCCGGGAGCGCGACACGGGATTCGAGCGCATTCGCATCGGGATGAAGGGCGGGGCGCCGGCCGCGATGGAGCTGGAGGATTCGCTGGGCGGGCGCACGGTGCTGCGCTTCCCGGAATTCCGCGCCGGCGCGAAGGTGGACGCCGGTGCCTTCCGCTTCACGCCCCCCAAGGGCGCGGACGTGCTCGAGGAGATGCTCCCGGCGAAGGCGCCTCAGCCCGGCGGCGCGACGCCCAGGAAGCCGTAGGCCTCCTCGAGGCTCGCCGTCGTCCGCACGGGGACGCCGCGGTTGACGGCCGAGTCCTCCAGGGTCTTCGTCACCATCTGGGCCGGATGCACGAGGACCGCGAAGCGCACCGCGGCCGTGCAGCCTTCGGAGAGCGCACGGGCCAGTTCGAACCGGTCCGCGATCGACACCGTGGCATCGAGCCCGCGGGCATCCACGAGGACCCTGTCGAGGCCAAGTCGCGCGCACTCGGAGCGGATGTGCCTGATGGCGTCGCGGCCGGCTGCGATGTCGTACGGGCCCGATGCCTCGGCCCGCAGGTACCCCTCCATCGGGTGCAGGCGGATGTCCACCGCTTTCGCTCCCTTCCGAAGGCTATGATAGGCGCTGCGCCCGGCGCCTTTTTGGCGCGCGTCAACAATCCTTCCGATGACCGATTCCGCCGACCTTTTCACCCCCGCGGGCGAGCCGAACGCGCCGCTCGCCGAGCGCCTGCGGCCCAAGCGCGTCGAGGACGTCGTGGGGCAGCGCCACCTGCTGGCCGAAGGCCGCCCGCTCGCCGTCGCGCTCGCCTCCGGGCGGCTGCACTCGATGATCCTCTGGGGCCCGCCCGGGGTGGGCAAGACGACGCTGGCGCGGCTGCTGGCCCGGGCCTTCGGGGCGGAGTTCATCGCCATCTCGGCCGTGCTCGCGGGCGTGAAGGAGATCCGCGAGGCGGTGGACCGCGCGCGCCTGGCGCGCGAGGCGCACGGCCGCGCCACGATCCTCTTCGTCGACGAGGTCCACCGCTTCAACAAGTCGCAGCAGGACTCCTTCCTCCCCCACGTCGAGAGCGGGCTCCTCACCTTCATCGGCGCGACCACGGAGAACCCCTCCTTCGAGGTGAACGGGGCGCTCCTGTCGCGCGCCCAGGTCTACGTGCTCGAGAGCCTGGGCGCCGCGGACCTGGACCTTCTCGCCCAGCGCGGCTTCGAGGCCGAGGGGATCGACGTCACCGAGGAGGCGAGGAAGCGCATCGTGGAATACGCCGACGGGGACGGCCGGCGCGCGCTCAACCTCGTCGAGCAGGTGGCCAGCGCCGCCCGCACCGGCGCGCGCCGGGGGGCGGACGCCGAGTTCGTCGACGGCGTGGTGACGCGCTCCGGCCGGCGCTTCGACAAGGGCGGCGAGAACTTCTACGACCAGATCTCCGCGCTGCACAAGTCGGTCCGCGGCAGCGACCCGGACGCGGCGCTCTACTGGATGGTGCGCATGCTCGACGGCGGCGCCGATCCGCGCTACCTCGCGCGGCGCGTGATCCGCATGGCCACCGAGGACGTGGGCCTCGCGGATCCCCGCGCCCTCGACGTCGCGATGCGCGCGGCCGAGGTGTACGAGCGCCTGGGAAGCCCCGAGGGGGAGCTCGCGCTGGCCGAGGCGGTCGTCTACCTCGCGGTGGCCCCGAAGTCGAACGCGGTCTACGTGGCCTACGGCGCGGCCCGCGAGTTCGTCTCGAAGGACTCGAGCCGCCCGGTGCCGCTGCACCTGCGCAACGCCCCCACGAGGCTCATGAAGGACCTGGGCTACGGCAAGGGCTACCGCTACGCCCACGACGAGGAGGGCGGCTACGCGCCCGGCGAGAGCTACCTTCCCGACGGCATGGAGCCTCCCGGCTGGTACCGGCCGACGGACCGCGGCCTGGAGGCGAAGATCCGCGACAAGCTCGCCTGGCTGCGGCGGCGCGACAAGGAGGGCGGCGGGGGCTGAGGCGGCGGAGCGAATATAATTGTCGTTTGACCTGACGACATTCCGCTCCCGATGCTCGATATCCAGCTCCTTCGCAAGGACCTTCCCGCGGTCGTCGCCGGCCTCGCCCGCCGCGGCGTCGCCTTCGACGAGGCCGCCTTCCGCTCGCTCGAGGACGAGCGCAAGTCGCTGCAGACGCGCACGGAGGAGCTGCAGGCGAAGCGCAACGCGCTCTCGAAGCAGGTCGGCATCCTCAAGGGCAAGGGCGAGGACGCTTCCGGCGTCCTGGCCGAGGTGGGCGGCATCGGCGAGGAGCTCAAGGCCAACGAGACGGCGCTCGCGGCCCTGCAGGAACGGCTGAACGCCTTCCTGCGCATGATCCCGAACATCCCGCGGCCCGAGGTGGCGGCCGGCAAGTCCGGCGACGACAACGTCGAGGTGCGCCGCTGGGGCGCGCCGCGCGCCTTTGACTTCACGGTGAAGGACCA
>JBGARD010000030.1:0-34519 GCA_044230355.1 Usitatibacteraceae bacterium | reverse complement strand
TGGCTGCCGTAGATCGCCGTGAGGAGGTCGCCCTGCTCCACCTTGGTGGGCTGGCCGGTGCTGGGTCCCCCGCGCTGCACGTTCACGACCACCAGCGGTATCTCCGCCATGACCGCCAGGCCGATGCCTTCCTGCTTGAGCGAGTAGCCCGGGCCGGAGGTGATGGTGACCGCGCACCGGCCGGCGTAGGAGGCGCCGATCGCGAAGGCGCAGGCCGCGATCTCGTCCTCGGCCTGGTGGACCATGCCGCCCACCTTCTCGAAGCAGTCCGAGAGGTAGTGCGAGGCGGAGGTGGCCGGCGTGATGGGGTACATCGCGCAGATGTCCATTCCCGAGGCGAGGACGCCCAGCGCGATGGCGGTGTTGCCGTTCGTGACCACCTGCGGGATGGTGACCTTCGTGGCGGGAATCACGTACTTGAAGTCGAGGTTGGCCTCGCCCCAGGCGAAGCCGGCCTCCAGCAGCTTCACGTTGGTCTCGATGACCGCGCGGTCCTTCTTGCCGAAGGTGAGCGCCACCTGGTCGCGGGCGAGCTGCAGGTCGAAGCTGTAGATGCTGCAGAGCATGCCCAGCACGAACATGTTCTTGCCGCGCCTCGCGTCGGTCATGAGGGCGCGGCATTCCTTCTCGAGCGGCATCTCGATCACCCGGAAGCCGTCCTTCTGGAGCGCGGCCAGGGCGTCGTTGTAGCTCTTCACGATCGCGGGATCGCGGTGCTCGCGCCAGATGCTCTCCAGCAGGATCGTGGCGCCGCGCTTCAGCTCGCCCGCGCGCACGCGGCCCAGGAGCACCTGCTCGTTGAAGGCGACCGCGAGGTCGGTCTCGTCGCCGCCGTTGGTCACGGCCCGGGAGCCGATGCGGATGCGGATCCCGCTCGCGCCGGCGACGCTGCGCGCCGGCGGCTGGATCTCGGCGGGGATGATCTCCACGGTCCAGATGCCGTTGCCGCTTCGCGCGGCGATGGACGCCAGCGACTGGCCGCAGCGCTGCGCGCCCTCGCCGGAATCGCTGATCACCTCCACGATGTGCTCGGGCAGGTTGACGGCGGGCTTGGCGCGCGCGGGGGCCGCCTTGGCCTGGGTCTTGCGGTCGAGTTGGGCCGTATCGCTCATGGTTCGCCTCGGGATGCCTGCATCGGATGTCGGGTGGGGGCGGGCCTGCGCGCTAGAGGAGCCGCACGCGGGCGAAGTTGTGCTCCTCGACCGGGATGCCGAAGCGCCGGCCGGCCGGGTCGTCGGTGTCGGGGGCGTAGACGCAATCGGTGTCGCGCAGCCCCAGGTAGGCCTTCATTGCGCGCGCGGCCTTGCGCCCGGCGCCCATCGCCTGGATCACCGTGGCCGCGCCCGTGACGATGTCGCCTCCGGCGTAAACGCCGGCGATGGAGGTCGCGAGCGAGTCGTCGGTCTCGATGTAGCCCCACTTGTTGAGCTTGAGCTTCGAGGTCTGGCCCAGGATTGGATTGGCGTTCGTGCCGATCGCGAAGACGACCATGTCGGTCTCGATCTCGAACTCGCTGCCCGGGACGGGCACGGGCTTGCGCCTCCCGGAGCTGTCGGGCTCGCCCAGCTCCATGCGGATGCAGCGCATCGCCCGCACCTTGTTGTTGGCATCGCCCAGCAGCTCGATGGGGCTCGTGAGCCAGTTGAACTCGATGCCCTCCTCCTCCGCGTGATGCACCTCCTCCACGCGCGCCGGCGCTTCCTTCTTGGAGCGCCGGTAGACGCAGATGACCTTCTCGGCCCCCAGCCGCATCGAGACGCGCATCGCGTCCATGGCGGTGTTGCCCGCGCCGATCACCGTCACCCGCTTGCCGGGCTGCAGCGGTGTGTCGTACTTCGGGAAGTCCCGGGCGCGCATGAGGTTCGCCCGCGTGAGCAGCTCGTTGGCCGACAGCACGCCGTTCAGGCTTTCCCCCGGGATGCCCATGAAGCTCGGATACCCGGCTCCCGTCCCGATGAAGACCGCGTGGAAGCCCATTTCGGTCACCATCTGCTCGATCGTGAAGAGCCGGCCGACCAGGGTGTTGCACTCGAAGCGGATGCCGAGCTTCCTCAGCTTCTCGATCTCCGCGTCGATCACGTCGTTGGGGAGCCTAAAGTCGGGGATGCCGTACTTGAGCACGCCGCCGGGCTGGTGGAAGGCCTCGTAGACGATCACCTCGCAGCCCGCCTTGGCCATGTCGGCCGCGCAGGCCATGCCCGCCGGCCCCGCACCCACGATGCCCACGCGGTGGCCGCTCGGCTCGATGTAGGGGATGTTGGCCCAGCCTTCCTTGATGGCCATGTCGCCCACGAAGCGCTCCAGGCGGCCGATGGCCACGGGCTCGAGCGTGTCGCCCACCGTGCACACGCCTTCGCACTGGCTCTCCTGCGGGCAGACCCGCCCGCAGATCGACGGCAGCAGGTTGGTGTCGGTGATGATGTCGTAGGCGCCGTGGTAGTGCTTCTCGGTGAGCTTCTGGATGAACCCCGGGATGTCGATGCCCACGGGGCAGCCGCGCACGCACGGCTCGTCGGCGCACTGCAGGCAGCGATCCGCCTCGACGAGCGCCTCCTCGAGCCGGTAGCCCAGCGAGACTTCCTGGAAGTTGCGGGCGCGTTCCCTGGGATCCTGCTCCTGGACCGGCGTGCGCTCCTGGGGGATGGTGCGAATCGTCTTTTTCTTGGCCATGGCCTCGTCCTCAACCGTCCGTCGACGGGCGATCCAGCGCGGCCGCGGGTTCCGGCGCGCCCTCCCCGCGGATGCGGCAGCTCTCCTGGAACTTCTCCAGCGCCTCCTTCTCCGCGGTCTTGTAGCGCCCGAGGCGCGACATGAGGTCGTCGAAGTCCACGAGGTGGCCGTCGAAGTCCGGGCCGTCCACGCAGGCGAACTTCACCGTCTCGCCGATCTTCACGCGGCAGCCCCCGCACATGCCCGTGCCGTCCACCATCACGGGATTGAGGCTCACCATCGTGCGGATCTTGTGCGGTCGGGTGGCCTCGGCGCAGCCCTTCATCATCACCGGCGGGCCGATGGCCACCAGTTCCTCGATGTCGGCGTGCCTGGCGATCGCCTGCTTGATGCCTTCGGTGACCAGCCCCTTGATGCCGGCCGAGCCGTCATCGGTGCACAGGATGAGCTCGTCGCACACGGCCCGGAACTTGTCCTCCCAGAAGACCAGCCCGCGGTTGCGGAATCCCAGGACACCGATCACGTAGGCGCCGCTTTCCTTCCACGCCCGCGCCTGCGGGAAGATGGGCGCGACGCCCAGGCCGCCGCCCACGCAGACCACCTTCTTCTTGCCGCCGATGTGGCTGGGTATGCCCATCGGGCCCACCACCGCGAAAAGGCTCGTGCCCACCTGGCAGTTCTGCTGCATCTCGCGCGTGGTCTTGCCCACGGCCTGGATGACGAGCGTGATCGTGCCCGCCTCGCGGTCGAAATCGGCGATGGTGAGGGGTATGCGCTCGCCCTCCTCGCGCTCCATCACGATCACGAACTGGCCCGCCCTGGCTGCCTTGGCGAGCATCGGGTGGCTGATTTCGAGCAGGAAGGTGACGTCGGAGAAATCTTCCCGCGCGACGATGGGGAAGGACGACGATGCGGCTTGTTGCATGGTGAATACCCCTCCTCGGGCTTGCGGATGCCAGTTGCATCACGCCCGCCGGGCCGGGCAACACGCCCATGCCGGGCGGATCCTTATTGGACTTTGGTGACATTAAGGGGCCTTGGGTGGCCCCGGGTTGATCTGCCGCAATTCGGCCGGGAGTAACGGCCCCGGGGGCAGGATTCAGCCGCGGCGGGCCAGGCGGGACCGCGCGGACTCGAGCGCGGAGTCCAGGTACGCGGCGTAGAAATCGGCCAGGAGCATCCCCTTGAGGGGGTCGGCAAGGGGCCGGCCCTCCCCGTCCCAGAAGGCGACCACCGGCACGGAGCGCACCCCGTGGGCCCGCGCGATCGCCTCGTGGGTCGTGGGAGCCCCGCCGAATCCGACGACGGACTGGTCGCTGTCGATGTCGACCTGGCGGATGATCGCGCGCGCGGCCTCGCGCGGGTCCCGGAGCATGGGGGCGAGATGGGACCGGCGCACGATCTCGCAGTAGGGGCACCCTGGCAGGCTGAAGAGGATCACGATGGGCTCGCGGCGGCTGCGCGAGAGCCTGCCGTCGGCCTGCAGGTCGGCGGCGAGAGGAAGCGGCGCCTGCGGTGCGGCGCCTGCGGCCAGCGCCGCGGCGAGCCCCGGTGCGAGGACCAGGAAGCAGCGCCTTCGCATGCCCGTCCTAGGCGATGCCCGGGTTGCCTTCCATGCCGACGATCTTCGGCAGGTTCAGTTGCACCGGCGCGAGGGTCTTCCTGTCCTGGAGGTACTTCGTGACCACCTCCCAGACGGGTTCGCCCTTGGCGCCCTCGGCCACCGGCGCCCAGCCCGCCACCTTGTACTTGCGGTCGGCGGCAATCGGCTTGCCGGCGAGGCGCATGTCCGAGATGCGCTTGCCCATCGACTCGTTCGGCGTGCAGGTGTAGGTGAGCCCGCCCACGCGAACCATGTCGCCGCCCTGCTGGTAGTACGGGTCGGGATTGAAGAGGTTGTCGCAGACGTCCTCGAGGACCGCCTTGATCATCTCGCCCGTGAACTCGTTCACCGTGACCTGCGGATAGGTGATCGCCGTCCAGTCCATCACGTGGTCCAGCGTGATCGCCTGTCCCGGCAGCAGCGTCGTGCCCCAGCGAAAGCCCGGGGAGAAGGCGATCTCGGTGCCCTTGACCTGCATGAGCGCGTCCAGGATCACCTGGTCCACGGTGCCGTTGAAATTGCCGCGGCGATAGAGGAGTCCCTCGGTGACGGCCAGCTTCTGCGCGAGCTTCGCCTCGTGCGGGCCGCGGATCTTCGCGATGACGGCGGCCATGGCGGGGTCCGGCGCGAGGAGGTTCGCGAAGACCGGCAGGAGGCGGTACTTCCAGCCCGCCACCTTTCCGCCCCGGACGTCGAAGTCGAGAACGCCCAGGAACTTGCTGTTGGAGCCGGCGTTGGTGACGAGCGTGACGCCCTTGGCGTTCCTCACCTCCACCGGCTGGGGCACGCCGTCGTGGGTGTGGCCGCCGAGGATCGCGTCGATGCCGGAGACGCGGCTGGCGAGCTTGAGGTCGACGTCCATCCCGTTGTGCGAAAGCAGCACCACGACCTGGGCGCCCTTCCCGCGGGCCTCGTCCACCGCCTTCTGCAGCTCCGGCTCCCGGATGCCGAAGGTCCAGTCGGGAACCATGTGGCGCGGGTTGGCGATCGGCGTGTAGGGGAAGGCCTGCCCGACGATGGCCACGGCCACGCCGTTGATCTGCCTGACGGTGTACGGCGCGAAGACCGGGTCGCCGAAGTCGGCCGTGACCACGTTCTGCGCCACGAAGTCGACCACGCCCTTGAAGTCCTTCTCGACGATCTGCTTGACGCGCTCGGCGCCCAGCGTGAACTCCCAGTGCCCGGTCATGACGTCGACGCCGAGCGCCTTGCAGGCGTCCACCATGTCCTGGCCGTTCGACCACAGCGCCGTGGCGCTGCCCTGCCACGTGTCGCCGCCGTCGAGGAGCAACGCGCCCGGCCGCGAGGCCTTGAGGCTCTTCACCAGCGTGGCCAGGTGCGCGAAGCCGCCCACCTTGCCGTAGGTCTTCGCGGCCTGCGCGAAGTCCAGGTAGGTGAACGCATGCGCCTCTACGCTGCCCTTGCGGATGCCGAAGGCCTTCAGCAGGTGCTCGCCCACGAGGTGCGGCGCCCTGCCGGCCGCGCCCGCGATCCCGAGGTTCACGTTGGGCTCGCGGAAGTGGATCGGCATGAGCTGCGCGTGGCAGTCCGTCATGTGCAGCAGGCTCACGTTGCCGAAGCGCGGCAGGTCGTAGAGCTTGCCGCCGTCCGCCGCGGCCAGCGCCTCGCGCGAGGCAAGTGGAAGCCCCGCAGCGGAGGCGATGGCGAGGACGTTCAGGAATTCGCGGCGGTCCATGGAGCCCGTTCCCTAGAATTCGAGCGAGTCGGCGATTGCCTTGATGCCGGCCTGGGCACAGACGTCGTCGGAGTCTCCGCCGGGCGCGCCCGAGACGCCGATGCCCGCGATGATGGAGCCGCCTGCCTCGATCTTGATCCCTCCGCCGACCACGGCAACGCGCGACCAGTGGCGCACGCCGGAAGACGGGGACCCGGGCTGCGAGGCCTTCATCAGGTCGGTGGTGTTGGTCCGGAAGGAGACCGCGGTCCACGCCTTGTTGGTGGCGGCCTCGGGCGTGTGGGCACCGGCGAAGCGGTCGCGCAGCATCACCTGCTCGAGCCCGGAGCGGTCGACCACCGACACGGACACCTGGAAGCCGTCGGCGCGGCACTTCGCGAGGGCGGCCTGGGCGGCCTTGAGCGCCGTCTCCGGCGTGAGGGCCTTGCTGCTGAAGGTGGCCGGCTCCGCCGCGAAGGCGGTACCGGATGCGAGGGCGAGGGCGAGTGCGGCACGGGCAAGTGCATTAGTCATGGCTAATGTTCCTCGACGAAAAAACGGGCGGGTTGGCTCCCGCCCGGGTTGGGATTACTTGTTGACCGGGGAGTCGGGCGACATGAGCAGCGCCACGACGTCCTTGATCTGCTGCTCGGTGAGGATGCCCGCATGGCCGAAGCGCGGCATGCTGGAGCACGGCGTGAAGGCCTGCGAGTTGTACACCTTGCTGTACGCATAGCGCTGGATGTCCGCCCCGAAGCCGCGGATCTTGGCGAAATTGTACAGGCTGGGCCCGATCGTGCCGTAGGACAGCTCCTGCTTCGCGAGCTGGTGGCAGGCGTAGCAGTTTCCGCCGGAGGGCTTCGCGGGGTCGTCGCTGTACTGCTTGCCCTGGCCGGACTGGGCAACCTTTTCCCCGTTCTTCCAGTCGCCGAGGAACTTGCCGTCCGCGGGGTACTTGATGAGCGCCTGCTGCGCCTTCTCCAGCTGCGCGTTCGTCTCCTTGGGCATGTCGTGCCCGCCCGGGTACTGGCTGCAGAGGCGCTGCATGTCGTCCTGCTCGATGCGGTCGAGCTTGGCCTGGCCCTTCTCCTTGAAGGAGGTCTTCATCATGGCCATGGCCTGGGCGCGGCGCTCCTCGTAGCTGGGCTGGGTCGCGCAGCTCGCGGCGACGAGGGCCACGGCGGGCAGTGCGAGGTAAACGATCTTCTTCATGGTCGCCTCCGGGTCAGCGCTTGATGGACGGGGCGTCAAAGATGCCCCCGTTCGAGTTCTTTGCGAGGAACATCGTGAGCGCGACCGAGGCCGGCGACACGAATTCCAGCTCGGGCATGCGCTGCTGGCGGAAGCAGTCCAGGAGGCGCCACTGGAAGGAGCGCACCTCGCCCTGCGACACGCGGTAGGCCGGCCATGCGGTGTAGGCCTTCTTCGCGTCGCGGGGATTGAGGAGGTTGGGCAGGTCCTGCAGCCGGATGCGCTGGTTGTTCACGCCGTGGCAGGTGGCGCAGGCGAAGTCGTACGGGCCGCTGCGGTGGAAGAAGATCTTCTCGCCGATCTCGTAGGCGTCGACCTCCTTCGGGTGGGTGCCGGCCACGTTCATCGGCAGGCCGCGCGATTCCGAGGTGATGAACGCCACCAGCGCGTCCATGGCCACCTTCTTGCCGGGCCCGCCGTACGGGTCCTTCTTGGCCTCCGCGGGCGTGAACCCCTGCAGCATGACCATGCAGGAGACGAGGCGGGACTCGAGGTCCTCGACCTTGTCGGTGTCGGCGAAGTACTTGGGCAGCACCGTGTAGGCCCCGCGCACGACGCCGGGCCCCAGGCCGAGGTCGCACTTCTCGAGCGAGGCGTTCTTGGGGCCGCGTTTCTGCTTCCAGATCGCGTCGCCGCGGGCTTCCCACAGCTCCGCGGGGTTGCCGTCGGCCAGGGCCTGCCGGTAGCGCTCGATTTCCTCGACGGCGCTGCGTTCCTGCGCCATCACTCCCGTGGCCGAAAGCGCCAGTGCCGCGACGGCGGCGCGGGCCGCCCGTTGCAAGGTCTGATTCACGTTGCTCCTCCCATGATTTCCGGTCTCTTTGTCCAGCGCTCGGGTACGGCTAGGGCTTCAGGTAGGCGAATCCTTCCTGGCTCTGGAGGCGGCTCACCTCGGCGACGCCGGAAGGCACGATCTTCACGTCCTGAATGACTTTCTTGGGGTCGATCTTCTGTCGATCGAGGGTGAACCGGCACAGGCGGAATTCCACGCCCTTGCCCATCAGGTCCTGCACGAGGGCATCGTACGAGTTTCCGTTCTTGTCCTTCGCCCCGTCCAGCAGGAAGTGCACCCCGTTGGCGTGGGTGACGAAGACGATCTTCGCCTTGGGGTCGGCCGCCAGGTGGTTGTTGGCGTTCCGCAGGCCGTCGGTGGCCTGCTCGTTCCCCGTGTTGATGTGGTAGATCACCTTGACCGGCTCGCCCGGCGCCGCCATTGCGGAGGCGCTCGCCGCCAGCGCCAGCGTGGCCGCTGCGGCCGCCTTCCCGAGGCTGCAGTTCATTGGGGGTTCTCCTCTCGTTGTGCTTGTAAGCCGGCGGGCATCGAGGCCCGCCGGGGCAATGCCGGTGCTACGAAATCGTCGCTTCGTCGGTGCGCTTCTCGCCCTTGTTGTCCGTCCAGGTGATGCTCACCTTCTCGCCGGGCTTGCCGCCCCCGAACTTGAACGACAGGAACGGGTTCTTCGAGACGGCCGGCCCCCACTCCGCGGAAAGGACGACCTTCCCGTTGTGGGTGGCGGTCACGTTCTGGATGAAATGGGCCGGGATGGGCGCGCCCTTCGAATCCTTGCGCTGGCCGGTCTCCATCTCGTGGCTCATCAGGACCTTCACTTCCACCTTGTCGCCGGACATCGAGGCCCGGATCTTCATCGGATCTGCCATGGTCTTCTCCTCGTTCAGCCGCCGCAGCCACCCATGGTGACCTTGACTTCCTTGGTGGTGTAGTAGAACTTGCCGTCCGCCTTCACGAGCGCCGTCACGTTGGACGTCTGCCCCATCTTCACGCGCGTGGTGACGCCGGCCTCGGTGCCCGCGGGGATGTTGAAGCTGGCCGCGAGGGCGTTCGGGTTCTTCTCGACCAGGAGCGCGATGGACTCGGTCTTCGGGACCCGGCTGGAGATGGTGAACGGGACGACCGCGCCGTTCTCGGCGATGTCGGGAGAGCTGATCACGATGTCCTTGCTCTCCGTCGCGCCCGAGCCGCCCATCGCCTTCACCGTGTCGGCGAGGCTCTTGGTCTCGAACGCGGCCTTGTTCCAGCCCTGTGCCCAGGCGCTGCCCGGCTTGAAGAGGCCGGCGGAGACCGCGAGCCCCATGACTGCCATGCCGCCGGTGCCCTTGAGCACCTTCCTGCGATCGTTGTTCATTTATCGCTCCTCGATTCCCAATTGTTGGAATTCCGGTATTTCGGGGGTATGGGTCCCCCGGGTCTATACCCCGCATCGGGTAAGGTAATTTACCCGATTGGGTAGGTCGACGGCACGGGGCCCCGAATTATTCCCTCCCAGCCCCGCTCCCGGGGAGGGAGCACCCGGGCGAGGCCAATATTAGCCGCCGCTTTGTGGCTTCGGGTAGCATTCCCCCATGGCAACGACCAAGGGCAGGGGCGCGCGCGCCGACCTCTTCGACCTCGCCGGCCACGGCGACGACATCCGGGAGGCATCCGACGCCCTCAAGGCGATGGCGCACCCGTTGCGCCTGAAGATCCTGTGCCTGGTCGGGCAGAACGAGCTCATGGTCCAGGACATCGTCGAGGCGGTGGGGACCTCCCAGAGCAACATCTCCCAGCACCTGGCGGTGATGCGCGAGCGCGGGCTCATCGCCTCGCGCAAGGAGGCCAACAAGGTCTTCTACCGCATCGACGACCCGCGCATCCTCAAGATGATCGCGATGATGCGCGAGGTCTTCTGCACCGTCTGAGCGGGGCGCGCTAGCCGCCCTTGCCGCCGGACCAGCGGGAGGCCGCCTCGTCGTCGCTCGCGCGCGCCTCGACCCAGCGCTCGCCCTCGGGGGTGAGCTCCTTCTTCCAGAACGGGGCCCTGGTCTTCAGGTAGTCCATGATGAATTCGCAGGCCGCGAAGGCCTCCCCGCGATGTGCGCTGGAGACCGCCACCAGGACGATGGCATCGCCCGGCTCGAGAGGCCCGACCCGGTGCACCACCCGCATGTCCAGGAGGTCCCAGCGTCTCGCCGCCTCGGCGCAGATGTCCTCCAGCGCGAGCTCGGTCATGCCCGGGTAGTGCTCGAGGCTCATCCGGGTCACCCGGGCGCCCTCGTTCAGGTCGCGGACCATGCCCACGAAGGTGGCCACGGCCCCGACGTCGCGCCGCCCCTCGGTGAGGGCGGCGATCTCGCGACCCGGGTCGAAGGGCCCTTCCTGGACGCGCACGTGCGCCACGGCCTCTAGCCCCCGGTGACCGGCGGGAAGAAGGCGACCTCGTCGCCCGGCTTGAGGGGCGTGGCGAGGTCGGCCATCCGCTGGTTGACCGCCACCCGCCAGGCCCGGCCCGGCGCGAAGGCCTCGGACCAGCGGCCGTCCCGCGCCCGGAGGGCGTCCACGACGACGCCCACGGTCGGGGTGCCGGGCGGCAACGCGACATCCTCGCGCGCGCAGTCGAGGCGCTCGCGCAGGCTGGCGAAATACAGGAGCGTCACCATGCGCGACTTCAGTCCGCGGCGGCCGCCGGGCGGGCGCGGGCCTCGCGCCCGGCCACGAACGCCCGGATGAACTGCGCGACGGCGGCGGCATCGTCGAGGCCGAACTGGGGAAGCCGCGTGTCCAGTGGCTCGTCGGTCGCCACCGCGATCACGTGCGGGTCACTCGGGAAGAGGAGCGGGCGGCGCGCGTCGGCGCCGGAACGGTGCACCTCGATCCTCGGGATGGGGTCGAACTTCCAGCCTTCGACGATCACCAGGTCGCAAGGTCCCAGGCGGGCGAGCTGCTCCTGGAGCGTGGGCTCGGGCGCCCCGCGAAGCTCGTGCATGAGCGCCCAGCGCTGCGCGGAGCTCACCAGAACCTCGGTGCAGCCTGCCTGCCGGTGGCGCCACGAGTCCTTGCCCGGGTAGTCGACCTCGAACGCGTGGTGCGCGTGCTTGATGAGCGAGACGCGCAGCCCGTCCCTCACGAGGAGCGGGATGATCTTCTCGATGAGGGTGGTCTTGCCGCTGCCGCTGTAGCCGGCGATGCCGAGGACCTTCATGGTGTCATCCGGGTTGCAAGCCCGAAATGATAGCCCAACGCGCAGCCCGCTAGCCCGCAGGCTTGAACCGGCGCAGCAGGAAGGGCATCGAGAGGGCGGCGGCCGCGAGGACCCAGAGCGTGATCGACACCGGGCTCTGGAAGAGGATCCCCGCGTGCCCGTCCGAGATCGCGAGCGCCCGCCGCAGGTTCTGCTCCATCATGTCGCCCAGCACGAAACCCAGGATGAGGGGCGCCATCGGGAAGCCGAGCTTCCGCAGCCCCCAGCCGAAGATGCCCAGGGCCACCATCAGCACGAGGTCGAAGGTCGTCGCGTGGACCGCGTACACCCCTACGAAGCTCACCGCCGCGATCGCCGGCACGAGGAACCAGTTGGGCACGTAGAGCATGCGGGCGAAGATGCCGATCATCGGGATGTTCATGACGAGCAGCATCACGTTCCCGATGAACATCGAGGCGATGAGGCCCCAGACGAGGTCCGGCTGCTGCTCGAAGAGGAGCGGGCCGGGCGTGATGTTGTAGAGCGTGAGCGCGCCCACCATCACGGCGGTCGTCCCGCTGCCGGGGACGCCGAGCGTGAGCATCGGCACGAACGCGCCGTGCGCCGCGGCGTTGTTGGCGGCCTCCGGCGCGGCCACGCCGCGCACGTCGCCCTTTCCGAACGTTCCTTCCCGGTCGGTGAGGTTCTTCTCCACCATGTAGGTGATGGCGCTCGCGATCGTGGCGCCGGCGCCGGGCAGCACGCCCACGACGAAGCCGATCACGCTCGAGCGGATCGTTCCCCACCAGGTGTCCTTGAACTCCTTCAGGTTGAACATCGCCCGGCCCGTCGCCTTGATCACCGTCTGGCCGGCGTGGCTCTGCTCGAGCATCACCAGCATCTCGCTCACGCTGAACAGGCCGATCACGACCACGATGAACTGGATGCCGTCGGACAGGTGCACGTCGTCGAAGGTGAAGCGGTAGACGCCAGAGCCCGAGTCGATGCCCACGGTGGAAAGCAGGAGCCCGACGAGCGCGGCCAGCAGCGTCTTGACGGGGCGCTCGCCCACCATGCCCGCGAGGCAGCAGATGGCGAACACCATCAGCACGAAGTACTCCGCCGGCCCGAAGGACAGGGCCCATCTCGCAAGGATCGGCGCAAAGAGTGCCAGGCCAAGCGTGGCGAGCACGCTGCCGACGAAGGAGCTCCAGGCGGAAATCGACAGTGCCACGCCCGCCAGTCCCTGCTTGGCCATCGGATAGCCGTCGAGCGCGGTCATGAGCGCGCCGGCGTCGCCCGGGATGTTAAGCAGGATCGAGGAGATGCGCCCGCCGTACTCGCAGCCGATGTACACCGCCGCCAGCAGGATGAGCGCGGTCTCGGGCGGCAGCTTCATGGCGAAGGCGATGGGCAGGAGGATCGCCACGCCGTTGATGGGGCCGAGGCCCGGCAGGAGCCCCACCACCGTGCCGATGAAGGAGCCCACGAAGGCGACGAGCAGGTTGATCGGCTTCGCTGCGACGACGAAACCCTGCGCGAGATGGCCCAGGGAGTCCATCAGGCGCCCGCGAAGAGCCGCCCGAGGGGCAGCGTCACGTCGAGAAGCTTGTCGAAGAAGTACCACAGGCCGATGCCGAGCGCGGCGCCGCCCGCGACGACGGCCTTCCAGCCGCCGCCGAACAGCCGCCCGATCGCGACCGTGACGAGGGCCGTGGCGAGCGGAAAGCCCAGCCACTCGAACAGGAGCGCGTAGGCGACGAAGGCGACGACCAGCCCCGCGGCCTTCGCGCGCGCCGCGCCCCGGGGCCAGTCGGGCTCGCGGTCGGGCCTGGCGAGGAGCCAGGCGGCCGAGCCCGCCATGACGCCCGCGAGCAGCAGCGGGAAGGCCCGCGGCCCGATGGGCTCGTAGCTGAAGGGCGCCTCGATCTTCCACGCGAGCCAGGCCACGGCGGCGCAGAAGGCGAGCCAGAGGACGGCGAAGATGCGGTCGCTCACCGGTCGGCGGTCCCCGGTTGCCCGGGGATCGTCCAGGGGGCGTTCGGGTCGATGCCTACTTCTTCACGAGGCCGAATTCGTTCGCGATCGCGCGGTACTCGCCGACCTGCTTCTTCACGAAGGCGTCGAGCTCCGGGCCCGTGAGGTCGAAGGGCTGCAGGCCGCGCTGGGCGCGCAGCGCCGCGAATTCCTTGGTCGCCATCATCGCCTTCATCATGTCCTGCCAGGCCTTGTAGTCGGCGTCCGGGACCTTGGGGCCCGTGTAGAAGCCGCGGATGATGGGCCACTGCAGGTCGTAGCCCTGCTCCTTGGCCGTCGAGACGTGCGCGAGCTTGCCCTCGAGGCGCTTGTCGGCGAGCACGGCGATCATCTTGATGTTGCCGGCCTCCGCCTGGGCCTCGTCGGCCGAGACGTCGCCGAACATCACCTGGATGTGCCCGCCCATGAGCGCGGTGGTCGCCTCGCCGTTGCCCTCGAAGGACACCCAGCGCATGGCCTTCGGGTCGATGCCGAGCTTCTTGGCGAAGAGCGCGGCCTTCGTCCAGTCCTGGCTGCCCACGGTGCCGCCGCCGCCCAGCGGGACCTTGGACGGGTCGGCCTTCATCGCGGCGCCGACCTCGGCGAGGTTCTTCCAGGGGGAGGCCTTGCCCACCGAGATGGAGCCGTAGTCGGTGCCGACGGCCGCGACCCACTTCACGTCGTTCTCCGTCCACTTGCCGAACTTGCCCTGCGCGATGTTGAGGAGCGAGCCGCCCGAGAACGCGACGATCACGTTCGGGTCGGCGGCGCGCTGCGCGACGACCGTGTTCATGGCCACCGCGCCGATGCCGCCAGGCATGTAGGTAGCGCGCATCGGGTCCTTGAGGAGCTTCAGGTCCAGCAGCGACGTCTGGGCCAGCTTGCAGGTGAGATCGAATCCGCCGCCGGGCTTGGCGCCCACGATGCACTCGGGCTTGTCGATGACGGCGAGCGCGGGAAGGCTCGTTAAGGCGGCGGAAAGGGCGAGAATGGCGAGCGGCTTGCGCATGGAAAGCTTCCTCCGGAAGGGGCGGTCGATTGTTCGAAGGGGGCTTGCCGGCCGGGCCGGACGCCCCTCTGGTGCGAGAATGCAGGATAGGCCGGAAAGCTTTCAAGTGGCTTTCGGTCCCGGGGGGAGGAGACGGGCTTGAGAATCCTGCTGGTCGAGGACCACGTGGAGCTGTCGCGCTGGGTGGCCCGCGCGCTCGAGAAGGGCCACTACACCGTCGAGCGCTCGCTCAACGGGGTCGACGCCGATGCGCGGCTCGCCACCGAGCGCTACGACCTCGTGATCCTGGACCTCTCGCTCGCCCGCATGGACGGGCTGGAGGTGCTGCGCAGGATGCGCGCGCGCGGCGTGCGCACGCCCGTGCTGGTCGTCACCGCCCGCACCGACGTGTCCGACCGCGTGCGCGGCCTGGACCTCGGGGCGGACGACTACCTCGCGAAGCCCTTCGAGATCGACGAGCTGGAAGCGCGGATCCGGGCGCTCCTGCGGCGCTCCCAGGCGGGCGGCGAGACGCGCCCCGCGTGCGGCGACCTGGTCCTCGACCCGGCGGGCCGCGCCTTCGAGCTGGGCGGAAAGCGCCTCAGCCTCACGCCCCGCGAGTTCGCCGTGCTCGAGTCGCTCGTGCTGCGCGCCGGCAAGGTGGTGGCCAAGGATTCGCTGCACGAGCGGCTCTTCTCCCTCGAGAGCGACGCGAAGGCGGACGCGATCGAGGTCTACGTGCACCGCCTGCGCCGCAAGCTGGCCGGCGCCCGCGTGCATATCGTGACCCTGCGCGGCCTGGGCTACCTGCTCGAGGAGATTCGCCCGTGAGCGCCCGCAGCCTGCAGTCGCGGCTGCTCTGGTGGATGCTGCCGCTGCTCGCGCTCCTCGTGGCGGTCAACTCGGTGAGCTCCTATCGCACGGCGCTGCAGGCGGTGAACACGGCCTACGACCGCTCGCTCCTCGCCGTGGCCCGCGCCGTGGCCGACCGGGTCGACCTTCGCGGCGGACAGGTCGTGGTCGAGGTCCCCTATGTCGCCCTCGATTTCTTCCAGTCCGACCTGCGCGGCCGCGTCTACTACCGCGTCGGCGGCCTCGACGACAGCGCCGTCTCGGGCTACGACGA
This sequence comes from Usitatibacteraceae bacterium, assembly GCA_044230355.1. Lineage (GTDB taxonomy): Bacteria > Pseudomonadota > Gammaproteobacteria > Burkholderiales > Usitatibacteraceae > FEB-7. The sequence goes on along the minus strand of JBGARD010000030.1, from coordinate 19,234 downwards.
CCTGCCGCCCCTGCCCGCGGGCGTCCCGCGATCGGAGGACTACTTCGCGCTGGCGCACTTCTACGACGACCAGTACCGCGGCGAGGCCGTGCGCGTGGTGGCGCTCCTGCAGCCGGTGTTCGACGACAGCGCCCGCGGGATGGCGCTCGTCCAGGTGGCCGAGACCCTCGTCTCCCGAGAGGCGCTCACGCGCAAGCTCATGATCGACACGCTGGCGCGCCAGCTGCTCCTCGTGGCGCTGGCGGCGCTCGTCATCGCGATCGTGGTCCGCGTGGCCTTCGGGCCCCTCGGCCGCCTGCGCGCGGAGCTGGACGCGCGGACCGCCGGGGACCTCTCCCCCATGGACTCGCGCGACGCCCCCCGCGAAGTGGCGGCGCTGGTCGCGGGCATGAACGACTACGTGGGCCGCCTGAGGAGCACGCTCGAGCGCCAGGAGCGGTTCATCGCCGACGCATCCCACCAGCTGCGCACGCCGCTCGCCGTGCTGCGCACGCAGGCCGGCCTCGCCCTGCGCGAGGACGAGCCCGCCCGCCTGCGCGAGACGCTCGCCGCCATGGACCGCTCGGTCGGCGACACGATCCACCTCGCCAACCAGCTGCTCACGCGCGCCCGCGCGCAGCACGGCATCGCGACGCCGGCCTTCGCCGACCTGGATCTTGCCCAGGTCGCGCGCGAGGCCTGCCTCGACCTCGGCGCCGGGGCGGTGGCCAAGCGGATCGACCTGGGCTTCGAGGGCGAGAACGCGGTGCCGGTCCGGGGCGATCCCACGCTCATGCGCGAGCTGGTGAAGAACCTCGTGGACAACGCGATCCGCTACACGCCGGAGGAAGGGCGGGTCAGCGTCCGCCTGTCGGCCCCGGGCGAGGCGCCGGCCATCGAGGTCGAGGACAGCGGCGAAGGCGTGGCGGCGGCGGACCGCGAGCGTATCTTCGACCCGTTCCACCGGCTGGCCTCCAGCAAGCAGCCCGGCGTCGGACTGGGGCTGTCGATCGTCCGCGACATCGCCCGCGCGCACGGGGCGGAGATCGAGCTGGCTGACGGGGCCGGGGGGGTGGGGCTGCGGGTGCGGGTGCGATTCCCGCGGCCGGCTATTCCGGCTTCGGCACCACGCTGAGCTGCGGCGGGCTGCCGTCGGGCAGCGCGGGCGCCCCGGCCGCGCCGGGCAGCTCGGCCCGCTCGATGGCGGCGAACTTCTCGCTGATCTTGCGGCTGGTGATCTGCACCTGGCCCGCGTCCTCGTGGGCCTGCCGGATGTGCTCCGCGAGCTTCTTCATGCGCTCGTCGAAGCGCCCGAACTCGCGCCCGAGCTTGCCCAGCTCGTCCTTGATGATGTGGATCTGCTTGCGGGTCTCCACGTCCTTGAGGACGGCGCGCGCCGTGTTGAGCACCGCCATCATCGTGGTGGGCGAGACGATCCACACGTGGCGCAGCTGGGCGTGCTCGACCAGGTCGCGGTGGTGCGCGTGGATCTCGGCGAACACGCTCTCGGCGGGGATGAACATGACCGCCCCGTCGCCCGTCTCGCCGGGGATGATGTACTTGGAGGCGATGTCGTCGATGTGCCGGCGCACGTCGGCCTTGAAGGCGCCCGGCGGCACCTTGTCGGGGCCGTCGGAGATCATCCTCTCGTAGTTCTCGAGCGGGAACTTCGAGTCGATGGCGATGAGGCCCGTGGGCTCCGGGAGCTTCAGCACGCAGTCGGCGCGCAGGTTCGTGGCCGTCTGGAAGGTGTACTGGAACTCGTAGGCCGCCTCGGGGAGCACGTTCCTGATGATGTCCTCGAGCTGGCGCTCGCCGAGCGCGCCCCGGGAGCTCTTGCTGCCCAGCAGGTTCTGCAGGCTCACCACGCTGCCGGTGAGCGTCTCGATCTTCTTCTGCGCGTCGTCGATGGTCTGCAGGCGCGTCATCACGCTCACGAAGGTCTCGTTGGTGCGCTTGAAGCCCTCGTCGAGGCGCTCGGTCACCTTGCCGCCGATCTCCGCCAGGCGCTGGTCGACCTTCTCCTGCAGCGCGCGCTCGAAGTTCTGCATCTGCTCGCGGTTCCTCGCGAGCTCGTCGCCCACCGCCCGGCGCAGGCGGTCGCCCTCCTCGCTCTGGCGCGAGGCGATGCGGTCGGCGGAGTCGGCGAGCCCGCTGCGAAGGTCGGTGAGGAGGGCGCGGTGGTGCGCCTCGCGGTCGCCCGCGACGGCCTCCGGCAGGGCCTCGAGCCGGCGGGCGACGCGCACCGCGACCACGGCCGCGGCGACCGCGGCGAGCGCGGCTATCGCGGCCAGGACGAGGACTGTCGCGTCCACGGCTTCCCGGTCAGGCCGCCTGTTCCTCGCGCGTGGCGCGCTTCCTGTCGTGCTCGAGCAGGTGGCGCTTGCGCAGGCGGATGTTCTTGGGCGTGACCTCCACCAGCTCGTCGTCGTCGATGAACTCGACGGCGCCCTCGAGCGTGAGCTGGATGGGCGGCGTGAGCAGCACGTTCTCGTCCTTGCCGGCGGCGCGGACGTTGGTGAGCTTCTTGCCCTTGACGGGGTTCACGATGAGGTCGTTGTCGCGGCTGTGGATGCCGATGATCATCCCCTCGTACACGCGCTCGCCGGGAGAGACGAACATCCGGCCGCGGGCCTCGAGATTCCACAGGGCGAAGGCCACGGCCTCCCCCTGCTCCGAGGAAATCAGGACGCCGCTGCGGCGCGACGGCAGCTCGCCCTTCACCGGGGCGTATTCGTCGAACACGTGACTCTTGATGCCGGTGCCGCGCGTGAGGGTCATGAACTCCATGTGGAAGCCGATGAGGCCGCGCGAGGGCATCTTGTAGTCGAGCCTCACGCGCCCCTTGCCGTCCGGGACCATGTCCTGCAGCTCGCCGCCGCGGCGGCCGAGCTCTTCCATGACCCGGCCCTGGTGATCCTGCTCCACGTCGACCGTGAGGATCTCCCACGGCTCGTGGCGTTCGCCGCCGACGTCCTTGACCACGACGCGGGGCTTGCCTACCGCGACCTCGTAGCCTTCGCGGCGCATGTTCTCGATGAGGATGGTGAGGTGCAGCTCGCCGCGCCCGGAGACGCGGAAGATGTCGGCGTCGTCGGTGTCCTCGACGCGCAGGGCGACGTTGGACATCAGTTCCTTCGTGAGGCGGTCGCGGATCTGGCGGCTGGTGACGTACTTGCCCTCCTGGCCGGCGAAGGGAGAGGTGTTCACCTGGAAGTTCATGGTGAGCGTGGGCTCGTCCACGCCGCTGAAGGGCAGGGCCTCGGGGTTCTCGGTCGAGGCGAAGGTATCGCCGATCGTGAAGTCCTCGATGCCGGTGACGGAGACGATCTCGCCGGCGGCGGCCTCGTCCATCTCCACCTTCTCGAGCCCCTGGAAGGCGCGCACAAGGCCGATCCGCGCGCGGCGCGGGGCGGCGTTCCCGGAGAGGATCATCACCTCCTGGGCCTTGCGCAGCGTGCCGCGGCGGATGCGCCCGACGGCGATCCGCCCGAGAAAGCTCGTGTAGTCCACGGCGCTGATCTGCAGCTGCAGGGAGCCGTCGTGGTCGGCCGAGGGCGCGGGCACGTGCTTGAGGATCGAATCGAAGAGCGGGCGCATGTCCTCGCCCACCTTGGTGGAATCCAGGGACGCCCAGCCGTTGAGCGCCGAGGCGTAGACGACGGGGAAGTCGAGCTGGTCGTCGTTGGCGCCGAGCTTGTCCATGAGGTCGAAGGTCTGGTTCACCACCCAGTCGGGCCGGGCGCTCTCGCGGTCCACCTTGTTCACGACGACGATGGGCTTCAGGCCCAGGGCGAGGGCCTTGCGGGTCACGAAGCGCGTCTGCGGCATGGGACCTTCCACCGCGTCCACGAGCAGCACGACGCCGTCGACCATGGAGAGCACGCGCTCGACCTCCCCGCCGAAGTCGGCGTGGCCGGGCGTGTCCACGATGTTGATGTGCACGCCGTGGTAGTCCACCGCGGTGTTCTTGGCGAGGATCGTGATGCCCCGCTCCTTCTCGATGTCGCCCGAGTCCATGACTCGCTCGACGATGTGCTGGTGCTTGGCGAAGGTGCCAGCCTGCTGCAGGAGCTTGTCGACGAGCGTGGTCTTGCCGTGGTCGACGTGGGCGATGATGGCGATGTTGCGCAAGGGGCGCGGCATGGGATGTCCTAAAGCTGCGATCAAATATCGCAGGAAATTCAGCAGTTTAGCATGCCGCGAGGATATTGGCGATAGCGCCATCATGCGCCGGCCCCGTACGGCGCGAAACGGGGTTCCCGCGGGGGCGTTCCGGCCTTATTTCTCGGGCCGGTTGCGCATCCAGTCGGCGGTGCCGAAGAAGGCCTTGGCGAGGGCGCGCTGGAGCCCCGGGTCGACGCCCTCCTCCTCCATGGCCTGGCTCATGCATTTGAGCCACTGGTCGCGCTCGTCGACGCCGATCGGGAACGGCAGGTGGCGCGCGCGCAGCATGGGATTGCCGATTTTCTCGGCATAGAGCGGCCGGCCGCCCAGCCAGCCGGACAGGAACCAGAAGAGCTTGTCGCGCGAGTCGTCGAGCGCCGGGGGATGGAGCCTGCGGATGCCGGCGTACGCCTCCTCGAGGTCCATGAGGTCGTAGAAGCGGTCCACGAGGGCGCGCACGGCGTCCTCGCCTCCGAGGAGCTCGTAGGGGGTCGGCGCGGCGGCGGGATCCGGGGCGTTCATGGCGGCGGGGTCGCGGGGGGCGCGTATGCTAGCATGCGCGCCTTTTCGTTCCGCCCCGCCCTTGAAACTCGCCCTCAAGATCGACGTCGACACCTACCGGGGCACCCGGGAGGGAGTGCCGCGCCTGCTCGAAATGCTGAAAAAGCACGGGGCGGGCGCCACCTTCCTCTTCAGCCTCGGCCCGGACCACACCGGCCGCGCGATCACGCGAGTCTTCCGCCCGGGATTCCTCGGCAAGGTGGGCCGCACCTCGGTCCTTTCCCACTACGGGATCCGCACCCTCCTCTACGGCACGCTGCTTCCCGGGCCCGACATCGGCAGGCGCTGCGCGCCGATCCTTCGCAGCGTTCGCGACGCCGGCTTCGAGGTCGGCGTGCACACCTGGGACCACGTGAAGTGGCAGGACGGCGTCGGCTGCGCCGACGAGGCGTGGACCGACTTCCAGATGGCGCTCGCCCGCAACCGCTTCCTCGAGGTCTTCGGCGAGGATCCCCGGGTGCACGGCGCCGCAGGCTGGCAGATGAACGTGCACGCGTGGCGGCGAACTCAGCGATACGGGTTCGACTACTGCTCCGACACGCGCGGCACCCATCCCTTCGTCCCGGTTTGCCGGGCGGAGATCGTCGCCTGCCCGCAGCTGCCCACGACGCTGCCCACGCTGGACGAGCTGATCGGGCTGGACGGCGTGACCGAGGCGAACGTGTCCGAGGCGATCCTCGAGCGCACGCGCCAAGCGCGCGATCACGTCTTCACGCTGCATGCCGAGCTCGAGGGAATGAAGCTCGCGCCGGCCTTCGAGCGGCTCCTCGAGGGCTGGAAATCGCAGGGCTACGAGCTCGTGGCCCTGCGCGAGCTGCGCGCGAGCCTCGATCCCGCCTCCCTTCCGCTGCACACCGTCCTGGAAGGCGAAATCCCCGGCCGCAGCGGCACCCTGGCGCTGCAGGGTCCGGCCTTTCTTCCTTCCCCATCAACCCCATAGCTTGCGTTTTTGAAGGAAGTTCGCCACCATAGGTCGCGGTCAACACTTTGGACACCCTGGATGAGCGAACGCAAGGCAATCCCGGATTTCGAGCTCCCCGCCACCGGCAACCAGCGTTTCCAGCTTTCGGCCTTCCAGGGCCACCCGCTCATCCTCTACTTCTACCCGAAGGACGACACTCCCGGCTGCACGGACGAGAGCCTGCAGTTCCGCGAGCTGCACGGGGAGTTCGCGAAGGCCGGGTGGGCCGTGTTCGGCGTGTCGCGCGACTCCGTCGCCTCGCACGAGAAGTTCAGGCGGAAGTTCTCCTTCCCCTTCGAGCTCCTCTCGGACGCCGAGGAGAAGGCCTGCGCGATCTTCGGCGTCATCAAGATGAAGAACATGTACGGGAAGCAGGTGCGCGGAATCGAGCGCAGCACCTTCGCGATCGACCGGGAAGGTCGCATCGCCCGCGAGTGGCGCGGCGTGAAGGTCGCCGGCCACGCCGCGGAAGTGCTCGCTTTCGCGAAAGGCGCCTGACTCCCCGCGGATTTCCCACCCCTGGCACCCTGCCCTGATGCCCAACGACAACCTGCGTGACTCGCCGCGCTCCGACGCCGGCGAGGCGTCGTCCCACGCCCCGGACCCCGCGGAGGCCCCCATGCACCGCAAGCGCGACAGCCACGGCGAAGGCCGCTCCAGCCGGCAACCGGCGACCACCAAGCTCTTCGTCCTCGACACCAACGTGCTCATGCACGACCCCACGAGCCTCTTCCGGTTCGAGGAGCACGACGTGTACCTGCCGATGGTCACGCTCGAGGAGCTCGACGACAACAAGAAGGGGATGAGCGAGGTCGCGAGGAACGCCCGCCAGGCGAGCCGCTTCCTCGACGAGATCGTCTCCTCCGGGGCCGGCGACATCGAAAGCGGCTATTCGCTCAAGGGCAAGACGCACGGCGACGGGCTCGGGCGGCTCTTCCTGCAGACGCACGCCGTGTCGGTGGTGATCCCCGACTCGGTCGCCTCGCAGAAGGCCGACAACGTGATCCTCGGCGTGGCCATGCACCTCAAGGAGCGCTACCCGAAACGCCAGGTGGTGCTGGTGTCCAAGGACATCAACATGCGCATCAAGGCGCATGCGATCGGGCTCCCCGCCGAGGACTACTTCAACGACAAGGTGCTGGAGGACACCGACCTCCTGTACACCGGCATGCTGGAGCTCCCCGCGGACTTCTGGGACAAGCACGGCAAGGACGTGGAGAGCTGGCAGGAGCACGGCCGCACGCTCTACCGCGTGAAGGGGCCGCTGTGCCCGTCCCTCCTCGTGAACCAGCTCGTCTTCCACGAGGGCGACCGGCCCTTCTACGCCATCGTGAAGGACGTGAAGGGCAAGACCGGGACGCTGCAGACGCTCAAGGACTACTCGCACCACAAGAACAACGTCTGGGGCATCACCTCGAGGAACCGCGAGCAGAACTTCGCCCTCAACCTGCTCATGGACCCGGAGGTCGACTTCGTGACCCTCCTGGGGCAGGCGGGAACCGGGAAGACGCTCCTCACCCTGGCCGCGGGCCTCATGCAGACCCTCGAGTACAAGGTCTACAGCGAGATCATCATGACGCGCGTCACCGTGCCCGTCGGCGAGGACATCGGCTTCCTCCCCGGCACCGAGGAGGAGAAGATGACGCCGTGGATGGGCGCGCTCGAGGACAATCTCGACGTGCTGATGAAGACGGACGACGAGGCCGGGGACTGGGGGCGCGCAGCCACGGCCGACCTCATCCGCTCGCGCATCAAGGTGAAGAGCCTGAACTTCATGCGCGGCAGGACCTTCATCAACAAGTACCTCATCATCGACGAGGCGCAGAACCTGACCCCGAAGCAGATGAAGACGCTCATCACGCGCGCCGGCCCCGGGACGAAGGTGGTGTGCCTGGGCAACATCGCCCAGATCGACACGCCCTACCTCACGGAAGGGTCGTCGGGCCTCACCTACGTCGTGGACCGCTTCAAGGGCTGGAGCCACAGCGGCCACATCACGCTCACGCGCGGGGAGCGCTCGCGGCTCGCGGACCACGCCGCCGAAGTGCTGTAGAGCCCCCTCATCCCCAACCCTTCTCCCTGAGGGAGAAGGGAGAAAACGGCTCCCCTCTCCCTTGGGAGAGGGGCCGGGGGTGAGGGTCACACTGCCGCGGTCGGGATCCGGTTGAACGAGGCGAAGGCCGCCACGGCGCGGTCGACGCCTGCCGTATCCACGTCCAGGTGGGTGACGAGCCGCGTGCGCGGCGAGACGATCGCCACCACGCCGGCGGCCGCGAGGTGCGCCTTCAGCGCCGCGCAGCGCTCCTTCGCCACCTTCACGAAGACCATGTTGGTCTGCGGGGCCTCGACCAAGTAGCCGGCCCCGGAGAGCCCCTTCGCGAGGCGTTCCGCGTGGGCATGGTCCTCGGCAAGCCGCGTCACGTGGTGCTCCAGCGCGTAAAGGCCCGCGGCGGCGAGGATCCCGACCTGGCGCATTCCGCCGCCCAGCATCTTGCGGATGCGGCGCGCCTTGTCGACGAGGCCCTGGTGCCCCACCAGCACGGTGCCGGCCGGTGCGCCCAGGCCCTTCGAGAGGCACACGGACACGGTGTCGAACCCCGCGCACAGCTGGTTCACGGGCATGCCGAGCTTCACGGCCGCGTTGAAGATGCGCGCGCCGTCGAGGTGGGTGGAAAGCCCGCGCTTCCAGGCGAGCGTGACCGCCCTGGCAAGGTAGTCGCGGCCGATCACCTTGCCACCGATCGTGTTCTCCAGCGCAAGCAGCCGCGTGACGGCGAAGTGCGGGTCGTCCGGCTTGATCGCCGCTTCCACCATGGCGAGGTCGAGCGTGCCGTCGGGGAGGTTCGCGAGCGGCTGCGGCTGGATCGAGCCCAGCACCGCGGCGCCCCCGCCCTCGTAGCGATAGGTGTGGGCGTCCTGGCCGACGATCACTTCCTCGCCGCGGCCGCAGTGGGCCATTAGCGCGGCGAGGTTCGACTGCGTGCCCGTGGGGAAGAAGAGCCCGGCCTCCAGGCCGAAGAGCGCGGCCGCGCGCGCCTCGAGCTCCTTGACCGTCGGATCGTCGCCGAAGACGTCGTCTCCCACCTCGGCCTTCGCCATCGCCTCGCGCATGGCGGGCGTGGGGCGCGTGACGGTGTCGCTGCGCAGGTCGACCGCGGGCATCGGGGCCGCCCCTTCAGCGCAGGCTGGCGTTGAACTTCTCCAGCGCCGCGGCTCCGGGGCAAAGCTCCTTCTCGCCCAGCTGGTTGAGCGGCACGCTCGTGGTGCCCAGGCTCTCGTGCAGGTCGGTCGCGTCCGCCTCCACGTACAGCAGGCCCGTCACGATCTCCCCGTGCGCGTAGCGCGACTGCACGTAGCTCATGGCGGAGATGCGGCTGGAGGAGTCGTAGTCGTCCGCGAGCTTGCGAAGGCGAAGCACCGAGCCGTCGTGCTGGCGGACCTCCTGCACGGCGCCGGGCGCGTACTCGGCCGTGATCTCCTTGTGCACCGTGATCACGTCCAGGCGGTTCACGGCCTCGTTGTGGTTTCGCACGTAGTCGTAGCTGCGCGTGGAACCCTCGTGGTTGTTGAAGGCCACGCAGGGCGAGACCACGTCGATGAACGCGGCGCCCGGGTGCGTGAGCGCGCCCTTGATGAGCGGCACGAGCTGCCCCTTGTCGCCGGAGAAGCTCCTCGCGACGTAGGTGGCGCCCAGCTGCAGCGCCAGGATCGCGAGGTCGATGCCCTCGTCGGTGTTCACCGCGCCGCGCTTGGACTTGGAGCCGCGGTCCGCGGTGGCGGAGAACTGCCCCTTCGTGAGGCCGTAGACGCCGTTGTTCTCGACGATGTAGGTCATGTTCACGCCGCGGCGCATGCTGTGCGCGAACTGGCCCACGCCGATGGAGGCGGAGTCGCCGTCGCCGGAGACGCCCAGGTAGATGAGGTCGCGGTTGGCGAGGTTCGCGCCCGTGAGCACCGAGGGCATGCGCCCGTGCACCGAGTTGAAGCCGTGCGACTTGTCGAGGAAATAGGTCGGGGTCTTCGAGGAGCAGCCGATGCCCGAGAGCTTGGCCACCTTGTGCGGCTCGATGGCGAGCTCCCAGCAGGCCTGGATGATGGCCGCGCTGATCGAGTCGTGCCCGCAACCGGCGCACAGCGTGGAGATCGTGCCTTCGTAGTCGCGGCGCGTGTACCCCAGCGCGTTGGCGGGCAGGTCGGGATGGTGCAGCTTGGGCTTGGCGAGATAGGTCATGTGCTCACTCCCCGGCCGAGGCGGTGCGCCGCATCGGGCGGACGTTGAAGGCGGACAGGCGCTCCTCGATCTCCTGGCGGATGAAGCGCGCGGTGATCGGCGTGCCGTCGTAGTGCAGCACCGGGGAAAGGCGCGCGGGGTCGATGGCGCCCTCGTTCACCAGGAGCGTGCGCAGCTGCCCGTCCCGGTTCTGCTCCACGACGAAGACGTGGTCGTGGGCGTTCACGAACTCGATCACCGAGTCCTGGAAGGGAAAGGCGCGCACCCGCATCGCGTCGATCGCGATCCCCTCGGCGTCGAGCTCGGCGAGCGCCTCGTCCATCGCGCAGGCCGTGGAGCCGTAGTAGATCACCGCGTGGGGCGTCGTCCGCGGCGAATCCTTCACCACGGGCTCGGGCACGTAGAGCTTGGCGGTCTCGAACTTGCGCAGCAGCCGCTGCATGTTGTCGACGTAGGCGCTGCCCTCCTCCGTGTAGCGCGCGTAGCGGTCGCGGCTCGTGCCGCGGGTGAAGAAGGAGCCGCGCTTCGGGTGCGTGCCGGGATAGGTGCGGTAGGTGATGCCGTCGTCGTCCACGTCCAGGTAGCGGCCGAAGCGCTTGCCGCTTTCCAGGTCGTCGTGGGTGAGGACCTTGCCGCGGTCGTAGGTGCGCGCGTCGTCCCAGGCGAGCGGCTCGCACAGGCGCTCGTTCATGCCGATGTCGAGGTCGGTCATCACGAAGACGGGCGTCTGCAGCCGGTCGGCGAGGTCGAGGGCGTCGGCGGTGAGGAGGAAGGCCTCCTTCGCGTCCTCCGGGAAGAGCAGCACGTGCTTCGTGTCGCCGTGCGAGGCATAGGCGCAGGCGAGGATGTCGGCCTGCTGCGTGCGCGTGGGCATTCCCGTCGAGGGGCCGGCGCGCTGCACGTTCACGATGACCGCCGGGATCTCCGCGAAGTAGGCCAGCCCGATGAACTCCGCCATGAGCGACACGCCCGGGCCGGAGGTGGCGGTGAAGGCGCGCGCGCCGTTCCAGGCCGCCCCGATCACCATGCCGATCGAGGCCAGCTCGTCCTCGGTCTGCACGATGGCGACGTTGTTCCTGCCGGTGGCGGCGTCGACCCGGAACTTGCGGCAGTGCCGCCCGAAGGCCTCCGCGACCGACGACGACGGCGTGATCGGGTACCAGGCGCACACGGTTGCGCCGCCGTACACCGCGCCCAGCGCGGTGGCGTTGTTGCCCTCGATGAAGATCTTGTCGCCGACCTTGTCCGAGCGCCGCACGGTGATGCCCAGCGGGCACGGCAGGTGCGCGAGCGCGTAGTCGCGCCCCAGGTGCAGCGCCCTGATGTTCGGCTCGAGGAGCTTCTCCTTGCCCTTGTACTGCTCCCCGATGAGCTTCTCCACTTCCGCGATGTCGATCTCGAGGAGAGCGGCGAGCGCGCCCACGTAGATGATGTTCTTGAAGAGCTGGCGCTGGCGCGGGTCCGAGTAGGTCGAGTTGCAGATCTCGGTGAGCGGCATGCCGAGCACCGTCACGTCGGCGCGGAACTTGTCGGCCGGCAGGGGCTTGGTGGAGTCGTAGAAGAGGTAGCCGCCGGGCTCGATCTCCACCACGTCCTTCTCCCAGGTCTGCGGGTTCATCGCCACCATGAGGTCGGCGCCGCCGCGGCGGCCGAGCCAGCCGCGCTCGGAGACGCGGACCTCGTACCAGGTGGGCAGGCCCTGGATGTTGGACGGGAAGATGTTGCGCGGGCTCACCGGCACGCCCATGCGCATGATGGCCTTGGCGAAGAGCGTGTTGGCCGAGGCCGAGCCCGAGCCGTTCACGTTCGCGAACTTGACGACGAAATCGTTGACCGCCTGGATTTTCTTCATGTCTGGTGTCTCACGCGGCCTTGCGCGCGGGCGCGCCGTCGCGGCATCCCGGCCCGGCATGGGTCAGCTCGAGGAAGTACCTCTGCATGTCCCAGGCGCCCGTCGGGCAGCGCTCGGCGCACAGGCCGCAGTGCAGGCACACGTCCTCGTCCTTGGCCATGATGCGGCCCGTCTTGAGCCCCGCGCCCACGTAGAGATCCTGCGAGGCGTTGCGCGCCGGGGCGTTGAGGCGCGCCCGCACCTCGGCCTCCTCGCCGTCGGCCGTGAAGGTGATGCAGTCCATGGGGCAGATATCCACGCAGGCGTCGCACTCGATGCACAGCCTCGGCGCGAAGACCGTCTGCACGTCGCAGTTGAGGCAGCGCTGCGCCTCCTTCCAGGCGAGCTCCGGGTCGAAGCCCAGCTCCACCTCCTGGCGGATGTCCTTGAGCGCGATGGTGAGCTCCTTGAGAGGCACCCGGTTCCTCGCGTCGGGAACGATCTGGTTGTCGTAGCTCCACTCGTGGATGCCCATCTTCGTGGACACGAGGTTCGTGAGGGGCGGCGGGCGGACGGCCACGTCCTCGCCCTGGCAGTACCGGTCGATCGAGATGGCCGCCTCGTGGCCGTGGGCGACCGCCCAGATGATGTTCTTCGGTCCCAGCGCCGCGTCTCCGCCGAAGAACACGTTCGGCAGCGTCGACTGGAGGGTCTTCGGGTCGAGGACCGGCAGTCCCCACTTGTCGAATTCCAGCCCGCAATCGCGCTCGATCCAGGGGAACGCGTTCTCCTGCCCCACGGCCACCAGGACCTCGTCGCACTCGAAATGCTGCTCGGGCTCCCCGGTCGGCACGAGCGAGCGCCGCCCCTTGTCGTCGTAGACGGCCTTCACCTTGTCGAACGTCATGCCGGTGAGGCGCCCGCCTTCGTGCACGAACGCCTTGGGCACGAGGAAGTTGAGGATGGGGATGCCCTCGTGCACGGCGTCCTCCTTCTCCCAGGGGCTCGCCTTCATCTCCTCGTAGCCCGAGCGCACGATCACCTTCACGTCCTCGCCGCCAAGGCGCCGTGCGGAACGGCAGCAGTCCATGGCGGTGTTGCCGCCGCCCAGCACGATCACGCGCCGGCCCACCTTCGTGATGTGCCCGAAGGAGACCGAGGCGAGCCACTCGATGCCCACGTGGATGTGCTTGGCCGCCTCCTCGCGTCCCGGGACGTCGAGGTCGCGCCCGCGCGGGGCGCCGGAGCCGACGAACACGGCGTCGTAGCCGTGGCCCAGCAGTTCCCTGAGCGACTGGACGCGGTGGTTGGGCCGGAAGTCCACGTCGAGGTCCAGGATGTAGCCCACCTCCTCGTCGATCACGCTCTCGGGCAGGCGGAACTTGGGAATCTGGGTGCGGATCATGCCGCCGGCGCGCCGGTCGGCCTCGAAGACCGTGACGTGGTAGCCCAGGGGCGCGAGGTCGCGCGCCACGGTGAGCGAGGCGGGGCCCCCGCCCACGCAGGCCACGCGCTTGCCGTTCTTGCGCGCCGCCGGCTTCGGCAGGCGCGCGCGGATGTCGCCCTTGTAGTCGGCGGCCACGCGCTTCAGGCGGCAGATGGCCACCGGCTCGGGCTTCTCGCCCTGGTTCTCCTCCACGCGGCTGCGCCGGCAGGCGGGCTCGCACGGCCGGTCGCAGGTCCGCCCGAGGATGCCGGGGAAGACGTTGGACTTCCAGTTGACCATGTAGGCGTCGGAATAGCGCCCCTGGGCGATGAGGCGGATGTATTCCGGGACGGGGGTATGGGCCGGGCAGGCCCACTGGCAATCGACGACCTTGTGGAAGTAGTCGGGCGATCCGATGTCAGTCGGTTTCAAGCGTTTCTCCTGTGCTGCGCGAAGCGGTTCCCCGGCGCATCCCGTGGCGTTTGGTTTCGCTCCCGGGCCGGTGGAAATCGCAGGCGGTTCGCGCAGATCCGGGAGTATACCGGCGCGCGCGCCGCCGCCGAAAACCCCGCGCCGAAAAACCTCAAATGACCTTGCGCGAGCGAAGGTCTTCGATCGCCTCCCCGTCCATGCCCAGCACCCCCGCGAGGATCTCGCGCGTGTGCTGGCCCAGGAGGGGCGGCGCCAGCTCGCTGCGGGCCGGGGTGGCCGAGAAGCGCACGGGGTTCGCCACGACGCGCACCTCGCCCGCTTCCGGGTGGGCGAGCGTCGCGACCATGCCGCGGTGGATCACCTGGCGGTCCTCGAAGACCTGCGCCAGGTCGTTGATGGGGCCGCAGGGCACCTGGGCCGCCTCCAGTTCCGCGAGCCACTGCGCGGCCGGGCGCGTGGCGATCCGGCCGGCGATGATCGCCACCAGCTCGTCGCGATGGGAAACCCGCGCCGGGTTGGTCGCGTAGCGGGGGTCGGAGGCCAGCGCCTCGAGCCCCGCCACCGCGCAGAAGCGCGAGAACTGGGCGTCATTGCCGACCGCAATGATGAGGAACGCGTCGGAGGCGTGGAACACCTGGTAGGGAACGATCGCCTGGTGCGCGTTGCCCATGCGCCCCGGCACCCGGCCCGAGGCGAGGTAGGCGGCCGAGAGGTTCGCGAGCATCGCCACCTGGGCGTCGAGGAGCGCGAGGTCGATGTGCTGCCCGACGCCCGTGCGCTCGCGATGGAACAGGGCGGCCACGATGGCGCTCGTGGCGTACATCCCGGTGAAGAGGTCGGCGACGGCGACGCCCACCTTCTGGGGCCCGCCCCCGGGCAGGTCGTCGCGCTCGCCGGTCACGCTCATGAGCCCGCCCAGGCCCTGGATCATGAAGTCGTAGCCCGGGCGGTCGCGGTACGGGCCGTCCTGCCCGAATCCCGTGATCGAGCAGTAGACCAGGCCCTCGCGCACCCGGCTGAGGCCCGCGTAGTCCAGGCCGTAGCGCGCGAGGTCGCCCACCTTGAAGTTCTCCACCACCACGTCGCAGGCGGCGGCCAGGCGCCGGGCGATCGCCTGCCCCTCGGCGCAGGCGATGTCCAGGGTGACGGACTTCTTGCCGCGGTTGGCCGCGAGGTAATAGGCCGCGTCGCGCGTATCCCGGCCTTCGCGGTCCTTGAGGAACGGCGGGCCCCACTTGCGCGTGTCGTCGCCCTCTCCGGGGCGCTCGATCTTGATCACCTCGGCGCCCAGGTCGGCGAGATTCTGCGTGGCCCAGGGGCCGGCAAGCACGCGCGTGAGGTCGAGGACGCGGATGCCGTCGAGGATCTTTTGCATGGGAGCGGGGTCGGATGCGCGCGCTGGCGTTTCCGGCGATTATAGGCGCGGGGACCGGCCCGATCGGGGTTTATCCCTTAGAATGAACCGCATAGGGGCGTGCGCCTTACGGACGCCGGCGCCAGACGACTACAAGAACGACTCCGAAAACATGCACTCGAAGGTAGCCGTCAAGGATCTCAAGGTCGGGATGTTCGTCGCCGACCTCGACCGGCCGTGGATCGACACGCCGTTCCTGCTCCAGGGCTTCCTCATCGTCGACCGGCACCAGATCGCGGAGCTGCAGCGGATCTGCGAGTTCGTGATCGTGGACCGCGCCCGCTCCACCGGCGACGAGTTCCGAAGGCCAGAGGGGGCGCGGCCCGAGTCCGCCGCCACGCCGGCGCCGAAATCGCGCCTCACCAGCGGGCTCACCTCCTCCCTCGAGGAAGCGCCGACGGCCAAGGGGGACCTGCGCAAGGTCGCGCCCCAGAAACCGGACGCGCAGCCGCAGCCGCCCAGGCACGGGCTGGGCGGGCTCATGGACTCGCTGCGCGGCCTGCTCAAGCGCCCGGAGAAGGGCATGCCGGCCAATCCGGCCGAGCTTGCGCCGGAACCGCAGCGCGCCTCGCTCCTGCCCCCGTCGATACCGGTCACGATCTACCCCGACACCCGCAGCGTCGAGGAGGAGATCGCCCCCGCCCGCGCCGCCTACGACCGGTCCTCGGAGATGCTCAGGAAGCTCGCCGCCGACGTCTGGGCCGGGCACCCCGTGGAGATCGCGCGCGTCGAGGAGGTCGTCGACGAGATGGTCGAGAGCATGGTGAGGAACCCGGACGCCCTCATGTGGGTGGCGAGGCTGCGCGAGCAGGACATCACCACCTACGGGCACGGCCTGCAGGTGGCGGTCTACCTCGTGGCCTTCGGCCGCCACCTGGGCTTCCCGCGGGCCGAGCTGTCGCAGCTGGGCACGATCGGGCTGCTGCTCGACATCGGCAAGATCAAGCTTCCGCGCGCGCTCCTCGAGAAGCAGGGCCGCCTCACTCCGGAGGAGTTCGACACCGTGAAGGGCCACGTGGCCCTGGGGCTGGAGATCCTCTCGGCGACGCCCAACTGGCCGGTGGAGGTGCTCGAGGGCATCGCGCAGCACCACGAGCGCATGAACGGCAGCGGCTACCCGCGCGCCCTCAAGGGCGAGCAGGTCGGCATCTTCGGCCGCATGGCCGGCATCGGCGACTGCTTCGCCGCGCTCACCAAGTCGCGCCCCTACGCGGAGGCGGTGTCCTCCTACGAGGCCCTGCGCAGCATCACCGGCTGGGGCGGCGATTACTTCCACGGCCCCCTCACCGAGCAGTTCGTGCAGGCGATCGGCGTCTTCCCCGTGGGCTCGCTCGTGGAGCTTTCCACGGGCGAGGTGGCGGTCGTGGTGTCCCACAACAAGGTGCGCCGGCTCAAGCCGCGCGTGCTGCTGCTCACGAGCCCGGACAAGACGCCCTCGGCCTACCCGATCATGGTGGACCTCCTCTACGACCCGCTGCTGGGCGGCGAGGAGCCGGCCTTCATCCGGCGCAGCCTGCCCACCGGCGCCTACGGCCTGAACCCGCGCGAGAACTACCTCTCGTGAGCCCCGTGCCCCCCGCCCTCGACCGCGACATGCATATCCCCACCCCGGGCGAGGGCGCGCGCGAGGAGCTGCTGCGCTTCCTCGACCGCGAGGCGGCGGTGGCGCAGGCGACCAAGGGGCGCCTCGCGGTGCTGATCGTGGAGCTGCGCCGCGTGGACCGGCTGCAGGCGCTCCTCAAGGGGCCTCCGGCCACCGTCACGCTCTCCCTCGTCATCGAGCGGCTGCGGCCGGCGCTGCGCCCGGAGGACCGCCTCGCCGCGCTGAGCGAGGAGCAGGTGTGCATCGTGCTGCCGCGCATCGCCCACCCCACGCAGGCGGTGCTCGCCGCGGTGAAGTGCCTGCGCGCGCTCGACCGGCCCATCGCCCACGAGGGCGGCACGGCGGTCCTTCGCCCCTGCGTGGGCATCGCGACCGTGCCCGAGCACCCCGCCGACCCGGCCCAGCTGCTGATGGCCGCCGACGTCGCGCGCCGCATCGCCGGCACCCGCGAGGAGGGATACCACGTCTTCCAGAGCGAGGACAGCGTCGAGGCCGAGGTCTACCACGGCCTCGACATCGACCTGCAGCGCGCGATCCGCTCCAACGAGCTCGAGGTGCACTACCAGCCGCAGGTCGACCTCGCCGACGGGCGTCCCATCGCCGCCGAGGCGCTGCTGCGCTGGCGCCACCCGACCTCGGGCCCCATCCCGCCGACCACCATCATCGGCATCGCCGAGAACACCGGGATCATCGGCTCGCTCACGTTCTGGGTGCTGAACGCCGTTCTGCGAAACGCCGCCCACCTCGCCAAGGAGGGCATCACGCCGCGCTTCAGCGTGAACCTCTCCACCCGGACCCTCGTGGACCACGAGCTGCCGGACATCGTGGAGCAGGCGCTGGGCACCTGGGGCGTGCCCCCGGGGCGCATCACGCTCGAGATCACCGAGAGCTCCATGATCGGCGACGCGGAGCGGACCATGGCGATGCTCACCCGCCTCAAGGGAACGGGCGTGGAGCTCGCCATCGACGACTTCGGGACGGGCTACTCCTCGCTCGCCTACCTCAAGCGCTTCCCCGTGGACGAGCTCAAGATCGACAGGCTGTTCGTGAGCGGGCTCCTCGCGGACCGCGGCGACCACCAGATCGTGCGCTCGGTGATCGACCTGGCGCACAACTTCGACCTGCGCGCCGTGGCCGAGGGCGTGGAGGAGGAGGACACCCGCGCCGAGCTCGCGCGCATGGGCTGCGACCTCGTCCAGGGCTACCTCATCAGCCGTCCGCTCCCCGAGCGCGAGTTCCGCGCCTGGTGGGCGTCGAGGGAGAAGGGTCGGTGAAGCGCGGGTTCTACACCATCATGGCCGCGCAGTTCTTCTCCTCGCTCGCCGACAACGCCCTCCTCATCGCCGCCATCGCCCTCCTCCTGCAGCTCGAGGGCCCCGCCTGGCTCACCCCGCTCCTCAAGTTCTTCTTCACCGTCTCGTACGTGGTCCTGGCCGCGTTCGTCGGCGCCTTCGCCGACTCCATGCCCAAGGGCAAGGTCATGTTCGTGACCAACACGATCAAGATCGCGGGCTGCTCGCTGCTCTTCTTCCACGACATGGTGAACATCCCGAACCTCGCCCCCTACTGGTTCGTGCTCATCGCCTACGCCGTGGTGGGCCTGGGCGCGGCGGCCTACTCGCCGGCCAAGTACGGCATCCTCACCGAGCTCCTCCCGCCCGAGCAGCTCGTGGTGGCCAACGGCTGGATCGAGGGCCTCACCGTCGGCTCGATCGTGCTGGGAACCGTCCTGGGCGGCATCCTCATCGGGCCGAAGGTCTCGGCCATGCTCCTCGCCTACGACTTCCCCGTCTTCGACACCGGCGTGGACTCGCCCCCGGAGGCGGCCATCCTCGTGATCGCCGTCGTCTACGTCGTGGCCGCGCTCTTCAACCTCGCCATTCCCGACACCGGCGCGCGCTATCCGCACCAGGAGCGCAAGGTCTCGCGCCTGGTGCTCGACTTCGCGCACTGCTTCACCACGCTCTGGAGGGACAAGCTGGGGCAGATCTCGCTCGCGGTGACCACGCTCTTCTGGGGCGCGGGCGCGACGCTGCAGTTCATCGTGCTCAAGTGGGCCGAGCAGCACCTGAACCTGCCGCTCTCCCAGGGCGCCATGCTGCAGGGCGTCTCGGCCATCGGCATCGCCCTGGGCGCCGTCCTCGCCGCGCGGATGATCCCGCTCAAGCGCGCGGTGACCGTGCTTCCGGTGGGCATCCTCATGGGGCTGTGCGTGATGACGCTCATCGGCGTCACCTGGATGCCGCTCGTCTACGCGCTCCTCGTCCTCGTGGGGGCGATGGCCGGCTACTTCGTCGTACCCATGAACGCGCTGCTGCAGCACCGCGGGCACGTCCTGCTCTCCGCGGGGCACTCGATCGCGGTGCAGAACTTCAACGAGAACGTGAGCATCCTCGTGATGCTCGCCCTCTACGCGACGATGATCAAGCTCGACCTGCACATCAACGCGATCATCGTGCTCTTCGGCGCGTTCGTCTCCATCGCCATGTTCCTGGTGATGCGCTGGAACGCCGCCAACCACCGCGCCGACCCCCACCTCGACCGCCTCATAGGCGAGGCCAAGCACTGACCGGTCGATGCGGGACGGCGGGTGGCGGGGAATGCCCGTGACCATCCGGAGCTCCGTGGA
>JBGARD010000002.1:0-221912 GCA_044230355.1 Usitatibacteraceae bacterium | reverse complement strand
GTCCCGGCGCGGATGCGGCGCAGGCGCACGCGGCTCGAGTCGACGCCGACGACGGGCAGTCCGGCGGCCGTGGCGGCGAGGCCGGTCGGCAGACCGACGTAGCCCAGGCCGAGGATCGCGAGCTGCGGCTCGGCGGCCTTCGCGCCGCGGCGGGAGCCGCGCCGGGGGCGGCGGGCGGCCTATCGGGCTACCTGCGCTTCTTGAGCTCCTCCTGCACCAGGTCCGGCCGGTCCGAGATGATCCCGTAGGAGCGCGCCTCCGCCAGCAGCTCGGGCGTGAGGTAGGTCTGGTTGGGCGCCCAGATCTTCCCGCCCGCCGCCTTCACCGCCCTGGGCACCGTGCCGCCGTGGTCCTCCGGGGCGAATCCCGCGAGCCAGGGCGAGGGCCGGCCGGGCCCCTCCGCCTTGAGGGTGCGCGGCGAGGTGAGGTACATCGTGCGGATCTCCGGTGCCTCCTTCTGCACCACCTGGAGCGTGGACCAGTCGAAGGACTGGATCATCATCCGCCCGGCCATGCCGTGCTTGCGGATCTCGGCGATCACGCGGCGCGCGAACTCCTCCGGCGGACGGGTGGCGCCGCGCTCCAGCGGCGAGAGTTTCGTCTCGCAGTCGAAGCCGACCTTCGCGTTGCCCGACTTCTTCACCAGGTCGAAGAGCTCCGAGAGGCGGGGGATGCGCGTGCCGTCCGCCGGCTCCTGGTACTTGAAGTCCTCGGCGTACTTCGTGCCCGGCTTGATCCGCCCGACGTCGTACTTCTGCAGTTCCTCGAAGGTGAGGTCGTTGATGTTGGGGCCCGGCGCGTCCAGCCACTTGCCGTCGGGGCCGCGCGTGATGTCGGGATTCAGGCGCAGGTCGTGGTAGACCACCACGACGCCGTCCTTGGTGATCGCCATGTCGCACTCGATCGTGTCCACGCCCAGCTCCAGCGCCTTCTTCCAGCCCGGCGCGGTGTTCTCGGGCGCGAGGCCGCGGGCGCCGCGGTGGCCCTGCAGGTCGAAGGCGAACGCCGGCAGGCAGAGGAGAAGGCAGGTGGCGAGGCAGGCGGTCCTGGACATGGGAGCAATGGCGTATGGGGGCGAGTGACTCTAGCAGCTTGGCGCGGGAACTGCCGAAGATCTGGACTGGGCCGATGCGCCTCGTCAGGGAATTGGGATGGGCCTGGTGCCTCATGTTCGTGGCGGTCGCCGTGGCGTCGTCGTGGCTCGGCGCCGAGGCCGTCGGAGGCATCGCCGCCTGGGTGGGTGGGGCGGACTGGAAGGCCACGCCGGCGCGCGTGACGCAGGTCGATCCGGCCCGCCCCGGGAGGTCCGTGCGCAACCGCGCGGACCTGGCCCATGCGGGCGTCTCCGGCCTCAATACCCTGGGGTTCTACGGCTCGGCCCTGATGAGCGCGCTCGTCCTGGCAATGCTGGGGAGCCAGGGCTGGCAGAAGGCGGGCCGCCTGAAGGTGCAGGCGCTCCTGGCGGCTGCGGACAAGGCGGCGCTCGAAGCCTACTTCCACGGTTCGCCGGAGGAGGCCTTGAGCCGGCTGCGCGAGTTCGGCGGGCTGCTCGAATCCGCCGCGCGGGAAAGCGAGGCCGAGTCGTGTGCCCAGGCCGCATTCGAGCATTCGCGAGCGCTGAAGTACGCGCAACCGCCGCTCGACCCTCCCATGGAGTATTCCGGCCACGTCTACCGCTGCATCGAGTCCGAGGATCGCCGGATTCGAGAGCCCGCGGGAACGCGGCCCTGGGCTCGAGCGGCATTCCCCGTCAGTCCCCCGCCAGCGGCGCCGCCTGGCGCGGGCCGCGGCCGAAGCGCCCGGCGAGCCTCGCGTACGCCTTCCTCAGCAGCCGGTAGATCGCGCGGATGCCGGCCACCGCGAGGAGGGCCTCGACGAAGGTGACGACGAATGCCGCAAAGGCGTTCCAGCGCGCCTCGCGCGCGTGGAACTTGGCGATGGCGCGGTCGCGCGCGACCTCGATGGAGTCGTAGAAGGTCGGCACCACGAGCAGCGTCAGCAGGGTCGAGGTGATGGTCCCCCCGATGATGGCCACCGCCATCGGCCGGTAGAACTCGCCGCCCTCGCCCAGGCCGATCGCCACCGGGAGCATGCCCGCGATGAGCGCGAAGGTGGTCATGAGGATGGGGCGCAGGCGCACGCGCCCGGCGTGCATGAGCGCCTCCTCGCGGTCGACGCCCTGCGCCTCCTCCTTGCGCGCGCAGTCCAGGAGCAGGATCGCGTTCTTGGCCACCAGGCCCATCAGCATGATCACGCCGATGAAGCTCATGAGGTTGAGAGTGCCGCGCGTGGCGAGGAGCGCCAGCACCACGCCGATGAGGCTGAGCGGAAGCGACAGCATCACGGGCAGCGGCGCGGTGAAGGAGCCGAACTGCATCACCAGCACCAGGTACATGAGCGCGATGCCCATCACGAGCGCGATGGCCATCTCGGAGAACACCTCCTGCTGGTCGCGGGAGGCGCCGCCGAGCTCCAGGCCGTAGCCGGGCGGGAACTCGATCTGCCGGGCGATCTTCAGGGCGTCCTTGGTGACCTCGCCGGGCGAGCGCCCCTGCGCGTTGGCCGACACCGCGATCATGCGCTTGCCGTCCTGGTGCTGGATCTGCGCCGGGCCCTTGCCCATGGTGATGGTCGCGATCTGGTCCAGCGGCACCATCATGCTGCTGCCGGTCACCGAGATGGGCAGGCGCTCGATGTTGGTCGCGTCCACGCGGTCCTCGGGCGCCAGGCGCACGGCGACGTCGCGCGATTCGCCCGTGGGATCGACCCAGTCGCCCACCTCGACCCCGGCGAAGGCCACGCGCAGCGCCTGCGCCGCGTCGCCCACGGAGATCCCCATCGCGTTGGCGAGCCCGCGGTCGAGCTCGATCTTGAGCTCGTCCTTGGGCTCCTGCTCCGAAAGGCCCACGTCGACCGCCCCCGGAACCCTGGAGAGTTTCTCCATGAAGTCGCCGGTGATGGCGAGGAGCCGGCGCGAGTCCGGTCCCGAGAACTGGATCTGCACGGGCTTCCTGGCGCCGTTGTTCAGGTCGTCCAGCACGACGTACTCGGCGCCGACCAGCTGCGCCATGAGCTTTCGCAGGTCCACGGCGATCTGGGCGGCGGAGCGCTCGCGCTCCGTGCTCTTGCCCAGGTCCACGTAGACGCGCCCGCCGGTCGCGTTCACCTGGCTGTTGGTCGCCTTGGTCTCGGCGACGGTGCGCGCGAGCTCCGCGGCCTTTTCCACCTTGAGGCGCGCGTAGTCAAGGCTCGCGCTCGAGGGCGTGCGTACCTCGATGGCCACCACGCCCACGTCGGAGGCCGGCAGGAAGCTCGACCCGCCGACCGTGGCCTGCAGGGCGAGCGCGCCCACGAGGCTCGCCACCGCGATGAAGGTCATCCAGCGGCGGTGGTGCAGCGCCCAGGCGATCACGTTGCCGTAGCGGTCGGCCTGGTGGTCGAACCAGGCGTTGAAGCGCGAGAGCCACAGGCGCACGCCCTTCTTCTCCTGCTGCTGGTAGCCGACGGGGTCGCCCCAGTAGGCCGAAAGCATCGGGTCGAGCGTGAAGGAGATGAACAGGCTCACCAGCACGGAGGTGGCCACGGTGAGCGCGAAGGGCCGGAACCACTCGCCGGCGCCGCCGCCCATGAACGCCACGGGGATGAAGACCGCGATGATGGAAAAGGTCGTGGCGGTCACCGCGAGGCCGATCTCGGCCGTGCCCGCGCGGGCGGCCGTGACGCGGTCCTCGCCGCGCTCCATGTGGCGCACGATGTTCTCCCGCACCACGATCGCGTCGTCGATCAGCACGCCGATGGCGAGCGACAGGCCCAGCAGGGTCATGAAGTTGAGCGTGAAGCCGCAGGCCCAGACGGCGATGAAGGCCGCGATCACGGAGGTGGGCAGCGACAGCGCGGTGATGAGCGTGGAGCGCCAGGAGTTGAGGAACGCGTACACCACGAAGATGGTGAGCACCGCCCCGAAGACCAGCGCCTCGATCACGTTCTTCAGGCTCGCCTCGGCGTCCTCGCCGCCGTCCTGCGTCACCTCGAGCTTCGTGCCGGCCGGGAGCGTCTTGTTGATCTCCTTCACGGTGTCGCGCACCTTCGCGGCCACGGTGACGGTGCTCGCGTCGCGCGAGCGGGTGACCGAGAGGCCGACGTTGGGGTGGCCGTTCCTCACGCTGAAGCTCGCGAGCTCCGCGAAGCCGTCGGCGACGCTCGCCACCTCGCCCAGCCGCACCACCTCGTTGCCGCGGCGCCTGAGGACGATCTGCTCGAACTCCGCCGGCGACTCGATCCTGCCCACGAGCCGGATGCTCTGCTCGTCCAGCGGGCCCTTCACGCGCCCGACCGGGGCCGTGGTGTTCTGCATGCGCAGCGCGTTCACGACGTCGGTGACCGAGACGTTGTACTCGCGCAGCTTCTCCGCGTGCAGCAGCACCGAGAGCTCGCGGCGCAGCGCCCCGTTCACGTTCACCACCGCCACGCCGTCGATCCCGCGGAAGCGGTCGGCGAGCACGTCCTCGGCCAGGCGCGAGATCTCGGCGTGCGTCTGCGCGGAGGACGACAGCGCCATCTGCATGATGGGCTGCGCCGAGGGGTCGATCCTCTGCAGGATCGGCTCGCGCATCTCCACCGGCAGCTTGTGGCGCACGGAGGCGATGGCGTTCCGGATCTCGTCGGAGGCCTCCACCATGTTCTTCTTGAAGTTGAAGATGATGACGATGGTGGCGTTGCTCTCGGCCGCCGTGGAGCGGATCTGGTAGACCTGCGGGATCGACTGCAGCGACTTCTCGACGCGGTTCACGATCTCGCGCTCGACCGTCTCGGGCGAGGCGCCGGGGTAGGGGATGCGCACGACCATCACCGGCTGCTCGACGTCCGGGATCTGGTTCACGCGCAGGTTCTTCAGGGCGAGGAGCCCCAGGCACATGAGGCCGATGATGACGACGACGGTCGACACCGGCCGCTTGATGCTGAAGTCGGAGAGGAACATGGCCTTGGGTCCTCCCGGGGCTAGTTGCGCGCGGGCGCGGCGTCCGCCGTGGCCGCGGCCTTGGTCGGCGCCGGCGGCGCGGAGGCCTGCACGAGCTGGCCCTCCTTGAGCAGGGCGTTCGGGTGGCGCACCACCTGGTCGCCTTCCTCGAGCCCGCCCTTGAGGACGAAGTGCCCGGTGCGCGCATCGCGCTCGCCCACCGCGAGCGCCACCTTCTGCAGCTTGCCGTCCTTCACCCGCCAGGCCGAGGCCTTGTCGCCGTCGCGCACGAGCGCCGTGGCCGGCAGCGTGAGGCTGATGGCGGAGGCCGTCTCGATGTGGCCCTCGGCGTACAGGCCCGCCAGGCGCGGCTGCTTCTCGCCCGTGAAGTCGACCAGCACCTCGACCTGGCGCGTGGTCGCGTTGGCCGCGGGATTGACGCGGCGCACCTTGCCGGTGAATTCCTGTTCGGGGTAGCCGTTCACGCGGAAGCTCACCTTCTGCCCGGCCTGCACGGACCCGATGTTGTCGGCCGACACGAGCCCCTCGAAGCGCATGCTGGCGGGGTCGATCACCTTGAGCAGCTCCTTGCCGACCTGCGCGGTGTCGCCGGCGGAAACCTTGCGCTCGCTCACCACGCCGTCGAAGGGCGCGCGCACCTCGGTGCGCTGCAGCTGCTGCCGGGCGAGGACGACGCGGGTCTTGGCGCTCTCGACGTCGCTCTGCGCGTTGTTGCGGCGCACCTCGGCGTCCTCGAGCTGCTGGGCGGAGGCCATGCCGGAGCCGCGCAGGGTCCGCATGCGCTCGAACTGGCGCTCGGCCTGCTCGTAGGCCTGGGACGAGGCGCGGTTGGCCGATTCGGCCGAGGCCAGCCCGTCCCGGATGGCGGTGTCGTCGAGCCGGACGAGGAGGTCGCCGCGGCGCACGACGTCGCCGTTCTCCTTCAGCACCTGCAGGACGACCGCGGAGACTTCCGCCCGCAAGTCGGCCCGGCGTTCGGGCTGCACCGACCCCGTGATGACGGGGCCCGAGGCCAGGGTGCTGGTGCGGATCGTGACGACGTCCTCGCTGGCGAGGAGGAGGGGTTGCCCGGCCGGGGCATTCGCGCCTTTCTGGGGCGCTGCCGGCCCCTTGTCGCAGGCGGCGAGGGCGAAGGCGAGGACGAGGACCAGGGTATGGCGAAGCGTCATGGCAATTCTTCCGGGGTTCGGGAGATGCGGGAGGGTATGCCGCCCCTGGGGCTCGTGGCCACCGGGGTGGGACGAAATGCAGTTTCCGGGGTGCGAATTGTAGGGTATGCGCGCCGCCGGAAAGTTACGGCATCTGCACCGTGCTCCCCTCTCCCTTGGGAGAGGGGCCGGGGGTGAGGGTGTGTGACTCCCCTCTCCCTTGGGAGAGGGGCCGGGGGTGAGGGTAATCAGAACGACGAAACGATCGTCCCGCCCGTCCCCACGGCCGTGTAGCCCGTCTGCGTCCTGGTCACCGCGGTGAGGTCGGCGGTGGTGCCGGAGTTACGGGTCGTCCACGAGAGGCCGTCCGGGCTCGTGTAGATGCCGCCGGCGCTGCCCACCGCCACGAACTGGCCGCCGTAGATCACGGCGTTGAGGTCGTTCGCCCCGACGACCGGCGGGAGGACCGTCCAGGCGAGCCCGTCCGAGCTGTGCAGGACCGTGCCGGCCTTGCCGACCGCGACGAACCGGAAGGTCGTCGTCGCCACCCCGTCGGTGGTGGTCGTGAACGCCGCGAAGGCGACGCCGCGCAGGTCGCTCGTCGTGCCCGAGGGCGTGACGGTCCACGTGAGGCCATCGTTGGAGGTGACGATGGTTCCCGCGGCGCCGACGGCCACGTAGCGGCCGTTGCCGTAGACCGCGGCGTAGAGGTCGTTCGTCGTGCCCGGAGCGGTGACGGTGGTCCAGACGGCGGCGATCGAGCCCAGCAGGATCGTTCCGCTGGCACCGGTCGCGATGTACCCGCCCAGGCTGCTCGTGGAGATGCCGTTGAGATTGGCGGTGACGCCGGTCGGCTTCGACTCCCAGGTGATGCCGTCCAGCGCCGCGACCGAGGTGCCGTTGGCGCCGACGGCGACCCAGCCCGCGGTGCCGTACGCGATGCCGTTCAGCTGCGCGGGCGCCGTGGGGTTGGCCGGCGTGGTGGTCTCCCCGCTTCTCGCGCGGGAGTAGATCGTGCCGTTCTCGCCCAGGGCCATGGTGACGTACGTCGTGGGGGTCAGGCCCCCGGACACGCCGCCGAGCCGGCCCGTGCCCAGGGGCTCGCCCAGGCGCCAGTTGGCGCCGGCGAACTGCGGCACGATGACCTGCGTGGGCGCGCCCTCCCCGCCCGGCCCGCCGTCCTTGCGGCCGTTGATCGTGAAGGAATAGGTCCGGCCGTTGACAAGGGCCGGGACATATCGCGGCGAAGTCACCCCCGGGATCGCCGTGCCGCCCGACGTGGTCCAGTTCGTCGTGGTGATGTTCGGGCCGGGACCCCAGAAGAGCCAGTACGAGACGCCCGGCTCCTCGGTCCAGGTGACCAGGGCCGCGCCGTCGCCCGCCTCGACCCTGAAGTCCTTCGGGTAGTCGGCCGGGCTGCCGGAACTGCCGCAGCCGGCGGCAAGGAGCGCGAGGGCTAGCGAGGCGACGAGGGCGGCAGCTTTCTTCACGGGCGGTCCTTGGGCGTTGCGGGGCTTGGTGGGGGTGGAATTATCCCACACTCATCCCGGACCCTCACCCCAACCCTCTCCCAAGGGAGAGGGAGCCCTTTTCTTCCCGCTCCCTTGGGAGAGGGAGCCCTTTTCTCCCCTCTCCCTTGGGAGAGGTAGCCCTTTTCTCCCCTCTCCCTTGGGAGAGGGGCCGGGGGTGAGGGTCATGCCGCCGCCCGTTCAGGGTTAACATCCGCCCACGCGATTCGAGCGGCGATCGGGGGGGAGGCCGTGGATCCGGGCGCGCCGAAATACTGGGCCTTCATCAGCTACAGCCACCGCGACGCGCCGGTAGCCGCGGCACTGCAGCGCGCGCTCGAGACCTATCGCGTGCCCGGGCGCCTCGTGGGCCGGCCGACGCCGCTGGGCGAAGTCCCGGCGTACCTCAAGCCCGTCTTCCGCGATCGCGAGGAGCTCCAGGCCGGAAGCGACCTCGGCTCCACGGTCCGCGAGGCCCTGGCGCAAAGCCGCTTCCTGGTCGTCGTGTGCTCGCCCGACGCGGCGCGCTCGGACTGGGTCAATCGCGAGATCGTCGAGTTCAAGGCCCTGCACGGCGGCGCGCGCGTGCTCGCGGTCATCGCCGCGGGCGAGCCCTTCGCGAGCCGGGTCGCCGGCCGCGAGGGCGACGAGTGCTTCCCCGAGGCGCTTCGCTTCTCGACCGGGCCCGGCGGCCTGCCGGGCGCCGCCGCTCCCGAGCCCGTGGCGGCCGACCTGCGCCCCCGGGGAGACGGCCGGCGCCTCGCGCTGCTCAAGCTCGTGGCCGGCATGCTGCGGCCCGCCGTCGACCTGGACGACCTCGCGCGGCGGGACTCGCAGCGCCGGGTGCGGCGGCTGGCGTGGATCGCGGCCGCCTCGTTCGCGGGGATGACGGCGATGACGGTGCTCACGGCCGTCGCCCTGCGCTCGCGCGCCGAGGCCCAGGACCAGCGCGCGCAGGCCGAGGACCTGCTGGAGTTCATGCTCGGAGACCTTCGCCGGCGGCTCGAGCCGGTCGGGCTTCTCGATGCGCTGGACGCCGTCGGCGAGAGGGCGCTCGGCTACTACGCCAGGCAGGACCCGGACCGGCTCGACGCCCGAGCCCTCGGGCAGCGCTCGCGCGCCCAGCACCTCATCGGAGAGATCCGCGAGCAGCGCGGGCAGCTCGAGGGGGCGCTCGCCGCCTTCACCAGCGCGGCCGACACGACCGCCCAGCTCCTCGCCCGCTCGCCGGGCGACGGCCAGCGCGTCTTCGATCACGCGCAGAGCGTGTACTGGGTGGGCTACATCGCCTGGCGCCGCGGCAAGGCGGACGAGGCGGAGAAGGCGTTCCTCGAGTACCGCGACCTGGCGCGGCAGCTGGTGCGCATCGACGCGGCGAACGCCGACTGGCGTCTCGAGACGGCCTACGCCAGCCAGAACCTCGGCGTCGTCCTGCTCGACCGCAATCGCGTCGCCGAGGCGCTGGCTTCCTTCTCGGAAGCCCGGGAGGTGCTGGAGGCGATCGCCGGCTCGCGGCCCGCGGTCGCCTTCGAGCTCGCCGAGGCGCACGGCTGGATCGCGAAGGCGCACGAGGCCTCCGGTGACTACGCTGCCGCCATCGCGGCGCAGCAGGCGCGCCTCGGCGTCCTGCGGGCGATGCCCGACGCCGCGAGGAACAAGCAGGCCCTGCGCAACGGCGCCAACGCGAGCTTCGAGCTCGCGCGGCTCAAGCTCAACCTTGGCGACGCGCGGGCAGCGCACGCCGACGCGCGATCCTCCGTGGAGGCGGTGGACGCCCTCGTCGCCGCGGACGCGGACAACCTCTTCTGGCTCTCCGAGGCGTGCTTCAACCGGTTGCGCCTGGCGGAGGTCGAGCTGGCGCTCGGGCGGCGCGAGGAGGCGCGCCGGATCCTGCGCGCGGTGCGGCCCGATACGGCGCGCCTCGTGGCGAGCGACGCCACGGCGCTCAACTGGCAGGTGAGCCTCGACGGACTCCTCGTCGCGCTCGAGGCGGAGCTCGCGGCTGCGGACGGGCAGGGAGCCCCGGGCGGGCAGGCGCAGGCCTATCTCGCCAAGGTCCGCCGCATCGAGTCCTCCGGCGTGGAGCTCAACCGGCTGCAGGCCGAGATCGTGGGACGGGTCGAGCTCATCGCCGGCGACGCACTCGCCCGCGAGGAACGCGAGGATGCCGCGCACGAGCGCTGGAGCGGCGCAGCCCGCAGGCTGCAGCCGCTCGCGGCCAACGACAATTTTCCGGCCATCACGCTCCTCGCCCGCGCCCGCCTTCGCCTGGGCGAAGAAAGCGAGGCGCGCAACCTTGCAGCGCGTGTCGAAGCCTCGAAGTACCGGCATCCCGCCCATGCCGGCCTTGCCAACGAACTGGCCCGGGCAGGTAACGGGGGCCGGTTCCTGTCCGTGGGGAGATGACGATGGGAAAACCGATCAAGGTCAATGTCACGATCGACGCCGCCGGTGTCCATGCCTTTCCGCCGACCGCCGTCGTCCCGTTCAAGGCGGCCAACGCCGAAATCATCTGGACGATCACGACGAGGGGCTGGCGATTCACGGAGAGTGGCATCCAGATCGACCAGGGCGACGGTACCGCGCGGCTCGCCTGGCTCCTGCAGCGCCGCGATGAGCACTGGATCAACCTGCTGAAGATGGGCACCAAGGCGCTCGGGACCTACGAGCGCGAGACCCAGCGCGACTACCAGCGTTTCGTCTCGAGAGGCGGCCGCCAGTTCCACAGTCCGCACAACGGGGGGCGGGAGTTCCGCTGGAGGGATTACAACGACTACGCGGAGCTCTACCAGTACTCGATCGAGGTCACGAACGGCTCGACCACGATGTGGCTCGACCCCGCGATCAAGAACCAGGGCTGCTGAATGGAGGGGCCATGGAATCCACGAAAGTCATCCTCACCCACTGGGGCGCCCTCGAGGCGAAGTACGGCGTGGGAGCGCTGAAAGTCCGCCGCGCCGTCGAGGACCTCGTGGCGGCCGACCTGCGGCGCGGAATCCGGTCGGCCGTGGTCGGCATCGACCGCGCGGAGGACCTCGCCCCATTCGGGGCCACGCCGGTGCCCGATCCCCGCGACGCGGAAGGCGCCAAGCGGGCCGTCGACGCGATCGACGAGACGGCGCGCCCGCACTACTACCTCCTGCTCGGAGGCCCGGACATCTTCCCGATGCAGGAGCTCGAGAATCCGACGGGGCTCGTGGACGCGGCCGGCAGCGGCGACGCGGACATGACTGTGCCCAGCGATATGCCCTACGCGTGCGATGCGCCCTTCTCGAATCTCCCGGCCGACTTCCAGTACCCGTCGCGCGTGGTGGGAAGGCTGCCCGACCTGCTCTGGGCGAAGCGCCCCGCTTTCCTCGTGGAGCTGCTGCGCCTGGCCGCCGCGGCGCGCCCGATGCCGCGCTCGGCCTACCGGGAATGGTTCGGGCTTTCGGCGGCATCCTGGGAGGAATCGAGCCGGATGACGGCGCGATCGGTCTTCGGCGGCGCCTCCCGGCTTGCGCTGAGCCCGCCGCGGGAGGACCGCTGGACGGCGGCGGACCTCGCGCCGCGCGTGCACTTCATCAACTGCCACGGCGGGAACATGGACGACGGGTTCAACGGCGAGCATCCCGAGGACGGCTCCGACCTCGCCGGCGCGCAGCCCCTCGCGCTCAGCGCGCGCAGCCTGCGGGGGCGGGTCACGCCGGGCACCGTGGTCGCCGCGGAATGCTGCTATGGCGCCCAGCTATACGATTCCTCCAACGTCACCAACCCCACCGGGCAGCGCGATTCGCTGCAGGCGCAGTGGCCCGGCCGCGGCACCCGGGGCATCGCGCTCGAGTATCTCGCCCAGGGCGCCCGCGGCTTCTTCGGCAGCACGACCGTCGCCTATGGACCGGCGGCCGAGAACCTGCACGCGGACGTGATCTGCCGCGTCTTCCTGGAGAAGGTGCTCGGGGGCTGCTCGCTCGGGCGCGCGGCGCTGGAGGCGAGGATCGCCTACGCGCGGAGTGTGAATTGGCCCAGTCCCGTGATGTGGAAGACCCTCGCGCAGTTCAACCTGCTGGGCGACCCGTCGGCGCACCCGGTGGCCGGCGGGCGGCCTGAGCGCCACCGCGCGGTGAGCGCGGCGGAAGTGCGCCGGCAGGAACTCGAGCGCCGCCGCCGCCATCGCGCGCGCGGCCGCCAGGTTTCCCGGGCGCTCCTGGACGCGCGCGAGGTCTTCCAGGAGGACGAGGTGCCGCCGCAGCGGCTGGGGGAATTCTTCGCAGCCGCGCGCGCGATGGGCGTCGAGGGCAAGTTCGTGCGCGCGCTCACGAAGGTCGCGGGCCTGAAGAGGGTGGCGCAGGGCGATCCGTCGCTCGCCGCCTGGCGGCAGGCGAACCAGGTGATCATGGTGACCGAGGCGTACCTGGCCGAGGTGAAGCGGCTGCGGGGGCGCACGCCGTTCCCGCGACTGAAGGTCTTCCTCGCGCACTACCGCAATGGCCGGCCCGTGGAGACCGAGAGTCTCGTGAGCCGCTGAGCGCCCGCGTTCAGCGCGCTTCGGCCGCGAGCAGGTGCGCGAGGAGGCTGCGGAGTTTCGCGGGAGGCACGGGCTTGCGCAGCAGCGGGAACCCGCTTTCCCGGATGCGCCCGATCTCGGCCTCGGAGGACTCGCCCGAGATGATGAGGGTGGGAACGGCCCCTCCCCAGGCGCGGTGCAGGTCGCGCGCGACCTGGATGCCGTTGCCGCCCGGGCCCAGCCGGTAGTCGACGATGAGGGCGGAGGGCGGGCCTTCCGGGCCCGCCAGGCGCAGGGCCTCCTCCGCCGTGGCCGCGAGGGCGACCTCGCAGCCCCAGGCCCGAAGGACGGCGGCCATGCTGTCGCGCACGTCGCGGTCGTCCTCGACCACCGCGATCCGGGCGCCAGCGAGCGGGGTTGCAGCCGGCGCCTGCTCGGCCCGCGCGACGTTCTCCAGCGCCGCCGTGGCGAGCGTGAGCCGGAACGTCGTGCCCCGGCCCGGAAGGGAGGAGAACGAGATCGGGTGGCCGAGGAGATCGCAAAGTCGCCTCACGATCGACAGCCCCAGGCCCAGCCCCTGGTACCGGTCGCGGTCCGGGCGCTCGACCTGGTAGAACTCCTCGAAGATGCGGGCCCGGTGCTCCTCCGGGATGCCGATGCCGGAGTCGCGCACCTCCAGGACGACGCCGCCCGCGCGGCGGCGCGCGCCGACCAGCACCCCGCCGGAATCGGTGTAGCGGATGGCGTTGGCCACGAGGTTGCGCAGGACGCGCTCGAGAAGCACCGGGTCGGAGCGCACGACGGCGCGCGTGGGGACGAGGCGCAGCGCGAGCCCCTTCTCCTCGGCCGCCGGGGCGAGGTCGTCGGCGAGGCGGTCGAAGAGCGGCTGCAGCGCCACGGGCCGCGGGCTCGCATTGATCGCGCCCGCGTCCAGCCGGGAGACGTCGAGCACCTCGCTGAACAGGGACTCCAGCGCGCCGATGGAGCGGGTGATGCGGCCGGTGAGCTCGCGGCTTTCGTCGTCGCGGGCGCGCTGGGCCAGCGCCGAGGCGAAGAGCCCGAGCGCGTGCAGCGGCTGGCGCAGGTCGTGGCTCGCGGCGGCGAGGAAGCGCGACTTGGCGAGGTTGGCGCTATCGGCCTCGCGCCGCGCCTGCGCCTGGCGCTCGGCCTCGATCTCCAGCGCGCGCGACTTCTCGGCCACGCGCCGCTCGAGTTCGAGGTTGAGCTTCTCGTACTTCGCGAGCGTGCCCGCGAAGCGGTCGATCATGATCCAGCCCACGAGGCAGAAGAAGGCGAGCGCCACGTAGGGCACGAGGTACATCGGGCGCAGGTTTCCCGGGTCCTGTGCCGCGAGCCAGTCGCGCACGCCGACGGCGGCCGCCACGCACGCGGTGGCGAGCAGCAGCCAGCTCACCGAGTCGCGCGAGCGCCGGGCGTTGTCCACGACGGCGTAGAGGGCGAGGGCGGCCGCGGCGAGCGCGCCCAGGCGCATGGCGGCGGCCGCGGGCAGGAGGACGCCCGCCGCTGCGGCGGCATAGAGCACGGGTGCGCACGCGGCGGCGAAGACGAGCACCGCGCGCTCGTAGCGCGGCCAGCGGGCGCGGCTGAAGCGCACGCAGAAGATGCACAGCAGGACCACCCACAGCACGTAGACGGCGTTCCACCAGACGGCGAAGTGCGGCGGCGGCAGGGGCGCGCGCGGCAGCAGCGTCACGGCGATGTGCAGGCCCCACAGGATCGTGGCCGTCGCGAACACGAGGTACTCGATGTCGTCGCGGATGCGCATCCACAGGATCAGGATGAAACCGCCCAGCGCCAGCAGCGTGAGGCTCGCCGCCGACGGGCCGATGGTGTGGCCGAACTGGTCGGCGAGCTCGCGCTCGTGGAGCGCCTGCCACGGGCCGAAGAGCGCCGGGCCGATTCCCCCCGGCGCGCCCGGCGGGACATGGATGCGCAGGTCGATCGTGTTACCGCCGGCGCGCAGGAGTCCGCGCGGCACGGCCACGAGCTGCGCCGCCTCCCAGCGCTCCGGCGGAGGGCCCTCGAGCTCGCCTGCCTGGCCGGCGAGCGTCCCGTTCACGAAGAGCTGGCCGTTGGAGAGCGTGGCGGTGAGGTAGAAACCGAAGTCGCGCCCGGCGGGATCCGGCAGTTCCACGGCGAAGCGATACCAGCCGAACCCGGCGGCGCCCGGGCGGCTCGCCTGCCAGTCGTCGGGGAGACGCTGCGGCTGCCACGGCGCGTCGTCCGGGGGCGGGCGGGGATCGGGGGATGCGAGGAAGCGGGCGTCGGAAAGCTCGGTCACCCCGGCCGGGCGCTCGCCGCAGCCGGCCAACGCGGCCAGCGCGAGGAGCGCGGCCAGGATCGCCCGCAGGCTCGGCCCGGCCCACGCGGCCGTCCGGGGGTTCGTGCGGTCGATCCGGTTCTCGCCAGTCATGGCACCTCGCCGCTTCACCGCGCGGGTCTGCTCAAGGTCGCGCGGCGGCTATTGTAGTATCTGGCGGCAACCGTCCCCGCCCCGCCTTCGACTCACCCCGGGAGTCCGCCCATGAAGCTCCTGCTGGCCGACGACCACGAAATGGTGCGCGTTGCCCTCAAGGTGGCGCTCGCGCCGTTGGCCGGGGACGTGGCATTCGTCGAGGCCCGCACCGCCGAGGAGGCGCTCGCCGCCGCGGCCGCGAATCCGGACCTCGACCTCGTGCTGATCGACATCCACATGCCCGGCATGGGCGGCGCGGAGGGCGTGCGGCGCCTGCGCGCGGCGCACCCCGCGCTGCCGGTGGTGGCGTGCTCCGCGACCGAGGACGGCGATCTCGTGCGGCGCCTGCTCGACCTGGGCGTGGCCGGATTCATCCCGAAGTCGGACTCGACGCAGGTCATCGTGAAGGCGGTGCAGCTCGTCCTCGCGGGCGGCACCTACGTGCCCCCGCGGCTGCTCTCGAGGGGCGAAGGCGCGCCGGCCACGCCGGAGGGGCGCCTCGACGCGCTCACCCCGCGGCAGCACGACGTCCTGCGGCTCCTCGCCGAGGGCAAGCCCAGCAAGCGCATCGCGCGCGACCTCGACATCAGCGAGGCGACGGTCAAGGTGCACCTGCTCGCGATCTTCCGCGCGCTCGGCGCGAGGAACCGCACCGAGGCCGTGGTGATCGCGCAGCGCCTGCTCGCGGGCAGGGAAAAGGGCGGGGCGGGCTGACTCGGCCTGCGCCCCGCAAGGCCCGGAGGAGTCGGGCAAACGGTCACGGCGCCGGCCGCGTCGCGGCCAGCCGCTCCTCGCCGTGCTCGGCCACGACGAAGACCTGCTGGTAGCCGTGCTCGTCCATGAGGGCGGTGGCGAGTCGCCCGTGCTCCGGGGAGCGGACGAGGACGATGACGGGATCGCCGTGGCGAAGGCCGTGGGCGAGGAGCGCGTCGTCGAGCCGGTCGAGCAGGCGTGGGCCAGGCGCGTAGTCGCGGATGTCGGCGAGGAGCGCGCGCGTCCCGAGGTCCGCCTTGATCTGCACGGCCTGGCGCGCGCTGATCACGAACGCCGTCGGCAGGGTGTCGTCCGCGGCTTCCGGCACGGGGGCGGGCGCCCGGTCGCCGTCGCACGTGACGAACGACTCGTTGTCGACTGCGCGGATGCCGCAGGCTCCGTCGCCGGAGACCGTGGGGGTGGCGATGGCCGCGCCCGGAAACGCGAGGGCGGCGGCGAGCAGCAGGTTCGTGTTGCGCATGGCGGCGCTCCTAGAAGGTGGGGGGCTGGTGGCCGGCGCCGGCGGCCGGGAAGTCGACTGCCGAGGCGTCGGGGACGCGGTGCGCGCTGAGGGGCGCGACGTCCGCGGCGAGGTCGGCGTTCGCCGTAGCGGCGGGCGCACACACCGCCGGGATCTCCGACACGGCGTC
This sequence comes from Usitatibacteraceae bacterium, assembly GCA_044230355.1. Lineage (GTDB taxonomy): Bacteria > Pseudomonadota > Gammaproteobacteria > Burkholderiales > Usitatibacteraceae > FEB-7. The sequence continues at coordinate 205,913 of JBGARD010000002.1, read as the reverse complement.
GGTCAGCGTGCCGGTGGCCGCGGGGTCGTAGGCGCAGTTGAGGGTCATGTACTGGCGCTCCGGCGCCTGCGCGCCGATGGCGGCGAGCCCGGCCAGCACCCCGGCGAGGATGACGGCGCCGCCGGCGGCGCGGATGGACCGGAATCGTTTCACTTCGGGATCTTCGATGGCGTGCATGGTTGCCTCCGTGGTTGCGTGCCGGTGGGGCACTGGAGGCAGTCTCGGCGCGCGCGCCCGGCGCGCCCATTCACCGGGCGGCTTGACCGGGGTCCTCCGGAAGGCTTAATCCGGCCGGGCAGCCCAGTCGAGGATGACCTTGCCGCTCTGCCCGGAGAGCATGGCGGCGAAGCCCGCCTCGTACTCGTCCACGGGGAAGTGGTGCGTGACGATCGGCGAGAGGTCCAGCCCGCTCTGCAGCATCGCGACCATCTTGTACCAGGTCTCGAACATCTCGCGGCCGTAGATGCCGCGGATCTCCAGGCCCTTGAAGATCACCTGGTTCCAGTCGATCGCCATCCCGGGCGGCGGGATGCCCAGGAGCGCAACCTTGCCGCCGTGGTTCATGTGCTCGAGCATCTGCGCGAAGGCCTGCGGCGAGCCGGACATCTCCATCCCGACGTCGAAGCCCTCCGTCATGCCGAGCTCCTCCATCACCCCGCGCAGGCTCTCGCGCCCGACGTTCACCGCGCGCGAGGCGCCCATCTTCGCGGCGAGCCCCAGCCGGTAGTCGTTCACGTCGGTGATCACGACGTGGCGCGCGCCCACGTGGCGGGCGATGGCGGCGGCCATGATGCCGATGGGGCCCGCGCCCGTGATGAGCACGTCCTCGCCCACGAGGTTGAAGGCGAGGGCGGTGTGCGTCGCGTTGCCGAACGGGTCGAAGATCGCGGCGAGGTCGTCGGGGATGTCGTCGGGGATGCGGAAGGCGTTGAAGGCCGGGATGACGAGGTATTCGGCGAAGGCGCCCTCGCGGTTCACGCCCACGCCCACGGTGTTGCGGCACAGGTGCCGGCGGCCGGCGCGGCAGTTGCGGCAGAAGCCGCAGGTGATGTGGCCCTCGCCGGAGACGCGGTCGCCGATCGCGAACCCGCGCACCTCGACGCCCATCTCGACGATCTCGCCCACGTACTCGTGGCCCACGTGCATCGGCACCGGGATCGTCTTCTGCGCCCACTCGTCCCACTTCCAGATGTGCACGTCGGTGCCGCAGATCGCCGTCTTGCGGATGCGGATCATCACGTCGTTGTGGCCCACCTCCGGCTTCCTCACGCGGGTGAGCGTGAGGCCCGGGGCGCGCTCGAGCTTCGCCAGTGCCTTCATCGGATGGCTCCCAGCGCGCGGCCGACCTTGGCGAAGGCCGCAACCGCGCGGTCGATCTGCCCGGGCGTGTGCGCGGCGCTCATCTGCGTGCGGATGCGCGCCTTGCCCTTCGGGACCACGGGATAGGAGAAGCCGATCACGTACACGCCCTCGGCCAGGAGCAGGTTCGCCATGCGCGTGGCGAGCGCCGCCTCGCCCAGCATCACCGGGATGATGGGGTGAGCGCCCGGCACGAGGTCGAGGCCCAGGGAGGCCATCTCGCGGCGGAAGTGCTCGCCGTTGGCCCGCACGCGCCGGCGCAGGTCCGCCCCCTCCGCGCTCGCGAGCAGGCGCAGCACCTCGAGCGAGGCGCCGGCGATGGCGGGCGCGAGGGAGTTGGAGAAGAGGTAGGGGCGCGAGCGCTGGCGCAGGAGCTCCACGATCTCGCGCCGGCCCGCCGTGTAGCCGCCGGAGGCCCCCCCCATGGCCTTGCCCAGCGTGCCGGTGAGGATGTCGATCCGCCCCTGGACGCCGCACAGCTCCGGCGTTCCGCCCCCGGCCTCGCCCACGAAGCCCACGGCGTGGGAATCGTCGACCATGGTGAGCGCGTCGTGGCGCGCGGCGAGGTCGCAGATGGCCGGCAGGTTGGCGACGATCCCGTCCATGGAGAAGACGCCGTCGGTCGCGACGAGCTTGAAGCGCGCCCCGGCCGCGCCGGCCTCCTGCAGCTTCGCCTCGAGGTCCGCCATGTCGTTGTTGCGGTAGCGGTAGCGCTTCGCCTTGCACAGGCGGATGCCGTCGACGATGCTCGCGTGGTTCAGCTCGTCGCTGATCACCGCGTCCTCCTCGGTGAGCAGGGTCTCGAAGAGGCCGCCGTTGGCGTCGAAGCAGCTCGAGTACAGGATGCAGTCCTCCATCCCGAGGAACGCGGCGAGGGCGGCCTCGAGCTCCTTGTGCACGGTCTGGGTGCCGCAGATGAAGCGGACCGAGGCCATGCCGTAGCCGTAGCGCCCGAGCGCCGCCTGGCCGGCGGCCACCAGGCGCGGGTCGCCGGCGAGGCCCAGGTAGTTGTTGGCGCAGAAGTTGAGCACTTCCGTGCCGTCTTCCAGGCGGATGGCGCTCGCCTGCGGGCTCGCGATGACGCGCTCGGCCTTGCGGAAGCCGTCGGCCCGGATTCTCTCGAGGGTGTTCCTGACGTGGGACAGGTAGCGGTCGCTCATGGCGGGACTGTCCTTCCCCGGGTGTGGGGGGCTGCCGCGTATCTTAGTCCGCCGGCGCGGCGCGGCAGGTTGCGATAACTCAAGATTCCGGCCGGTCGGTCGGGACGGTAATATGCCGGGCCTGCAGGCTTCACCCGGCGCACCATGGCAAAAGACAAAAACCACATCCGCTTTCCCGGCCGCATCCTCATCGTGGGCTTCGGCTGCATCGGCCGTGCCGTGCTCCCGCTGCTGCTTCGCCACACGGGGCTCGGGCCGGACCGGATCCGGATCGTCACCGACAAGCCCACCCACCGGGCCATCGCCGAGGAGTACCGCATCGGCATCCGCGTGGAGAAGGTGACGCCCGAGAACTACCGCCGCATCCTCGCCGAGGAGCTGAAGGCCGGCGATTTCCTGCTCAACCTCTCCATCGGCGTCTCGAGCGTCGAGCTCATCTCGTGGTCCCGCGAGGCGGGCGTGCTCTACCTCGACGCGTGCATCGAGCCCTGGGAGGGCGGCTACTACGACACCACCAAGACGGCCTCGCAGCGCTCGAACTACGGGCTGCGCGAGGAGGCGCTCGCGCTCCGGCGGCCCGGGCCCTCGCCCACGGCCGTCCTCACCCACGGCGTGAACCCCGGGCTCGTCTCCCACTTCGTGAAGCAGGCGCTGCTCGACGTCGCCCAGGCGACGGGCGGGCTTGCCGGCGGCGAGCCGCACGACCGCGCCGGCTGGGCCGGCCTCGCGCACCGCCTGGGCGTCAAGGTGATCCACGTCGCCGAGCGCGACACCCAGGTGTCGGACACGGCGAAGCGCCCCGGCGAGTTCGTGAACACGTGGTCCGTGGAGGGCTTCGCGGGCGAGGGCTGCCAGCCGGCGGAGCTGGGCTGGGGCTCGCACGAGCGCCACTTCCCCGCCGACGGCCACCACCACGGCTACGGATGCGACGCCGCGATCTACCTCGAGCGGCCGGGGGCCGCCACGCGCGTGCGCAGCTGGACGCCGCTCGAGGGCGCCTACCACGGCTTCCTGATCACGCACGGCGAGTCGGTCTCCATCGCCGACTACCTCACCGTGAGGGAGGGCGAGCGAGTGGCGTATCGCCCGACCGTGCACTATGCCTACCACCCCTGCGACGACGCCGTGCTGTCGATCCACGAGCTGGCGGGAAAGGGCTGGCGGCTGCAGCAGTGGCGCCGCGAGCTGGGCGCCGAGGACATCGAGACGGGCATGGACGAGCTGGGCGTGCTCCTCGCGGGACACGGGAAGAACGCCTACTGGTACGGCTCGCGCCTCACCATCGGGCAGGCGCGCTCGCTGTGCCCGCTCAACAACGCGACGAGCCTGCAGACCGCGGCCGGCGTGCTGGGCGGCGTGGTGTGGGCGATGCGCCACCCGGACCGCGGCATCGTGGACCCGGACGAGATGGACTTCCGCGAAGTGCTGGAAATGGCGAGCCCGTACCTGGGCGAGATGGTCGGCAAGTTCTCCGACTGGACGCCCCTCGAGGGCCGCGGGGTGCTCTTCCCCGAGGACGTCGACCCCGACGACCCCTGGCAGTTCAAGAACGTGCGGGTGTAGTTACCCTCACCCCCGGCCCCTCTCCCAAGGGAGAGGGGAGAAAAGGGCTCCCTCTCCCAAGGGAGGGGGGAGAAAAGGGCTCCCTCTCCCTTGGGAGAGGGCTGGGGTGAGGGTGCCGCTACTCGATCCCCAGCACCACGTTCACCGCGCTCACCAGCGCGCTCACCTTGAAGGGCTTGGTCACGTAGCCGTCGGCGCCCGCGGCGAGCCCCGCGAGCACGTCCTCCGGCGCCACCTTCCCCGTCATCATGATCACCGGCAGCTCGGAGAGCCTGGGGTGCACGCGGATGCGGCCGAGGACCTGCAGGCCGTCGGCGTCGGGAAGCACGATGTCGAGCAGCACGAGGTCGATTCCCCCGTGGCGAAGCTCCTTGTTGATCTCCGCCCCGTTCGCGGCCCAGCGCACGTCGTGGCCGGCGTTCATGAAGACGTCGATGAGGAGCTGGGCGAGGTCCGCGTCGTCCTCGACGACGAGGATCGAGTAGCGGCCGCCATGGCAGGGTTCGCGCCGCTCGCCCGTGCGCCGGTCCAGGCTCAGGAAATAGCCGACCTTCTCGAGCATCGGCGCGCCGGCGGCCGCCGCGCGCATCGCGCGTTCCCGCGCCTCCGGCGTGATGGCCGCGAGGGGAACCGGTTCGGTGAAGTCGACCTCGTGCCCGGCGCTCATGCCGCGAAGCCGATCTTCGCCATCACTTGAGGCCAGCGCGGGTCGTTGCGCATCGCCGCGAGGGTCGGGTCCACGAAGGCGTGGTGCAGCCCGGGGTCGTGCTGCTCGCGGCCGCGCTCCAGCCACTCGAACGCGGCGTCGAGATCGCCGAGGTGGGCGTGCGCCTGGGCGAACTGGTAGGCGAAGACGTTCGCGTACTTCCCGACGAGGGTGGCCAGCAGGCGCCTGGCCTCCTCGTGCCGGCTCTGGCTCCAGCGCACGTAGACCTGCAGGAGGTCGTGGTAGTCCTCCTCGGCGATGGACTCCGCCATCGCGGCCGCCTCGTCCAGCCGCCCCTGCGTCACCTGGATCCACGCGATCCAGCCGCGCGCCGCGGTCGACTGCGGATTGAGCTCCAGGGCCTTCGCGAACGCCGCCTCGGCCTCGCGCGTGCGGCCCATGTAGAGCAGTGTGCGCGCCCGCATCAGGTAGCCGGCGTTGTTCAGCGGATCGAGGTCGACCGCCCTTTGCGAAAGCCGCAGTGCCTCCTCGAAGTCGCCGCAGACCAGCCGGTTCAGCGCGACCGAGCGCGAGACCTCGGCATCGCCTGGCGCCAGTTCCAGCGCCCTGCGAAAGGAGCGCTCGCTCGCCGCCCGGTCCCACGTGACCGACCCGAGGATGAAGGCCGTGGCGAGGTGCGCCTCCGCCAGGTCCGGCTCCAGGGCCAGCGCGCGCTCGGCCGCCTCGCGGGCCTCGGCGAAGCCCGTCAGGTAGTCGTCGCCGGCCTGGTGCACGCCTCCCATCGCCGCGCGCCAGAAGAGCGCCAGGGAGAGGTCGGCCCAGGCGGCGGCGTACTCGCCGTCGATGGCGAGCGCGCGACGGAAGTACGCGATGGACATCTCGCGATCCTCGCGGTTGCCGCGCTGGTACAGGTGGCGGCCCTGAAGCCGGAGCTGGTGCGCCGCCGCATCGACGGTACGGCCCTTCGTGGCGGCGTGCACGGCCGCGTCCACCGCCCCGGCGGTCGCCATGAGGCTCGCCTGCAGCTCCTTCACCACCGCCTGCGCGATGTCGTCCTGCACGGCGAAGATGTCGTCGAGCTCCCGGTCGTAGGTCTCCGACCAGAGGTGGTAGCCGTCGGCCGCGTTGATGAGCTGCGCGGTCACCCGCACGCGCTTGCCCGACTTGCGCACGCTGCCTTCGAGCACGGTGGCGACATTGAGCTTCGCGGCGATGGCCTGGATGTCGGCGTCCTTGCCCTTGAAGCTGAAGGAGGAGGTGCGGGCCGCAACGCGCAGGCCGCGGATCTTGGCGATGACGTTGAGCAGCTCCTCGGCGAGGCCGTCGGCGAAGTACTCGTTCTCCTCGTCGCGACTCAGGTTCACGAAGGGCAGCACGGCGATGGAGCGGCCGTCGGCGGCGGGGCGGGAAGCGGGGGGCGCGGCCGCCGCCACCGCGGCCCGGCCGGGCGCGGCGCCCAGCAGCAGGCGCGCCCGCTCGGCGAACGCCTCCGCGGACTCGCCGCCCGGAAGGCGCGTCCACTGCACGTCGCGGAACTTCGCCGGCACTCGCGCGCCCGCCTCCGGAGTGCCGTCGATGACCACGGGAAGCAGGAAGGCCTGGTCGTCTGCCATCAGGTGGGAGCGGTCGACCGCGAGCTTCCACTCGAGGCGGAAATAGCCTTCGCTTCGCGATTCGGTGTTCGCCGAGACGATCGGCACGAAGAGGGCGCACTCCTTGACCTGCTTGCGGATGGACGCGTCCCAGGCATCGCCGCCGCGAAGCTCGTTCTGGTCGAACCATACTTCCACGCCGGCGGCGCGAAGGGCGTCGCAGATGCGGCGCGCGGCCGCCGCGTCCTGGGAGGTGTAGCTGAGGAAGATGGCCCTGGGGGATTCGCCCATGGTCGGAATCTACGCGATTCCCAGCACCTGCTTCACCGCCTTCACGAGCCCGCTCATCTTGAAGGGCTTGGTCACGTAGCCGTCGGCGCCCGCGGAGAGGCCGGCGGCCACGTCCAGGGCCGTGGACTTCCCCGTCATCATGACCACCGGGAGCTTCGAGAGCTTGGGGTGCGCGCGGATGCGCTTGAGGACATCCAGCCCGTGGGCGTCGGGCAGCAGGATGTCCAGCAGCACCAGGTCCACCGACGGCCGGCGGTTCATCTGCTGGTTGATCTCCGCCTTGTTCGACGCCCAGTGCACCTCGAAGCCCGCAGTCATGAAGATGTCGATCACGAGCTGCGCCAGGTCCGGGTCGTCCTCGACCACGAGGAGCACGTACTTCTCGCCGTTGTTCGGCGGGACGCGCGCCGGCGCGCGGCGGGCGATCGAGACCATGTAGCCCGCGTCCAGGAGCTGCGGGAGGGTGGCCGTCGCCTCGGAGCGCGCGCGCGCCACCTGCTCGCGCGGCGGCGGTGGCTGCGGAACGGCCGGCTCGTTGGTGAAGTCGAGCTCGTCGCCGTCGGGAGGGAGCGGGGGGACACTCATGGGGAGCTCTTGGCTCGGCGCATTCGTGGAGGGGCTGGCGGGAGCGGAACCTGCCGGAAAGCGAACATTCTACCGTCCGGGCCGCGGCCGAAGGCGATAATGGCGGGACGCCAACCGGAGTACGAGATGAGCCTGTCGATCCACGAGGTTTCCGTGCCCGTCTTCGTGCGGATGCTGGGGCAACTGGCGCGCATCCTGGACAAGGCGGCAGCGCACGCCGAGGCGGGGAAGGCCGACCCGGCCGCGCTCCTCGCGAGCCGCCTCGCGCCGGACATGTACCCGCTCGTGGAGCAGGTGCGGATCGCCGTCGACGCGGCCGTCGACGGCGCGGCGAGGCTCGCGAAGGTCAAGCCGCCCGCGTTCGCAGGGGCGGAGGATTCGTTCCCGGGGCTGCAGGCGCGGATCCAGGGCGCCCTCGCGTTCCTGCGGGCGCTCGAGCCCGCGCGGTTCGAGGGCGCGGAGAGCCGCGCCGTCAGCTGGTCCTTCCGCGGGGGCGACATCTCGGTCGGCGGGACGCAGTACCTCCTCAACCACGCCATGCCCAAGTTCTACTTCCACGTGACGACCGCCTACGCGATCCTGCGCCACGAGGGCGTGCCGCTGAGGAAGGGCGACTACATGGGCAAGGCCGAGGCCTAGCCGAAGGGCCGCACCCCGATGAGCGGGCCATGCAGGACCATGGCGAACGCGGCCCAGGCGGCCAGGCCGATCGCGACCGCGGCGACGTCTCTCACGACGCTCTCGGCGCGATAGGCCACTGCCTGGTCGCGGTCCCTCTTGCGCGCCGCCCGGTAGTCCAGGATCGCCCACACGAGGAACGCGCCGAAGAGGACCACGTCGGCGAGCCTGCCGTTCGAGAGCAGGTGCGCCAGGGCCCAGGCCTTCACCCCGAGGATCATCGGGTGTCCCAGCGCCGCCTTGATGTGCGTGCCCGGCACGTAGGCCGCCGCGATGAGCACGAAGACGGGCAGCGTGAGGAGCGAGGCGAGGTGGCGCGTCCAGACGGGCGGGGCCCACAGGTCGACCGGCGCCTCGCGCGTCAGCCCGTATCCATAGGCGATGAAGATGAACCCGGCGATGGAGATGATCGAGTACACCGCCTTCCAGCCGAGCAGCCCCATGGAGGCGACGCCCGAGGTGCGAAGGCCTTCCGCGAAGATGCGCACGGAATGGATGCCGAGGAAAAGGGCGAGTCCGACGAGGAGGAGGGTCATGGTGGGCAGGAGGCGGGCAACTCCGGCATTGTGCCATCGACCGGCCGTTCGGCGGGGTCCGTGGTCGAGCAAGGCGATAGATGTTGAGTTTTTTAAAGTATTACTTTAATATTCTCAATCATGCGCTATGTTCGACGGGAGCTCGAGGAACCCATCGCCAAGGCTGGCCGTGCCTTCCCGGCGATCGTCCTCACGGGCCCGCGAAGGAGCGGCAAGACCTCGCTTCTGCGCCATCTCTTTCCGCGCGCGGCGTATTTCCTGCTGGAGGATCCCGATGTCGTGGCGCGCTTGCGGGCCGATCCGCAGGGATTCCTGGATGCGGTGGAAGGTCCTGCGATCCTGGACGAAGTGCAGAACGTGCCGGAGCTCTTCGCCTATGTCCGGACGCGGATCGATCGCGCGCCGGGTCGCCGGCTGCGCTGGATCCTCACCGGTTCGCAGGAAGCGCCGCTCATGCAGGGAGTCACCGAGTCGATGGCCGGACGGGCGGCCATCTTTCAACTCTGGCCGATGTCCGTCCGGGAGTCGGCCAAGGTGACGCTCCTGCGGGGCGGCTATCCGGAGGTCATCGCCCGGCCGGCGGCCGCGAAACTGTGGTTCAGCTCGTTCGTCCAGACCTACCTGGAGCGTGACGTCCGGGCGGTCACCTCGGTGCGGGATCTCGCGACCTTCCGGCGCTTCCTCGCGATCGTGGCGAGTCGGCACGGCCAGCTTCTCAATCGCAGCGACATCGCGGCGCCGCTAGGCGTGAGCGTGCCCACTGTCTCGCAGTGGCTTGGCGTTCTGGAGACCACGGGTCAGGTGCTCCTCGTTCCCCCGTACCACGAGAATCTGGGCAAGAGGCTGGTCAAGTCGCCCAAGCTCTACCTCACCGACCCGGGGCTCGCGTGCCACCTGCTCGGGATCGACACGGCGCGTGAGCTGGCCAAGTCGCCATTTCGAGGCGCCCTGTTCGAAGGGCTGGTGGCGAGCGAGATCGTGAAGCGCCAGATCCACGGCGGCGGGCGGCGGGAGATCTACCACTTCCGCGACGAGCAGGGTCTGGAGGTGGACTTCGTCGTGCCTGGGCGAGCCGGCCGCACGACCCTGATCGAATGCAAGGCCGGGAAGACGGTGATGCCGGCAATGGCCGCGCCGCTTCGCAGGCTTGCGGATGCCTTTTCCCGGAAGGCAGGGGGCACCGTCGATTGTCTGCTGGTTCACGAGGCGCCGGCGGGGGAGGGCCGCTTGACTGCGGTGGCGCCGGGGGTTCGCGCGGTGGACTGGCGCGGGTTCGGCGCCTAGCTAGAGACTAGAAGCGAGGCCGCTCCAGCCGAAAGCGCTCAATTAGCTCGGCTCCGGTCCGGGCCAACATATCTGCGGAAATCGAATCAGGATTCGAGACGATCACGGACCCGAACGACTTGAAGTTCCCGGCGTCGCGGTAGAAGTAATGGAATTCCAGATTCATCGATATCGTGCCTTGCTGACTTCCCTGTGCTTCCGGATGAATTCCACGTCGGGAGCAAACTTGTCCGGCAAGTCTATCTGCCGACCCTCAAAGGTCGACAGGCCCGATTGGGCAAAGGAGTCGTCGCCTCGAATCAAGGAGCGCTTCGTCAATCGGACTTCGAAGTTGTCGGTCAGGTGAATCAGGCCGAGATCAAACGCCTTGTCATGCAGTACGGAGAGGCATAGCCCGTTCCTCGGATTAAGCCTGTTGTTTGGGTCGCTTTTCCAGGGAGAGATGTGACTGGCAACGAGAAGACTGGGTATCGAAAGTCCAGAGATGCAGCACTTCGATGAGTAGGCGCTTAAGACGCACCGGCGGAAAAATGACTGTCCGATCCGGGCAAACGACTCTATTCGACGCGAGTCACCCGCGAACGACGCAGGCATTTCTGGCATGTCCTCGGGAAGCAAGGGGCGCCCCGTCTCCGATTCAGTGTCCTCCGCGGAGATTGTCTCGGAACCACCGATCGACTCGCATGCATGCCTTGCGGCGATTGCGAAGGAGCTCCAGTCTGCATTCATTTCGCCCCACATGGCTCGATCAGCCGCAGAGGCGCCTCGCAGGCCGCGCCGGCCCGATCCAGTGATCTTGGGATCGAGGCTGGCGATGTTCGTCAGCTTCATTGCCAATGCCGACGGCGTTCGCCCGATCAGATTTGCCCACCTGATGATTTCCGGATTTCGGTGGTGCAATTTCCCGAATGGCAGTTTGCAGTAGAGGTCAAAAGCGACCAGCAACTGCGGCCTTGACCAATCGGAGCCACCTGCCATGACTGCGCACTCCCTTAAGGGGAAGGCTTTCCCCAAGAATCCCGCAGCGTCACCGTCCGCGTGATCCACTTCCCCGCTGTCGACTCATCCACCACGAAGTACCCGTGCCTCTCGAACTGGAACCTGTCCTCCGCCTTCGCCTCCTTGAGTGACGGCTCGAGGTACGCGCGGATCACCTTCAGCGAATTGGGATTGAGGTCGTCGAGGTAGTTACCCTCACCCCGGCCCTCTCCCAAGGGAGAGGGAGAAAGGCCCGCCTCTCCCGGGCGAGAGGGAGAACGGCCTGGGTGCGGCACCTTGAAGAGGCGGTCGTAGAGCCGGACCTCGGCCTCGTGCGCGTGCGCCGCCGAGACCCAGTGGATCACGCCCTTCGTCTTGTGGTGGTCGGCGCCCGGCGTGCCCGACTTCGAGTCGGGGATGTACTCGCACATCACCTCGATCACGTTCCCGTGCGCATCCTTGGTGCAGCCCGTGCACTTCACCACGAACCCGTACTTGAGGCGCACGGAATTGCCCGGGAACAGCCGGAAGTAGCCCTTGGGCGGCTCCTCGTTGAAGTCCTCCCGCTCGATCCACAGCTCGCGCGAGAACGGCATCGCGCGCTTGCCCCAGTCCGGCTTCTGGGGATGGTTGGGCGCGAGGCATTCCTCGGAGGCGCCCTCGGGATAGTTCGTGACGAGGAGCTTGAGCGGATCCAGCACCGCGATCCGCCGCGGTGCCACCTCGTTCAGGTGCTCGCGCATGCAGTCCTCGAGCACGGAGGGGTCGATCGAGTTGTCGGCCTTCGAAACGCCGATGCGCTCGGCGAACAGGCGGAACCCCTCCGGCGTGAAGCCGCGGCGGCGTGCCCCCACCAGCGTCGGCATCCGCGGGTCGTCCCAGCCGTCCACGTACTTCTCCTGCACGAGCTTCAGCAGGAAGCGCTTGCTCATGACCGTGTAGGTCATGTTCAGGCGCGAGAACTCGATCTGCTGCGGGAGCGGGCGCTGCAGCATGCCGTGGGTCGCCAGCTTCTCCAGCAGCCAGTCGTAGAAGGGGCGCTGGTCCTCGAACTCGAGGGTGCAGATGGAGTGGGTGATGTTCTCCAGCGCGTCCTCGATGGGGTGCGCGTAGGTGTACATCGGGTAGATGCACCACTTGTCGCCGGTGCGGTGGTGCGTGGCCCGCTTGATGCGGTAGATCGCCGGATCGCGCATGTTGATGTTGGGCGAGGACATGTCGATCTTCGCCCGCAACACGTGCGCGCCGTCGGGGTGCCTGCCGTCCCGCATCTCGCGGAAGAGGGCGAGGTTCTCGGCCGGCGTGCGCGTGCGGAACGGCGAATCCTTGCCGGGCTCCTGGAAGCTGCCGCGGTTGCGCTGCATTTCCTCCGGCGTCTGCGAGTCGACGTAGGCGTCGCCATGCTCGATGAGGCACTCGGCGAACTCGTACATGAGGTCGAAGTAGTCGGAGGCGAAGTACAGGTACTCGTCCCTGCTGCCGAAGCCGAAGCCCAGCCACTTCACCGCGTCGATGATCGACTCGACGTACTCCTGCTCTTCCTTCTCCGGGTTCGTGTCGTCGAAGCGCATGTGGCAGATGCCGCCGTATTCCTGCGCCAGACCGAAGTTGAGGCAGACCGACTTCGCGTGCCCGATGTGCAGGTAGCCGTTGGGCTCCGGGGGGAAGCGCGTGCGGATCCTCGCGGGATCGAGGGGCGCGTCCTTGTGGGCATCCAGCTTGCCGGGCCTGCCGCCCCAGCGGCGCTGGGCGTACTTGCCCGCGGCCAGGTCGGCCTCGATGCGCTGCTTGATGAAGTTCGTGACGTGGGCGCCTTCCGGCGACTTCGAATCGTTGGGCATGGGGGCTCGGGGCGGTTGCTGCGCTGCGCAAAGCGCTATTTTGGCTGATTCCGCCTCTTTGCGGTTTTCGGTGCCCGCAGGCAGAATCGGTCGGCAGTGCCGTAGCGCCGGCAATCCTGGAGCCGACATGAACAACGAGAACGCGTCCACACCGCCCGCCGCTGCCGACAATGCCCAGCCGGCCGAGCCGGTGGATCCGGCCCGCGTGGCCTCCGCCCAGCGGCTGCTGATCATCGCCCTCGCAATCGTCCTCGTGGTGGTCATCGCGGAGTACGCGATCGGGCGCCCGCCCGCCATGCGAACGGCGAGCCTCGTCGTCGATATCGCCGCGCTCGTCCTGTCCCTCGTCGGGGTCGTGCGCATGGGGCTCGCCCTGCGGCTGCGCTGGTGGACGACGGCGCTGTGCTTCGTGGCGATGTTCGTGGGGATCCTCAACATCATCGTGATGGGGTGGCTGAACGCCCGGGCGATGAAGGTCCTGCGCGAGGCGGGTTGGAAGGTCGGATTCTTCGGCTCGAAGCGCGGCGGCGCTTGAAGCCGCTCTCCGGACTCGACGCCGCCTTCCTCCACCTCGAGACGCCGGAGACCCCCATGCACGTGGGGTCGCGGTACCTCTTCCGCGTGCCCGCCCGCGGCCGCGCCGGCTTCGCGCAGCGCGTCCGCCGCCACGTCGAGAGGCGGCTTCACCTCGTCTTTTCCCGGCCGGCGCGCCGGCCCTAGAAGTCGGCTTCCGGGTCGGCTTCCCGCACCTGCCGGCGGCGCTCGGCGCGGCGGTGCTGCCAGACGGAGAACGCCACCGAGGCCACGGAAAGGCCGAGCAGCGCGCCGGAGATCGGGCGCGTCACGAACAGCCACGGGTCGGCGTCGGTCATGATGGAGCGCACCAGGTTGGTCTCGATCTGGTCGCCGAGGATCACGCCGAGGATGAAGGGTGCCAGGGGGATGCCGGCCTTCACCATGAGGTAGCCCAGCACCCCGAAGGCCAGCAGGACGTACACGGAGGACATCGAGTTGGCGAGCGCGTAGGCCCCGACCACGCACAGCACCAGCACGACCGGGAAGAGGATCGCCTTCGGGACCGTCACGATGCGCAGCGCCCAGCGCGACCCCAGGCCCATGATCAGCACCATGATCGGGTGCGCGAGGAGGTAGGCGGCGAAGATCCCGTAGGCGATCGTCGGCTGCTGGGTGATGAAGAGCGGCCCCGACTGGATGCCGTGTATGGTCAGCGCGCCCAGCATGACGGCCGTCACGGCGTCGCCGGGGATGCCGAACGCCATGATGGTGACGAGCGAGCCGCCGACGTTGGCGTTGTTCGACGATTCCGACGCGATGATGCCCTCGGGAATGCCCTTGCCGAACATCTCGGGGCGCTTGGAGAACTTCTTGGCCTGGTCGTAGGCCATCATGTTGGCGGCGCTGCCGCCGATCGCGGGCAGCACGCCGATCCACACGCCGACCAGCGACGACCAGAGCAGCAGGAACGGCCGCGAGAGGATCTCGCCGATCACCTTGAGCTGCGACACGCGCAGGCTCGCCGCCGCCGCGATCGCCTTCGCGGCCTGTCCGGAGCCGCGCGGCCGCTCCACCTCGGACATGATCTGCGCGAACGCGAAGACGCCGATGAGCACCGGCAGGAACGGCACGCCGCCCTCCAGGAACCCGATGCCGAGGGTGAGCCGCGGCGCGCCGAGCATCGGGTCGTTGCCGAGCACCGTCACGACGAGCCCGAGCATCCCCGCCAGCAGCCCCTTCAGCAGCGACGCCTCGGCCAGCCCCGCGACCATGGACAGCGCGAGCACGAAAAGGGCGAAGTACTCCCAGGGGCCGAAGGCGAGGGCGAACGCGGCGAGCGGCCCCGTGGCGGCGATGAGGAATATCCCGCCCAGCAGTCCGCCGAAGAACGAGGCCCAGATGCCGAGCCAGATGGCGCGCCCCGGCTCGCCATTCACCGCCATGGGGTGCCCGTCGAAAGTGGTCGCGACGGCAGACGGTGTCCCGGGAATTCCCAGGAGCGCGGCGACCACGAGCCCGCCGGCCGAGCCGCCGACGTAGAGCCCGGTCATCGCCGCCAGCCCCTGCAGGGGATCGAGCCCGAAGGTGAACGGCAGGGCCACGATGATCGTCATCGTGATGGTGACGCCCGGCAGCGCGCCCCCGACCACGCCGACGAGCGTGCCGATGAACAGGGGGACGAGGTACTTCACCTGCGCGATGTTGACGAGGGCCGTGCCGAGGAGCTCGTACATGGCTAGACGTCCGTCCACCGCCCGCGGGGCAGCAGGACCTGCAGGTACTGGTCGAAGGTGTAGTAGACGGCGGCCGTCGTGAGGACGGCGACGACCGCGACGCCGGCCCAGCGTCGCCAGCCGCGCGGCGGCTCCAGCGCGGCCTGCATCGCCACCAGGAAGGCGAAGGTGGCGATCCGGAACCCCACGTACGGCAGGGCGAGGACGTAGGCGCCGAAGAGCGCGAACATCGCGACGACCATCCCGTAGCGCGACCCGGGGCGCTCCGCCACTCGCGCCTGCCCCGGGCGGCGGTGCGCGAGGACGCCCTGCAGCGCGAGGAGCGCGGCGAATGCCGCGGTGATCCCCAGGACGATTCGCGGATAGAGCGCCGGGCTCACCGGGACGAGCGGATTGCTCTCCATCCCGAGCGTCGCCCAGTAAAGGGCGAGGCTCGCGACGAGCACCACGATGCCGGTGATCGCGTCGCGGCCCACGGAAGGTGCGGCGGCCGGGTCAGCGCTTGAGCATGCCCAGGTCCTTCGCGAGGTCCTGGTTGATCTTGTCGTTTTCCTTGAGGAACCCGGTGTATTCCTTCGGCCCGAGGAAGTTGACGAGCGTTCCCTGCTTCGTCATGGCCTCGGCAAAGGCAGGCTCCCTGGCCGCCTCGGCGCACGCCGATTGCAGCTTCGCCATCACGTCGGCGGGCGTGGCCTTGGGCGCGACCAGCCCGCGGTTCACCGCGTAGGTCACGTCGATTCCCAGCTCCTTGAGCGTCGGGACGTCGGGAACGGCGGGGTTGCGCTTCTCGGTGGCGATCGCGAGGAAGCGCATCTGGCCGGCATCGGCCTTCCCCTTCTGGGTGAGGTTCGATTCCGCCATGTCGATGTGGCTGCCGAGGAGCGCGTTCATGCGCGGCGCCGTCCCGTCATAGGCGACGTACTTGAACTTGACGCCCCCGCCCTTCTCGATCAGCGCGGGGAAGAAGTGGCTGGTGGAACCCAGCGAGGCGCCCACGGTGACCTGGCCGGGCCGCGCCTTGGCGTCCGCCAGCATGGCCTTGGCGTCCTTCCAGGGCGTCTTCGGGGCCGCCGTGAGGATCGAAGGCGTCGAGGCAACCAGGCAGATCGGCTGGAAGTCCGACCACGCCACGTCGGCAACGCCCGTGTAGAACGTCGAGTGGATCGAATCGTGGATCGCGAGGATCGTGTAGCCGTCGGCGGCCGAGTCCTTGGCCTCCTTGGCGCCCTTGGTGCCCGAGGCGCCGCCCACGTTGGCGATGACGACGGTGTTCCCGAGGTGCTTCTGCAGGACGGGCTGGAAGGCGCGGTAGACCACGTCCGTGTCGCCGCCCGCGGCCCACGGCACGATCAGCTTCACGGGGCGCTCGGGATAGGCGGCGGACGCGGAAATGGCGCCCGCCGATGCAAGGGCGGCAAGCAGGGCGAGGGTGCGTTTCATGGTCGGGTGTCCTCAGGTGGGGGATTCGCGGTCGCGGCGAGGCTGCGGACATATTAGACTCCCGCGTCGAGCCGTTCAAACGGAGTTTCCCCCAAGATGCGAATCGGCCTGCTCGGCGGTGGCGTGATCGCGAGGCTTTTCCTGGACCACGTGCATGCCGCGGGCGGCGATGCGCGGGTGGTGGCCATCGCCGGGCGCGGTCCCGCATCGCCATCGCGCGCACTTGCCGACCACTACGGCGTTCCCTTCGTGGTGGGCGCCGCCGCGCTCGTGGAGGCGCGCCCCGACGTGGTCGTCGAGGCCGCTTCCCACGACGCGGTGCGCGAGCATGCCGAGGCGCTCCTTTCGAGCGGGATCGCGATGATCGTCCTGTCGGGCGGGGCGCTCGCCGACGACGCGCTGCGCGGCCGGCTCGAGCGGGCCGCCGCCGCGGGGCGCGCGCTGCTCTACGTTCCCTCGGGCGGAATCGGCGGGCTGGACGCGCTCAAGGCCGCGTGCGCCGCGGGCGTGGACGAAGTCAGCATCGCCGTGACCAAGCCGCCGGCAGCCTGGAAGGGCATCGCGTACGTCGAGCGGCTCGGCATCGACCTCGACGCGCTCGCGGGGCCGGTGACGCTGTTCGAGGGCAGCGCCCGGGAGGGCGTGCCGCACTTCCCGGCGAACGTGAACATCGCCGCGGTCCTCGCGCTCGCCGGCGCGGGGTTCGACCTCACGCGCCTGCGGGTGGTCGCGGATCCCGCGCTGCGCTTCAACACGCACTTCATCCGCGTGAAGGGCAGGACCGGCACCATCGACATCCGCTTCGAAAGCGTTCCCTCCCCCGATAACCCGAAGACAGCGATGCTCGCGTGCTACAGCGCGCTGGCGGCGTTCCGGCAGTTCGCCTCCCCGGTGCGATACGGGACCTAGGGGGCCGCAATCGCCCTGCGGCCGGACCGGACCACGCCATTGAAGACTCTCTCCGGACTCGATTCCGCCTTCTTGTACCTCGAGACGCCCGCGACCCCCATGCACGTGGGGTCGCTGCACCTGGTCCGGGTGCCGGCCCGGCAACGCGCCGCCTTCCTCGAGCGCGTGCGCGGCCACGTCGCCAGCCGCCTGCACCTCGTCCCCGTCTTCACCCGGCGCATCGCTTCGCTGCCCTTCGATGTCGCGAGCCCGGTGTGGATAGAGGACCGGGAGGTGGACCTCGGCCACCACATCCGCCGTGCGAGGCTGCCGAGGCCCGGCACCATGGCCCAGCTCGAGGCGCTGGTCGCGAGGCTGCACGCGAAGCCCCTCGACCGCGAGCGCCCGCTCTGGATGTTCCACCTCATCGAGGGGCTCGCGACGGGGGAGCTGGCGTGGTACGCGAAGGTCCACCACGCCGCGCTCGACGGCGCGGCGGGCGTGAAGCTCGCCGAGGCGCTGCTCGACGATTCGCCGCGGGGCCGCAGGATCCCGCCGCCCCGGGCGCGGATCCTGGAGGCGACCCCGGGCATCGGCGACCTGCTGGGCGCCGCCCTCTCGAAGAGCGTCGCGGAATACCGCAAGTTCCTGCGCGCCATGCCCGAGGCGGCCCGCGTCGTGACGGGGGGCCTTGCCGCGCTTTCGTCGCTGGCCGCGCCGGCCGGCGGCAGGCGCCGGGGCCTGCCCATCGGCCCGGCCTCGCCATTCAACGTGCCCATCGGGGCGGAGCGCGCCTTCGCCACGGCCTCGATCCCGCTGGCGAGCGTGAAGGGCATCGCCCGGCGCCACGGCGCCAAGGTGAACGACGTGGTGCTCGCCGTGGTGAGCGGGGCCGTGCGGCGCTACCTCCTCGCGAAGCGGATCCTGCCGGCTTCGCCCCTCGTCGCGGCCATGCCCGTGTCGCTTCGCGCCGAGGGCGACTCGATCTACTCGACGCGCGCGACGATGGTCCTCGCGAACCTGGCGACGCACATCGCCGAGCCCCGGGAGCGCCTGGAGGCGATCCGGGCCTCGGCCGGCAACGCGAAGGCGATCACCCTCCGGGCGAAGGCCATCATCCCCATGGACCTGCCCGCGATCGGCGCCCCCTGGGTCATCTCGGGCATCGCGCGCGCCTACGGGTACGCCCAGGCCGTGAAGGCCTTTCCGCCGCTCGCCAACCTCGTGGTGTCCAACGTTCCCGGCCCGCAGGCGCCGCTGTACCTCGCCGGCGCCCGCATGCTCTCCTGGTGGCCCGTGTCCATCGTGGAGCACGGGCTGGGCCTCAACGTCACGGTCGAGAGCTACTGCGGCTCGCTCGACTTCGGCATCGTCGCGGCGAAGGCGGCGATGCCGGACGTGCGCAAGCTGGCCGACGCGCTGTACGATGCGCACGAGGAGCTGAAGAAGATCCGCGGATGAAGCAGACGCACCACCTGGAGCACTGGTACGACTACGGCCTGATGCGCGCGCCGGGGATGCTCCGCCTCGCGCTGGAATGGCGGGCGCCCTGGGAATTCGGCGCCTCCCTCCTCTACCGCTCCCTCCTGGACCAGGCGCCCGAGGGCGACGGCCACCCGGTGCTCCTGTTCCCGGGCCTGCTCGCCTCGGACCGCACCACGGCCCCGCTGCGCAGCTACCTCGAGGACAAGGGCTACGTTCCCTACGGCTGGGAGCAGGGCGCGAACAAGGGGCCGCGCGAGGGCGTGCTGGACGCCTGCCGCGCGCGCCTGGCGGCGATCCACAAGCGGCACCGGCGCAAGGTCTCCCTCATCGGCTGGAGCCTGGGCGGCATCTACGCGCGCGAGTTCGCCAAGGAGTCGCCCAGGGCCGTGCGCCTGGTGATCACGCTGGGCACGCCCTTCACGGGGCATCCCAAGGCCACCAACGCGTGGCGCCTCTACGAGAAGGTCACCGGGCACCGGATCGGCACCGCCGACATCCACGAGCCGCTGCGCGTGCCCCCGCCCGTGCCCACGACGTCCATCTTCAGCCGCACCGACGGCATCGTGGCCTGGCAGTGCAGCGTCGAGAAGCCGGGGCCGAAGCACGAGAACATCGAGGTGGAGGCGAGCCACCTGGGGCTGGGATTCAACCCCCTCGCGTGGTTCGCCATCGCCGACCGCCTCGCGCAGCCCGACGGGCGCTGGAGGCCGTTCGACCGCGGCGGCGCCCGCGCCTGGTTCTTCCGCGACCCCGCGCGGGCCGGCTGGTACTAGGCGCGAGATGCCCTCCGTCCGGGCGAACGGCATCACGATCGCCTACGAGACGGACGGTGGCGCAGGCGGCGTGCCGCTCGTGCTCGTGATGGGGCTGGGCATGCCGCTCGTGTTCTGGCCGGATGCGTTCGTCGCCGGCCTCGTCAAGTGCGGCTTCCGCGTGGTGCGCCTCGACAACCGCGACTGCGGGCTCTCGTCGCGCATCGACGAGGGCCCGCACACCCCGATTCCCCTGGCGATGGCGAAGTCGATCCTGGGCATGGAGGTGCAGGCGCCCTACACCCTCGCGGACATGGCCAGGGACGTCACGGGCCTCATGGATGCGCTCGGCATCGAGCGGGCGCACGTGGTGGGGGCGTCGCTCGGCGGCATGGTCGCGCAGGTGCTCGCGGCGCGCTGGCCCGGGCGCGTGGCGAGCCTCGTGTCGATCATGTCGGGCAGCGGCAATCCCTTCACCTCCACGTCCCGGCCGCGCGCCCTCGGCGCCATCCTGCACCGGCCCGAGCGGCCCGGCGAGGTGGACTCCATCACCGACTACCTCGTGCACGTGATGACGGTGATCGGAAGCTCGCACCACCCGGCCGACCCCGCGAAGCTGCGCGCGCATTGCGAGCGCTCGGCCCGGCGCGGCTACGACCACCACGGCATCGCGCGGCAGATGCTCGCCATGCTGGCCGCGGGCGACCGGCGCGCCGAGCTCGCCACGATCCGCGTGCCCACGCTCGTCGTGCACGGCTCCGACGACCCGCTGATCCCGCGCTCCGCGGGGCGCGAGGTGGCGCGGATCGTCCCGGGAGCGAGCCTGCTCGAGCTCGAGGGCATGGGCCACGACCTTCCGGAGCCCCTCATCCCGGAGATCGTCAAGGCCATCGTCGCCCACTGCCGCGCAAGCGTATAGTGCGGCCACGGCCGCGGCGCCGTCGCCGCGGCCGGCCTTGAGTCCAGGGGAGGATGAACATGGAAGCGATCAAGACTTCGTCCGACGTCCTCTTCATCCTGCTCGGCGCCATCATGGTGCTCGCCATGCACGCGGGCTTCGCGTTCCTCGAGCTGGGCACCGTCCGGCGCAAGAGCCAGGTGAACGCGCTCATGAAGATCCTCGTGGACTTCTCCGTTTCCACGATCGCGTATTTCTTCATCGGCTACTCCGTGGCCTACGGCGCGAACTTCTTCGCGGGCGCCGAGAGCCTCGCGGCGAAGAGCGGCTACGAGCTGGTGAAGTTCTTCTTCCTGCTCACGTTCGCCGCGGCCATCCCCGCCATCGTCTCGGGCGGCATCGCCGAGCGCGCGCGCTTCAACCCGCAGATCGCGGCCACCTTCGTGCTGGTGGGCTTCGTCTACCCGTTCTTCGAGGGCATCGCGTGGAACCAGGCCTACGGGGTCCAGGCGGCGCTGAAGGGCGCCTTCGGGGCGGAGTTCCACGATTTCGCGGGCTCGGTCGTGGTGCACGCGGTGGGCGGGTGGGTGGCCCTGGCTGCCGTCATCCTGCTGGGCGCCCGGCACGGCCGCTACACCAGGGAAGGGCGCGTGGTCGCCTTCCCGCCGTCCAACATCCCGTTCCTCGCGCTGGGCGCGTGGATCCTCACGGTGGGCTGGTTCGGCTTCAACGTGATGAGCGCACAGACCCTCGACAGGATCGCCGGCCTGGTGGCCGCCAATTCGCTGATGGCCATGGCCGGGGGCACGATCGCGGGCCTGGTGGTGGGCCGGAACGACCCGGGCTTCGTGCACAACGGCCCGCTCGCGGGCCTCGTGGCGGTGTGCGCGGGCTCCGACGTGATGCATCCGCTGGGCGCGCTCGCGACCGGCGCGGTGGCCGGGGGGCTTTTCGTCGTCATGTTCAACGCGACCCAGAACCGGCTGAGGATCGACGACGTGCTGGGCGTGTGGCCCCTGCACGGGCTGTGCGGGGCGTGGGGCGGAATCGCCTGCGGCATCTTCGGATCGAAGGCGCTGGGCGGCCTGGGTGGCGTGTCGCTCGCGAGCCAGCTGGCGGGGACGGCCATGGGCATCGCGGTCGCGCTGGCGGGCGGATTCGCGATCTACGGGCTGCTGCGCGCGAGCGTCGGGATCCGCCTGGACGCCGAGGAGGAATTCGAAGGCGCGGACCTCTCCATCCACCGCATCACGGCCACGCCGGAGCGCGAGGAACGCGGCTGAGCGGGACGCCCGCCCTGTCGCCGCAGGGCGACGATCGGATCGCGCGCGGAACCCGCGCGTGAATCGTGCGTCTCACCGGACTCTCCTCCGGGAGAAACGCCAGGAGCATGCAATGACCGCCATCCGCGAACGCAGCCTCGGCTTCGCCGTGATGCAGCAGATCCTCTTCCACGTCGCCATCTCCGGCCTGGCCCTGGCCATCGCCTTTTCGCTGCCCACGGTGGCCACGTTCGTCCTGCACGAGTGGTGGCCCCGCGTCGCGGCGAGCTCGAAGCTCCTGCTCGCCACCGAGCTGGGCCTGGCCGCCGTGCTGGTCCTCGTCTTCAATGCGCTGAGCCTGGCGTGGGAAGGCCTGCGCGCCCGCCGGCTGCACGACATGGTCGCCCTCGTGCAGGTGCGGCGCGACGGCGCGCGCGATGTCGACAGGGCGGGAGCGAAGGCGATGCGTGCCGCGCGTGACGCGCTCATCGTCTCCGTCACCGGCTTCCACACGTTCGCCTCGGAGAAGGCGCCGTTCCGCGATCTCGTGGGCCGCTGCTTCGAGACGCGGGTGATGCTCCTCAACCCCTTCAGCGAAGGTGCGCGCGCCCGCATCCGCTCGCTGCCGGACCCGCGCGAGGCGGAGGCGCTCTACCGCGAGGAGATCGGCGCGAGCATCGCGTTCCTCAAGTCGCTGTGGGAGGCGGGCCGGCGCGTGCGCCTGAAGCTCTACGACGCCGCGCCCTTCTGGAGCATCGTGGTCGCGGGCGAGCACGCGTGGGTGCGCTACTGCCACGACGGCTACCCGATGGCCACGCAGCCCGACTACGTCTTCGCGCTGCGCAAGGACCAGCCCACGCAGGGCCTCTTCCCGCCCTTCTGCTCCTACGCGCTAGACCAGTGGAACGATCCCCGGCACGCCGAGTACGACTTCGCCACGGGCGAGCTCGTCCTGCGGTCCGCGGAGGGCGTGGAACTGGGGCGGGCCGGCCTTCCGCTCGCGCCGGCCGGCTAGCCGCCCTTGGCGGCGGCGGCGCGCAGGTCCTTGAGGGTGGCGAAGGGGCCGGGGAGCTTCGCGGCGCGGAAGCGCAGCGAGGCGTGGCCCGTCTTCCCGCTGGTGCCGGGGCCGATCGAGTAGCCGCTCCAGCCCGCGAGGCTCATGCCGTCCTCGAGGCTGCGGCTGCGCGCGGATCCGGAGGCCGTTCCCGAAAACCTCCAGCGTGCGCGCGTCTCGCCCTTCTCGCCGAAGGGCGCCTCGATCTCGAGATCGAAGGAGACGGTGTTCGCATCCGCGCGCGCGACCGTTCCCTTGAGCGACCACGGGGCGGCGAAGCGCGAGCTCACGGTGGGCGTGAAGGCCTCGATGGGCGCCTTGTCGTCGCGCGCGCTCACCGGCTGCTTCGCCTTGAGCGCGGCGGGGCCGCCGGGCACGGCCGCGTCGAGAAGCCGGGTGAGGATCTTGAGGCTCACGACCGCGGCGTCGAGGGGCTCGAGCTCGAAGCCCGGCTCGAGGGCCGTGCCCCTGGCCGCCAGCGTCTGTCCGCCGACCAGCAGGACCGCGCCACGGTTGCGCCCCTTCGCCGCCGGCGTGTCGTACTCGACCAGGACATCGGCGGGATCGGCGAACGCCCGGATCTTCCAGTTGCCCGACTCGCCCTTCGGCGGCACCTTGATGGACAGCGCGTAGTCGGCGAATTCCGCCCACGGCGAGGCGGGCTCCTTCGGATGCGGGCTGCCGCCGATCGGCGGGTGGTTGGCCGGCATCCTCCCCTCCCCCTTGGGAGAGGGGCCGGGGGTGAGGGTCTGCGCCGGTTTCGCGGGCGGCGGGGTCTGGGCGGCGGCGCCCAGGCAAAGGCCCAGGAGCAGCGCGGCGAGGAGTGTCTTCTTCATGGTGGCGGCATTCTGCCCGAGGCCCGGGCGGCGCGTTTGACCGTCGGCAAACGAACGCCGGGCTCCCCGGCGCGCGGATGTCCCCATGGATGACCGTGGTTTGCAGGCGACGCGAGGAACCGGGAGCGGCCCACCCGTGCAGCCCGGGCGCCCTCGCGATAGGCGCAGATCGCGCACTGATCGCGGGCATTCGCGTCCGTGGCAGCCCTCCTGGGCGGCTGCGCCGTCGCACGCGAACAGCAGACCGTGGGGCAGTACGTCGACGACACCACGATCACCTCGCAGGTGAAGGCGAAGTTCGCCGACGACGGCGCGGTCGCCGCCACGGCGATCGGCGTCGAGACCATGAAGGGCCTGGTGCAGCTGTCCGGCTTCGCCAAGTCCTGGGCCGAGCGCGACCGGGCGGAAGCGCTCGCGCGTTCGGTGAAGGGCGTCACCAACGTTCGCAACGACATCATCGTCCGCGTCCCGTCGTGACGATGCGACGGGCGCGCCCCCGCGGGCCCTTCATCCCGGCGGCGCGAGTTCCCGCATGCAGGCCTGCATCACCGTGGTGCGCAGCGGGATGTCCTCGCAGGCCCGCATCAGGTGCGGCTGCGCGGCGGCGATGTCGGCCTCGAGCGGCTCGCTGGCCCTCGCCTGCGCCTCCCAGGCCGGCGTGTCCACGTTGGCCTGGCGCCGGCCGATCGCAGCGAGGGCGTCGAGGGCGGCGGAGCCGCCCATCGCCAGGTGCGCTCTTCCGGCATTGCGCGCCATGTGCTCGTGGAGCATCGTGCCCTGCTCCTGCACCCAGGCGCGGATCTCCGGCCGGCTCGCCGTCTCGTAGTAGGCGCGGGCGAGGTTCGTCACGATCGTCGCGCGCGTGGTGAAGGCGCGGCCGAAGGTGCTCGAATAGGGGATGCCGGTATAGGTCTCCAGGGCCCACTCGAGGTGCGCGACGCCCTCGTCCCCGCGCCCGCGCCCGATGAGCAGCACGCCGAGGTTGTTGGCCACGCGCTGGCCGCCGCTGTGCGTGCGGAGGGACTCCCCGTGGACCTCGACGATCCGCTGGTAGTGCGGAATGCCCAGCTCGGGCTTGCCCATGCGCGAGGCGGCCTCGGCCGCGCAATCGGCCGCGACGATCGCGCGCCGGCTGCCGGTGCGGTCCGCGTAACGGAACGCGGTGTCGCAGGCCGCGAAGACCTCGCTCCAGCGGTGCCCCTCCCACTTCGTGGACGCGAGCTTCATCGCCTCGTCGAAGTTCGCGGGCTCGGCGGGCGCGGGCGGGCCGCTTCCGCACGCCGCCAGCAGGGCCGCCAGTGCCGCCATCCGGACGCGCATCGGGGGCCTCCCGTCAGGGCGCGAGCTCCTCGCGCAGGAGCATGTCGGTGCTGCGAAGCCGGCCGGCGATGTCGAGCGCGAGCGAGGCGTAGATGTGGGCCACGACCTCGGGCGCCTCCAGCGCCAGGCGGTCGAGGCCCGCGCGCGAGAGCAGGAGCACGCGGCAGTCCACGTCGCACACGGCGCTGGCGGTGCGCGGCCGCCCGTCGATGAAGGCCACGTCGCCGAAGGTGTTGCCGGGCAGGAACGTCACGACCCGCGTGCCCCTCGCCCCGTCGCGCGCGAGGTAGATGGACAGGCGGCCGTGCAGCAGGAAGTACAGCTCGCTTCCCGCGTCGCCCTCGCGGAACACGGCCTCCCCGGCCGACAGCTCGCGGATCTCCGTCACGCCCAGGAGCCGGCGCGTTTCCTCCGCGTCCAGGCCCAGGAGCTCGCCGATGGCGGCGGGGTCGATCGAGGTGTCGGTCGCGTGCAGGCCCGCTTCCTCGAGGATGCGGCCCTCGATCCACTCGACCGCGCGGTCGCGGTCCGGGAAGGCGGGCGGCAGGGGACCGTCCACGCTCGCGATGCCTTCGGGCCCGCCGCACAGGAGAAGGGTTCGGGCCTCGATTTCGAGGCGCGCCCGGGTGCGCGCGAGCACGGCGCCGGCCGTCGCGTCGAGCGCCTGCACGCGCCGCAGGTCCACGATCACGTAACTCACGCTGCGCGGAAGCCGCTCGACGGAGGCGAAGATCCGGTCCGCGGTGCCGAAGAAAAGCGGGCCCTCGAGCTCGACCACGGCCACCGATTTCATCGCCTGGGAGAGGACGGGCATCACCGAAGGCGGGTAGAGGCGGCGCGAGCGGATGCCCGCGCCGACGACGATCCCGCGCACCACGTGCTGGTTCATGGTGCGGATGAAGATCACCGAGGAGGCGATGAGGCCGACGGCGAGGGCCGCGACGAAGTCGAGCGCGACGATGGAGAGGGCCACGAGCAGGTAGACGGCGAAGCTCTCCTTGGTGGTGGCGTCGAGGCGCCCGCGGTGCCGGGCCACGACGCGAACCAGGGCGGTTCCCCAGGGGTCCGCCAGCCGGAAGGCGATGAAGATCATGATCGCGGCCAGCACGGCGAGCGGCACGCTTTCCAGGAGGAGGGCGCAGGTGATCGCCAGGGCGGCCACGCCTGCGCTCGCCATCGGCCCCACCATCGGGCCCCGGCCGCCCGCCGAGCGCGCCGCCTGCACCGACACCACGGAGTACGAGATGGCGGCCCCGCCGAAGGCCCCGGCGATGGCGTTGCCTATCCCCTGGGCCAGGAGGTCGCGATCGGGGCGCGAGCGGACGTGGTAGCGCGTCTCGACCACCATCGTGCCGACCATCGAGTCGATCGAGGCGACGCAGGCGAGCGCGACCGCGAACGACAGCATGAGGCGCGGGCCCACGGGGTCGCGAAGGACGTGGGGCACGGCTTCCCAGTGGAGGAACGGAGACTGCACGTCGGGAATCTTCCCCGGCGAGACCACGGCGCCCGCGTCGAGCCCTGGCACCAGCGAGGCCATGGCGAGGTAGAAGGCCACGCCGACGGCCATGCCGATGAAGATGGCGGGCAGGCGCGCGTTCAGCCGGGTGGCGAGGACGATCGCCGCCAGCGCGACCGCGCCCACGAGCGGCGCGCCCCAGTGCCAGGCGCCGGGCCCTGGCCAGGCGATTCGCGGGAGCTCCGCGACGCCGAGCAGGAGCGGCGTGAAGGCGAGCAGGAGCGACAGCGCGATGCCGTGCGTGAATCCCGAGACCACGGGAAAGGGCACGAAGCGGATCAGGCGGCCCAGCCGCATCGCCGCGGCGAGCACCTGGATGAGGCCGGCGGTGACGACGGTGAGGCTGGTGAGGGCGATCACCCCCTGGGGAGGCAGCTCGGGCAGGGCGCGGCTCAGGGTGGCCACGAATCCCGCCAGGACGATGCACGAGGCCGCGCGCGGCGAGCTGAGCGCCACCGGCGTCGAGGAGAGGATCGAGGCGATCGCGCCGCCGCCCACGGTGGCGATGAAGGCGGCCACGATGCCGTACGGGAGCCACTCCGGGCCGAGCGGCGCGAAGATGAGGGCGCCGCCGCCCACCGAGACGGCGAAGGAGGTCGCCGCGCCATTGGCGGAACCGGCGAGGTCGTGGAGGAACGGATGCCTTTCGCGGTGTTCGGCGCGGCCCTCCGCCGTGATGGTTGGCGCGGACATGGTTCTTTCTTCGGGACCCGCTCAGCGAGACAGCGGGTCGGTCTCCCAGTGGAAGCCCACGGACCAGAAATCATCGTCCTTCGTGCCCGCGGAGCGCGTCACCCAGGTGAGGTCGACGTCGAACTTGTCGAAAAGCGTGTAGCGGCCGCCGGCGCGCAGGAAGGGCCTGGCGGCATTCTCGCCGAAGGCTTCGGCGAGCAGCGTGAGGCGCGCCGTCACCGGCTTCTCGACCGCGACGCCCCAGAGCGTGAGGTTGCGCCCCTCGTCGCGAACGCGCGCCGCGCCGACGTTCAGGTGCACGAGCGCGCGCGTTTCCCTGTCCTCGCCCAGCCCGATGCTCACCGGGACGATGAGGTAGGGATCGCCCCAGCCGCTTTCGGCCTCGCGACGCGGAAAGCGCGTGAGCCCGGCCACGACGCCGACGCCCCAGGCGCCGTCGTCGACGTTCCTGAAGGCGTGCTTGCCCTGCACGAACATCGCCGTGGTGGCGCTTTGGCCCGCCTCGCGCGTGCGCACGCCGCCGGCCTGCCACTCCACGCCGAAGGCGGCGCACGCGGGAGCGAAGGAGAAGTCGGAGACGTTTCCGCGCGAGCGGTTCACCCACGACTCGACCTGGCAGGCGGTGTCCTCGAGCGTGGAGGCGTCCTCGGTGTTGAGCGGGCGGCCCGCGAGGGCGAGGGGGGGGAGGAGCGCGGCGAGGAAGAGGAGCTTGCGGGCTTGCATGACGGGTTTCCGCGCCGCGAAACGGGCGCTTCGCGAGGGAGGATACCGCAATGCACCCTCACCCCGGCCCTCTCCCAAGGGAGAGGGAGAAAAGCGCTCCCCTCTCCCGCTTGCGGGAGAGGGGTCGGGGGTGAGGGTCAGCGCTTCATCGGGCAGGTGTTGATGCCGAGGAGCGGGTAGAAAGGGCAGAAGCCGAAGATCCCGGTGGCGAGCGGCACGAGGCCGACGAGGCCCCAGTAGCGGGCAGTGCCCTCGCCGAGGGCGAAGAAGGCGAGCAGGCCGATACCGGCCGCGAGGCGGAGGATCTTGTCGATGCCGCCGACGTTGGCTTTCATGGGAATCTCCTTGGGGTGGGGGTGATACCCGGAGATTAAGGAGGCGGGGGATCCCCGTCTGTAACCCAGGTTACACAGGGCGCTCAGCGCCCGGCGGCCAGCGCCTCCAGACCCGGCCGGTCGATCACTTCGACGCGGCCGCGCCCCAGTGCGACGAGGCCCCGGTCCTCGAAGTCGCCGAGGAGGCGGCTCACGATCTCGCGCACGCTGCCCAGCTCGACCGCGATGTCCTGGTGCCTGGCGGCCACCAGCGGGCCATGCGCGAGCAGGTGCACGGCGAGCCGCACGTCGAGATGGCGGAAGGCGACCTCCTCGACCAGCGTCATCAGCTCCCCGATGCGGTCGGCGAAGAGGGCGTGCACGTAGTCGCGGAAGCCTGCCGCCCCGGCCATCAGGTCGTCGAAGAGCGCGCGCGGGATGGCGACCAGCGTCGTCTCGACTTCCGCGATCCCGGTGGCTGCGTAGGCGCGGCGCGACAGCAGGCAGCTCGAGGTGAGCAGGCAGCTCTGCCCGGGACCGACGCGGTAGAGCACGATCTCGCGCCCCGCGGGCGAGAGCTTGGCCACCTTCACGCGGCCCTCGATCACCAGCGGAAAGGCGCCGCAGGGGCTGCGCTCGTCGAAGAGCCGCGTGCCAGGGGGCACGGTCATCACCTGGCAATCGGATGCGAGCCGCATCGCGAACCCGGGGGGAACGCCGGCGAGGACGGGAAACCGGGAACGCGCGCTCGCGAGAGCCTCGTCGAGGGAGGGTGTGCCCATCGCTAGTTGGGCGCCATCGACCTCTGCATGGACTCGGTGAGGGGGTTCGCGGCGCTTCGCGAGCGCATGTCGGCGATCCAGTCCGCGGGCACGGCGAAGTTGAGGTTCTGCCCCGAGCGGTGCTGGAAGGTCATGATGCCCACGAGCCGGCCGTAGGCGTCGAACAGCGGCCCGCCCGAGGAGCCGGGCGAGATCGGCGCGGTGGTCTGGATGACGCGGCCCTGCGGAAGGTTGCGCATGCCCGAGACGATGCCGTCGCTGATCGTGAGCTCCAGGCCCTGCGGCGAGCCGATCGCGTAAACCTTCTGGCCCGTCTTGAGGGATTCGGCCGTGCCGATCGTGACCGCCGGCGCGGTGAGCCCCATGACGGAAAGCCTGCACAGGTCGTACTCCTCGTCGGCGACCTCGACGCTCGCGGAGAACTGATCGGCGCCGACCTTCACGGTGAGGGAGCCGCCGGCCGTGGCGACGTGGCAATTGGTGATCACGGTTCCGATGCCCGTTACCACGCCGCTGCCCAGCCCCACGGCGCGGCCCGAGACGTCGTGGACCGTGATGCGCGCCGTGCTGCGCGAGAGCATGGAGAAGAGCTCCTCGGCGCTCCGGGCCACGAGGGGCGCCTCGGCGGCCGGGGCCGCGGGCCGGCTCTCGGCGGGCGGGCGCAATTCGCGCTGCGCCACGATCTGCGCCGGCGGCTTCGGCGGCGAGCGCATCATCCAGAAGGCGAGGAAGGCGAGGAGAAGCGCTCCGCCCGTGAGCACGTACTTGTTCTTCCAGGCCGGCGGCGCCTCCTCCTCGTCGGGCTCGAGGACGAGGTCGGGGCTCTGGGCCAGCTGCTTCGCCGCGGCCTTCTCCGCCATGGTGATGAGCTTCGCGTCGTAGGCCGCGCGCTCGTTGGGCATGCACAGGACGTGGTAGGCCTCGTGGACGAGGTTCACCTCGTTGGGGTCGGCGCCCGGGTTGCGGTTAAGGGCGTCGATCCTCGCCTTGTAGGCGATGCCGATGTCGATGGCGTTGGCATCCCGCTCGACGCCGAGGATGTCGTAGAGGGTGCGCTTCTTGCCGGGAGCGGGGGCGGGAGGCGTGGCCATAACCCCCATGATAAGGGAAAGGGCTCAGGCGCCGAAGGCGTAGCAGTCCATCCCGAGAGAACCCATGTCGAAGCCCAGGTTCATGCGGCGCGCGGGAATCCCGCCCGCGCCCAGGGCCACGAAGAAGGGGACGAGGTGGTCCTCGGTGGGGTGCGCGCGCACCGCATCCTTCGCGAGGGTGCGGTAATCGACGAGCTCCTCGAAGGCTCCCTGCTCGACCCTGTCGGCCATCCATTCCGCGAACGACGCCGCCCACGGCTCGGGCGGCGCCTGCCCGCCCGACCAGTCGAGGTCGCCCAGGTTGTGCACGATCCCGCCGGAGCCGACCACCAGCACGCCCTCCTCGCGCAGGGCGGCGAGCGCCCGGCCGATCCCGAGGTGGTGGCGGGCGCCCAGCTCGGACTGGATCGAAAGCTGGGTCACGGGGATGTCGGCGTCGGGATACATCCAGCGCAGCGGCACCCAGCCGCCGTGGTCGATGCCGCGCTCCGGATCGATCGCGGGCCGCTGGCCGATGGCGGCCAGGAGCTCCTCCACGCGCGCGGCGAGGGCGGGCGCGCCCGGCGGCTGGTAGCGCACGCGGTAGAGCGCCTCCGGAAAGCCGCTGAAATCGTGGATCGTCTCCAGGCGCGGCGCCATGCACACGGCGGGAAAGGGCGTGTCCCAGTGGGCCGAGACGACGAGGATGGACTCGGGGCGGCCCAGGACGACCGCGAGCTCCGACCAGGCGTGGGTGTAGAGGTTGTTGGCGAGCGCGAGGGTGGGCGCGCCGTGGGAGAGGAAGAGGGCGGGGAAGGTCATGTCGGTCTCGGCGTGTAGGCGGCGGCGTGCCCGCGGCGCTCGTCGACCGCGGCGAGGATGGCGATCGCGATGAGGAAGAATACGCCCGTGGCCAGGATCGCGAGGCGGTGGTTGCCGCCGGTGACCCAGGTGACGGCCCCGTAGGTGACCGGGCCCATGATCGAGGCGAGGCGCGTGGCGACGCCCCACATGCCGAAGAACTCGGCGCTGCGCTCAGGCGGCGAGAAGTACGCGACCAGCGCCCGTCCCGCCGACTGCGAGGAGCCCATCGCGAGGCCGGCGAGGTTGGCCGCCACCCAGAACGCGGCGGGCGTGGTCGCGAGCCAGGCCGCGAGGATCATCGCGAGCCACGCGAAGAGCGTCACCCGCAGCGCCGGTACCTTGCCGATGCGGTCCTGCACGTACCCGAATCCGAAGGCGCCGAGGGCCGCCGTCACGTTCACCACGAGGATAAGCAGGATCGTCTCGCGCGTCTGGAACCCCATCACCTGCTGGGCATAGATCGCGGCGAGCGCGATCACCGTCGCCACGCCCGCCTGGTAGAAGGTGCCGCACGCGAACACCGCGAGGAGGTCGCGGTAGGCGGCGGTCTCGCGCGCGGTCCTCGCCAGGCGCGCGAACGCGTGCGACTCGCGCCGCGCGGCGGGCACGGGAACGGCGCGCTCGCGCAGCAGCAGGAAGGTGGCGAGCGAGGCCAGCGCGAAGACCGAGGCGGTGATGAGCATCGTGCCCGGCACGGCCTGCGCCGTCGTCGAGCCGCGCCCCGGGGCGCCCAGCACCCACGCCAGGCAGATGCCCAGCGAGAGGATCCCGCCGAAATAGCCGAGGCTCCATCCCCAACCGGAAACCCGGCCCACCGCGGCGGGCCGCGCGAGCTCGGGCAGGAATGCCGCGGCGAGGTTCTCGCCGAGCGAGAAGGCGACGTTGGAGACGACGATGAAGGCGATGGCCCAGGCGAGGTCGCCGGGCCCGGCGCCCGCCAGGAGCGCGGTGCCCGCCACGCAGGCCACGGTGGTCGCCGCGAGGGCGCGCTTCTTGGCGGCGTGCGCGTCGGCCCAGGCGCCCAGGACCGGGCCCGCGGCCATCACGATCGCGTACGACACCGCGAGCGCCAGGGTCCAGGCGAACGTCGCCCACGGCGCATTGCCCGCCACCGTGGAGACGAAGTAGGCGTTGAACACGGCCGTGAGGACCACGGTGGTGTATCCGGAGTTGGCGAAGTCGTACATCGCCCAGCCGAAGACCTCGCGGCGCGCGACCCCGGGGTTGAGCGCCGGCTCCGCGCTACTTCCCATCGGCCTTGCGTCCGAGCAGGGCTTCGGCCGCCTCGAGGGCGCGGTCGCGCTCCAGCGCGAGGTCGGCCGCCGCCAGCGCGACCGCCACGTCGGGCACCACGCCCTCGCGCTCGATTCGCCTGCCGTCGGTGAACACGAACCCCATCTCGCTGTACGCGAGCTTGCCGCCGCCGGGAATCTCCGCATAGCCCAGGAAGCCGAGCAGGCACCCGCAGGTGGTCTGCCCCACGACTGTCCCCCGGCGCAGCGACTGCAGGGCGGCCGCGAAGAGCTCGCTGCCGCTGCCGCTGCCGGCGTTCACGAGGACGGCCACGGGGCCGGCGTAAGTGCCGGCGCCCTCGAGCTCCTGCCTGATCTTGATGAGCTCGATCCAGTCGAAGGCGATGGTGATGGGCTTGCCCGTTCGCGTGAGCGTGCGCCCGAGCTCGACCTTCCCGTCCTTCGGGAAGAACTGCGCGGCGACGTTGCGGACCATGAGCCCCGACCCTCCCGGGTTGTCGCGCAGGTCGATCACGAGCCCGGGCGCATCCTTCAGCGCCTCGATCGCCGCGATCATCCTGCCCTGCAGGTGCTGCGCCCAGCCCGTTAGGCGGACGTAGCCGACGCCGGAGGGAAGCGTGTGGTGCGAGACGCGCGGCGGGATCGCGACGCGCCGTGGCGCGAGCGCGGCCGCGAGCGCGGTGCCGTCGGTGCGCGTGAACTCCAGGTCGATGCGCTTGCCTTCATCGCGGCCGATGAGGCGCCGCACGGCGCCGCGGTGCCTCGCCTGCGGCGTGGAGCTCTCGCGAGTGCGCGCGAGGGCCTTCCCGTAGGCGGCCTGCGCGCTCTCGCCGCCGATCGCGGCGAGCGCCATCCCGGGCCGGACGCCGGCCCACCAGGCGTCCGACTCGCGGTCCACCCGGGTCACCACGAGCCTGCCCTCGACGGGGGCGAACGTGAATCCCGGCGTGACGGCCTCCTCGCGCTCGATCTGCGCGGCCCGCTCGGGCGATTCCACGCGCGTGTGGGCGTCGCGCAGCTCGCCCGCCATGCGGTCCAGCAGGTCCCAGAACTCCTCGTCGGTGGCGGCCGCGAGGGCGGGCGGCTCCCAGCGGCCGCGCGCGGCCTTCCAGTCCACGCCGTTGAGGCCCGGGTCGTAGTAGCGCTCGTTCACCGTGCTCCAGACGAAGTCGAGCGCGGCGAGCCGCCCTTCCTTCCCCAGCCCCAGGTGCGCCGGCGCGGGAACCGGGACCTGCGCCGGCGCCCCGGGCGAGGCACCCTGGCGCGAGACCATGTTGTAGGGATCGAAGGCCGCGCAGCCCGCGGCGAAGGCGCAGGCAAGGGCGAGGGAGGCGACGTGGCGGGTCGGCGTCATGCGCTGCGGGGTGGTCGGGTCAGCGGGCGGGGCGAAACGCCGCTAGACTGTGGCGGCCGCCTTCGCGGCGAGAATAACCGATAACGTGATTCGACCGGCGCACGTGCTCCTCCTCGCGGCCCTCGCCGCGGGCGGCTGCGCCACGGCGCCCGCGCCCGTGGCCGGCGCCCCATCGACACGCGCCGGTTCGCCCGATCCGACGCCGTTCTCCGCCGCCGCGACGCTCGAGGGCCTGCCGACCGGCTGGAAGCCGTACCGCGTCTCCCGCACCAAGAAGCCGACGGACTACCGGCTCGTTTCCCTGGAGGGGATGGTCGCCCTGCAGGCCACGGCGGACGCCTCGGCCTCCGGGGTGCATTTCGACACCCTGGCCGACCCGCGCGAGTATCCCTGGCTCACCTGGAAGTGGAAGGTGCAGGCGCTCAACCCCCGGGCCGACAACACGCTCTCCCACGTCGAGGACTCCCCGGCGCGCGTGATCGTGGTCTTCGAGGGCGGGCGCGACAAGCTCCCCCCGGACGAGCAGATGAACTTCGACCTCGCGAAGGCGCTGAGCGGCAACGACCTGCCCTATGCGACGCTCATGTACATCTGGGAGAACCGCCTGCCGGAGGGCGCGGTCATCGCGCACCACTTCACCTCGCGCATCAAGATGATCGTGGCCGGAAGCGGCCACGCCGACCTGGGCGCCTGGCACGAGGAGCGGGTGAACGTGCTGGAGGACTACCGGCGCGCGTTCGGGGAGGAGCCGCCGCGCATCCGCGCGGTGGCCGTCATGAGCGACTCGGACAACACCGGGGCGCGCACCGTCGCCTGGTACGGCGACATCCGCTTCGGGCGCCCGTAGCGGGCGCCTCGCCTACTTCTTCGCGGCCTGGGCGCCCGCCGCCGCGCCTTCGGGCCCCGGGCAGGGAACCGCGCGCAGCGTCGAGGTGGCGTACTCGCGCTGCAGCAGGGCCAGGCGCGCCACGAGCTCGGTGTCCGGCTCGCGCACGAGGTAGACCGAGTCCTTCACCTCCTTCGAGAAGGGCCCGACCTGGACCCCCCTGGCGCCCTTCGCCTCGACCTGCGCGAGGAAGCGCCGCGCGGCCTCCTCGGTCGAGAACACGCCGAGCGAGATGGCGAAGTCGGGCCGGATCGAAAGCTCCGTGATGCCCGCGCGGCGAAGCGCCGCCGCCGACTGCTCGGCCGTGCGCCGGTCGCGCGCGGCGGGGACGTGGACCCAGTGGCGCGTGATCTCCTCGACGCGGCGCTCGATGAGCCGCTCGCCCAGCTGCATGGAGGCGAATGCCTCGCGGGCCTGCGCCATTTCCGCCGGCGCGATGCCGGCGAACTCCACGCAGGCCGCGCCCGTGAGCGACTGCACCTGGGCGCGGGTCTCCTCCGCCTTGCGGGCGGCGATGAGCGGCGGGATGACCGCGACCACCTTCGCATCCTCGCGGTTCCTCTCGCGGCGCGAGAAGTCGGGCTCGGCCGGCTGCGCGGTGAGCCACAGGTGCGCGCCGAAGGCGAGGTTGGCGACGAGGAGCAGGAAGAAGAGCAGGCGGGACACGGGGCGGGATCAGCGATCGCGGGCGAGGAGGACGAGGCCGTCGAGGACGAGATTGTCGTTCAACGTGACGGGCATGGGAAGGTGCGGCGCGAGCTCGGGCGCGGCGCCGCCGGAAAGCATGATGCGCCCGGGCGCGAACCCGCTGGCGGCGAGCGCGGCGTGCATGCGCTCGATCGCCCCCACGGCGGCCTGCACGCAGCCGGTGGTGATGGCGTCGGGCGTGCTCCTCGGGAAGGGGTCGAAGGCGCCCTCGAGGAGTCGAAGCTGCGCGGTGCCCCCGCCGAGGGCGCGGCGCATGAGCGCGGGCCCGGGCACGATGAGGCCGCCGGCGAAGAGGCCGTCCTCGCGCAGCGCGTCCACCGTGAGCGCGGTGCCCGCGTTCACCACGAGCTGGTTCACGGGCGCGTCGCGGTAGGCGGCGAGCAGGGCGGCCCAGCGGTCGGTGCCCAGCTGCGCGGGGTCGCGGTAGGCGCTCCTCACGCCGAGGCGCTCGCGCTCGGAGGCGATGAGCGAGAGCGCGACGCCGTGGCGGGCGCAGGCCTCGTGCAGCAGGGCCTCGACGGCCGGCCCGCCGACGTTCGAGCCGAAGGCGAGGGTCCCGGGCGGCCGCGCGGGCCAGTCCCGCCCGAGCTGCGCGGCCCCGGCCGTGGCGATGGCCCCGCGCGCGGCCCAGTCGTCGCCGGCGCGAAGCCCCCACTTCACGCGCGTGTTGCCCGCGTCGAGGGCGAGGACGGCGGCGGCGCTCATGCGGGCCGCAGCGAGATCTCGGCGGAAGTCAGGCGCTCGGTGTGCCCGTCCGCCGCGACCAGGAGCGCGCCGTCCGCGGCCACGCCCACCACGCGAACCTCGCGCGAGGCCGCGTCGCCGCCGGTCACGGTCACGCTGCGGTCCGCATAGGCGTGGCGGGCCTTCCACTCGTCGCGGAACGCGGCGAAGCCCCCCTGCGCGAAGCGCTCCAGGGCCGCGACGAGCTCGGCCAGCAGGAGCGCGAGCAGCGCATTGCGGGAGGGCAGGGCGCCGCCGCAGGAGGCGACGTCGGTCGCGGGCTGGTCGATGCGCCCGGCCAGCGCCTCGCCCAGCCGGTAGTTGAGGCCGATGCCCACGATGGCGGCGGTGGGGCCGAGCATCTCGCCGGTGGTCTCGACGAGGATCCCGCCGAGCTTCTTCCAGTCGTGCACGAGGTCGTTGGGCCACTTCACGCCGACGTCCGGGACGCCGGACTGCTCGAGCGCGCGCGTCGCCGCCACGGCCACGGCGAGCGGGAGGCCTGCGAGGTGGCCCGGGCCCTGGTCGAAGCGCCACAGCATGGAGAAGGTGAGCGAGGCTCCCAGGCCCGCCTGCCACGCGCGCCCGCGGCGCCCGCGTCCCGCGCGCTGCCACTCCGCGGCCACGCAGGTGCCCGAGGGCGCCCCGGCCTGCGCGAGGCCCGCCAGGCGCGTGCTCGTCGAGTCCACCTCGTCCAGGAGGGTGAGGCGGATGCGCGCCGCCGCCGGCCCGAGGCGCGAGACGATCGCGTGCGCGTCGAGGAACTCGACGGGCTCGGCGAGCCGGTAGCCCTTGCCGGGCACCGAGAAGACCTCGACGCCCAGCTCCCGCGCGCCCTTGAGCGTCTCCGAGACCGCGGCGCGCGAGCGCTCGAGCTCGCGGGCGATGCGCGCGCCGGAGTGGAAGCGCCCGTCCGCGAGAAGCCGCAGCGCCCGGAAGGTGTGCGGCCCCATCTACTTCGCGCGGTGCTCCGCGCGGCACTCGAAGGCCTCGCGGTGGTAGGCGATGCCGGCGACCACGGCATCGAGCAGCAGCTCCATGCGCCGCGAGAGCTTGCTGCCCCTGCGGTAGTCGGCCTCGGCGACGAAATCGGCGCGGCCGGCCTCGAGGAGCTTCACGCAGATGGCCTTCTCGCGCTCCTTGCCCTCGCCGTACACCGCCACGGTGTGCCCGCCGCTCTTCTTGGTGAGCGCCATCGAGGGCACGTCGGTCATGCCGTCCCCCACGTAGATCATGTTCTGGAAGGGGATGGGGCGCTGCGACTCGGGCATGTGCTCGTTGATCGACTCCGTGACCGCCTCCTTCCCCTTGTTGATGCGGAAGAGGAACTGCGTCTTCACCGTGTCGGTCACGAGGATCTTGGGGAAGGTGGCCACGCCGTGGTGGTTGAAGTGGTACTCGGAGGCGTAGATGCGCCGGAAGTGCTTGCGGATCGACACGCCGTCGAGGATCTCCTTCTGCCCCGCCGAGATGAGGTAGTGGTGCAGCTTCACCTTGCCGCCGCTGCGCCCGCGCACGTAGGCGTTCATGCGCGCGAACCATCCCTCGACGCCCGGGAAGTAGCGGATGGCGCGGGCCATGCGGGCGAAATCCTCCCGCTTCACGGCGATCTTCTGTCTCTCCAGGGTCTCGAGGATGTGGCGCAGGTACACCAGCATCATGTCCGACTCGGTGGCGCGCGCCTCCTCGTTCACCCGGGCCCAGAACTCGCGCGGCTCGACGCCCATGCGCGGCAGCACGGTGTATTCCTGCATCGGCTGCGGCGAGAGCGTGCCGTCGAAGTCGTAGACGAGGGCGATCGTGTTCTGGAAGAAGCGGCCGGGCATGGATTCATTCTAGCGCGGCGAGGCGGGAAGCTCCTTCCACGCCTCCTTGCCCTGGCGCCAGAGGTACCGATCGCCGCTGCGCAGGACGATCGCCGCCTCGCTCTCGGCCACGAAGTCGGTGGCCGGCAGCCCGGCGGTGTAATCCGCGGGACGGAAGCCGCCGGCGCCGAAAGGGGGACTGGCGAGCATCCGCGAAAGGATGTGGGACATCGCCAGGTAACTCGTGGGCTCGTCGACCTGCAGCGCCTCGCCGATGCGGCGCGCGCCGGGACCGAGGACCCGGATTCCCACGGGCACCAGCGTGATCGCGGGAGTGGGGATCTCCCGCAGCCCGGAGATCTGCGCGGCGTCGCCGCGCACCGCGGCACCGTGCTCCGGGACGAGGATCACGACGGTGGGGCGCTTGCCGCCCTCGAGCTTCCTCATGAAGCCCGCCAGGTCGTCCAGCAGCTTCGCCTGCCGTGCCTTGTAGGTGTCCCGGCTGTTGGTCTTCGGGTCGGCCACGAGGCGGTTGCCGTCGTGCAGGCTGACCGTGTTGTAGATGGCCGCGACGCGCGGGGCCGCGGACCTGTCGCGGCTTTCCAGCCAGCGCCGGAGCACCGCCTCGTCGTCGTGGATCTGGGACTCGTCGAAGGAGCGCTGCGGGGCGGGAACGCCCTTCAGGGGCATCGCGGCCGCCTTCACGCCCTGCTTGCGCACGTAGGAGAGGAAGTCATCGAAGTGGCCGTCGTGGTTGAGCACGAGGTTCGTCTCGAAGCCCGCGCCCTCCAGTCCGGCGACCAGGAGGCAGTCCTCCCGCGGCGGCGAATACAGCGCGCCCTGCGGCGCCTGCCCGCAGGGCGCGCGCAGGAACCGGATCACCGACGGCCCGCTGTAGGTCGAGGCGGAATTGAAGCGGCGCAGCACGATGTCGAAGCTCCCGAGGAGCGGATGCCTCTCCTGCCCCGTGGCCAGCAGGTCGTCCCACGAGAGCGAGCACACGTGCAGCAGGACCACGTCGAACGGCGTGCTGCCCTCGGGCGGCCTGGGGAACGGGATTGCGCGCTGCGCTTCCTTGCGGAAGAACGCATCGAGCTGCGCGTCCGGGGTGGGCGGCGCGCGATCGGGAGCGGCGGCGATCGCGGCGACCCCGCCGGGGCTGCCCTGGGGCGGCGGGGCCGCCAGGAGGATGGGCACGGCGAGGAGCGACGCCACGACGATCGCGTCCATCCGCACGAAGCGCGCGAGGACGAAGTGGATCCCCGCGGCCGCGGCCAGCATTGCCACGACGGGCACGCTGACGAAGCGCCCCGCCAGCTCCGCGAGGTAGGCGGCGCTGAAGCTCGAGACGAGCCCGGCCTTCTCGAGCACCCGCGAGGCGCCGGGAAGCCACGAATCGTGGTAGAGCAGGGCCACGGCGACCGGCGCCGCCACCCAGTGCCGGATGCGGCGCAGGCGGGGCGAGGCGAGCGGCACGGCGAGGGCCGCCGCCAGGGCCAGGTTCTCGAGGAGGTGGAAGCCGATCAGGCCGCGCCACAGGAGCAGGAGCTTGGCGATGAAATAGAAGTTCCAGGGGCCCAGCAGGTCCGAGGCGCTGCGCCACCCGAGAAGCGGCGCGGGTGCCCCGGGACGGGCCGGGGGCTCGGGGATTGCGGGCTTGGCGGGGGGCTCGGGCTGCGCTTGCATCGGATCGCCTTCCTGGATGCGGGCGCGTCCCGCGAACGGATTCTAGGTAGTCTTGCCGCCATCTTCAATCGGCGAATGGCATAGAATCGCCGGCACCATGCGCGGATGAATGGACCCGAGAAGCCATGCTCGTCACGCACTTCCTGGTTTTGGCGCTCCTCGTCTCCGTGATGCCCGCGCCCGCGGCCGCCGCGGCGGCGCCGGCATCGACGCCCGCGAGCGCCCCCCGGCGCACGCCCTTCACCCACTTCGGCGCGCCGCCCGCGCTCGAGCTGCGGGAGGGGGCGGACTCGGCGACGGTCGATTTCGGCATCCGGGCCGACGAGCTTGTCACGCGCGCCGTGCTGCGCATCCGCTACGCGCATTCGCGCGCGCTGGACCCCGCCCGGTCGCACGTGCGCCTCACGCTCAACGACCAGGTCGTCGGCCTGCTGCCCGTCGTCGCGGAAGGAGCGGGCGGCACCGTGGAGCACGCCGTCGAGGTCGACCCGCGCCTTTTCGTCGGCAGCAACCGGCTGGTCCTCACCCTCGTCGCGCAGCGCGCCGGCGCGGCCGAGGACCCGGAGCGTCCCGGCCTGTGGGCGCAGGTGAGCGGCGACAGCGCGCTGGAGGCGAGCATCCGTCCGCTCGCGGTCGCCGACGACCTTGCGCTCCTGCCCGAGCCGTTCTTCGACAGGCGCGACCAGCGGCGCGTGACGCTGCCGTTCGCCTTCGGCGCGCAACCGTCGATGCCGACGCTGCGCGCGGCGGCGGTCGTCGCCTCCTGGTTCGGAAAGCTCGCCGCCTGGCGCGGGGCCCGCTTCACGGCGCGCCTGGACGCGGCGCCGGAAGGCCATGCGATCGTGTTCGCGACGAACGCCGAGCGCCCCGCCTTCCTGGCGTCGCTCGCCCCGGTCGCCGGGCCCGAGCTTCGCCTCATGACGAACCCGGCCGACGGCCGCTCGAAGCTGCTGCTCGTGCTCGGCCGCGACGGCGAGGAGCTGAAGGCGGCGGCGGACGCGCTGGTGCTGGGACAGGCCGCCCTGTCGGGGGCCGCCGCGCAGGTGAAGCCGGTGCGCGGGACTGCGCCTCGGCAGGCCTACGATGCCCCCGCGTGGGTCCGGATCGATCGCGCGACGAAGCTGGGCGAGCTGATCGAATGGCCGCAGCAGCTCCACGCCACCGGCAGGCCGCCGCAGCTCGATCCGGTGCGGGTGAGCCTGCGAATCCCGCCCGACCTCGTGGCCTGGCGCGGGCCCGGGGTGCCGCTCGCGCTCAAGTTCGACTACACGCCGCCCGCGTGCGCCGGCGAATCGCGCCTCGACGTGAGCATCAACGACGAGCCGCTCGGGGTCGTCGCGCTTCGCGCCCCCGCCCGCGAAGGCGAGGCCGTCGCCGGCGCGGCCGACATCCTGATCCCCGCGTTCCGGCTGCGCAGCCGCAGCCAGCTGCAGCTCGCCTTCCGCTTCGACATGCGCAGCGACGGCAACTGCCGCGACGCGACCGCCGGCGCGGCGCGGGCCGTCGTGGACACCGGGTCGGCGATCGACTTCTCGGGGTTCCCGCATTACGCCGAGATGCCGAACCTGAGCCACTTCGCCACCGTGGGCTTCCCGTTCACCCGGCACGCCGACCTGTCGCAGACCGTGGCGGTGCTTCCCGAGCTGACCTCGCCGCAGGACATCGAGGCGCTGCTCGACATCATGGGCCGGATCGGGGAATCGACGGGCGCTCCCGCGACCGGCGTGCGCGTGGCGGGCGCGGGGGACGAGGCGCGGCTCGCGGACGCCGACCTCCTGGTGATCGGCGTCCCCGCGCAGCAGGCGCTGCTGCGCCGGTGGAGCGAGCGCCTGCCGGTGGCCATCGCCGGGCCGGCGCGCCAGGACCACCCGCCCTTGCGTCCCGTCGCCGCGGTGGCCGGCTGGCTGGGGCTGGGCGGCGCGCGGGATGCCAACGCCGCGGCCCGCGTCGACCTGGAGGGCGGCGAACCCCTGGCGGCGCTCCTGGGGTTCGAGTCCCCGCTCTCGCCGGGACGAAGCGTGGTCGCGCTCACGGCATCGTCGCCGGACCAGTTCACGCGCGTCCTCGACGCGATGGAGGATCGCGAGATGCGCCGCGCGATGCAGGGCAGCGCGGTGTTCATCCACCCCGGCAAGGTCGAGGGCCTGCGCGCGGGCAGGAGCTATTCCGTCGGTTTCCTCCCGCCCTGGGCCGGTGCCTGGCACTGGCTGTCCGGCTATCCCGGGCTCCTGGCGGCGCTCGGGGTCGTCGCGCTGTCGCTCCTTGCCTGGGTGGCATGGCGCCTGAAGAGGGCCGTCGTGGCCTGGCGGTCCCGCCCTCGCCCATGCGCCGCGGCCTGATCGCCTTTGCGTTCGCCCTGTGCCTGGCGCCGCCGGCGCAGGCGTCCTCGCTCACGGACCGCGAATCGAAGGAGCTCCTCGATCGATCGCAGCTGTGGCAGTCGCGTTACCGCGACGACCTCGCCCGCGAGGCCCTCGACCGGCTCTTCCGCATCGATCCCAATCACCCCGAGGGCCTCGTCCAGCTGGCGCGGATCCAGCTGCGCGCCGGCGAGGAAGGCGAGGCCGCCAGGACCTACGAGAGGCTGCGCGCGGCGCACCCGGCGCATCCGGGCGTCCTCCAGCTCGCCACGCTGCTCAGGCTGCGGGGGCCGGACAAGGAGAGGTACCGCCAGGCGCAGCAACTCGCGCGGGCGGGGCACGCCGAGGAAGCGCTGAAGGCCTACCGCGCGCTCCTTCCCGACGGCATTCCCGACGACGAACTCGCGCTGGAATACGCGCTCGTGCTGGCGGCGACGCAGGACGGCTGGGAGAGCGCGCGCGCGATGCTCGCGGGCCTGGAAGGCCGGCACCCGGACGATCCGAAGTACCGGCTCGCGCTCGCGAGCCACCTGAGCACCCGCAAGCCGCCGGGCGCGGAGGCCTTGAAGTCGCTGCGCGAGCTGGCCGCGGTGCCTTCCGTCGCGAAGCCGGCGCGGGAAGCGTGGCGGCGCGCGATCCTGCGCCTCGACCCGGTCGAGGAGAGCCTGCCGGCGCTGAAGGAGTACGTCGCGGGCAACCCGGACGACGCCACCGCGCGGGAGCGGCTCGACAGCGTGACGAAGGCGGTCGAAGAGCGGCGAAAGCTGCTGGCCGATCCCGCGTACCTCGCCAAGCGCGACGGCCTCGCGGCGCTCGAGGCGGGCCGGCTCGACGAGGCGCAGGCGCGCCTGCAGGAGGCGGTCGCGCTGCGCCCCGGCGACGCCGAGACGGCCGGCGCCCTCGGCATCGTGCGCCTGCGCCAGGGCCGCCACGGCGAGGCCCACGAGCTCTTCGTGAAGGCGGGCCAGCTCGATGCCGCGGCGCGCGCCAAGTGGGACGGCCTCGCGCGCACCGCGCGCTTCTGGGACCTCGTCAAGCAGGCGGGCGCGGCGCGCCAGTCCGGGCAGGACGACTTCGCCGAGCGGCTCTACCGGGAGGCGCTGGCCCTCGAGCCCGGCAACACGATCGCGCTCGAGGGGTTGGCCACGCTGCTGCTGCGGGCCGGTCGCGACGCCGAAGCCGCGGCGGTCATGGAAAAGCTCGATCCCGCGCAGCGCCGCGAGATCGCGGCGGCGGTCGACGCCGTCCGCGCGGCACGGCTCAAGGAAGAGGCCGCGCGCCTGAAGGGGCAAGGCCGGGAGCGGGAAGCCATCGCGGCGCTCGAGGAAGCGGCCGCGATCGACCGGGCCGACCCGTGGCTGCGGCTCGACCTCGCGCGCGCCTACGCGGCCGGCGGGGACGCGGCGCGGGGACAGGCGCTCTTCGACGAGATCCTGGGGCGACGCCCCGACGATCCCGACACGCGCTTCGCCATGGCGATCTTCCTGGCCGGCGTGGAGCGCGAGTCGGAGGCGCTCACGGTCCTGGAGGCGGTCGCGGAGAAGGCGCGCACGGCGAGCATGGCGAACCTGCAGCGGCGGCTGTGGATCGCGGTGCAGGGCCGGCGCGCGGACGCGCTCGCGCGGCAGGGGCGGCAGGCCGAGGCGCGGCAGGTGCTCGCCTCGGCCGCGCAGGCGATCGGAAACGATGCCGCGCTCGCCCTGGAAGTCGCGGGCGCCTGCGTGCAGGCCGGCGAGCCTGCTTGCGCGAAGAGCCTGCTCGAGCGCTTCTCGGCCCCGCCGGCGAACCCCTCGCTCGACTGGCGCATCGGCCAGGCGCGGCTCTTGAACCGGATGCAGGCCGATTCGGAGCTGCGCGCGCTGCTGGGGCGCATCGAGGCCCTCGGCCCGAAGACGCCCGCGCAGGCCCGGGAGATCGACGACCTGGACCGGTGGCTCTCACTGCGGGAAACCCGCGCGCTGCTGGCGTCGGGACGCCGCGAGGAAGCCCGCAGGATGGCCGGGGATCTCGCGCTTTCGCCGCATGCGTCCGATCCCGATTTCGCGGCGGCCGTCGCGGGCATCCTCATCGAGCTGAAGGACTACGCCGGCGCGCGGCCGCTGGTGGAGCTGGCGCTCGCGGCGAATCCCGGGCATCCCGAGTCGCTGGCCCACGCCGCGCGGCTCGCGCATCGCGAAGGGAAGGCGGACGAGGCCATCGCCCTCGAGCAGCGCTCGCGGGCCTCGCGGCTTTCCCGCGCCGCGGGCGATGGCGCGGACCGCCTCTCCCGCATCGACCTGCCT
Organism: Usitatibacteraceae bacterium; assembly: GCA_044230355.1. Lineage (GTDB taxonomy): Bacteria > Pseudomonadota > Gammaproteobacteria > Burkholderiales > Usitatibacteraceae > FEB-7. The sequence continues at coordinate 162,173 of JBGARD010000002.1, read as the reverse complement.
GCCCTGCCGGGGGGGGCGCTCGCCATCGACGCGGCATCGCCCGAGGCGGTGGCGGCGGAGCGGGGCTATCCCGGCGAATACCGCAGGCTCGCCGAGTTGCTCGACCAGGAGGCCAACTGGCTCTCCTCCGCCCTCGACTGGCGCTATCGCTCCGGCACGAGCGGCAAGTCGCAGGTCAGCGCGCAGGAGCTGCCGCTGGAGTGGAAGCCGGGCGCGAGCAACGGCAACCGGTGGTTCTTCCGCGCCGACGTGGCGCGCGTGAACGCCGGCGCGGTGGACCTGGCGGACTCGGAAGGCTCCACCTTCGGCAGCGTGCTGCTGTGCCAGCCGGCGTGCGGCTCCGGATCGCTTGCGCAGCTCGAGAAGGGCGTCGCCTTCAGCGCGGGGCTGGAGCGGCAGGACTTGCGGGTGGACGTGGGGGCGAGCCCGGCGGGCTTCGCCGTGGTGAATTTCACGGGCGGCCTTCTTCACCGGGGCGACCTGGGGCCGCTGTCGTACAGCGTGGACGCTTCGCGCCGGCCCGTCACCAGCAGCCTGCTGTCCCATTCCGGCACGACGGACCCGAACACCGGCCGCACGTGGGGCGGCGTGGTCGCCACCGGCGTGCGCCTGGGCCTCGCGGCCGACAGCGGCGGCGAGTACGGGGCGTGGGGCTCGCTGGGCCTGCATCGCCTGGGCGGCAGGAACGTGCTGGACAACGACCGCGCGCAGCTCATGGCCGGCGGCTACCGGCGCTTCATCAACGAGGAAGACCGCCAGCTCACCTTGGGCGTCACGGGCATGTACTGGCGCCACAGCGAGAACGCGGGCGAGTTCACCTTCGGCCACGGCGGCTATTACAGCCCGGGCAAGTACAGCTCGCTGGCGCTTCCCGTCACTTACGGATTCCGCACCGCGAGGACCTCGTTCGCCGTGCGCGCCTCGGTCTCCGTCGCCTGGTCGGAGCTGGAGCGCGCCCCCTATTTCCCGACCGACCCCGGCCTGCAGGCGCAGGCGGTGGCCCTCGCTCCCGTGAACGGCATCGACCCCTGGTATCCCGCTAGCGACGAAGGCCGCAGCTACGGGCGCGCGCTCGGCGCGGCGCTGGAGCACCAGCTCCTGCCCGGCCTCTTCGTCGGCGGGCGCGTGGAGCTGGAGCGCTCCACCAACTACACGCCCAACCGGTTCCTGTTCTACGTGCGCCTGGCGACGGACCGCCCGTCGGCCCGGCCCGTGGCGTTTCCGCCGGAGCCGGTCCTGCCGAGCTCCCAGTACTGACGGGATGGCGACCATGAGAGCCTCGAAGATCCTCGCGCTCCTTGCCTGCCTCGCCGCATGGGGCGTGCATGCCGGGTTTGATGCCCACGATCCGGCTTCGCTCAACGAATCCGCCGTGGAGGCGATCCGGCAGGGCGACCTCGACACCGCGTGGATCCTGCTGGAGCGCGCCGCGCGCGTGGCCCCGTACGACCCGCGCATCGCCCGCAACCTGCGCGTGCTGAACGCGCATCGGACCGGGACTGCCGCGCCCGGGGAGCCGGCGGCGCCGCAGGCGCGGCCAGCGCCGCAAGCGCGGGCGCCGCGCGTCCCGCCGGAGCCGCCGGCCCTCTGGCCGCCGAAGCCATGAGCGTCGCCGCGACCGCCGTCCACTTCGCGAGGGCCGTGGCGATCCGGGCCGCCTGGGCGGCGGCCGCGCTGCTCGCGACGGGCGCCGGCGCGGCCGATCCCCACTGGCAGGCCTTCAAGGAGGCGTTCGTCGCGCAGGACGGCCGCGTGGTCGATACCGGCCAGGGCCGCATCAGCCATTCCGAGGGCCAGGGCTTCGCCATGCTGCTCGCGGTGCACCACGACGACCGCGCGGCCTTCGACCGCCTCTGGCAGTGGACGAGGCAGAACCTGCAGGTGCGCGGCGACAGCCTGGTCGCGTGGCGATGGGAGCCCGGGCGCGGCGCCACCGACCGCAACAACGCGAGCGACGGCGACCTGCTGGTGGCGTGGTCGCTCCTGCGCGCCGGCGAGAAGTGGAAGGTGCCGGCGCACGCGGAGGACGCGCGGCGCATCGCGCAGGACATCCGGAAGAAGCTGCTGCGCCGCACGGCGCACGGGCTCGTGCTCCTGCCCGGGCTCGAAGGCTTCGACAAGCCCGAGGGCCTGACGGTCAACCTGTCGTACTGGGTCTTCCCCGCCCTGCGCGAGCTGGGCCGCGTCGATCCCGCGCCGGAATGGGAGGAGCTGGCCGGCAGCGGCCTCGCGATGCTGAAGTACTCTTACTTCGGGCGCTGGGGGCTGCCACCCGACTGGCTGAGGCTCGGCGAGCGCGTCGCGCCCGCCGACGGGTTTCCCCCCCGGTTCGGCTACGACGCGGTCCGCATCCCGGTCTACCTCCTCTGGAGCCGGCAGGAGACGCCGGCGCTCCTCAAGCCCTACCGGGAATTCTGGGCGTTCTTCGCCGGCGCCCGGGTCCTTCCCGCATGGACCAACCTGAACGACGACGGCGTGGACAGCCACGGCGCCGGGCAGGGAATGCGCGCCGTCGCGCAGGCCGTGGGCGAATACCCGGACGCAATCGCGGACAGCCTTCCCGCGCTGGGCAGGGGCGAGTCCTACTACTCGGCCGTGCTCCTCATGCTCTGCAAGATGGCGCTGCGGGAGAGGGCGGGCATGCCGGCGCCGGCCGCCGTCAATGGCGCCTCGGGTGCAGGCGTGGTAAAAGCGCACACCAAGTGACGAATCGTGATTCGTCTATAACGAGCAGGGGCACGAGGCGCGCGATGGGAAGCCCGCAAATCCAGGGGAATGGCATGGCCGGCGGCGTTCGAGCGCTCCTGCTCGCGGGCCTGGTCGCCGCCTTGCTCCAGCCCCTCGCGACCCGCGCCGAAATGCCCGTGCCGGCCAAGCGCGGCGCCGGCTTCAAGGGAGCCGCGGGTTCGGTCGTCCAGTACCAGGAGGCGGCCGGCGCGCGGATCCTGTACCTCGAGGAGAAGGGCGGCATCCTGCTGCCGGTCGCGCCGGCCGTTCCCGGAAGCCGCCGCGACGACCTGCCGCCCGTGGCGTCCGCGAGCGCGCCGGCCGGGGCCGCGCCCGGCGCCGCGGCCCGCAAGGCTGCTGCGCCCGCCGGCGCGATCGCCAGGCCCTAGCGGCCGTCATGCGAGAGATCCCGTTCGCGCGCGATCCGTCGGCCTGGTGGGCCCTGGCCCGCCGCGGCGGCGCGAAGGCGATGCGGACGGCAGCGGCGACTCCCGCCTACGTGGCCTCGCGCGACGCGCGCTCGAGCGCCGTCATCGCCCTGCTCGCGCTCGGCGGCGGAATCCTGCTCTACATGCTGAACCTGCGGGAGATGCACTTCCCGGAGCTGCTGCAGCTGGGCGCCGGGTGGAGCTGCCTCGCGGCGCTCTTCGTCCTGGGCCTGGTGAGAAAGTCCCGGCGGGATCCCTGGCGCCTCGTCTTCATCCTGGTCTCGGCCTATCTCGCGCTGCGCTACCTGTGGTGGCGCTCCTTCGAGACCCTCATCTACACGAACGCCATCGACTTCCTGGGCATGGCGCTGCTCTTCCTCGCCGAGCTCTACTCGCTCACCCTGCACCTGCTGAGCCTGTTCGTGAACATGTCGCCGCTCGCGCGGGGGCCCGCCCCGCTGCCCGCCGACCGCTCGCTGTGGCCGACCGTGGACGTGTTCATCCCGACCTACAGCGAGGATCCGGAGATCGTGCGCCTCACGGCGCTCGCCGCGACGCAGATCGACTACCCGCGCGAGAAGGTTCGCGTGTACATCCTGGACGACGGCGGAACGCTCGCCAAGCGCAACGATCCGGCGCGCGGCGCCGAGGCCTGGGCGCGGCGCCTGCGTCTCAAGGAGATCGCCCGGGGCCTGGGCGTGGAGTACCTGACGCGCGAGACGAACCGGTCGGCCAAGGCGGGCAACCTCAACCACGGCCTCGCGCACTCGGGCGGGGAGCTGATCCTGTTCCTCGACTGCGACCATGTGCCCACGGCCGACATCCTGCAGGAGACGGCGGGCCACTTCCTGGCGGACGACGGCCTCTTCCTCGTGCAGACCCCGCACTTCTTCGCGAACGCGGCGCCCGCGGAGCGCAGCTTCGGCGGCGGCGCGCCGGTGCCGGACGAGAGCGAGATGTTCTACCGCGTGATCCACCCCGGGATGGACAACTGGAACGCGAGCTACTTCTGCGGCTCGGCGGCCATCATGCGGCGCAGGATGCTGGAGGAGATCGGGGGGCTGCGGGGCGAGTCCATCACGGAGGACGCGGAGACGGCCTTCGAGCTGCACCGCCGCGGCTACCGCAGCGCCTACGTGAACCGGCCCATGGTCTGCGGCCTGGCGCCCGAGGCCTACTCGGACTACGTGGTGCAGCACACGCGCTGGGCCCAGGGCATGACGCAGATCTTCATCCTGCACAATCCGCTCTTCTGCGCCGGGCTCACCATCGCCCAGCGCATCTGCTACGTGAACATCTGCCTGTTCTGGTTCTTCGGGATCGTGCGCGTGATCTACTTCCTCGCCCCGGCCGGCTTCCTCATCTTCGGCCTGAGCATCTACCACGCCTCGGCGCCGCAGGTGGTCGCCTACGCGCTGCCGTACGTCCTGTCGACCTTCCTCGTGTCCGACTTCCTCTTCGGGCGCACGCGGCGCATGTTCTTCTCCGAGATCTACGAGAGCGTGCAGTCGGTCTTCCTCGCGCCCGCGGTCCTGGGCGTGCTGCGCAACCCGCGGCGGCCCGCCTTCAAGGTGACGCCCAAGGGGGCCGGCATGGAGACCGAGCAGCTGAACGCGCTCTCGTTCTTCTTCTTCGCGATCCTGAGCCTGAACCTCGCCGCCGCCGTCTCCGGCCTCACGCGCATCTGGCTGCAGCCGGAGTTCCGCGAGACCGTCTACGTGACCCTCGGCTGGTGCCTGTACAACACCTACCTGTGCATCGTCACGCTGGGTGCCCTGTGGGAGCGGCGCCAGGCGCGCCGCCACCACCGGCTCGTCGTCTCGGGCCAGGCGATGGTCCAGTTCCCGCGCGTTCGCGAGCGCGTGGCCGTGGACCTGGTGGACCTCTCCCTGTCGGGGATGGGGTTCGTCTCGAAATTCGGCTTCGAGGTCAAGGACCGGGAGCGGGTGGTCGTCGAGGCCGCGAGCGCCGACGGCCTGGTGAGCTACTTCGAGGCGGAGGTGCGGCGCATCCAGCGCCGCGGCGGCAGGACGCTGTGCGGCGCCAATTTCCTCACCCCCGCGCAGACGCTCCCGGACGTCGTCCACTACGTGTACGGCGACAGCGCGCGCTGGCTCGCGGTGTGGGACGCGAGGGAGCGCGGCATTTCCCTCGCCGCCTCGTTCTGGAGCCTCACCCGGATGGGCGTGCGCGGGGCCTGGATCTGCCTCACCTTCGTGCTGGCCTACTCGTGGAAGCGGATGCGAGAATTCGTGGAGGCGCGCCTGGGGCGCGCCGCAGAGGCCCGGACATGACCAGAATCCAGACGACCGCCTGCCTGCTCCTTGCCATCGCCCTGCCGGCCTCGGCCGAGACGATCAGGCTGCGCCTGCAGGACCTCACCGCGCTCAAGAAGCTCGAGCTGCGCTGCGTGAGCGACGAGAAGGAGGTGTCCGTGCCGGTGCCGGAGCGGTGGACGGTCAGGCGCATGGAGCTGCACCTGCGCTACACCGTCTCCACGAACCTGCTGCCGGAGAGCTCGCAGATGGTCGTGAAGGTCGCCGGAACCCCCGTCGCCCAGGCGCGGCTCAATCCGCTGGCCCCGGAAGTCAAGCTCGGCATCGACATCCCGCCGGGGCTGCTGCAGCCGGGCTACAACAGCCTGTCCTTCCACGTGGCGCAGCATTTCTCGAAGAACCAGTGCGAGAGCCCCTGCGCGCCCGACCTCTGGACGAACATCTCCCTGCGCGACTCCTGGGTCGAGATGGAGTACGAGTGGAAGGACGTGCCGCTGCAGCTCTCGGCGCTGTCGAGCTTCGTGTTCGATCCCCGCCTCATGCCCGCCGGCGAGGTGCACATCGTCACGGAGGACGACTCCGCGCGCAGCGCGACCATCGCCGGGATCGTCGCCTCCGGCATCGCGCGGCGCTTCGACTACCGCCCGGTGAGCTTCACCGTCTCGCGCAGGCTGCGGGCGGGAATGGACAACGTGGTGATCGGCAAGCGCCCGTTCGCCTCGGGGATGCTCGGCCAGGCGGCGCCGCTCAAGGCCGTCCGGGGAGGGCTGCTGCGCATGGCGCCCATGTCCGCGGCCGACGGCGCGCCCGACCCGAAGCGCGCGCTCCTCGTCGTGACGGGAGAGACCGACGAGGCCGTGAAGCTCGCGGCCATCACCTTCACCAACATCAGCTTCCGCTTCCCGGGCTCGCAGGAGCTCGAGGCCTTCGGCTTCACGATCCCGGAGGTGCGGCAGTACAGCGGGCGCGAGACGATCGCCACGGACCAGGTCTACGAGCTCAATACGCTGAACTTTCCCACGCAGAGCTTCGTGGGCGTGAACCCGGGCGCGCGCGCGATCACCTTCCGGCTGCCGCCCGACTTCCACATCCGGCCCAACCAGTACGCCAAGCTCTCCCTCAACTTCTCCTACGGCGCCGGGCTCAAGAACGATTCCTCGTTCTCGATCCTGGTGAACGGCCGCGGCGTGCGCGCGGTCGCGCTGGACAGCCCCTCGGGCAACTTCATCGACGGCTACAAGCTCGACATTCCCACCTACGTGTTCAAGCCGGGCACCAACACCATCGAGTTCGCGGCCAACCTGCACGCCCCGGGCCAGGTGTGCGACCTGATCCAGCCCGACGGCCTGTTCCTCACCGTCTACGGGAACTCCACGATCTCGTTCCCGCCCATGCCGCACTTCGTGGAGATGCCCCGGCTCGAGCTCTTCATGCACAGCGGCTTCCCCGTCACGCGCTGGCCCGACGGCCACGAGGCGAAGATCTGGCTCACGGAGAAGGACGACCGCGTGCTCGCCGCGGCGCTCAACGTCCTGGGGGTCGCCACGCAGCGAAACGGCTTCCCGCTCTTCGAGATGGAGCTCACGCACGCGCAGCCGGCCGACGAGGCCGAGGTGCTCGTCGTCGGGCGCATGGGCACGCTGGGCGCCGACCTGCTGAAGGCGGCGCCGCTCAAGGTCGTCGACGGCGAGGCGCTGGTCCCGTACCCGGTGGTGCGCGGGTGGAACGCCGAGCTCACCGCCTCGGCCACCAGCCGCCAGAAGGGCGCGCTCGGCACGGGCCGCGGGCTGCTCATGCAGTTCCAGTCGCCCTGGCACGCGGGCCGGACGGTCACGATGCTCACCGCGGAGCGGGCCGAGGACCTGCTCGCGGCCAGCGCGCTCCTCACGACGTCGGCCGTCCAGGGCCAGACGCGCGGCGACCTGGTCCTCATCGAGCCCGGTGATCCCGAGCCGAAGGTGGGCGCGATGGACTCGGGGGCCCGCTACGCCACGGGAAAGAAGGGCAGCTACTCGCCGATGGAGTCTTTCCTCTACACGCGCCCCTGGGCCTATTACGCGGCCGCCGCGGTGGGCGTGCTCATCCTTTGCCTGGGGCTCTTCTTCGCGCTGAGACGCTGGCGCGCGAAGCGGCTGGGGTGAGGGGCGGGGCGCTCCCGGCGCCCTACTTCTTCTCGAGCGAGTGCTCGATGGTCCGCTTGGAATCGCCCGCGAGCTTGTCGCCGCCGGTGATCCAGAAGGCGGCCAGGAGGACGAGCAGCAGGGGGACAGCCACGTAGAGCGAGATCTTCCACGCCGGCGTCGGCGGCTTCGCGGCGGGCGCCTCCTTCGGGCGGTTCCTGTCGAGCTCGATCTCCTTCGGGTCCCAGAAGACGATGTAGCCCTTGAAGGGCATGCTCTTGCCCTTGAGCGTGACCTCGCGGTCGAAGCGGGCGTAGAACTCGGCCTTGTCCGGGAGCGCGTTGTAGGTGTCCTCGGAGATGAAGACCTCGCCGGGGTTGGCGGAGGACTCGAAGCGCGAGGCCGTGTTCACCACGTCGCCGAAGATGTCGTTCTTCTCCAGGATGCACTCGCCCGTGTGGATGCCGATGCGGGCGAGGAGCAGCGTCTTGTACGCCCTCGAGAGGTTGATCTCCTCCATGCCGCGCTGGATGTCGCAGGCGGCCCGGCAGGCCGCGGCGGGGTCCTCGAAGTGCGAGAGCGAGCCGTCGCCGATGGTCTTCACCAGCGTGCCGCCGTGGCGGCGCACGGCGATGAGGCACAGGTCGTGGTACTTCTTGAGCATCGCGCGCACGGCGATGTCGCCCGAGGCCTCCGCGATCGCGGTGGAGCCCTTGAGGTCGGTGAACATGACCGCGAGCACGCGCTGGAACTTCTCCTTCACGGCGCGATCCAGGGCCTCGCGGCGGTCGAGGAGGTTGGAGATGTCCTGCGTGTCCGGGGAGGACGTTGCCGTGGAGCGCGCGGGGTCGCGGGCGGTCACGGGCGCGGTGGCCGGCGCCGTGGGCGTGGTGGGGGGCGCGGTGGCCGCTCCCGCGGAGGGCGCGGTGGAGGGCCCGGGCCCCGCCCCGCCGCCGAAGGCGTCGAGCAGGAGGTCGGGCGCGGGCGCGGCGGCCTCGGCGACGTCCCCGAGGATCCTGCGCCGCCATTCGGCCACGGTCTGCGGGCGGTTCTTCTCGTCGATGGCGAGCGCCCACGCGATGGCGTCGAGGAAGGCGTCGCCGTAGCGGCCGTGCGCGCGCGCGAGGACGTCGGACACCGTGTCGGACTTCATGCGCGAGAGGGCGTCGGGCGGGTTCTCGCCCGTGACCGCGAAGAAGAGGACGCCGCCCAGGGCGTAGATGTCGGACCACGGGCCCTGCTCGGCCTTCGAGGTGTACTGCTCGAAGGGGGCGTAGCCCGGCGTGACCAGCGTGGTCAGGGTGCGCTCGGTGCCGCCGATCGCGTGGCGCGCCGAGCCGAAGTCGAGGAGCACCGGCGTGCCGTCGGCGCGCACGTAGATGTTGTCCGGCTTGATGTCGCGGTGCAGGAACCCGGTCGCGTGCACCTTGGCGATCCCGTCCAGGAGCGGCGCGAGGAAGCCCTTGATGACCTCCTCGGCGGGGAACGGGTGCACGTTCAGCCACTCCTTGAGCGACTGGCCCTCCTCGTAGTCCATCACCATGTAGCCCGTGCCGTGGGCCTTGAAGTAGCGGTTCACCCGGACGATGTTGGGGTGGCTGAAGCCGGCCAGGGTGCGCGCCTCCTTGAGGAAGCGGTCGAGGCCGGCCTGGAACTCGTCGGTGCGCTGCGTGTTGGTGAGGGTGACCGTGGCGCCGTCCGTGCGCGCGACGTCCGCCGCCGGGAAGTACTCCTTGATCGCGACGTCCTTCTCGAGGTGCGTGTCGCGGGCGAGATAGGTGATCCCGAAGCCCCCGACCCCGAGCACCGACACGAGCTGGTACTCCATCAGCATCGATTCCAGCGGAAGCGTGTTCGTGTACGTCGTGTGCGCCATCAATTCTCCCTGGGGCCCCGGATGCCGGCGTTCGCGGGGCGCGCCGGATGGCCGGGAACTTCGGCGCCGGCCCGGCGGTCGTACCGGTTCCGGCGCGTGTTCCTGAATTCACGCATGATAATCCGGTGAACGCGTTCCTGCGCGTTCCCGGAAGACCCCCGCCTACGGGGGCAGGCATCTCTCCACTCCGACTGAACGCCCCGAGACCAGGGAGATGAAGACCATGGCCGAATTTCCTTTCCTGCCGGCGCTGCCGCTCACGCTGAGCTACCCGCTGCTTTTCGGCGTGCTGCTGGTCGCGGGCATGCTGGGCGGCGAGGCCGCGCGCCACCTGCGCCTGCCGAGGATCGTCGGCTACGTGCTGGTGGGCTTCGCCGTCGCGCCGATGGCCTCGGCGATGAACATCGGGCCGCTCCTCGACGAGGCGCGCATCTTCGTCGACATCGCGCTGGGGCTCGTCCTCTTCGAGGTGGGGCGGCGCATGGACCTCGCGTGGCTGAAGCGCGACTGGTCGCTCGCCGCCACCAGCGTGGGCGAGTGCGCGCTCGTGTTCTCCCTCGTCTTCGCCGGGCTCTCCGCGCTCGACTTCGCGCCCCTGCAGGCCGGGCTCGCGGCGGCCATCGCGATGGCGACCTCGCCCGCGGTCGTCCTCCTCGTGGCCCAGGACTCGCGGGCGGAGGGCCAGGTGACCGAGCGCGCCCTGACGCTCGTGTCGCTCAACAGCCTGCTCGCCTCGGTGGTGGTGACGATGCTCCTCGCCACGGTCCACTACGAGGTGCGCCTGGACCTCACGCGCGCGGTGCTGCACCCGCTCTACCTCTTCGCCGGGTCGCTCGCCCTGGGCGGGGCGATGGCCTCGCTCGGGCGCGCGCTGGCGGGCCGGATCGAGCGCAGCCCCGAGCTGCACTTCACGCTCGTCGTCGGGCTCGTCGTGGCCTCCGTGGGCCTCGCGCAGGCCGGCAAGCTCTCGGTGATCCTCGCGCTCCTCGCCTTCGGCATGTTCTCGCGGGGGGAGGGGCGCGGGAACGAGCTGATGGCGGTGGACCTGGGCCGCGCCTCGCGCCTGTTCTACGTGGTGCTCTTCGTGATCACCGGGGCGAGCCTGCCGCTCGAGGCGTTCGAGACCGCGGGCGTGGCCGCGGCGGTCCTCGTGGCGGCTCGCGCGGCCGGAAAGGTGGCCGGCGTCCTCGCGTTCGCGCCGCTGGGCGGCGTGCGCGTTCGCCAGGCGCTCGCCCTGGGGGCGACGCTCCTTCCGATGTCATCCATCGCGCTCCTGCTGCAGCACGACGTCGCGCGCCTCTATCCCGAGTTCGGCCAGCAGCTGGCGGCGGTGCTGCTCGCCTCGATCGTCGTGATGGAGCTGGCGGGCCCGCTCGCCGCGCAGTGGGGGTTTCGCTTCGCCGGCGAGGCCGCTCCGCAGCCCCGGCCCTCGCCGCCCGCGAAGGGCGCGGTGCCCGGCGCCGCCGGCCAATCCCGGTAGGAGGAGGAAGAAATGCCCCTGGAATTCACGAAATCGGATGCGCTCACCTTCGGCGTGGAGCTCGAGCTGATGGTGCTCAACACGCGCGACTTCAACCTCACGCGCGGGGCGCCGGACCTGCTCGCGCGCCTGGCGAAGGCGCAACTGCCCAGCGAGGTGAAGCCCGAGATCACCGAGAGCATGATCGAGGTGAACTCCACCGTGCACCGCCGCTTCGCGGACCTGCGGGACGAGCTGGTGCGCACGCGCGACGGCATCGTGGAGGCGGCCGGGAAGCTGAACCTCGCCGTGGCCGGCGGCGGCTCGCATCCGTTCCACCAGTGGAGCGACCGGCGGATCTTCCCGACAGAGCGCTTCCTGAAGGTCTCGGCGCTCTACGGCTACCTCGCCAAGCAGTTCACGGTCTTCGGCCAGCACATCCACATCGGCGTGGAATCCGGCGACGACGCGGTGTACCTCACGCACCGGATGGCGCGGTACATCCCGCACTTCATCGCCCTGTCGGCTTCCTCGCCCTTCTACCAGGGCGAGGACACCTCGTTCGAGACCTCGCGCCTGCACGCGGTGTCGGCATTCCCGCTGGCCGGGCACCTGCCCGAGGTGGCCTCGTGGGACGAGTTCAACCGCTACTTCGACGAGATGGCGGGCTACGGCATCGTCGCCAGCATGAAGGACTTCTACTGGGACATCCGGCCCAAGCCCGAGTACGGCACGATGGAGATCCGCATCGGCGACACGCCGCTCACGGTGACCGGCGCGGCCGAGCTGGCCGCCTACGCGCAGACGCTCGCCGCCGACCTGCTGCGCGAGCGACGCATGGACCCGATCGCGCCCCAGTACCTGGTGTACGGCTACAACCGCTTCCAGGCCTGCCGGTTCGGCTTCGAGGCCATGCTGGCGGACCCCGGCGCGCACACGCACATCCGCCTGCGCGAGGACCTCATGGCGACCCTCTACCGCCTGCAGCGCCTCGGCGACGAGCTGGGCACGGCCGAAGCGCTGCGCGCCATCGGCGACCGCGCCGACCGGGAGCTGAACGACAGCCGCTGGCTGCGGGAGCGCTTCCAGGAGACGCGCAACCTCTCGGACGTGGTGCGCCTGCAGGCGGAGCGCTGGCGCGACGAGCCGGGGAAGGGGTCCGCCCAGGCGCCCGCCGCGGGGCTTCGCGCCGCTTCCTGAGGCGCCTCAGGCGCGCTTCATTCCGGGGTGCGATCGCCGGCCGCGGCGACCTCGTCCGCGATCCGCCCCAGGTTGTCGGCCATCATCTTGCGGTACTGCGCGGCGAAGAGGTCGAGCGCCTCCTCGCGGGCCTGCCTGCCGGGCGCGCCGCTCATGGCCCAGGCGAAGGCGCCGTAGCGCGAGGCGGCCCAGAGGATCGCGGCGGCCACGCGGGCGCGCCCGTGCTCCTCGGCCAGGTCGTTGGCCTGCGCCACGAAGCGGTTGGCCAGCTCGAAGAACGCCTTCGCGTCCTCGGTGATCTGCTCGCTCAAGGGCCTAGCACCTTGCCGGGGTTCATGATCCCTCGCGGGTCGAGGGTCCTCTTAACCGCCCGCATGAGCTCCAGCTCGATCGCGGGCTTGTAGTGCGGCAACTCGTCGCGCTTGAGCGTGCCGACGCCGTGCTCGGCGCTGATCGAGCCGCCCAGGCGCTGCACGATCGCGTAGACCACGCGGTTCACCTGCGGCGACCACTGGCGGAAATCAGGCGTCCCGCCCGGCGGCGGGAAGGCGTTGTAGTGGAGGTTGCCGTCTCCCACGTGCCCGAAGGCCACGGTGCGGATGCCCGGAAAGGCCGCGTGCAGGGCGCGGTCCGCCTCCTCGATGAACTCGACGATGCGGCTCACCGGCACGGAAACGTCGTGCTTGACGCTCACCCCCTCCGCCTTCTGCGCGTCGGAGGTGTTCTCGCGCAGCTCCCACAGCGCCAGTCGCTGCGCCTCGCTCGCGGCGATCACCGCGTCGGTGACGAGGCCGGCCTCGGCGGCCTCGCCCAGCGCGTCCTCGAGCAATTGCGCCAGGGAGCTTTCCGCCGTGCTGTCGAAGAGCTCCACCAGCACGTACCACGGATAGGGCGCGGCGAAGGGGTCGCGGCGGTCCGGGATGTGCCTGAAGACGAGGTCCAGGCACACGCGCGCGATGAGCTCGAACCCGGTGACGCGCTCGCCGCAGGCCGCGCGCAGCCTGCCCAGCAGCGCGACGGCAGCGGCGGGGTCGGCGACGGCCACGAGCGCGGTCGCGATCGCGCGCGGCTTCGGGTAGAGCTTGAGCACGGCCGCGGTGACGATGCCCAGCGTGCCCTCGGCGCCGATGAAGAGGTGCTTCAGGTCGTAGCCGGTATTGTCCTTGCGCAGGCCCCGCAGGCCGTCCCACACGCGGCCGTCCGGCAGCACCACCTCCAGCCCCAGCACCTGCTCGCGCATGTTGCCGTAGCGCAGCACCTGGGTGCCGCCGGCGTTGGTGGAGATGTTGCCGCCCACCTCGCAGCTGCCCTCCGCGCCCAGCGACAGGGGGAAGAAGCGGTCGTTCTCGGCCGCCACGTGCTGCAGCTCCGCGAGGACGCAGCCGGCCTCGACCGTGACCGTGTTGTTCTCGAGGTCGATGGCGCGCACGCGGTTCAGGCGCGAGACGTTGAGGATGACCTGCGCGCCCGAGTCGTCGGGCACCGAGGCGCCGCACAGGCTCGTGTTGCCCGCCTGCGGGACGATGCCCACGCCGGCCCCGGCGAGGAGGGCGACCACGTCGGCGGTTTCCCGGGTCGACGCGGGCCGCACCAGGAGGGCCGGCCGGCCGCGGACCTGCCCGCGCCAGTCGACGCTGAAGGGCTCGAGGTCGGCCGCCTGCGTGAGGAGCCCGCGCTCGCCGACGATGGCGCGCAGGCGCTCGACCAGGGCTTCGGGGAAGGCGGGGCGGTCGTTCATGGGCGGTGCCGGCCTAGAGCCGGATCCTCTCGAGCAGCCGGGTCGTGGAGCGGTCGTGCCGGAAGGCGATCGAGTGCACCGTGCCTCCCCAGCCCCGGACTTCCGCGGCGCCGACGATGCGCTCCGGCGCCCAGTCCCCGCCCTTCACCAGGCGGTCGGGCCGGCACTCCAGGATGCGGGAAATCGGGGTGTCCTCGTCGAACCAGGTGACGAGCGAGACGCTCTCGAGCGCCGCCACCACGGCGAGCCGGTCCTCGAGCGGGTTGATGGGTCGGTCCCCGCCCTTGCCGAGGCGGCGCACGGAGGCGTCGGAATTGAGCGCGATGGCCATGGCCGCGCCCAGGGCCCGTGCCTCGGCGAGGTAGGTCACGTGGCCGCGATGCAGGATGTCGAAGACGCCGTTGGTGAAGACGAGGGGGCGCTCGAGTGCCCCGGAGCGCGCACCGAACTCGCGCGGGTCGCAGATCTTTGCCTCGAAGCCGGGATCGCCCATTCGCCCATTGTAATCAGATTGCTTTTCCTGATCTGATTACGGGCCGTCCCGGCCCCGGCCGTGGGTCCTTGGTCCGATGGGAGTCCGGGGCGTTCTGCCCCAACCTGGCGCCCCATGTCGAAAATCGCCGTCATCGGTGCCGGAATCTCGGGTCTCGCGAGCGCGTGGCTGCTCGCGAGGCAGCACGAGGTCGTCCTCTATGAGGCCAACCGCTACCCCGGCGGCCATACCAACACCGTGGACGCCACCGTGGACGGGATTACCCATGCGGTCGATACAGGCTTTCTGGTCTTCAACGACCGCACCTACCCGAACCTGGTGAAGCTCTTCGCCCACCTGGGGGTGGAGGCGGCCGATTCCGACATGTCCTTCTCGGTGCGCATCGGCGACGGCGCCCTGGAGTGGTCCGGCACCAGCCTCGCCACGGTGTTCGCGCAGCCCTCCAACCTGGCCAAGCCGCGATTCCTGCGCATGCTCGCGGACCTCATCCGCTTCAACCGGGAGGCCTCGCGCCTGGCCGAGTCCGGCGCCCCGGTCACCGGGACGCTCGGGGAGTTCCTCGACGCCCGCGGCTACGGCCGGGAGGTGCGCGAGCTCTACCTCATCCCGATGGCGGCCTGCATCTGGTCCACGCCGGCCACCCAGATCAACCGCTTCCCGATGCAGACGTTCCTTCACTTCTGCGCCAACCACGGCCTGCTCGCGGTCTCGAACCGCCCGCAGTGGCGAACCGTGAAGGGCGGCGCGCGGGAGTACGTGAGGAAGCTCCTCGCGGGCATCCCGGACCTGCGCCTGGCGACCCCGGTGCACCAGGTCCGGCGCTTCGCCGACCGCGTGGAGCTCGCCACGGACCACGGCACCGAGCGCTTCGACCAGGTCGTGCTCGCCACCCACACCGACCAGTCCCTCGCCATGCTCGAGCACGCGAGCGTCGAGGAAAGGGCCGTCCTCAAGGCGATCCCCTACCTCGCCAACCGCGCGGTGCTGCACACCGACGAGCGGCTCCTGCCGCGCCGCCGCCGGGCCTGGGCGAGCTGGAACTTCCACGCGCCGCGGCCGGAGCTCTCCGACGAGCCCGTCTCGCTCACCTACCTCATCAACCGGCTGCAGCCGCTGCCTTTCTCCTCGCCGGTGATGGTGAGCATGAACCCCGTCGACGAGCCGCGCGAGGAGCGCGTGCTGGCGAGCTTCGACTACCACCACCCCGCCTTCCTCGAGGGCTCCGACGAGGCCAAGCGCAGGGTCGCCTCGCTGCAGGGCCGGGAGCGCACCTGGTATTGCGGGGCCTGGACCCGCTACGGCTTCCACGAGGACGGCCTGCTTTCGGCGCTGAACGTCGCCCGGCAGATGGGCGTGCCCATCCCCTGGACGGCGTGATGGAAGCGAGGATCCTCTTCGGGCGCGTCTTCCACGCGCGCCTGCGGCCGGTGCGGCACGCTTTCGCCTATCCCGTCTTCTTCCTGCGCATCCCGCTGTCGGCGATGGCGCGTGCCGGGCGCGGCATCTTCTCCGTGGACCGGTGGAACCTCCTCGCGCTGCGAAGCGGCGACCACGGGCCGCGCGACGGCTCGCCCCTCGAGCCGTGGGTGCGCGCCCAGCTGGCGCGCGCGGGCGTGCGCGGCGCCGACGGCGAGATCCTCCTGCAGGCCTTCCCCCGCGTCCTGGGATTCGTCTTCAATCCCATCTCCATCTTCCACTGCCACGACCGGGCGGGCGCCCTGCGCGCCGTGCTGTGCGAGGTGTCCAACACCTTCGGCGAGCGCCACAACTACCTGCTCGCGCACCCGGACGGCCGGCCCATCGCCCCGCGCGACCGGCTCACGGCGCGCAAGGTCTTCCACGTCTCGCCCTTCTGCGAGGTGGAGGGCTTCTACCGCTTCCGGTTCGCCGGCACCGAGGGCGCGCAGCTCGCGCACATCGACTACCACGACGCCGACGGCAAGCTCCTCACCACCTTCATCGACGGCCGGGCCGAGCCCATCGGCGCCCGCTCACTCGCGAAGGCCTTCCTCGGCTATCCCCTCATGACCCTGGGCGTTGTCGCCCGAATCCACTGGCAGGCGCTCCGGCTCTGGCTCAAGCGCGTGCCGTTCCACTCCAAGCCCGAGCCGCCATACCAGGAGACGACCCGGTGAATTCCGCCCAGCAAGTCGCGCAGCTGCCTGCGCCCACCTACTCCGCCCGCATCCTGTTCGGGGTGCTTTCGCGCCTGCGCAAGGGGCGCCTCGCCATCACCACGCCCGAGGGCGTGCGCCGCGTGTTCGCCGGGGCCGAGGAGGGGCCCGCCGCCGACCTCGAGATCCGCGACTGGAAGGCGGTGGGGCGCATGGTCCGCGCGGCCGACATCGGCGTGGCCGAGTGCTGGCGCGACGGGCTCATCGCCACCTCCGACATGACGGCGCTCCTCAGGCTGTGCGAGGCCAACGAGGCCGCCCTCGAGTCCCTGTGGTACGGCAACCCCGTGGTGGCCTTCCTCTACCGCGTCGCGCACTGGCTGCGCCCCAACACGCGGGCGGGCTCGCGCCGGAACATCCACGCCCACTACGACCTGGGCAACGACTTCTACGCGCTGTGGCTGGACCGCACGATGACCTACTCCTCGGCGCTCTTCACCCAGGGCCTCGACGGCTCCCTGGAGGCGGCGCAGGAGGCCAAGTACGAACGCATGCTGGAGGCGCTGGGCGTCGAGGCCGGCCACCACGTCCTGGAGATCGGCTGCGGCTGGGGCGGGTTCGCCGAGTACGCCGTGCGCACGCGCGGCTGCCGCTGGACGGGCATCACCATCTCGCAGGCGCAGCTCGCCCACGCCCGCGAGCGCATCCGCGCGGCGGGTCTCGAGGAGCGCGTCGAGCTGCGCTTCCAGGACTACCGCGACCTCGAGGGGCAGTTCGACCGCATCGTCTCGGTGGAGATGATCGAGGCGGTGGGCGAGCGCTGGTGGCCCGCGTACTTCGGCAAGATCCGCGATTGCCTGAAGCCCGGCGGCCGCGCCTCGATCCAGGCCATCACCATCGACGAGGCGGCCTTCGCGAAGTACCGGCGCACGAGCGACTTCATCCGCGAGTACATCTTCCCCGGCGGCATGCTCGCCCCGCCGGAGCACCTGGCCAGGATCGCGCGCTCCGCGGGGCTCCTCGCGCACGAGCCCTTCCGCTTCGGCCCGCATTACGCCGAGACGCTGCGGCGCTGGCGCGAGGCCGTGGACGCCAGGGAGCGCTCCATCAAGGCGCTGGGCTTCGACGCGAAGTTCCTCGCCCTCTGGCGCTTCTACCTCCACTACTGCGAGGTGGGATTCGACGCGAAGCGGATCGACGTGATCCACCTCGGGCTGGAAAGGCCCGCGTGAGGCGCGCCTTCCTCGCGGCCGCCCTGTTCTGCGCGGCGACGCTCGCGCAGGCCGGGCCGCCCCTGCCGGTGGCGCTCGCCGCAGAGCTTCCGATGCTCAGGCCCCTGGGGGAGGGGCGGCTGCGCTGGTTCGGCCTGCACGTCTACGACTCGTCCCTGTGGGTGCCGGGGGAGGCGTGGTCGCCCGAGGGCGTCTTCGCCCTCGACATCCGCTACGCGATGAGCATCAAGGGGCGCGACCTCACGCGGCGAAGCCTCGAGGAGATGAGGAAGCTCGGCTTCTCCGACCCGGCCAGGCTCAAGCGCTGGGAGGAGGCCATGGACCGCGTCTTCCCCGACATCCGCCCCGGCGACCGCCTGGTGGGCGTGAGCATTCCGGGCCGCGAGGCGCGCTTCTACAGCCAGGAGCGCCTGCTGGGAACGGTGCCCGACGCCGAGTTCGCGCGCGCCTTCTTCGCCATCTGGCTCGACGAGAAGACGAGCGAGCCGGGGCTGCGGGCCCGCATGCTGCGTCTTCCGGACTGAGGTCGCCGCCGTGGCCGCACGACCGACGGGCCTGCAGCTCGCGGCCTACGGAGCCCTCGGGCTGCCGCTCGCCATGGCGGCGCTGCCCATCTACGTGCACGTGCCGAAGTTCTACGCCGACACGCTGGGCCTGTCCCTCGCCGGCGTGGGCGCGATCCTGCTCGCGGCGCGCATCGTCGACGCCGTCCAGGACCCCTTCTTCGGTTGGTGGAGCGACCGCGTGCGCGCCCGGGGAGCCAGCCGCTGGGTGTTCGTGGGCGCCGGGGCGCCGCTGCTGGCGCTGGGCATGGCGGGGCTCTTCAACCCGCCCGCCGCCGGCTCCGCCGGCCTCGCCTGGTGGCTCGTCGCCAACCTGGTGCTGGTCTACTCGGCATTCAGCCTGGTGACGGTGAGCTACCAGGCGCACGGCGCCGAGATCTCCGACGACGTCGCCGAGCGCACGCGGGTGACGGCCTGGCGCGAAGGCTTCGCGCTCGTGGGCGTATTCCTCGCCGCAGCGCTGCCCGAGGTGCTGCGCCAGTCGATGGGAGAGCGCGAGGGGTTCTCGCGCTTCGCCCTGCTCTTCGCACCGCTCGTCCTCGTGGCGGCCTGGCTCACGATCCGCGGCTCGCCGCCCGCCCACTCGCGCCTGCCCCCGGCCGGCACCGCGGCGCTGGGCTCGTTCACGATCCCGTTCGCCAACGCATCCTTCCGGCGCCTGCTCGCGGTCTTCGTGCTGAACGGCATCGCCGCGGCCATTCCCGCGACCCTCGTGCTCTTCTTCATCGAGGGGGTCGTCGGCCGCCCGGACCTGGCGCCAGCCTTCCTCATCGCCTACTTCGCCGCCGGCGCGGCGGGGCTGCCGCTGTGGGTGTGGCTCTCGAGGCGCATCGGCAAGGGCCGCTCGTGGCTGGCGGCCATGGCGCTTTCCATCGCGGCCTTCGTGTGGGCGTTCTTCCTGGGGCCGGGGGACGTGGCCGCGTACCTGGCGATCTGCGTGATGTCGGGCGTGGGGCTGGGAGCGGACCTCGCGCTGCCGCCTTCGCTGCTGGCCGACGTGATCGACGAGGACGAGGCGCGCGGGGCGGGGCGGAACGAAGGCGCGTACTTCGGGCTGTGGAGCCTCACGACGAAGCTGAACCTCGCGCTGGCGGCGGGGATCGCGCTGCCGCTGCTGCAATGGTTCGGCTTCGCGCCGGGGATCGCGAACTCCCCGCAGGCGCTCCTTGTCCTGGCGGGCGTCTATGCGCTGCTGCCTTGCGCGCTGAAGGTGCTTGCGGCGCTGGCGCTTTGGGCTTCGCCGTTTGCCGCTGCGCGGCAGTAAACCTTTGGAACACGGATGAACACGGATAAAGGCGGATGGACACGGATGAACCATGGCTGGAACGATTGGGTTGACTGGAAGCGTCACCGTCCCCGTTCGAGATCGCGCTCTCGACAAGCCTTGATTGGTCTTGTCCGTGTTCATCCGCCTTTATCCGTGTTCATCCGTGTTCCAAAGGTTTACCCCCGCGCAGCGGGAAACCAGTAGTGCGACAGCAAGGAGAAGGAAATGCTGAAGAAGCTGATGTCGGGCCTGGCGGCCCTCGCGGTGGCGGGATGCGCGAGCGTGGCGCCGCAGGAGTACGCGCGCGAGAGGCCCGTGCTGGACCTGAAGGAGTACTTCAACGGCAAGGTGGACGCTTGGGGCATGGTGCAGGACCGCTCCGGCAAGGTGATCAAGCGCATGAGCGTGGAGATGACCTGCACCTGGAACGGCGACACGGGCACGCTCGACGAGCGCTTCACCTACGCCGACGGGACGAAGGAGACGCGCGTGTGGACCATCCGCAAGGACGGCGACCGCTACACCGGCACCGCCGCCGATGTCGTGGGCGAGGCCAAGGGCGAGGCGGCCGGCAACGCGCTGCGCTGGAACTACGTGCTCGACGCGAAGCGCGAGGATGGCGGTACCATCCACCTCGACATGGACGACTGGATGTGGCTCGTCGACGAGAGGACGCTCGTCAACAAGACGTCGTTCTCCAAGTTCGGCATCCGGTTCGGCGAGGTCACGATCTTCTTCCGCAAGCGCTAGAGCCATGGCCCTCAACCCCCCCATCCGCGACTGGAAGGACCGGCGCTGCTGGATCATCGGCGGCTCCACCGGCATCGGCGCGGCGCTGGCCGGCCGGCTCGCCGGGCTGGGCGCCCGGGTGGCCGTCTCGGCGCGGCGCGCCGGCCCCCTGGAGGAGCTGGTGGCACTCATGCCGGCGGGCAAGGGCCTTTCGCTGCCCCTCGACATCACCGATGCCGCCGCGCTCGGGAAGGCGGCGGCGAAGCTCGCGAAGCAGTGGCACGGGATCGACCTCGTGGTCGTCATGGCGGGGGAGTACAAGCCGATGCGCGCCTGGGAGATCGACGCGACCGCCGCCCGCTCGATGATCGAGGTGAACCTCGTGGGCTGCTTCAACGTGCTGGCGGCCGTGGTGCCGCGCCTGCTCGCGCAGGGCAGCGGCACGATCGCGCTGGTCTCCTCCGTGGCGGGCTACCGCGGGCTCCCCAAGAGCCTCGTCTACGGCCCCACGAAGGCGGCGGTCATCAACCTGGCCGAGACGCTCTACCTCGACCTGCAGCCGAAGGGGCTCGGCGTGTGCGTGGTGAACCCGGGCTTCGTGAGGACGCCCATGACGGCGCAGAACGACTTCAGGATGCCCGCGCTCATCGAGCCGGACGAGGCCGCCGGCGAGATCGTGAAGGGGCTCGCGGCGGGCGAGTTCGAGATCCACTTCCCGAAGCGCTTCACGCGCTTCCTGAAGCTCCTGCGCGTGCTTCCGTACAGCCGCTACTTCCCGGCGGTGCGCAAGGCGACCGGGCTGTGAGCGCCGAGGCGCTGGCCCGCCTCAAGGCCTACTGGGAGGCGCTCACGCAGGAGCGCGTGGGCAGCCTGGACGCCGTCTACGCGCCGGACGTGCATTTCCGCGACCCGTTCAACGACGTGCGCGGCATCGAGGAGCTGCGCCGCATCTTCGGGCACATGTACGAGACGCTGGAGGAGCCCCGCTTCGCCATCACCGAGACGATCCTCGAGGGCGACCGGGCCGTGCTCGTCTGGGACTTCGACTTCCGCATCAGGGCGTGGAAGCCCCGGGTGACGCAGCGCATCCACGGCCTGTCCGTGGTGCGGTTCGGGGCCGACGGGCGCGTGACGGACCACCGCGACTACTGGGACGCGGCCGGCGAGCTCTACGCCAAGCTGCCGCTCGTCGGGCCGCTCGTGCGCTACCTCGCGCGCAGGATGGCCTAGCGGCGCGTGCGGCAGGCCGGCGATTGCGTTACGCTCGCCGCTGGCCGGCACCCCGCCGGCTCCCCTGGAGGAAAGCAATGAATGTGTCCGTGCCCCGAGTGATCGCGCCGATCGTCGTCCTGCTGGCTCTTGCCGGCTGCGCAGCCGCGCCCCAGGCGCCCGCGCAAGCCGCGGCGAGCGGGCCTCCCGGGTCGATGCTCTGGGTCGGCAACAGCTTCTTCTACTACAACGACAGCATGCACGGGCACGTGCGCGGGCTCGTGGCCGGCGGCGACAAGTCCGTCAAGCACCGCGGCGTCTCGGTGACCATCAGCGGCTCGGGCATCGACTGGCACGACATGGAGAGCTACCTGGGCGATCGCATCGGCAAGTACTCGTTCGTGGCGAACAACCAGATCAAGTTCAACCCGCCGGGCCGGCAGTTCGACGCGGTGATGTTCATGGACTGCAGCCAGTGCCCCGTCCACCCGCAGCTGGGCAGCGTCTTCCACGAGTACGCGAAGAAGCACTCGGAGACGATCCGCGCCTACGGCGCGCGGCCGGTCCTGTTCATGTCCTGGGCCTACAAGGACAAGCCGGAGATGACGGCGCAGCTCGCCGAGCAGTACACGAAGGCGGGCAAGGCCAACGACGCGCAGGTGGTGCCGGCGGGAATCGCCTTCGCGAAGAGCGTCCAGCGCCGGCCCGACCTCGAGCTCTACGCGCCCGACAAGCGCCATCCCAGCCTCGCGGGCACCTACCTCGCGGCGTGCACCGTCTACGGCGCGCTGCTGGGGAAGTCGCCGGTCGGCAACACGTACACCGCGGGATTGCCGAAGGATGTCGCGGCGCACCTCCAGGCGGCGGCCTGGGACGCGGTCCGGGAGTACGGCGGCGGGAAGTAGCGCGAAAGCCAGCCTCGCGGGCCTTGCGCCCGGGTGGCCGGGGTGACGATCCCCATCGGGTAGACCATGCCGTCCTCGGTCACGACCTTGATGCGGTCGGGCGAGAACTTGCCGTTGCCCACCATGCGGGTCTTCACGTTCCTCGCGGTGAGGGACTCGCAGCCGCGCGAGGTGAGGGAGGAATTGCCGCCCACCGCATCAGGCTTTCGTGAAGCCGGCGAGCAGGCCGACGACGTCCTGGCCGGCCTCCTTGCGGATGACGGCCTCCTCGATCTTCCACTCCGCGAGGCCGTGGGACCGCGCGAGGGCGCGCAGGTAGTCGCGCGAATGGGCGTATCGGCCCGAGGGGGCGAGGCGGAAGTCGCCCTCGCCCTCGAGGCGCTCGACGGAGAAGGCGAACATGCCGCCCGGCGCCAGGGAGCGCGTCACGGCGCGGAAGACCGGGCCCAGGTCGCCCAGGTAGACGAAGACGTCCATCGCGGCCGCAAGGTCGCACGTGCCCGCAGGGCGCGTGTCGAGGTGGGCGGCGATCTCCGCCTCGTCCAGCGAGTCGTAAAGCCCACGCTCGCGCGCCTTGGCGAGCATCTGGCCGGAAAGGTCCACGCCCGCGAGTCTCGCGGCCCAGGGCTTGAGCGCGATGCCCGAAAGCCCGGTGCCGCAGCCCAGGTCCTCGATGCGCAGCTCGCTCTTCCGGCCGCCGAGCCAGGGCGCGAGGAACGCGACCAGGCGCTCGGGCGTGCGGTACTCGAGGTCTTCCGTGAGGCGGCGGTCGAAATCCGCCGCGAAGCGGTCGAAGAAGCTGCGGATGTACTCGTCCGGGGCGCGCGCCGTCTGCACGCCGGCGAGGGCGTCCCGCAAGTGCCGCAGGCCTGCGTTCGACGGGTCCAGCGCGAGTGCGTGGTCCAGCGCCTCCACCGACTCGCCGTCCCGGCCGGCGGCGTGGCACAGCTCGCCCAGATTCACCCATGCGGCGGCGTGGTCGGCCTTCAGGCGAACGGCCTCCCGCAGGTGCGCGATGCCCTCTTCGACCCGTTTGAGCTTGCCCAGCGTCCTGCCCAGGTTGTAGCGCACCGCGGGGGATCCCGGCTCCGCGGTCGCGGCGATGGCGAAGGCCTTCGCGGCCCGCTCGCGGTCGCCGCGCGCGAGGGCGCAGACGCCGATGCCGTTGTGCACCAGGCCCGCGCCGGGCTTGAGGCGGACCGCGTGCTCGTAGGCCTCCTCGGCCTCGGCCCACCTCCCTTGCCGCTCCAGGAGGTTGCCGAGATTGGCCCAGGCCTCGAAGAAAGCCGGGCGCAGCCCGATCGCCTTGCGGTAGGCGGCGATGGCATCGTCACCGCGGCCGAGGCCCGCGAGGCACATCGCGCGCAGGAGCTGAAACTGCGGCTCCGTGCCCGCGAGCGAGACCGCCCTTTCGATGGACGGCAGGCCGTCGGCCGGGCGGTTCTGGAAGAGCGCCGAGAGGGCGAGCACGTAGTGCGCCCGCGCGTTGCGCGGCTGGCGCTTGAGCACCTGGAGAGCGAAGGCTTCAGCCTGCAGGAAGCGGCCGGCGTGGACGAGCTGCGAGGCCGCGCGCAGCTGTTCGGCGATGGAGGTGGGCTGGCTCAATTGCGCTTCGGCGCCTCGGGGATGTGCTCGAAGGCCTTGACGACGCGCTGCACGCCCGCGGTCGAGCGGGCGATGTCGACGGCCGCGTCGCCCTCGGCCTGGGTCACGATCCCCATGAGGTAGACGACGCCGTCCTCGGTGACGACCTTGATGTGGCCGGGCGAGAACTTGCCGTTGCCCACCATGCGGGTCTTCACGTTGGAGGTGATGAGCGAATCGCTCCCGCGCGAGGTCATGGAGCTGTTGCCGCCCACCGCGAGCTCGTTCACCACGGCGGCCACCTCGGGGATCGACCGCACCGCCGCCTCGATGGCCTTCCTCGCCTCCTCCGTCGGCGCCTGGCCGGTGAGGAGCACGCGGCGGTTGAAGCTCGTGCCGTTCACGTGCGCGCTCTTGAAGTCGTTGTTGACGCGGGCGAGCACCTTCCACTCGATGTTCTCGTCCTCGACGTAGGTGCCGGTGCTGCGGCGGTCCTCGACCATGAGGGCAACCGTGCCCGCCCCGACGGCGGCGGCGGTAATGCAGCCCTGGAGGGCCGGGAGCGCGGCGGCCAGGGCGAGGGCCGTGAGGAGTCTGCGGTTCATGGGGTTTCTCCGTGGATGACGTTGTCGATCGTGTCGCACAGGCAGTGCAGCGCCAGGATGTGCACTTCCTGGATGCGCGCGGTGCGCGCGTGCGCGACGTTGAGGTGGTGGTCGCCGGCCGCGACCATCGCGGCCATCCGGCCGCCATCGCGGCCGGTGAGCGCGACGACGGCCATGCCGCGGGACTTCGCCGCCTTCATGGCCTCGATGACGCTCTTCGAGTTGCCGGAGGTCGACAGCGCGAGCAGGAAGTCGCCCTCGCGCCCCAGGGCCTCGACCTGCTTGGCGAACACGGCGTCGTACGAGTAGTCGTTGGCGATCGCGGTGAGGGCGGAGGTGTCGACCGTGAGCGCGATCGCGGGCAGGCCCGGGCGCTCGCGCTCGAAGCGGCCGACCAGCTCCGCGGCGAAGTGCTGGCAGTCGGCGGCCGAGCCGCCGTTGCCGCACGCGAGCACCTTGTGGCCGCGGGCGAGCGCCCCGGCCAGCGCTTGGCCCGCGCTCGCGATGGCGGGTGCCATCGTCTCGCTCATGCGCTGCTTGAGGGCGATGGCGTCCTGGAAGTGGCTTCGGACTCGTGCGACGTGATCCATGGGGGCGCTCTATCGGTACTGGCAAGCGTGGAATTGTAGCCTTACGGGGCATCGAAGGCGCCGCGGATCCACGCCGGCGCGCCTTGCGGGCCCTGTATGGTGAGGACATCGAACCGGCAAGGCGGTTCCGCGCGCAGCCGCGAAAGATAGTGTCGTGCGGCGGCGACGATGCGGCGCTGCTTGCGCCCGTCGACGCTCCCGGCTGCGCCGCCGTAGGCCGCCCACGAGCGCATCCGCACCTCGACGAAGACGAGCGTCGCGCCCTCGCGGGCGACGATGTCGACCTCCCCGAGCCGCGTGCGGTAGTTGCGCGCCACGATCGCGAGCCCGCGCTCGGCGAGGAAGCGGGCGGCGAGCGCCTCCGCCGCCTCGCCACGCCGGCGGGCACTTGCCGGGGCGTCCGGGGTCATTGCGCCGCGGAAAGCGGGACCGCGCGGCCGGAATCGAAGCCCGCGGGCACCAGGGAGCGGGTGAAATGCCGCTCGGCGTCGAGGGCGATCCGCCCGGTCACGCCGTCAAGCGCGAAGGATTTCAGGTCCGCCTGCAGCAGCAGGCCGCTCAGGCGGTAGGCGTCGATGCCGAGGGCATAGAGCCTTTCCTGCTCCACGGACATCGCGGAGGAGGGGGCGGGGTAGACCATCACGGCCGGATGGTCGGGCTGGACGAACCAGGGCATGTCCACATAACGCACACCCTCCAGGTCCACGTTGACCGTCGGATCGGCGCGCGGATCGACGCCCAGCGAGGTCGTGTAGAGGGGCAGCGTCCCCGAGATGTAGGGGCGCACGGCGCGCGTGGATGCCTGGTCCAGGGCGAGGAAGACCATGTCGCCGCGCAGGGCCGCGATCCTCTCCTTGATGGCCGGCGCCTCTTCCGGGCCGCCCGCGAAGGCGACGCGGCGGGCCTCCCCTGCGGCCCGGCCCCATTCGCGCTCGAAGGCCTCGCTCACGCGCCGCCCGAGCGGCGAGGGCGAGGCGATGACGATGGCGGCGCGCCAGCCGTCGTTGATCGCCATCAGGGCCACCTGCCGCGCCTCCTGCTCGGCCGAGAGCGAGATGGAGTACATCCGCGCCGGCATCTCGGGATCCTGCGGCTGGTTGAGCACGAGCGTGGGCTGCCGCGGGCAATCGCTGCGGGCAAGCCCCGTGGCCCCGTCGCGGGTCAGGCCGGCCACGACCAGCACCGCGCCCCCGCGCTGCGCCTGCAGGCACAGCTCGAGCGTCGCGGGGCCGTCGTCGACGGCGGGATAGGTGCGCACGGGAAGGGCGTTGCGGCCAGCGACCTCGCGCGCGGCGAGGAAGCCCTGGCGCACCGCGTCGGCCAGGCGGCCCAGGGCCGGCGAGGAGAGCGGGAGGATGAGGGCCACGTGCGGCGCGGGGCCCTCGGCGATGGGCTGGCGCGCGGGCGCGGTGGCAGCCGCAGGAGCCGGGGCCGCCGGCGCATCGCGCAGCGGGGTGACGACCGTGGTCGGCGCGAGGCTGGACGGCGCGGTTGTCTCGGGGATCGCGTCGGCCGAGAATGCCTGCGGTGCCGCCAGGACGGCGGCGAGGAGAAACGCGTTGAAGCGCGCGCTGGGCGAGGGCAAGAAGGACGACTCCGGTTCGCCGGCGGCGGGCGGCCGGGCGGCGGTACTGCCTGGAGGATTATATGTGGTGGCAACGCCCATCGGGAACCTGGGCGACCTCACGGCCCGCGCCCGCGAGACGCTCGCCGTGTGCGACGTGGTCGCGGCCGAGGACACGCGCGTGGCCCGCTCGCTCCTGGCCCACCTGGGCATCGGCGCGCGCGTGATCGCGCTGCACGAGCACAACGAGCGCGCGGCGGCGGAGGGGATCCTCGCCCTGCTGCGCGAGGGCAAGGCCGTGGCCCTCACGAGCGACGCGGGCACGCCCGCGGTGAGCGATCCGGGCGCGCTCCTGGTGGACCGCGTGCGCGCCGAGGGATTCGCCGTGGTCCCCGTCCCGGGCCCGAGCGCGCTCACCGCCGCGCTCTCCGCGAGCGGCATCGCCGCGGACGGCGTCGTGTTCGCGGGCTTCCTTCCCGCCCGGGGCGCCGAGCGCAAGCGCCGGCTGGCCGAGCTCGCCGCGGGCCCGTGGGCCATCGCGCTCTTCGAGTCGCCGCACCGCATCGAGGCCACGCTCGCGGACCTCCACGGCGCGCTGGGCGAGCGCGACGTGGTCGTCTGCCGCGAGCTCACCAAGCTGTTCGAGACCATCGCGCGGGTGCCGCTGGCCGGCGCCGTGGAGTGGCTGCGCTCGGACGCGAACCGCTCGCGCGGCGAGTTCGTCCTCGTGGTCGAGGGCCGGCCCGTCGAGGCCATGACGGCCGTCGATCCCCGCCGCGTCCTCGAGGAGCTCCTCGCGGAGCTCTCCGTGAAGCAGGCGGCGGCGCTCGCGGCGAAAATCACGGGCGCCAGCCGCAGCGAGCTGTACGCGATGGCGCTCGCGATGAAGGGGGAGGGCGGCGAGGCGAAAGCGAAGGCGAAGGCGAAGGCCAAGGGCGGGAACGGATAGGCCTGTCCGTTCCCGCCCTTGGCCCGCGCATCGCATCCGGCGCCGGACCCCATCGCAGGCCGCGGCTATAATCGTGCGATGGCTGACACCCTCACGATCGCCCGCCCCGACGACTGGCACGTGCACCTGCGCGACGGCGAGATCATGAAGTCCGTCGTGGGCGCCACGGCGCGCCAGTTCGGGCGCGCCATCGTGATGCCGAACCTGAAGCCGCCCGTCACCACGGTCGGCGAGGCGCGCGCCTACCGCGACCGCATCCTCGCGGCGCTTCCCGCGGGCTCGGACTTCGAGCCGCTCATGACGCTCTACCTCACGGACAACACCCCGCCCGACGAGATCGCGAAGGCCGCGGCCTCGGGCTTCGTGAAGGCGGTGAAGTACTACCCCGCGGGCGCCACGACCAACTCCGACTCCGGCGTCACCGACATCCGCCGCTGCGACGCGGTTTTCGAGGCGATGGCGGCCCACCGCGTGCCGCTGCTCCTGCACGGCGAGGTGACCGACCCCGAGGTGGACGTCTTCGACCGCGAGAAGGTCTTCATCGAGACGGTGCTGCGGCCGCTCGAGCGCCGCTTCCCGAAGCTGCGCATGGTGCTCGAGCACATCACGACCCGCGAGGCGGCGCTCTTCGTGTCGAGCGCGCCCGAGAACATCGCCGCCACCATCACCGCGCACCACCTGCTCCTCAACCGCAACGCGATCTTCGCCGGCGGCCTGAGGCCGCACCACTATTGCCTGCCCGTCCTCAAGCGCGAGACGCACCGCGCGTCGCTGCTGAAGGCGGCGACGTCCGGCAACCGGCGCTTCTTCCTCGGCACCGACACGGCGCCGCACCCGGCGGCGGCGAAGGAGTCGTGCTGCGGAGCGGCGGGCATCTACACCGCGCACGCGGCGATGGAACTCTACGCGGAGGTGTTCGAGCGCGAGGGCGCGCTCGATCGCCTGGAGGGTTTCGCGAGCCACTTCGGCCCGGACTTCTACGGCCTCCCGCGGAGCACGCGCACGGTGACGCTCGAGAAGGAGCCGTGGGATGTGCCCGCGAGCTATCCGTTCGGCCCGGAGACGGTGGTGCCGCTGCGCGCGGGCGAGCGCATCGCCTGGCGCTTCAAGGGCTGACGCCCCCCGGCCCTTCCGTGGAATGGGCTGCCGCGCAGGCAGGTCTTCGCGGCCCGGCGTTCGCCCCGATCGCCCCCGCGCTTTCGCGGCTGGACCCCTGCCGCTGGCCCACGCACGAGGAGCTCACCGCCCTGGCCGGGAGCATCGTCACCTCGCGCGGCATGCCGGTGCGCTTCGTGCCGCCGCGAAAGCAGCAGGGCGAAGGCCGCCCGTATTACGAGATGCACATCGCGCAGACCGGCGAGGTCGAGACGCGCCCGGGCAACTGGCACGACCTCTTCAACGCGCTCGCCTGGGTCGCCTGGCCGCGGGCCAAGGCCGCGATCAACGCGCAGCACGCGGCGATGCTCGAGGAGGGCGGCGAGGAGGAGGCGCGGCGCCGCAGCCCCGAGCGCGACGCGCTCACCCTCTTCGACGAGGGAGGCGTCGTGGTGGCCTCGAGCTCGCCCGCGCTCCTCGCGCTCATCCGCGACTTCGAGTGGAAGGAGCTCTTCTGGCACCGCCGCCGCGAGCTGGAGGGCAAGGTGCGCTTCCTCGCCTTCGGCCACTCGCTCCTCGAGAAGATGCTCGACCCCTTCGTGGGCATCGTCGCGAAGACCGTCTTCGTGCCCGTGGACGACCTGTTCGCGATGCTTCCGCCGGAGGCGCAGGTGGCGAGGGCCGACGAGGTCCTCGCCGCGCACTTCGCCGCCCGCGCGCGCTTCCCTTCGCCGCGGGCCATGGCGCCGATGCCGGTGCTCGGCATCCCCGGCTGGTGCCCTGACACGGACCGGGAGGCGTATTACGACGATCCGGTGCATTTCCGGGGAAGGCGGGCGTAGTATGGACAGGCTTCCGCCAGGAAGCCCTCGACCGAAAGGAGCCACCCCATGGCCAACCTCGGTGATCGGAAGATCGAACAGCTTGTCGACGACATCTATGCCGCGGCGATGGATCCCGCGCAGTGGAGTACGGTGCTGTCGAACGTCGGGAGCTGCCTGCATGCGAACATGGGGCAGTTCTTCCTCGCCGATGCGAAGTCGGGCACGCAGGTGTTCGAGGTGAACACGAGCCCGATGCCCGGCGCCGGTCGCGCCTACAGGGACTACTACCAGCAGATCGACCCGAGGCTCGCGCAGGTGCCCGCCTTGCCCCTCGGCGAGTGGTACTGCTGCCACGAGCACCTGGATGACCGGTATGTCGCGCAAAGCGAGTTCTACCAGGACTTCCTGATACCCAACAACGATCGCTACATGATGGGGGCGGTGATCGCACGCGACGAGGACCATCTCGCCGCGATTGCCTGGGGTCGAGGCGCGCGCACGGGCTGCTTCGACGGCGAAGCCAGGCATCTGGTCGAAATGCTGTATCCCCATCTGCGGCGCGCCGCCATCGTCCACCAGGGGCTGATGGGCGTTCTCGGCCGGTACGCCGCGTTGGCGGAGGCCGTCGATGCCGTGCCCGATGCCTTCTTCGCGCTCGATTCCGACGGACGGATCGTCGAGCAGAACCGGGCGGCCACGGGGTTGCTGGAACGCTACGGACGACTGCTAGGCGCGGCGGGCGGTCGGCTCTTGGGCGGCACGCAGGCGCTGCGCTCGAACCTGGAAATCGGCCTGAAGTGGTGTCGCGCGCGCCGAAGCGCACGGTCGCGCGACCAGGCACAGGCACGCGACTTGACGCCCATGCCGCTGGCAGTACCGAGGCCGGACTCCCCGTGTCCGCTCGTCGTGCTGATGCTGCCGATTGCGCGCGAGGTGCCTGTTGTTCACGCCAAAGGCGTACCCGTGGCTATCGTCTGGGTGATCGACACCGCGCCAAAGGGAGGCCTCACGGGCATGCTCAGGCGGGCTTTCTCGCTCACCGAATCGGAGGCGCGGGTCGCGGCGGTCCTGTCCCGAGGGTCCACATTGGAGCAGGCGGCGCGCGAGCTGGCCATAGCCCGCACCACGGTCAAGAGCCATGTGCAGTCGATCTACGGCAAGACCGGCTGCCGAAGGCAATCAGAACTGACCGCAATGGTTGCGCGCCTGGAGTTTCCGCTCTCGTAAAGACTCGTGCATCCGTCCTCCATTCGGAGGATGCGGCATGCCGCCCGCGGGTCTATCTATGGGCTTGAGGAAGGCGAGAAGAAGAATCGCGGGAAGGAGGGGCCGCCATGGAGACGGGTATCGAAAGGGCATCGAGGCGACCCGGGAGCCACATGAAGCGGCGGCGTCGGCCGAGCGCGTTTCCGGAGCGGTTGCTTTACTGCGTCGGCCACGTGGTGGTGGGCGTGCTGGCGCGCGCGCGCCGGATTCGCGCCGCGAACGATTCCGACGGTTAGCGGGATCCACTCTGGCGGTCCCGGCGACCGCCCGACGATCCCGGGAGGAGGGACCCATGTCGAGCTTCGAAGATTTCGTGTTGCTGTTCGAGGAGTACGCGCTTCTCGTCGTGGTCTGCGCTCCCGTACTCGCGGTCGCGGGCCTCGATCTCTTCCTGACGCTCAAGGGCGAGCGGGGGACGGGTCTGCTGCCGACCCCCATGCGGTTCCCCTCCGTGGGGTCCGCGCGGGGCGTCGAACCCGATTCGGTCGCGGCGGGCGCCACAACGAGCCTGGACGCCGCCAACGACGAGCACGCGGAGTGGCGGCAAGTGGCATGAGGGCAATGTTCGCCCGTCTTTGCCCGTAGAATGGAACGGTGAAGCAGGCCGGACGGTCGCCGTGCCGCGGTTGCGGTGCGGAGGAAAGTCGGGACTCCACAGGGCAGCGTAGCGGGTAACTCCCGTCCGCCGTGAGGCGAGGATCAGAGCAACAGAGACGAGCCGGTTCAGTCCGGGTGAAACGGGCAATCTCTACGCGGAGCAACACCAAATAGGCAGACGATGACGCGGCCCGCCGAGTCTGCGGGTAGGTGGCTCGAGCGCCGCGGCAACGCGTCGCCCAGAGGAATGATCGTCATACCCCGCAAGGGGCGTAACAGAATCCCGCTTACAGGCCCGCTTCACTTTTCCCTTCCGCTCTCCGCGAGGCCGGCCCAGTCCCCGGGCCGGATCCGCGCGACCACCACGAAGCCCGCGCCCGCGGGCTTGAGCACCGCCGCCTCGCCTTCGCCGAGGTGGGGCGGCCCGGCGACCGCGCGAAACGGGTTGCCGTGGCTCGTGATCATGCGAAGCGTTCCCGGCGCCGGCGGCGAGGCGAGCAGCGCGACGAGCCTGGCGTAGTCCGCGTTCGCGGGCGAGGTGCCCTCGTAGCCGCGCACGACCGTCGAGGGCTCGGCGCGCCCGAACATGAGGCGGCCGGTTTCCATCGTCCGGCAGAACGGGCTCGCGATGACCTCGCCCACGGGCAGCCCCAGGGCGCGGATCGCCTCCCCGATGGCGCGCGCCTGCGCCCGGCCCGCGTCCGAGAGGTTCCGCTGCGTGGCGCATTCGGCGTAGCCCGTCATCGCGCGGTCGTGCTGGCTGAAGTCCGTCGCCGTGTGCCGGAAGTAGAGCGTGTAGCCTCCCCCGCGCAGCGCGCGCACCAGCGCCGCGCCCTCGAGCGCGTGCCCTGGCTCGGGCGAGGAGTTCCCCTGCGCGGCCGCGGGGGCCGCCAGGAGCAGCAGCGCGGCCATTGCGGCGGCGCAGCGTGTGGTGATGGTGCATTGCAGCATCGATTCCTCCTATCGATCCCTCTGACTCGATCGGTTGTCCGCCGTTTCTGGCAGGCATGGCCGTGATCTTATCAAACGACTTTCAATAGGTTTTATAACCCTTTGATAATACTGACTATACGAAACTGAAAATTCCCGTGAGGAACCTCACCTAAGTCCCTGTCGCACAAGAAAAAATCCAGAAATCCCCCCTTGACTCCCCTCAATCGACTCAATAGAGTGTGCGGAAGTGGGAAAAATTGGGAAATCCTAGGAGTCCGGGCTGTCCGGATGGCAGGGATCTTCCGAAAAGGGGGAGCACGGTGTTTCAGGGAGCATCGCAGATCAACCTCGACGCGAAGGGCCGCCTGGCGGTGCCGACGCGCGTGCGCGATCCCCTGACCCAAGGCGGCACCGTGCCGGTCGTCCTCACGGCGCACCCGGACAAGTGCCTGCTGCTCTACCCCGCTCCCGCCTGGGAGCCGGTGCGGGCCAGGGTAATGGCCTTCCCGAGCCTCGATCCCGCCTTCAACCCCTGGAAGCGCCTCCTCGTCGGCTTCGCCGAGGAACTCGCGCTCGACGGGGCGGGGCGGCTCCTCGTTTCCCCCGAGCTGCGGGCCTTCGCGGGCATCGACAAGCGCGTGATGTTCATCGGCCAGGGAAGCTACTACGAGATCTGGGACCTCGAGCGCTGGCAGCAGCAGCTCGACCGGCTCACTGCCGGCGGCAGTCCCGTCTTGCCACCCGGGATGGAGAACTTCTCGCTGTGACGCGGCCGGTGCCCCCGGGCTCCCGACCGCTCCGAAGCGAGGAGCGATCAACCGGCCCCAGGCGCCCCCGTCCTTCCCACCGTGAGTGAGGTTGCCCATGTCCCGGTCCTTCTCGAAGAAGCCGTCGCTGCCCTCCGTGTCCGCCCCGACGGGATCTACGTCGATGGCACCTTTGGCCGCGGCGGGCACAGCGCGGCCATCCTCGCCCTGCTCGGTGTTCGCGGAAGACTTCTCGCTTTTGATCAGGACCCCGCGGCGCTTGCGGCTAACGCGCTCGCGGATCGACGTCTTGAGCTGATCCATGGGCGCTTCTCGACGATGAAGGTCGAGCTCGGCGCGCGCGCAGTCGAGCGCGTGGCGGGCGTGCTCCTGGACCTGGGCGTGTCCTCGCCGCAGCTCGACGAGGCCGGACGCGGGTTCAGCTTCGCCGCCGAGGGCCCGCTCGACATGCGCATGGACCCCACCCGGGGGGAGTCGGCGGCGGACTGGCTGGACCGGGCTACAGAACAAGAAATCAGGGAGGTCGTTGCCACCTATGGGGAAGAACGGTTTGCTAAACAGGTTGCAGGAGCGATTGTTGCGGCAAGGAGCCGCGAACCTCTCCGGACCACAAGGCAGCTTGCCGAGGTCGTGGGTGGCGCGGTTCGGACGCGCGAGCCGGGCAAGCACCCGGCGACCCGGACCTTTCAAGCTCTTCGGATTCACCTCAATCAAGAGCTTGCGGAGCTGGAGATGACGCTGCCGCAGGCGGTCGACCTTCTCGAGCCGGGCGGGCGGCTGGCGGTGATCAGCTTCCACTCGCTCGAGGACCGCATCGTGAAGAACTTCCTGCGCGAGGGCGCGACCGCCGACCGGCTGCCGCGCGGCGTGCCCGTGCGCGCGAAGGACCTGCCCCAGCCCCGCCTTCGCCTCGTGGGCCGCGCCATCCGGCCCTCGCCGGCGGAGCTCGCCGCCAACCCCCGTGCGAGAAGCGCCACGCTGCGCGTGGCCGAGCGCACGGACGCCTGAGGAGAAGCCGCCATGTCCCGCGTGAACCTCCTGCTCCTGGCCGTCGCCGTCGCCTGCGCGCTCGGCGTGATCACCGCGCAGCACAAGTCGAGGAAGCTCTTCATCGACCTGGAGGCCGGGCAGGCCGAGGCCAAGCGCCTCGACGAGGAGTTCACGCAGCTGCAGCTGGAGCAGGGCACGTGGGCCACCAACAAGCGCGTCGAGTCGGTGGCCTCGCGCTCGCTCGGCATGCAGCTGCCGGAGCCGGGGTCCACGCGCGTGGTGACGATGGACGCCGTCCCGGAGGCCGCGAAGAGATGAGGTTCGAGAAGCGCACGCCGGAGCTGCGCCTTCGCCTCGAGGGCTGGCGCTCGCGCGTCGTGCTCGGGCTCGTCGCGGCCGGCTTCGCCGTCCTCGCCGGGCGCGCCTTCTTCCTGCAGGGCCTCAACCACGGCTTCCTGCAGCAGAAGGGCGAGGCGAGGTACGGCCGCGTGGTGGAGATGCCGGCCTCGCGCGGGCCGGTGAAGGACAGGAACGGGCAGCCCCTCGCCATCTCGACGCCGGTGGAGTCCATCTGGGCGAGCCCCGAGGACTTCGAGGCGGACGCGGCGAAGCTGCGCGAGCTCGCCAAGGTGCTGGGCCTGGACCCGGCCGACATCCGCCAGAAAGTTGCCAACAAGGATCGCCAGTTCGTCTGGCTCCGGCGCCAGATTTCGCCCGAGCAGGCCGTCAAGGTGATGGCCCTGGGCGTCCCGGGGGTCTTCCAGCAGCGCGAGTTCCGCCGCTACTACCCGGCGGGCGAGGTGATGGCGCACGTGGTCGGGTTCACCGGCATCGACGACAGCGGCCAGGAGGGCATCGAGCTCGCCCAGCAGGCCTGGCTCGCGGGAACGCCCGGCAGCCGCAAGGTGATCAAGGACAGGAAGGGACGCATCGTCGAGGACGTGGAGAGCCTGCGCGTGCCGCGCGACGGCAGGGAGCTGCTGCTGTCGATCGACCAGCGCCTGCAGTTCCTCGCGCACCGCGAGCTCAAGGCCGCGGTCGAGGCCAACCGCGCCCGCGGCGGCTCGCTGGTGATGCTCGACGCGCGCACGGGCGAGGTCCTGGCGCTCGTGAACCAGCCCGACTACAACCCCAACAACCGCGCCAGCGTGACCGGCCGGCAGACGCGCAACCGCTCGGTGACGGACATCTTCGAGCCAGGCTCGACGATGAAGCCCTTCACCGTCGCGGCGGCCCTCGAGGCCGGGATCGTGACGCCGCAGACGACCATCCAGACGGCGCCGGGGTCGATGACGATCGGCGGCTGGACCATCAGCGACTCGCACCCGCACGGGCCCCTCACCGTGCAGCAGGTGATCCAGAAGTCCTCCAACGTGGGCACCGCCAAGATCCAGCTGCAGATGCCCGCCGAGAGCGTGGGCGCCTTCTACCGCGACCTCGGGTTCGGCGCGCCGCCGCAGTCGGGCTTCCCGGGCGAGGCGAAGGGGCTGCTGCGGCCCGCCGCCAAGTGGAAGCCGATCGAGCAGGCGACCATGGCCTACGGGCACGGCATCTCGGTCTCCCTGCTGCAGATCGCGCGCGCCTACACGGTGTTCACCGGCGAGGGCCACCTGCTGCCGCTCTCGCTCGTGCGCCGCGAGTCCCACCCCATCGGCAAGCCCCTCATCTCGCGCGAGAGCGCGCGCGAGGTGGCGCACATGATGGAGATGGCCGTGGGGCCGGGCGGCACCGCGCCGCGCGCGGCCGTGCCCGGCTACCGCGTCGCGGGCAAGACCGGCACCGCGCACAAGCCCGAGGCCGGCGGCTACGCCGAGAACAAGTACGTGTCCTCGTTCGTGGGCTTCGGGCCCGTGTCGGACCCGCGCTTCATCGTGGCCGTGATGCTGGACGAGCCCGGCGGAGGCCGCTACTACGGGGGCGACGTGAGCGCTCCCGTGTTCTCCTCCGTGATGGGCGCTGCGCTGCGCATGTTCTCCGTGGCGCCGGACGCCCCGCAGACCCTCAACGTCCAGGCGCCGGCGCGGCCGGTGGCCGCCGAGGCGCGCGCGGGCGCCGCGGGGGGAGAGGGATGATCGCCGTGGCCGAGCCCGTGCGCGCCGCCGGCACCCCCGCGCTAGCCGAGAGCCTCGCGGGCCTGGGAGTGTCCCTCGCGGACCTCACCACGGACTCGCGCGCGGTGAAGCGCGGCTCCGTGTTCCTCGCCTATCCCGGAAGCAGGCGCGACGGGCGCCTGCACATCGGCGAGGCCATCGCGCGCGGCGCGGCGGCCATCGTCTGGGAAGGCCGCGACTTCGACTGGCGGCCCGAGTGGGACGTCCCCCACCTCGCCGTCGAGGGCCTGCGCGAGCGCGCGAGCGAGATCGCGGGCCTCGTCTACGGCGACCCCTCCGCGAAGCTGTGGATGGCGGGCGTCACGGGAACCAACGGCAAGACCTCGGTGGCGCAGTGGGTGGCGCAGGCGTTCGACGGCCTCGGCCGGCGCGCGGCCGTCCTCGGCACGCTGGGCAACGGCCTGGTGGGCGAGCGCACGGAGGCGAAGAACACGACCCCCGACCCCGTCGTGCTGCAGCGCGAGCTCGCGGACTACCTGCGCCGCGGCGCGAAGGTCGCGGCGATGGAGGTCTCCAGCCACGGCCTCGACCAGGGGCGCACCGCCGGCATCAAGTTCGACGTCGCCGTGTTCACGAACCTCACGCGCGACCATCTCGACTACCACGGCACGATGGAGGCCTACGCACAGGCCAAGTTCCGCCTCTTCCAGGCGCGCGGGTTGTCCCGGGCCGTGATCAACGTCGACGACGACTGGGGCCGCGTGTTCGCCGGGCGCCTGCGCGGCACCGCCGTCGAGGTGATCGGCTACGGGCTCGCGGGCGGGCGCCTGCGGGCCGCCGGCTTCGAGCAGTCCGAGGCGGGGCTTCGCATCCGCTTCGAGGGCGAGTGGGGGGCGGGCGAGGTCGCGGTGCCCGTGCTCGGCGCCTTCAACGTCTCCAACCTGCTCGCGGTGACCGCCACGCTCCTGGCGGGCGGCGTGCCCTTCGAGGACGCGCTTCGGTGCGTGGCGCGCCTGGGGCCCGTGCCGGGCCGTCTCGAGCGCCTGGGCGGGGGCGGCGCCCCGCTGGCCGTCATCGACTACGCGCACACGCCGGACGCGCTCGAGAAGGCGCTCGCCGCCGTGCGGCCCGTGGTGGCCCCCGGGCGGCGCCTGCTGTGCGTCTTCGGTTGCGGCGGCGACCGCGACGCGGGCAAGCGCCCCATCATGGGCGAGGCGGCGGCGAGGCTCGCCGACCACGTGATCGTCACCAGCGACAACCCGCGCAGCGAGGATCCGCAGGGAATCATCGACGACGTGATGGCCGGCGTGCTGAGCGGCAGCGTCGAGTCCGTCGCCGACCGGCAGGTGGCGATCTTCTCCGCGATCCACCAGGCGGGGCCGGGCGACGTGGTCCTCCTGGCCGGCAAGGGGCACGAGACGTACCAGGAGATCGCGGGCGTGCGCCATCCCTTCAGCGACGCCGAGGTGGCCGCCGCCGCCCTGGAGGCGCGGCCGCGATGAGCCCTCCCGGCATGGTGCCCGCCCCGATGATGGACCTCGTCGAGCTCGCGCGCGCCACGGACGGCGCCTGCGCGGGCGCGCCCGCGGCCTTCTCGGGCGTTTGCACCGACAGCCGCGTGCTCGCGCCGGGCGACCTCTTCGTCGCCTTGCGTGGCGACAGCCACGACGGCCACGACTACGTGCCGCAGGCCATCGGCCGCGGCGCGGCCGGCGCGCTCGTGGCCCGCCCCGTGGGCAGCGAGCGCGAGATCCCGCAGGTCGTGGTGAAGGACACCCGCCTCGCCCTGGGGCGCCTGGCGGCGGCGTGGCGCGCCCGCTTCGCGCTGCCGGTCCTGGCGCTCACGGGCAGCAACGGCAAGACCACGGTGAAGGACATGCTCGCCTCGGTCCTCGCCGTGCACTGCGGCGGGCGCGACGACGTGCTCGCCACGGAGGGCAACCTCAACAACGACATCGGCGTGCCGCTCATGCTCCTGAAGCTCCGCGAGCACCACCGGTACGCCGTCATCGAGCTCGGCATGAACCACTTGGGCGAGATCGACCACCTGTCGCGCATCGCCTCTCCCGGCGCGGCGCTCGTGAACAACGCGCACCGCGCGCACATCGGCATCCTCGGCTCCCTGGAGGCCATCGCCCAGGCCAAGGGCGAGATCTTCGCGGGGCTGCGCCCCGGCGGCATCGCGCTCGTGAACGCCGACGACGCCTTCGCCGGGTACTGGAAGGGGCTCGCGGCCGGGCGTTCCGTGGTCACCTTCGGCATGGCCGAGGGCGCGGACGTGCGCGGGCACCTCGAGGAGGGCCAGCTGCGCCTGGTGACCCCGCTCGACGCCTTCGCCGTGACGCTGCAGGTGCCCGGCGAGCACAACGCCCGCAACGCGATCGCCGCCTGCGCCGCGGCCTTCGCCCTCGAGGTCCCGCCGCGCGACATCCAGGCCGGGCTCGCCGCCTACGCCGGCACGAAGGGGCGGCTGCAGTCGCGCCGCGGCCCCGGCGGGTCGACCCTCGTGGACGACACGTACAACGCCAACCCCGACTCGATGAAGGCGGCCATCCGCGTGCTCGCGGCCGCCCCCGGCCGGCGCGTGCTGGTGATGGGCGACATGGGCGAGCTGGGCGAGGCTGCGGCGGCGCTGCACGCCGAGATCGGCGCCTTCGCCAAGGGTACCGGGGTCGAGCGCCTGCTCGCCGTGGGCCCGCTCAGCGCGCACGCGGTGGAGGCCTTCGGCCCCGGCGCGACGCACCTGCCGGCCATCGAGGCGCTGGTGTCGGAGGCGCGCGTGGAAACGGCGAAGAAGAACGTGACGCTCCTGGTGAAGGGCTCGCGGTTCATGCGGATGGAGCGCGTGGTCGAGCAGCTCGCCGCGGAGGGCACCCATGCTCCTTGAGCTCGCCCAGTGGCTCGCGACCGAGATCCGGGCCTTCAACGTCTTCACCTACATCACTCTGCGCGTGGTGCTCGCGGCGCTCACCGCGCTCGCCATCTCGTTCGTCATCGGCCCGGCCATGATCCGGCGCCTGGCGGCCTACAAGATCGGCCAGGCCGTGCGCGACGACGGCCCGCAGACGCACCTCGTGAAGACGGGCACGCCCACCATGGGCGGCGCCCTCATCCTCGTGTCGGTCGCGGTCACCACGCTCCTGTGGGCGGACCTCGGGAACCGCTACGTCTGGATCTGCCTGGCCACCACGCTCGGGTTCGGCGCCATCGGCTGGGTGGACGACTGGCGCAAGGTCGTGCACCGCAACCCCAAGGGGCTCTCCGCGCGCGCCAAGTTCTTCTGGCAGTCGGTGATCGCCTTCGCGGCCGTGGCCACCCTCGCCTGGAGCGCGAAGCTGCCTGCGCAGACCGAGCTCCTCCTTCCGTTCTTCAAGACGGTCGCCATCCCCCTGGGCGCCATCGGCTTCGTGATCCTGGGCTTCTTCGTCGTGGTGGGCACCTCCAATGCCGTGAACCTCACCGACGGCCTGGACGGCCTCGCCATCATGCCCACGGTGATGATCGCCGCCGCGCTCGCGGTGTTCGCCTACGTGACGGGGAACGCGGTGTTCTCGAAGTACCTGGGATTCCCCTTCATCGCGGGGGCCGGGGAGCTCGCGGTCTTCTGCGCGGCCATCGCCGGCGCCGGGCTCGCCTTCCTGTGGTTCAACGCCTACCCGGCCGAGGTCTTCATGGGCGACGTGGGGGCCCTCGCCCTGGGCGCGGCGCTCGGCATGGTGGCGATCGTGGTCCGGCAGGAGATCGTGCTCTTCATCATGGGCGGCGTGTTCGTCGTGGAGACGCTCTCCGTGATGATCCAGGTGGCCTCCTTCAAGCTCACGGGCCGGCGCGTCTTCCGCATGGCGCCGCTGCACCACCACTACGAGCTGAAGGGCTGGAAGGAGAACCAGGTCGTGGTGCGCTTCTGGATCATCACGATGATGCTCGTTCTCTTCGGGCTGTCGACCCTGAAGCTTCGTTAGGCGCGAGAGGAGATGGGACATGGCGAATGGGCAGGCAAGAGCGTTCTCGTTCTGGGGCTCGGTGACACGGGGCTTTCGTGCGTTCGTTGGCTCGCTCAGGAAGGGGCGAGGCTGCGCGGGGCCGACACGCGCCAAGCGCCTCCGGGCCTGGGAGCGGTCCGCGAGGCGGTCCCCGGCATCCGCCTCGACCTCGGCCCATTCCGATCCGAGAGCCTGGCAGGCGTGGACGCGGTCGCTGCGAGTCCGGGCATTGCGCTTCGCGAGCCGATCCTCCGCGAGGCCCTCGCCCGCGCCTTCGTGGTGGTGGGCGAGTTCGCTATCTTCGCGCGCGAGCTCGCGCGCGCGGCAACCGGGGCACGCGTGATAGGCATCACGGGCACCAACGGCAAGAGCACCGTGACGGCGCTCGCGGGCGAGATGGCGCGCGCCGCGGGGCTCGCCACGGTCGTGGCCGGCAACATCGGCCTGCCGGTGCTCGACGCGCTGCGCGAGGCGAACGCCTCGGGCCACCCGCAGGCGTGGGTGGTCGAGCTCTCCAGCTACCAGCTGGAAACCACCGCCAGCCTCGCGCTCGACGCGGCCGCGATGCTCAACCTCACGCAGGACCACCTCGACCGCTACGACACGATGCAAGCCTACGCCGCCGCCAAGGCGCGCGTCTTCGCCCGCTGCGGGACGCGCGTGCTCAACCGCGACGACCCGTGGAGTCTCGGCATGAAGGGCGGGGAGAGCGTCACCTTCGGGCTGGGAGAGCCCGCGCAGGACGGGGAATGGGGCATCCGGAGCGGCGAGCTCGTCCGCGGCCGCGAGCCCATCGTGGCGCTCTTCGAGGTTCCGCTGGCGGGATTGCACAACGCCGCCAACGCGCTCGCCGCGCACGCGCTGTGCGCGAGCTGCGGCCTGCCGGCGCGGCCGCTCGCCGACGCCATCCGCGAGTTCCGCGGGCTCCCGCACCGCGTCGAGCGCGTCGCGGCCGCGCGCGGGGTCGTGTTCTACGACGATTCCAAGGGCACGAACGTCGGCGCCACCGTGGCCGCCCTCGAGGGCATGCGCGGCAAGGTGGTGCTCATCGCGGGCGGCGACGGCAAGGGGCAGGACTTCTCCCCGCTCGCGCCCGCCGTGCGCGAGCACGCGAGGGCGGTCGTCCTCATCGGGCGCGACGCGCCCGCGGTCGAGGCGGCGATCGCGCCGTCCGGCGTCGCCTGCGCGCGCGAGGCCACGATGGAGGCGGCCGTGGAGGCGGCCTTCCGGCTCGCCTCGCCCGGCGACGCGGTGCTCCTGTCGCCCGCGTGCGCGAGCTTCGACATGTACGCCAACTACCGGCAGCGCGGCGAGGCCTTCGCGGCCGCGGCGCGCGCGCTGGCCAGGCGGGTGGAGGGCTGATGCTCTACAACCCGGGGCGCCGCGACACCGCGATCGACCAGGCCCTGGTCTGGAGCGCGATGCTGCTCGCCGCCTTCGGGCTGGTGATGGTGTACTCGGCCTCCATCGCCATGGCGGAGGCGGAGCGCTTCACGGGGTTCCGCTCCCACTACTTCCTCGCCCGGCACGGCGCCTTCCTCGCGATCGGGGTCGCGGCCGGGGCGATCGCCTTCCGGGTGCCCGTGCGCTACTGGCAGGCGGCGGCCCCGTGGCTCTTCATGGCGGGCGTGGGGCTGCTCATCCTCGTGCTCATCCCCGGCGTGAGCCGCGAGGTGAACGGCGCGCGGCGCTGGATCCCGGGGATGGGACAGCCCTCGGAGGTGATGAAGCTCCTGGTCATCCTCTACGCCGCCGACTACACCGTGCGCAAGGCCGCGTTCATGGACGACCTGAGGAAGGGCTTCCTGCCGATGTTCGCGGTCATGTTCTTCGTGGCGGGGCTGCTGCTGCGCCAGCCCGACTTCGGCGCGCTCGTGGTGGTCACCACGATCGCGATGGCGATCCTGTTCCTGGGCGGGCTCAACTGGCGCATCTTCGCCGTGCTCGTGGTCGGGCTCGCGGCGGCCTTCGTCGTGCTGATCGTCACCTCGCCTTACCGGCTGCAGCGGATCCTCGGCTTCATGGACCCGTGGGCGGACGCCTACGGCAAGGGCTACCAGCTCTCGCACTCGCTCATCGCCTTCGGGCGGGGGGAGTGGCTGGGCGTGGGGCTGGGCGCCTCGGTCGAGAAGCTCTTCTACCTGCCGGAGGCGCACACCGACTTCGTGCTGGCGGTGATCGCCGAGGAGCTCGGCTTCGCCGGGGTGGCCGTCGTGATCACGCTCTTCCTCTTCGTGGTGGCCCGCGCCTTCGCCGTCGGCCGCCAGGCCGCGAGCCTCGAGCGCTACTACGCGGCGCTCGTGGCCCAGGGGATCGGCGTGTGGCTCGCGGCGCAGGCGTTCATCAACATGGGCGTGAACATGGGGTTGCTGCCCACCAAGGGCCTCACGCTGCCGTTCGTGTCCCACGGCGGGACCGGCATCGTGATGAACTGCGTGGCGGTGGCGATCCTGCTGCGCATCGACTTCGAGAACCGCTACCTCATGCGGGGGGGCTCGCTGTGAGCCGCACCATCCTCGTCATGGCGGCGGGCACGGGCGGCCACATCTTCCCCGGGCTCGCGATCGCCAGGGAGCTCGCGCGGCGCGGCTGGAAGGTCGTGTGGATGGGCACGCCCGCGGGGATGGAAGGCAGGCTCGTCGCGCAGGCGGGCTACCCCCTGGAGAAGGTGGCGATGACGGGCGTGCGCGGCAAGGGCTATCTCGCCTGGCTGCTGCTGCCGGTTCGGCTCCTCGTGGCGTTCTGGCAGTCGAGCGCGGTCCTCTTCCGCGTGCGGCCGGACGTCGTCCTTTCCATGGGCGGCTACGTCGCCTTCCCCGGCGGCATGATGGCCGCCCTCTGGGGCAAGCCGCTCGTCGTGCACGAGCCGGGCGCCACCGCCGGGCTCGCCAACCGGGCGCTCGCGCTCGTGGCCGACCGGGTGGTCGCGGGCATGGAAGGCGCCTTCGAGGCCCGCACGGGCCACCCCGTCGGCGACCGCATCCCGAGGCCGCGCCGGGTGGAGTGGCTGGGCACGCCGGTGCGCGAGGAGATCGCGCGCGTGCCCGCGCCGGCCGAGCGCTACTCCGGGCGCGCCGGGCCCCTTCGCCTGCTGGTGGTGGGCGGGAGCCTGGGCGCGCAGACCCTGAACGAGCTCGTCGTCGCCGCGCTCGCCGCGATGCCCGCCGACGCGAGGCCGGAGGTCGTCCACCAGGCGGGCGAGAGGAACTTCGAGGCGCTGCTCGGGAGCTACCGCGAGGCCGGGGTGAGGGCCGAGGTGGTGGCCTTCATCGACGACATGGCCGCGCGCTACGCCTGGTGCGACGTGCTCATCGCGCGCTCGGGGGCCATCACGGTCGCGGAGATCGGCGTGGCGGGCGTGGCCGCAATCCTCTTCCCGCTGCCGTGGTTCGTGGCCGACGAGCAGGCGGGCAACGCGCGCTTCCTGGAGTCGCGCGGGGCCGCGATCCGCCTCGCCCAGCTGGAGACCACGCCGGCCGCACTCGCCTCGCTCCTGGCGGGCCTCACGCGCGCGAAGCTCGCCGCCATGGCCGCCGCCGCGCGGTCGCTGGGCAAGCCCGACGCCACCGCGCGCTGCGCGGACCTCTGCGAGGGCCTCGCCGCATGAAGCACAAGGTGAAGCACATCCACTTCGTGGGCATCGGCGGCTCCGGCATGTCCGGGATCGCGGAGGTGCTCGCGAACCTGGGCTACGCGGTGACCGGCTCCGACATCGCCGAGAGCGCCGTCGTGAAGCGCCTGCGCGGGCTGGGGATCGGCGTGGCGATCGGGCACGAGGCGCGCCACGTGGCCGGCGCGGACGCGGTCGTCGTGTCGACGGCCGTGAAGCCCGACAATCCCGAGGTCGTCGCCGCGCGCGAGGCGCACGTGCCCGTCGTGCCGCGCGCGATGATGCTGGCCGAGCTGATGCGCTTCAAGCAGGGCATCGCCGTGGCCGGCACGCACGGCAAGACGACGACGACCTCGCTCGTGTCGGCGGTGCTCGGCGAGGCAGGCCTCGACCCGACCTGCGTGATCGGCGGGCGGCTCAACTCCATCGGCACCAACGCGCGCCTGGGCAAGGGCGAGTTCCTGGTGGCGGAGGCCGACGAGTCGGACGCCTCGTTCCTCTACCTGCAGC
The DNA here is from genome assembly GCA_044230355.1 of Usitatibacteraceae bacterium. GTDB lineage: Bacteria > Pseudomonadota > Gammaproteobacteria > Burkholderiales > Usitatibacteraceae > FEB-7. The sequence continues at coordinate 117,919 of JBGARD010000002.1, read as the reverse complement.
CGGTGATCTCGGTGGTCACCAACATCGACGCGGACCACATGGAGACCTACGGCCACGACTTCGAGCGCCTGAAGGGCGCCTTCGTCGAGTTCCTGGGCCACCTGCCGTTCTACGGGCTCGCGGTGGTGTGCAAGGACGACGAGCACGCGCGCTCCATCATGAAGCAGGTGTCCAGGCCGATGGTCACCTACGGCATCCGCACCGACGCCGACCTTCGCGCCGAGGACGTGCGCTGGGACGCCGGCCGCATGCGCTTCCGGGTGGCCGGCGGGGATGCGGCGCCGCTCGAGGTCACGCTGAACCTTCCCGGCGAGCACAACGTCCTCAACGCGCTCGCGGCCATCGCGGTGGCGCGCGAGGTGGGCGCTCCCGACGCGGCCATCGCCAGGGCGCTCTCCGAGTTCACCGGCGTGGGCCGGCGCTTCCAGCGCTTCGGCGAGGTCGCGCTCGCCGGCGGCGGCACTTTCGCGCTCGTCGACGACTACGGCCACCACCCCGCCGAGATGGCGGCCACGGTGGCCGCCGCGCGCGGCGCGTTCCCCGGGCGGCGCATCCTGCTCGCCTTCCAGCCGCACCGCTACACGCGCACCCGCGACCTGTTCGAGGACTTCGTGCGCGTGCTCTCGGGCGTCGATGCGCTCGTGCTGGCCGACGTCTATCCCGCCGGCGAGGCGCCCATCGTGGCCGCCGACGGCCGCGCGCTGGTGCGCGCCGTGCGCGTCGCGGGCAAGGTCGAGCCGGTCTTCGTCGAGCAGGCCGCGCAGATGAAGGACGCGGTGCTGTCCCTGGTGCGCGAGGGCGACGTCGTGGTCACCATGGGCGCCGGCTCGGTGGCGGGGCTCGCGCCGGAGCTCTCCCGCGCCGGGCCGCGGGAGGCGAGGGGGTGAGGGCGTGGACATGAGCGAGACGACCCGCCTCGCCCCGCCCCTGCGCGGCGTGCTCCGCCACCACGAGCCGATGGCGAGGCACGTGAGCTGGCGCGCGGGCGGCCGGGCGCGCACCTTCTTCCAGCCCGCCGACCTCGAGGACCTGCAGGCATTCCTCGCCGCGCAGCCGGCGGACGCCCCCGTGCTCTTCGTCGGGCTGGGCAGCAACCTGCTCGTGCGCGACGGCGGCTTCGACGGCTGCGTGGTCTTCACGCACCACGCGCTCACCGGGATCGAGGCCGCCCCGCCCCTGGGCCCGAAGCTCGTCTTCGTGGCGGGCGCGGGCGTGCCGGCGCCGCACCTGGCGCGATTCGTCGCGCGCCACGGGGGCGCGGGGGCGGAGTGGTTGGCGGGCGTTCCCGGGACGGTGGGCGGGGCGCTCGCGATGAACGCCGGCTGCTACGGCGGCGAGACCTGGAACCACGTGGTGTCCGTGCGCACGATCGATCGCAAGGGCGTCCTGCGCACGCGCACCGCGCCCGACTACGAGATCGGCTACCGGCACGTGCGCCAGCGCGCTAGCGCCGAGGAGTGGTTCGTGGGCGCCACCTTCGCCTTCGACGCGGGCGACGAGGCGGCCTCCATGGCGGGGATGAGGGCGCTGCTCGTGAAGCGCGTGGCGACCCAGCCCCTGGGCCAGCCCAACGCCGGCAGCGTCTTCCGCAACCCCCCGGGAGACCACGCGGCGCGGCTCATCGAGTCGTGCGGCCTGAAGGGATTCACGGTGGGAGGCGCCCAGGTCTCCCCCAAGCACTCGAACTTCATCGTGAACCTGGGCGGCGCCAAGGCGGCGGACATCGAGGCCGTCATCGAGCACGTGCAGGCATCGGTGAAGGCGAGCACCGGCGTGGAGCTCGTGCGCGAGGTCCGCATCGTCGGCCGGCCGGGGAGCGCCCATGGCTGACCCGCGCGCCCTGGGCAAGGTGGCGGTACTCATGGGAGGCCCGTCGGCCGAGCGCGAGATCTCGCTCCTCTCCGGCAACGGCGTCCTCGTGGCGCTGCGCGAGAAGGGCGTCGACGCGCACCCCTTCGACCCGAAGGAGCGCGAACTCTTCGACCTGAAGCGCGAGGGCTTCTCGCGCGCCTTCATCGCGCTTCACGGCCGCTTCGGCGAGGACGGCACGGTCCAGGGCGCGCTCGAGGTGCTGGGCATCCCCTACACGGGCAGCGGCGTCATGGCCTCGGCGCTCGCGATGGACAAGTGGCGCACCAAGCTCGTGTGGCTCGCGGCGGGCATTCCCACGCCGCGCTTCGCCATCGCCGAGCCGGGCACCGACTGGGCGCGCGTGCTGGACCGCCTGGGCCTGCCCGTGTTCGTGAAGCCGGCGCGCGAGGGGTCCACGCTCGGCATCACGAAGGTGCGCACGGCGGCGGACCTCGCCCCGGCCGTCGCCTTCGCCGCCACCTTCGACCCGCTCGTCATCGTCGAGGAGTTCGCCGAGGGGCAGGAGCTCACCGCGTCGATCCTCGGCGACGAGGCGCTGCCGCTCGTGCGCATCGAGGCGCCGGGCGGCAACTACGACTACCAGAACAAGTACTTCACCGACGACACGAAGTACCACTGCCCGGCCGGCGTGCGGCCCGACGTCGAGTCGGCCATCCGGCGCGACGCGCTCGCCGCCTTCCGCGTGCTCGGCTGCCGGGGCTGGGGGCGCGCGGACGTGATGCTCCGTGCGGACGGCAAGTTCTCGTTCCTGGAGATGAACACCTCGCCGGGCATGACGGGCCACAGCCTGGTGCCCATCGCGGCGAGGGCGGTGGGCATCGCGTACCCGGACCTGTGCCTTCGCATCCTGGAGGGCGCGGCCCTGGAGGGAAGGCCATGAAGCCCGGGATCGCGCTGCTGCTTCGCGCCGCCGGCTCGCTCGCCGCCGTCGCCGTCCTCGCCGGCGCGGGGTGGTACGGCTACGACGCGCTGGCGCGCAAGCCGGTCGCGGCCGTGCGCTTCACCGGGGAGGCGGCCCGCGTGAACGCCGTCGAGCTCGAGCGCCTGTCGGCCGGGCTGCGCGGGCGCGAGTCGCGCGAGGTCTCGCTCGCCGCGGTGCGCGAGGCGGTGAGGAAGCTGCCCTGGGTGCGCGATTGCGCGGTGCGGCGCGTCTTTCCCGGAACGCTCGAGGTCTCCATCGAGGCGCACGTGCCGCTCGCGCGCTGGGACGACGCCCGCCTGGTGAGCGTGCGGGGGGAGGTCTTCGCTGCCGACTACGAAGCGCCGCTGCCGCGCTTCACCGGGCCCGAGGGCGCGGCCGCCGAGATGGCCGCGGCCTGGGTGGGCATCGGGCGGGCCGCCGGCCCCCTCGCGAGCCCGGTCGCGGAGCTCAGGCTGAGCGCGCGCCGGGCCTGGCAGGCGAGGCTCGCCTCGGGGCTGGTGATCGAGCTCGGGCGCGGCGAGATCGAGGCGCGCCTGGCGCGCTTCGCCGCGGCGTGGCCGCTGCTGGCCGGGTCGGCCGCGGGCGCCACCCACGCCGACCTGCGCTACCCCAACGGGTTCGCGCTGCGCGGGGTGGCGGCCGAGGAACGCAGGAACGCGCCGAAGGGACGGCGCGCATGAGGAACAAGGCGAAACGATGATCGTGAACCGCAACCGCGAGACCCGGAACGTCCTGGTGGCCCTGGACATCGGCACCTCGAAGATCGTGACCCTGGTGGCCGAGGTGACCCCGGAGGGGACCCTCAACCTGGTCGGCATGGGCAGCCACCCCTCGAGGGGCCTGAAGAAGGGCACGGTGGTGAACATCGAGTCCACCGTGACCGCCATCCAGCGCTCGCTCGAGGAAGCCGAGCTCATGGCCGACGTGAAGATCCGCGACGTGATCACGGGCATCGCCGGCAGCCACATCAAGAGCTTCAACTCGCACGGCATGGTCGCGATCAAGGACAAGGAGGTGTCGCAGTACGACATCGACCGAGTGATCGAGACCGCCCGCGCCGTGAACATCCCCATGGAGCAGCAGGTGCTGCACATCCTGGAGCAGGAATTCATCATCGACGGGCAGGGCGGCGTGCGCCAGCCCCTGGGCATGAGCGGCATGCGGCTGGAGGTGAAGGTCCACATCGTGACGGGCGCGGTCTCGGCGGCGCAGAACATCATGAAGTGCGTGCGCCGCTGCGGCCTCGAGGTGCGCGACCTCATGCTGCAGCCCCTCGCCTCGGCCGACGCCGTCCTCCTGGACGACGAGCGCGACCTCGGCGTGTGCCTCGTGGACATCGGGGGCGGCACCACCGACCTCGCCGTCTTCACCGAGGGCGCCATCAAGCACACGAGCGTCATCCCCATCGCCGGCGACCAGATCACCAACGACATCGCGATGGCGCTTCGCACGCCGACCAAGGACGCCGAGGAGCTGAAGATCCGCCACGGCGTGGCGCTGCGCCAGCTCGCGAGCGTGAACGACATGATCGAGGTGCCGGGCGTGGGCGACCGGGCCGCGCGCGAGATCTCGCGCCAGACCCTGGCGGAGGTCATCGAGCCGCGCGTCGAGGAGCTCTACTCGCTGGTGCAGCGGGAGCTTCGCTCCTGCGGGCTGGAGGAGCTGCTGTCCTCCGGGATCGTGATCACGGGGGGCTCGGCCCTCATGAAGGGGATGGTCGAGCTGGGCGAGGAGGTGTTCCACATGCCGGTGCGCGTGGGCCTGCCGCAGTACTCGGGCGCGCTCGCGGAGGTGGTGAGGAACCCGCGCCACTCGACGGGCATGGGGCTGCTCGCGGCGGGGCTGGAGCAGGTGCGCCGCGACCAGCACGCGAAGATCGCAGGCACGGGCTTCAAGGACGTGCTCGAGAAGATGAGGAACTGGTTCAAGGGCAATTTCTAGGATCGGCAGGGCGCCCGGGCGCCACGCTGGTGTAACTGCAGTCACAACAAAAGGAGACGACAAATGATCGAGTTGCTGGAAGCCCAATCGCCGGAAGCGGTGATCAAGGTGGTGGGGATCGGCGGCTGCGGCGGGAACGCCGTGGACCACATGATCAACAACGGGGTGCAGGGCGTGGAGTTCATCACCATGAACACCGACGCCCAGGCGCTCAAGAGGAACCTCGCGAAGACGACGCTGCAGCTGGGCACGGGCGTCACCAAGGGGCTGGGCGCCGGCGCCAACCCCGAGGTGGGCCGCCAGTCCGCCGAGGAGGACAGGAGCCGCATCGAGGAGCTGGTGAGCGGCGCCGACATGCTCTTCATCACGTGCGGCATGGGCGGGGGCACGGGCACGGGCGCGGCTCCCGTGGTCGCGTCGATCGCCCGCGAGATGGGCATCCTCACGGTCGCGGTGGTCACCAAGCCCTTCGACTTCGAGGGCAAGCGCCAGAAGGTGGCGCTGGTGGGCATCGACGCGCTCAAGCAGCACGTGGACTCGCTCATCATCATCCCCAACGAGCGCCTCATGCAGGTCCTGGGCGAGGACGTCACCTACGAGGACGCCTTCCGGGCCTCGAACGACGTGCTGAACGGCGCCGTCGCGGGCATCGCGGAGGTGATCAACTGCCCGGGCCTCGTGAACGTGGACTTCGCCGACGTGCGCACCGTCATGAGCGAGAACGGCGTGGCGATGATGGGCTCGGCCATGGCCTCCGGCCAGGAGCGCGCCCAGATGGCCGCGGAGCAGGCCGTGCACTCGCCGCTGCTGGAGGACATCCACCTCTCCGGCGCGCGCGGCGTGCTGGTGAACATCACCGCCTCGAAGAGCCTGAGGCTCAAGGAGGTGCACGAGGTGATGAACACCATCCGCTCGTTCACCGCGGAGGACGCGACCATCATCTACGGCAGCGTCATCGAGGAGTCGATCGGGGACGCCCTTCGCGTGACGATCGTGGCCACGGGCCTGGGCGGCGCGGCCGCGCAGCGCCAGCCCGCGATCTCGATCGTGCAGCGCACCGGCACCCACGACGAGCCGATGGCCGTCAACTACGAGGAGCTCGAGCAGCCCGCCGCGTTCCGGCGCCGCCGCGACCAGACGGTCGACGCGCTGCGCCATTCCGGCATGGAAACGCTCGACATCCCCGCCTTCCTGCGCAAGCAGGCGGACTGACGATACCGGGGCGCGGGGCGCTTCGGGCCCCGTCTCCGGCTCCCGTCGCCGCGCCCTTCCCGTTTCACCGGAGGGCGGGGACCCGAGCAGCACGCGGCCGCCGATCGTCTCCCGGCGGCCGTGCCCGCCTTCCTTCGGGCCCGCGAAAGCGGGCCCTTTTCACTTCCGCAGCGAGCTGAAGACGTGGCTGCGGTCCTTCAGCGGCGCGTGGCATTCGAAGCACACCTTTGCGGCGTTGACGCCCACGGCGCGCTCGGTGCGCGAGTCGCCCTTGAAGCCCTCGAAGCCCCAGCCGCCTGTGGCGGCGAATCGCTTCGCGTCGCGGGCCATCACGCCGACCACCTTGCGCCTGCCCTCGGTGATCGCACCGCCCTCCGCGGGCGCTTCCAGCAGGTCGAAGACGATGACCGCGCCATCCGGGAACTTCCCCGTGCGGTAGCCTTCCAGCGCCTTGCGGTTGGCGTAGAGGTGGTGGATGCCGCCGAAGGCCTCGTGCAGGCCGTGCCCCGGCTGGATCACCATGCTCTTCACGTGATGCCAATCACGGTAGCCGTCGGGATATGCGACTTCCGCCGCGAGGGCCGGGGGAACGAGGGTGGCGAACAGGGCGAGGGCAAGGCGCTTCATCATGCGATCTCCTTGAAAGGTGGGGTGTCGCGGCGCAATCTAGCGGGCCTGCCGCCGGCGAAAAAGCGGGCACGAACCGGTTTCCTACCCACCAAACGGTGCAAATTGGCGACGACGAAGCTGAAAACAATTTCCGCGCCGCAGCCCGCGAAGACCGTCCAAGGCATGGTCGAGAACATCGTGGGTTGCAAGTGGTCGCTCACCGTGATCGACCAGGTGCGCTCGGGCGTGCGGCGCCCGGGGGCCATTGAGCATGCGGTCCCGGGGTTATCGCAGAAGGTGCTGAATGAGCGGCTGCGCAAGCTCGTGCGGTTCGGGATCCTCGCGCGCGCGAGTTTTCCCGAGGTGCCGCCGCGCGTGGAGTATTCGCTGACCGAATTCGGGCGGCGCTTTGCGGGAATCCTCGACGCCATCCGCGCGCTCGAAGGCGAGCGGGCGGCGAAAGGGCCGGACGGGAGCCCCTAAGGCGATGATAGAATTGCGTTTTTGGCACGATCGGGCGGCGAGCGGCCGCCCCCGGCTCCTTCCGCGATGATCCTCCAGCGCACCCTCAAGTCCACCATCAAGGCCACCGGCGTCGGCGTCCACACCGGCCACAAGGTGACGCTCGTGCTGCGCCCGGCGGCGCCCGACACCGGCATCGTCTTCTGCCGCTCCGACCTGCCGGGAAGCCCCGCCATTCCAGCCCGCGCGCACAACGTGACCGACACCCGCATGGCGACCGTGCTGGAGAAGGACGGCGCGCGCGTGTCCACGGTCGAGCACCTCATGAGCGCCTTCTTCGGCCTCGGCATCGACAACGCGTACGTGGACGTGTCGGCCGAGGAGGTGCCCATCATGGACGGCAGCGCCGCCACCTTCGTCTACCTGCTCCAGCAGGCCGGCGTCGAGGAGCAGGCCGCGCCGAAGAAGTACCTGCGCGTGCTCAAGACCGTGGCGATCGAGCAGGGCGACAGGCGCGTGAGCCTCGCGCCCTTCGCCGGGTTCAAGGTGGGCTTCACGATCGAGTTCCGGCACCCGGTTTTCGAGCAGTCCGAGACCACGGTCGACATCGATTTCGGGGAAGTCTCCTTCGCGAAGGACGTGGCGCGCGCGCGCACGTTCGGCTTCACCCAGGACGTCGAGGCGATGCGCAGCGCCGGCCTGGGGCGGGGCGGCTCCCTCGACAACGCCATCGTCGTGGACGACTTCCGCGTGCTGAACGCCGACGGGCTGCGCTTCGACGACGAGTTCGTGAAGCACAAGGCCCTGGACGCGGTGGGCGACCTCTACCTCGCGGGGCACCCGCTGATCGGGGCCTTCCACGGCCACAAGTCGGGGCACGCGCTCAACAACCAGCTCGTGCGCGCGTTGCTGGATGACGCCGCCGCCTGGGAGGCCGTGACCTTCGAGGAAGCCCGCGACCTCCCGGCCGCGTTCGCCAACATCCTGCTTCAGCCGGCCTAGGGGCCGGGCCGGCGATGTTCGTCCTGCGGGCGGTCATCCTCCTCGCCCTGCTCTTCGTCCTGGCCCTCGTCGGGGCCTGGCTCGCCACCCGCGACCGCAAGTACCTGCGCCTGGCCGGCAGGACGATCCAGGTGGTCGCCCTGCTGGCGGTCGCCTTCGCGCTCTTCTACCTCTTCGAGCGGGTGCTGGTCTTCGCCTGAGCGCGCACGATGCGCTCCAGCGCCTCCTTGAGGGGGGAGTCGGAAAGGCCGGACGCGACCCCCGCCAGCTTGTCCGCGGGCAGCTCGCCGCGCGCCCTCGGCCGCCGCGAAGGCGGGGGGGCCTCGACTTGAACTTCCACGCGCAATGCGGTAAGCTCTTGATCCCGCTTGTTTTTCAACGAGTTTTTCCCCGGCCCGGCGGTGTTCAGCCCGGCCAGCAGTCGCGGCGCCAAGGCCTTCAGGGCGGCGGCGACCGGCGCGTTGTCCGCGCGAACCACAACAGTCGTTCCATCAACGGCGCATACCCGGCTCGAGGAAGCGAGCTCCACGGGTACCACGGAACGGAAGCGCCCCTGGAGGCGCCCGACCCGTTGCATCCGCTCGCGCAGCGGCGCGAGCTCGGGGTTCTGGCGCAGCAGACGGGCTAGTGGTTCGGTGGCCATCGTTGGTGACAGGGAGTGACGGATGAACATTATTCTGGTTTCGGACAGCCTGGCGAGAAGCCGCAACATCACGCTGTCCCAGGCGCAGGTGATCCTGCTGGCGCTCGGCATCCTGATGTCGGGGTTCTTCCTCGCGATGGCCACCTACGTCGTCACGATGAAGTTCTCGACCGACTTGCGCAACCCCTACGTGCGCTCGCTCCTCGCCGCGCTGCACGAGGAGGACCTCAAGAAGAACGAGACGGAGATGCGCGAGAACCTCAATTCGCTGGCCGTGAAGGTGGGCGAGCTGCAGGCGCGCATCATGCGCCTGGACGCCTTCGGCGAGCGCCTGGCCAAGGCCGCCGGCATCAAGCCCACGGAGTTCCGCTTCGACGAGAAGCCCGGCCAGGGCGGCGCCGCCCCCTCGCCCGCGTTCACGCGCGACCTCACGCTGCCCGAGTTCAAGCAGAAGCTCGAGGAGATCTCGCGGGTCCTCGACGACCGCAGCGACAAGATGGGCGTGCTCGATTCCGTCTTCATGGACGACCGGCTGGCCCGCAAGACCATCCCGACGACGCTCCCGGTCCACCTGGGCTACTACTCGTCCAACTACGGCTACCGGATCGACCCGATCACGGGCCGGTCGACCTTCCACACCGGCGTGGACATCATCGCCACCCCGGGCACCCCGGTGATGGCGGCCGCCGGCGGGGTCGTCTCGACGGTCCAGTTCCACCCCGAGTACGGGAACATCGTCGACGTCGACCACGACAACGGCCTCACCTCGCGCTACGCGCACCTGCTCAAGAGCTCGGTGAAGGTGGGCGACGTGGTCATGAAGGGCCAGCTCATCGCCCAGGTGGGCAATACCGGCCGCACCACCGGCCCGCACCTGCACTTCGAGGTCCGCGAGAAGGGCGTGCCCCTGAACCCCAACAAGTTCTTCGCGCTGGACAAGAAGGAGGGGACCATCCCCGTCGCCCTGCGCAAGTAGGCCGGCCGGGCGGGGGTTGCAATCCCGCAGGCCCTCCCCATTTCACCTTATAATTTCGCCTCGCGCCGGCCCCCCTGGGGCCGGTTTCGCATCCGTCCCCGCCAGAGCCCCCCGCCCCCGTGTTCGCAAACGTCCTCAAGGCCATCTTCGGCAGCCGCAACGACCGCCTCCTGAAGCAGTACCGGAAGACCGTCGACGTCATCAACGCCCTCGAGCCCCAGGTCGAGAAGCTCTCCGACGAGGCGCTGGCCGCCAAGACGCCGGAGCTCAAGGCCAGGGTCGCCGCGGGCACCCCGCTCGAGGACATCCTCCCGGAGGCCTTCGCGGTCGTCCGCGAGGCCTCCCGGCGCGTGCTGGGCATGCGCCACTTCGACGTGCAGCTGGTGGGCGGGCTCGCGCTCCACCAGGGCAAGATCGCCGAGATGCGCACGGGCGAGGGCAAGACGCTCGTGGCCACGCTCCCGTCGTACCTCAACGCCCTCACCGGCAAGGGCGTGCACGTGGTCACGGTGAACGACTACCTCGCCCGGCGCGACGCGGAATGGATGGGCCGCGTCCACCGCTTCCTGGGCCTCACCGTCGGCGTGGTCGTCCCGCAGATGGAGACGGCGGAGAAGCAGGCGGCCTACCAGTCGGACATCACCTACGGCACCAACAACGAGTTCGGCTTCGACTACCTGCGCGACAACATGGCCACGCAGGTCCCGGAGCGCTTCCAGCGCGGCCTTAACTACGCCATCGTCGACGAGGTGGACTCGATCCTCATCGACGAGGCGAGGACGCCGCTCATCATCTCGGGCCAGGCCGAGGACTCCACGGACCTGTACCGGCGCATCAACCAGCTCATCCCCTCCCTCGTGAAGCAGGAGGACGAGAAGGGCCCGGGCGACTACTGGGTGGACCTCAAGCTGCACAACGTGACGCTCTCCGAGCAGGGCCACGAGCACGCCGAGGAGCTCATGACGAAGGCGGGGCTGCTGCCCGAGGGCGCGAGCCTGTACGACCCGGCCAACATCATGCTCATGCACCACCTCTATGCCGGGGTGCGCGCGCACGCCCTGTACCACCGCGACCAGCACTACGTGATCCAGAACGACGAGGTGGTGATCGTCGACGAGTTCACCGGGCGCATGATGGCCGGCCGGCGCTGGTCCGACGGGCTGCACCAGGCGGTGGAGGCGAAGGAGGGCGTCACGATCAAGAACGAGAGCCAGACGCTCGCCTCGATCACCTTCCAGAACTACTTCCGCCTGTACAAGAAGCTCGCGGGCATGACCGGCACCGCCGACACCGAGGCCTTCGAGTTCTCGCACATCTACAGCCTGGAGACGGTGCTCATTCCGACGCACCGCCCGATGGTCCGCAAGGACTCCAACGACCAGGTCTTCATCACGGCCAGGGAGAAGTACCAGGCCATCCTCAACGAGGTGAAGGCCTGCCACCAGCGCAGCCAGCCCGTGCTGCTGGGCACGACCTCGATCGAGAATTCCGAGCTCATCTCCTCGATGCTGCAGAAGGAGGGGCTCCCGCACCAGGTGCTCAACGCCAAGCAGCACGCCAAGGAGGCCGAGATCGTGATCCAGGCCGGGCGGCCGGGCATGATCACCATCGCCACCAACATGGCGGGCCGCGGCACCGACATCGTGCTGGGCGGCAACCCCGAACCCGAGATCGCGATGGTCAAGGCCGACGAGGCGCTCTCGCCCGCCGACAAGGACCGGCGCGTCGCCGGGATCCGCGAGGGCTGGCAGAAGCTGCACAACGAGGTGGTGGCGGCCGGCGGCCTGCACATCATCGGCTCCGAGCGCCACGAGTCGCGCCGCATCGACAACCAGCTGCGCGGCCGCGCCGCGCGCCAGGGCGACCCCGGCTCCTCGCGCTTCTTCCTGTCCTTCGAGGACCCGCTGCTCAAGATCTTCGCCGGCGAGCGCCTGCAGGCGGTGATGCGCTCGCTCAAGATCCCCGAGGGCGAGGCCATCGAGGCCAAGATGGTCACGCGCTCCATCGAGAACGCCCAGCGCAAGGTCGAGGCCCGCAACTTCGACATCCGCAAGCAGCTGCTCGAGTACGACGACGTCGCCAACGACCAGCGCAAGGTGATCTACGCGCAGCGCAACGAGCTCCTCGAGACCGCCGACATCACGCCCACCATCACCGCCATCCGCGCCGACGTGCTCGCCTCCGTCGTGCGCGAGCTCGTCCCGCCGGAGAGCGTCGAGGAGCAGTGGGACCTGCCGGCGCTTGAGCGCCGGCTCGAGGCCGACTTCTTCATGGCCGCGCCGGTGAAGGAGTGGGTCGAGAAGGACGAGTCCCTGGACCCCGAGGGGATCGCCGCGAAGGTGGTCGAGCAGGCGCGCGCCGACTACGAGGCGAAGTTCGCTCCCATCGAGAAGGAGGTCCTGCACCAGTACGAGCGCTCGGTCATGCTGCAGTCGATCGACACCCACTGGCGCGAGCACCTCGCGGCGCTCGACTACCTGCGCCAGGGCATCCACCTGCGCGGCTACGCCCAGAAGCAGCCCAAGCAGGAGTACAAGCGCGAGGCCTTCGAGCTCTTCGGCACCATGCTCGACTCGATCAAGCGCCAGGTCACCCAGCACCTGATGGCGGTGCAGATCCGCTCGCAGGCCGAGGTCGAGGAGGCCGAGCGCCGCGCCGAGGAGGCCGCGCAGGCGGTGCGCAACGTCCAGTACCACCACGCCGACCCCGACGAGGCGCTCGCCCAGGCCGCGGCCGAGGGCGACGGGGCGCAAGCCCCCGCCCCCGGCGCGGAGCCGGTCCAGCCCTTCGTGCGCTCCAGCCAGAAGGTCGGCCGCAACGACCCCTGCCCCTGCGGCTCGGGCAGGAAGTACAAGAACTGCCACGGCAAGCTCAGCTGAGGCGCCGGCCGGGTTGACGCCCGGCCCGGCCGTTGCCATCCTCGCGCGCATGGACATCGCCGTGCGCCGCGCCGAGCCCGGGGACTTCGAGGGCATCTGGCGCAATTTCTCCGACGAGAGCGCCTACTCGGGCACGCTGCAGCTTCCCCATCCCTCGCGCGAGGCCTGGCGCAAGCGCCTCGCGGAACCGGCCGACGGGCACTACGTCTTCGTGGCCTGCGCGGGCGAGGAGATCGTCGGCAACGCCGGCCTGCATCCGGCCTCCCGGTCGCCGCGGCGCTCCCACGCCATGGCCCTGGGCATGGCCGTGCCCTCGCCCTGGCAGGGGCGCGGGGTCGGCACGGCGCTCCTCGCCGCGGTCACGGGGCTCGCCGACGGGTGGCTGAACGTCTTCCGGCTCGAGCTCACCGTCTTCGCGGACAACGAGCGGGCCATCGCCCTTTACCGCAAGTTCGGCTTCGAGACCGAGGGGACCCACCGGGCCTACGCGCTGCGGGACGGCCGATACGTCGACACGCTGGCGATGGCGCGCCTGAGGCCCAAGGGGCACTGAGCCGGACGCCGGCCGCCTCCCGGGGGCCGTGCGATAATTCGCGGCTATGGCCGTGAACCTCGCCCCGCCCCGCGCGGAAGACCTCCTCCCCATCGCCGGCGTTCGCTTGGGCATCGCCGAGGCCGGCATCCGCAAGAAGGACCGCAAGGACCTCCTCGTGGTCGACATCGCCGCCGAAAGCCGCGTGGCGGGCGTCTTCACCAGGAACCGCTACTGCGCCGCGCCGGTGATCGTCTGCCGCGAGCACCTCGCGGGCGAGGCGCGCATCCGCGCCCTCGTGGTGAACACCGGCATCGCCAACGCGGGAACGGGCGCGGCCGGGCTCGCCAACGCGCGCGCGACGTGCGCGGCCGTGGCGAAGGCGCTCGGCGTGGAGGCGCGCTCCGTGCTGCCCTTCTCGACGGGCGTGATCATGGAGCACCTGCCCGTGGACCGCCTCGTCGCCGGCATCCCGGCGGCGGTGGCGGGCCTTCGCGAGGACGCCTGGGCGCAGGCCGCCGCCGCCATCATGACGACCGACACGGTGCCCAAGGCCGTCTCGCGGCAGGTCGTGATCGACGGGACGAGGATCACGGTCACCGGCATCGCCAAGGGCGCGGGCATGATCCAGCCCGACATGGCCACCATGCTCGGATTCATCGCCACGGACGCCGCCGTCGGGCACGACACGCTCGAGGACATGGTGCGCTTCGTGGCCGACCGATCCTTCAACGCCGTGACCGTCGACGGCGACACCTCGACGAACGACTCCTTCGTCCTCGTCGCCACCGGCCGCGCCGGCAACCCGCGCATCGTCGGGGAGGGGACGGCGGAGTTCACGCGGCTCGCCGAATGCGTGCTGGAGGTGGCGCAGGTCCTCTCGCAGGCGATCGTGCGCGACGGCGAGGGCGCGACCAAGTTCATGACCCTCGTCGTCGAGGGCGGGCACACGCGCGAGGAATGCCTGCGCGTGGGCAAGGCGATCGCGCACTCGCCGCTCGTGAAGACGGCGTTCTTCGCCTCCGACCCGAACCTCGGGCGAATCCTGTGCGCCGTGGGCAACGCGGGGCTGGCCGACCTCGACCCCGCGAAGGTCACCCTGCACTTGGGCGACGTGCTCGTGGCGGAGAACGGCGGGCGCGCGGCGGCCTACACCGAGGAGCAGGGCAAGGCGGTGATGGCGCCGGCGGAGATCACCGTGCGCGTGGGGCTGGGCCGCGGCCTGGAGAGCGCGACCGTGTGGACGTGCGACTTCTCGTACGACTACGTGAAGATCAACGCGGACTACCGCAGCTGACCCGCCCCGGGGAGAAGCCGATGGCCGGCACCGTGACCCCGCAACTCGAGACGTACTACGCGAAGCGCGCGCGCGAGTACGAGCGCATCTACGACAAGGCCGAGCGGCAGGACGAGCTCGCCTGGCTTCGCGGGCGGCTCCCGGGCCTCTTCGAGGGCCGCCGCGTCCTCGAGATCGCCTGCGGCACGGGCTACTGGACGCAGTTCATCGCGAAGAAGGCCGTGCACGTGAACGCCTGCGACATCAACGAGGCGGTGCTCGAGATCGCGCGCGAGAAGCCCATCCCCAAGGGGCGCGTCACCTTCGCCCGTGCGGACGCTTTCTCGCCCGGGGGGCTGTGCCAGGGGTGCGACGCCGCCTTCGCCGGATTCTGGTGGTCGCACGTGAAGAAGTCCGACCTCTCGCGCTGGCTCGCCTCCATGGCGAAGGCCCTGCCGCCGGGGGCGCTCGTCGCCATGCTCGACAACCGCTACGTCGAGGGCAGCTCCACGCCGCTGTCGCGCCGCGACGCCGAGGGCAACACCTACCAGGTGCGCCAGCTCCTCTCGGGCGAGACGCACGAGGTGCTCAAGAACTTCCCCACGCCCGCGGAGCTCGCCGAGGCGGTGCGGCCGCACGCCCGCGAGGCGCACCTCGAGCAGACGCAGTACTACTGGCTTCTCGTCTTCCGGCTCAAATGACCGATTCCCTCGACCGCTTCCTCGCCCGCGTCGACGCGCTCGTCGACCGCCTCGAAAGGATCCTCCCCGCCGGCTCGCAGCCCGTCGACTGGTCGGCCGGGACCGCGTTCCGCTGGCGCAAGCGCGCCGGTCGCGGCTACCTCGACCCGGTGCGCCACCCGCACGCCATCGCCTTCGCGGACCTGAAGGACATCGACGAGCAGAAGAGGCGCCTGCGCGAGAACACGGCCCAGTTCGTGGCCGGCCGGCCCGCCAACAACGTGCTGCTCACCGGTGCGCGCGGCACGGGCAAGAGCTCGCTGGTGAAGGCGGCGCTGGGCGAGTTCGCGAGGAAGGGCCTGCGCCTCATCGAGGTGGACAAGGCCGACCTCGTGGACCTGCCGGACATCGTGGACCTCGTGGCCGGGCGGCGCGAGCGCTTCGTTGTCTTCTGCGACGACCTGTCGTTCGAGGCCTCCGACCCGGGCTACAAGTCGCTCAAGGTGGCGCTCGACGGCACGATCGCCGGGTCGGCCGACAACCTGCTCATCTACGCGACCTCGAACCGCCGCCACCTCATGCCCGAGTTCATGAACGAGAACCTCGAGACCCGGCACGTGGGCGGCGAGATCCACCCGGGCGAGACCACCGAGGAGAAGATCTCGCTCTCGGAGCGCTTCGGGCTCTGGCTTTCGTTCTATCCCTTCGACCAGGACGAGTACCTGGACATCGCCGCCCACTGGGTGGGCACGCTCGGCGGGAAGGCCGACGAGGCGATGAAATCGGCGGCCCTGCTCTGGGCGCTGGAGCGCGGCTCGAGGAGCGGGCGCGTGGCGTGGCAGTTCGCCAAGGACTACGTGGGCCGCGGCGCCGGCGCGCGCGGGCGCAAGTGACGACGATCACGGAGGTCGCCGCCGCCGTCATCGAGCGGCCCGACGGCACCTTCCTCCTGGCCTGCCGCCCCGAGGGCAAGCCCTATCCCGGCTACTGGGAGTTCCCCGGCGGCAAGATCGAGGCCGGGGAGGACCCGCGCGCGGCCCTCGACCGCGAGCTCGAGGAGGAGCTCGGCATCCGCGTGCGCGAGGCCACTCCCTGGATCCAGCGCGTCTACGCCTACACGCACGCGACGGTGCGGCTGCATTTCTTCCGGGTGACGGCCTGGGAGGGCGAGCCGCAGCCGCTCGAGGACCAGGCGATCTCCTGGCAGCCGGTGGAGGCGCCGGACGTCTCGCCGATGCTGCCCGCCAACGCGCCGGTGCTCGCGGCCCTCGCGCTCCCGCCGGTGATGGTCGTCTCGAACGCGGCGGAAACCGGCTTCGACGCCTGGTCGCTCAAGCTCTCGGCGCAGGCGGTGGGCGAGCGGCTCCTGGTGCAGATCCGGGAGAAGGGGCTCGAGCCCCAGCGCGTGCAATTCCTCCTCTCGCGCGCGCTCACGCGCGGCACGCCCTTCGGCGCGACGGTCGTGGTGAACAGCGACTGCGGCGCCTGGCCGCAGGCCGATGGCGTGCACCTCACGGCCAGGGCCCTGATGGAATCGTCCGCGCGTCCCGCCGGCCGCGTCGTGGGCGCCTCCTGCCACGACGCGCACGAGATCGCGCACGCGGCGCGCCTGGGGCTCGACTACGTGGTCGTGGGGCCGGTCAAGGACACGCCCTCGCATCCCGGCGCCCCGACCCTCGGCTGGGAGGGCTTCGCCGCGCTGGTGCACGGCAGCCCCCTGCCCGCGTACGCGATCGGCGGGCTCACGCGCGCCGACCTCGCCGAGGCCAGGCGCCGCGGCGCGCACGGCGTGGCGCTTCGCTCCGCCGCCTTCGCCCCCTAGGGCCTTCCGCGGCGCCCGGGCTTCAGCGCGGCGCAAGCAGCCGCGCCACGCAGTGCGGAAGGTCCCGCGGAGCCTCGCAGTACGCGTGCGCCCCGGCCTCGCGCAACTCCTCGCGCGAGCCGTATCCCCAGGTGACCCCGAGCGCGCGCGCGCCGTGGTGGCGCGCGGCGACCATGTCCACGCCGCGGTCCCCGATCATCACCGCGCGCTCCGGGGCGAGGCCGTGGCTCGGGAAAAGGTGCGCCAGGAGGTCGCGCTTGTCCTCGCGCGTGCCGTCGAGCTCGCAGCCGTGCACGGCCTCGAAGTGCGCGTCGAGGGTGAAGTGGCGGACGATCCGCTCGGCGTACACGCGCGGCTTCGAGGTAGCCACGAAGAGCGGCAGCTTCGCCCGGCGCAGCGCGGCGAGCGCCTCCGCGATCCCCTCGTAGGGCGCGTTCTCGAACAGGCCCACGTCGGCGAAGCGCTCGCGATAGTGCGCGAGCGCGAGCTCGACCTCGGCATGGGACTCGGTCCCCAGAAGCTGCGCGAGCGAGGCGCGAAGCGGCGGCCCGATGGCGAAGGTGAGCTGGTCGAGGGGAGGGGGCTCGCGGCCCAGGCGCTCGAGCGCGTGCGCGAGGCACCGGGTGATGCCCTCGCGCGGATCGGTGAGCGTGCCGTCCAGGTCGAAGAGGATGGCGTCCATGCGGCTCAATTCACGAGCGGCGCCACGTCGACGAGGCGGGCGAGCGCGCCCGCCTCGGCCCGTGGCGAGTGCGGAAAGCGGCCGAGGAGGGGTGCGGAAAGCCGTTCGGCGAGCGCCGCCACGTTCTCCCCGGGCGCGGCCATCCCGGGGTCGATCGCGTTGGCGATCCAGCCGGCCAGGCGAAGGCCGGCGGCGCGCACCGACTCGGCCGTGAGCAGCGCGTGGTTGAGGCAGCCCAGGCGCAGGCCCACCACGAGGACCACGGGCAGGCCCAGCGCGGCCGCGAGGTCCCTCGCGTCGAGCGCCGGCGCCAGGGGCACGTGGAAACCGCCCACGCCCTCGACCACGGTGAAGTCCCACTTTGCGGCGAGGCGCCGGTGCGCCTCGAGGAGAGGCTCGAGGCGGATGGTCCGGCCTTCGCGGGCGGCGGCGATGTGGGGCGCCATGGGCTCGCGCAGCAGCACCGGCGTGATCGCCTCGAGCGGCGGCGCCCCGGCGCCCGCGGCCGCGGCGAGCGCGAGCGTGTCCTCGTTGGCCCACGCGCCCGCGTGCGGCACGGCGCCCGCCGCCACCGGCTTCATCGGGGCCACGCGCAGCCCCCGCGCGCGCAGCGCATGGACCAGCGCGCAGGCGGCGAGCGTCTTGCCCGCGCCGGTGTCCGTCCCCGTGACGAAGATCCCGCGGCTCATCGCGGGCCCTTCGGCGCGAAGCTCACGACCTGGCGGCCGTCGGGCAGGCGCCTGGGCGGCACCTTCCAGGCGTGGCCGTAGACGATCTCCCATGTCGCGGGCAGCAGGCCATCGCGGCGAAACCGCTCGTAGGCCTGTGTCATGCGCCGCCAGCGGCTGCGCCCGGGCAGCCCGCGCGCACGGGACGGGAGCGAGTTCACCGCGCCGATGGCCTTGAGGTCGCGAAGGGCCGCGGGCACGGTGTCGTACTCGAGCGTGATGGTCTCCATCTCCATCACCGGGTCGGCGAAGCCCGCGTGCACGAGCGCGTCCCCGAGGTCGTGCATGTCCACGAAGCGGTTCACGTGCGGGGCCGCGTCGGCCTCCGCGAAGGCCGCCCGCAGCTCCTTCAGCGTGTCCGGGCCGAACGTGGAGAAGAGGAAGAGGCCCTCGGGGGCCAGCGCGCGCGCGGCCTCGGCGAACACGCGCGAGGGCTCGCACCACTGCAGCACGAGGTTGGAGAACACGAGGTCGATCGAGGCGCCCGATATCGGCAGGCGCTCGGCGTCGGCGCAGACGACGGACGGCCGCGCCGGGCCGAGCAGGCGCTGCCACCAGGCGGAGCGGCCGCGCGCGCGCGCGAGCATGGCCGGCGCGATGTCGAGCCCCAGGATCGACGCCGAGGGAAATCGCTTCGCCAGCGCGTCGAACGCGTGCCCCGTGCCGCAGCCCAGGTCCAGGACTCGCCGGGGCGAGAGCCGCATGGGCTCGAGGTGCTCGACGAGTCGGGCGCACACCTCGCGCTGCAGGAACGCCGCCTCGTCGTAGGTGCGCGCCGCGCGCTCGAAGGAGCGGCGCACGTCGCGCTTCACCGGGAGCATCGACTCATCCATGGAGCGTCTCGAGGGCTTGCGCCACGGCCTGCGGGTGGCTCACGAAGGGCAGGTGGGCCGCCCCGGCGATTTCCACGAGGCGGGCGAAGGGCAGCGCGCCCGCGAGCCAGCGCCCGGCGCCCGCGGGCACGAGGGCGTCGCGGCCGCCGTGGATGACCACCGCCGGGCGGTCGATCGCCGCGACCTCCGCACGCAAGTCGGCGTCGTGCAGCAGCGAGAGCCCCGCCTGGAGGGATTCCTCCGGGGGCGTACCGCGCTCGGCCAGCCATTCGGCGAGCTCGCGCATGCGCTCGCGCGCGTGCGGCCCGCCCAGCGCGTTCAGGTTCACGAAGGTGCGGATCGTCTTCGCGGGCGCCTCGCGCAGGCCCGCGGCGAAGCTCTCCAGGGTCTCGCGCGCCATGGCGTGCGGCCAGCCCGGCTGCTGCACGAAGCAGGGCGTGGCGCTCACGAACGCGAGCCTCGCCGCCAGGCGCGGATGGCGGGTGGCGAGCCGCATCGCGACGAGTCCGCCGAGCGACCAGCCGGCCACGGCCGCCCCGGCGGGCACGCACTGCGCCACGGCGTCGGTGACGGCGTCGAGGCCGCCGAAGGGCTCGCCGCGCGAGTGCCCGTGGCCCGGCAGGTCCACGAGGTGCAGCCGGAAGACGGGTTCGAGCAAAGCGGCGAGCGATCGCCAGACGCCCCCGTGCAATCCCCAGCCGTGCAGGAGCACGAGGTCGGGGCCGCGGCCTCGCCGCTCAACGTGCAGCGCCATCGCCGAGGGCATCCCGGAGGGCCGCCACCAGCGCCTCGACCTGCCCGCGCGTATGCCCGGCCGAGAGGGACACGCGAAGGCGCGACGTCCCCTGCGGCACCGTGGGCGGGCGGATCGCGGGGACGAGGTGGCCTGCTTCCCGCAGCCGAGCCGAGAGCGCGACGGCGCGGGCCGCCTCGCCCACGATCACGGGCTGGATCGCGGTGGTTGAGGCGGTGGTGATGCCGGCAGCCATGCAGGCGCGGCGGAAGTCCGCGATGCGCTCGCCGAGCGAGCTCACGATGCCGGGATCCTCCTCGAGGAGCCGCAGGGCGGCCGCGGCGACTGCCGCCGCGGCGGGGGGCAGGGCCGTCGAGAACACGTACATCCGCGCCCGCTGCATGAGCCACTCGACGAGGTCCGGCTCGCCGGCGACGAAGGCGCCGTAGCCGCCCAGGGCCTTGCCCAGCGTGGCCATGTACACGATGCGCGGCGAGCGGATGCCGGCGTGGGCGAGCGCGCCGCGCCCCCCGCCGAGCACGCCGATGCCGTGCGCGTCGTCGAGGACGAGCCAGGCGTCGTGGCGTTCGGCGAGCGCCAGGAGGCCGGCGACCGGCGCGATGTCGCCGTCCATGCTGAAGACCGTGTCGGAGGCGATCACGCGGATGGCGGCCTTCGACGCGGCGAGCATCGACTCCAGTCGCCCGAGGTCGCCGTGCGGGTAGCGGCGGAAGGCGGCGCGCGAGAGCACCGCGCCGTCGTTGAGGCAGGCGTGGTTCAGGCGGTCGCCGAAGATCTCGGCGGAGCGGCCGGCCAGCGCCGTGAGGATGCCGAGGTTGGCGGCGTACCCGCTCGGGAAGAGGAGCGCGCGCGGCAGGCCCGTGAAGCGCGCGAAGGCGGCCTCGGCCTCCTCGTGCGGCCGCGAATGCCCGATGACGAGGGGAGAGGCGCCCGCGCCGAAGCCCCAGGCGTCGATGGCCGCGTGCGCCGCGGCGCGGATTCGCGGGTGGCTCGCGAGGCCCAGGTAATCGTTGGAGGCGAAGTCGGCGAGCGCCCGGCCGCCCTCGACGATCGCGGGGCCCTGCGGCGAGTCGAGGACGCGGCGCGCGCGCCGGAGCCCGTCGCGCTCGAGCCCTTCCAGTCCTCGCCGGATGGCGGCAAGGCCCGACTGGACCACGGCGCTCAGGCGGCCGACAGGCCGAGCGCGGCGAACAGCGCGTCGTCGCGCCCGGCGTCGGGGTTTCCGGTGGTGAGGAGCTT
Source organism: Usitatibacteraceae bacterium (assembly GCA_044230355.1). Classification (GTDB taxonomy): domain Bacteria; phylum Pseudomonadota; class Gammaproteobacteria; order Burkholderiales; family Usitatibacteraceae; genus FEB-7. The sequence goes on along the minus strand of JBGARD010000002.1, from coordinate 96,855 downwards.
CTCGCCGTAGAAGATCGAGTTGGCGCCCGCCAGGAAGCACAGCGCCTGGACGGCCTCGTGCATCTGCGTGCGGCCGGCCGAGAGCCTCACGAAGCTGCGCGGCATGAGGATGCGCGCGGTCGCGACGGTGCGCACGAACTCCGTCCACGGCAGCGCCTCGGTGCCGGCGAGCGGCGTGCCCTCGACCTGGACGAGCTGGTTGATGGGGACCGACTCGGGCTGCGGGTCGAGGGCGGCGAGCTGCGCGAGGAGCCCGGCGCGCTCGTCGCGCGATTCGCCCATGCCCACGATGCCGCCGCAGCACACGTGGATGCCCGCGCCCCGCACGCGCTCGAGGGTGTCGAGGCGGTCCTGGTAGTCGCGCGTGCCGATCACCTCGCCGTAGAACTCGGGCGCGGTGTCGAGGTTGTGGTTGTAGTAGTCCAGGCCCGCCTCGCGCAGCTGCTCCGCCTGCCCGTCCTTCAGCATGCCCAGCGTGCAGCAGGTCTCCAGGCCCAGCTTCTTCACCTCGCGCACCATGTCCAGCACGGGCTCCAGGTCGCGCGCCTTCGGCCCGCGCCACGCCGCGCCCATGCAGAAGCGCGTGGCGCCGCTGTCCCTGGCCGCCTTCGCCGTCCGCACGACCTCCTCGAGCGGCAGCATTTCCTGGCTCTCCACGCCCGTCGCGTGGCGCGCCGATTGCGGGCAGTAGCCGCAGTCCTCCGGGCAGCCGCCCGTCTTGATGGACAGGAGCGTCGAGCGCTGGATGCGGTTGGGGTCGAAGTTTTCCCGGTGGATTGTCTGCGCCTGGAAGAGCAGATCGTTGAAGGGAAGGTCGAGGAGGGCGCGCGCGGTCTCGCGCAGGGCGCGGGCCTTCGGGTTGGCCGGGGGGGCGATGTGGACGATCTGATCCAAGGCGGTTCCGGGTGTGGTCGTAAGCTGCTGATGATTATGGACAAACAGGATGCTGTCAAACGGCTTCCGCGCCAGTTCCGAACGATTGCCCAATTTATGGGCAATCGTTCCCTATTCTCCCGCCTCTGGCCATCCGACTGCATCCTGTGCCTGGATCCCTCCGGCACCGGCATCGTGTGCGACAATTGTGAGCGCTTGCTCGCACCGACGGGGCCGAAGTGCGGCCGTTGTGCGGTTCCCTTGGCCACCGCCGGGTGGTGCGGCGATTGCATCCGGAACCCCCCGGTTTACGATGACGTCGTGAGCGCCTTCGACTATCGCTTTCCCATTGACCGGCTCGTGGCGCGGTTCAAGTTTTCCGCGGACCTGGCGGCCGGCGCCTACCTGGGCAGCGCCCTGGCGAGGGCGGTGGCCCCGGGAACGCGGCCCGATCTCCTGGTGGCCTCCCCCGCCTCGGCGGCGAGGTTGCGCGAACGGGGCTTCAACCCGGCCCTGGTGCTCGCGAGGCGCGTGGGGCGCTCCCTCGGCCTCGTCGTCGACGCGGGGGCGCTCGCGAAGATCCGCCACACGCCGCCGCAATCCGGGCTGGACCGGGCCTCCCGGCGCAGGAACCTGCGGGGCGCGTTCGAGCTGCGGCGAAGCGTGGAGGGGATGCATGTGGCCGTGGTGGACGACGTCATGACGACCGGGTCGACTCTTGCGGGGCTGGCCGGCGAACTGCGCGAGGCGGGAGCCCGGCGCATTTCGGGATGGGTGGTCGCGCGCACCCCCGAGCCCCCCGGGCAGGATTGAGGCCATGGTCGACGTCGTCCTGGTCAACCCGGAGATCCCGCCGAACGCGGGCAACGTGATCCGGTTGTGCGCCAACACGGGGACGCCGCTGCACCTGGTCGAGCCCCTGGGGTTCTCGATGGACGACCGGCAGCTGCGCCGCGCGGGCCTCGATTACCACGAGATGGCCAACGTGACAGTGCACCGCGATTGGGCCGCCTGCGTGGCGGGGCTGGCCGGGCGGCGGCTCCTCGCGTTCACGACGCGGGGCGCGACGCGGCTGGACGAAGTGGCGTTCCGTGGCGACGACGTCTTCGTGTTCGGGCCCGAGACCGCCGGGCTGACGGAGGAGTTCCTGGCGGCCTTTCCGGCCTGCAGCCGCGTCCGGCTGCCGATGGTGCCCGGCAACCGGAGCCTCAACCTGTCCAACGCGGTGGCGGTGGCGGTCTTCGAGGCCTGGCGCCAGGCCGGGTATCCGGGCGCCGTTCGCCAAGGCTGACTTGCAATCGGGTTCCATTGGCGCAATGTTGCAAAGACGCTACCGGTGTAGTGCGTTTTTGAGAATAACATCGATAAATCAGTGGCTTTTGTGATGGGCATCACGGAAAATCCGGACTCTCAGGCGTTCAATGCAATCGTGGGTTTGAGAGACATCAACAAAGACCTGACGACAAAGCCGGCAGAATTTATTAGCAACCGCATTCAGGCTTCTTCCAGAACGCCACGATATTGAGTAAACGTCGAGAAACATCCGTTAAGTTGTTGAGTTACTGTACAATTCCACTTTCAGAAGATTAAGATAGTCCATCACTCAAACGAATGTTGAAGTCACTTTAAGTTTAGGAGACTCAAATGAAAGCCTCGAAGCTCACCAAGATCGCACTCGCGGTTGCCCTTGCTACTCCGGTGGCGGCCATGGCCGGCTCGGATATTACGACGGGCGTGGGCGCGATCACGGCGACCGTGAACCTCGATTTCCGCATCATCATTCCGAAGTTCGTGTTCCTCCAGGTGGGTACGGGCACGCTGCTCGCCGACAACGCGGCCATCGACGTCGTGGAATGGACTCCGACAGTCGCACAGCTCGGCACTGGGCCGTTGGCTGCGAACTCGGGCGTCGTCACGGCCCGCATCATCGGCAATGGCGGCGTCATCACGGTGAACTCGAATACGCCTGGCCCGCTGAGCAACGGAGCAGGTGACACCATTCCCTACACGGACATCTCCGCTACCTCCAGCGATTTCGCGCATCCTGCCTTTGCTGGCGTTGGTCTTGGCACTGCCACCGTCACCGTCCCGAATATCGTGCCCTTAAAGGTCACGGACAGGACTGCCACCTGGACGTTTAGCTGGGCGAACGGCGCCGTGATTCCGGCCGGCACCTACGGCGACATCGCCAACGCAGGCGCCAACAACTCGCGCGTGATCTACACGGCGTCGACGCCTTGAGAAAGTAGATCCCATCGGAGAACCGTGATGCCGCGATTTCGTGACGTTTGCGTTTCGCGGAGCAATCGCGGGTCTTCCTCGGGATTGAGGGCGACGGATAAATTCCGGGGGATGGCCGGCGCACTCGTTCGCCTGGCCTTCCTGATGCTGACCGCCCTGCCGCTGGCTTCGCAGGCCTGGATTCTCAACGTCGGCAACAACAACCCCCGCCGCCTGTTCCTGACGGTAGGCAACGGTTCCACGCTGGCCGACAACGCGACCGTCAACCTGGTGAGCCTCAGCGTTCCTGCGGCGAGCGTCGGCCAGGGACCGCTGCAGATGACGAGCAACAGTACCCAGGCGAACAGCACATACGACGGGTTCGCCATGTGCACGCCCCCTGCGCAGATTTACGTGGGCGCGCTGTACCAGCGGCAGCTCAATTCGCAACCCGCGAGTGCGAGGCTTCAGGTCACCTCCCCCGTCAATCTCACCTCCGGAGCCGGCGACACGATTCCCTTTACGGAAATCAGCTGGACCGTCTCGGGACCGGCGGGCGACGCCAATCCCGCCTCCATACCGGCGGGAGCGTTCACCGGGGCGACCCAGACACTGGTAACGGTCACGCAAGGCACGCTCCGGGACAATTGCCATACGTTTCGTTTCGCCAACAGCGCGCTTCGGCCTGCCGGCACATACGACGGAAGGGTGACCTATACCCTCGTCTCGCCGTGAAACAGGCGTCCGCGAGCCCGCCGTGGCGCAGGGGAACTACCTGGTTGCGTGCGCTGGGAGCCCTGGGCCTGGCTGGCCTGGCGTCGTGGGCGAGCGCCGAGACCATCCGCCTCGACGATTCCCTGAGCCAGGTATCGCCCCCGGTAGCGGAATGGGCCTGGGAGTCCAGCTCCATCCGAAGCGGCAATACGCGCCTCGTGATGCGGATCAAAGTCAATGTCCGCCTTGATATGCGCAGGTGGGTCGGGCGCCAGGCTCGCATCTTCATGGTCATGCCGGTCGAAGGCGCAGGGCCCGTGACCGTCGAATGGGAAACGCAGGGCCTCCTCCTGGGTGGCCGGCTGGCTCCCGGCGAGCGCGCACTGGTATTCTCGGGCACCGTTTCCACACCGTGGATCGAGGACACGATGCGTGTGCAGCTCAGTGCGGATTCCCGGCGGATGGCGGAGAGCCCGCGGCGACTGTCGTTCCATTTCGAGATGGATTCGCCTTAGAAGGCCATGGAAACGCCTTCATTCGCATCGGTAATGGCCGGCATCCTCGTGACGGTCCTGGCAGGCGCTTCCAGCGTTGCCGGAGCGCAGGGTTTCTCCGCCTACGTCTCGCCGCCCCGATTCGAGGTAAAGGCCGCTGCGGGGCAAACGTCCCGCCATGTAGTGGAGATCCACCAGGCAAGCCAGCTTCCCGGCCGTTTCCGCATCTATACGAACGATTGGGACTTCCAAAACGACGATGCCCTGCAGTTCAGCGAGGCTCTCGCGCCAGACAGTTGTCGCCCGTGGGTGGCACTCGAGCGCCGGGAGCTTACCGTTCCCGCGAACGCCCGGTACCGCTTCCGCTTCGAGATCGCGCCGCCCGCGGACACGCCGCCTCGTGAGTGCCGCTTCGCCATCATGGTGGAAGGCCTGGACGTGGCGACCGTGGACCAGGGGAGCTTCCGTTTCCCGGTAGCCGGGCGCCTGGGCGTCATCGTGTATGTGGCCGTTGCCGGCGCAGAGGCGAAGCTGGCCGTCGGAAATCCTCGCGTGGCCGTTCGTGACGGAGAGAGGTTGCCCGTGGTCGACGTGACCAACTCGGGAAATGCCCATGGCCGGCTGGAGGGGTTCCTGTCCGGCACCGATGCGGCCGGCAAGGAGTTCGAACTGATTCCCGAAGATTCGCCTGTTCTGCCGGGCCGTACTCGGGCCGTCACGCTCCGGCAGTTCGCCGAACGTGGCGAAAAGCCGCCGGCAATCCAGTATCCGCTTACCGTTAAGGGCACCCTGGAGTGGGGCAAGCGACGCGAATCCCTCGATCTGCGATTCGAACCTTGAAGTGGGCGGCCACCCTTCCGCTATTGCTCGGGCTGGCTATGGCGGCCGAAGCGCAGGTGCGACTCGTTTCGAACAAGGGGACCAACGGCTCCAATGGAACACCGCCGGCCGCGCCCGCGTATGAGGACCGTTTGATCGAGGGTATCGCGCTTCAGCAAGACGACGAGGCGGATGCGGAAAGGTACGATCGCAAGGGGTGGCCGCGGCATCTTCGATTCGAGACCCGGCTTGGCAAGCAACCCTATGACGACCGCAAGTACGACGCGGGCGTGAGCATCCTGGGCGCCATCGATACGCCGAACCACGGCGTGCTTTCCGTCGACGCCAACTATGGCGGGAGCGATGTTCGCGGATACGTCACGCTGCGCCAGCGCGCTCTCCCGGTCGAGGGTGGGTGGCTCGCGAACAACGAGCTAGGCGTTCTTACACCCCAAGCCCCGGAAATCATGCGGATGCCCTCGAGGGTCTTCCTGCCTTCGTTCTACACGCGCGGCGGCGGCACCGAGTGGGTCAACCGGGGATCGCGCCTGCAGTTCATCGCGACGGCCGGGGCATTGGGCCGGCTGCAGGGCTACTCCGTGCCGGGCTTTCTCCCGCTGTCCGGAAACATCTCGACGGTTGGGGCGCAGGGCGAGATCGGCGGGTGGAGGGTCGCCGCGAATCATGCGCAAGTCAACGACGTCGCGCTTCTCGACAATCCTGCCAGCCCTTCCGATTTCATCAGCGGCCCCTCGACGCACGTTGCAGCGCGAAGGGAGAGCGCGACCCATGTTCTCAAGGCCAACGCGATTTCCACGCGCACGTCGGAGGCGGCTGGCACGCGGTATGGCGCCTGGGTAGAAGGGGAATGGAAGCGCGGCGCTGAGATTTACGGCATCGGAGCCTACCGGCTGGATCCTGACCTGAGCTGGGCCGCGCAGCCGATGGCGAGTGATATCGAGGGCGTCTTCGCGAATGCCAGCCTCCAGACGCGGCGGCTGAATGCACAGGGCAGCATCGACGTGCTTCGCCCCGTCTCGGGATCAGGCGACACCGGCATTCTGGCAACGGCCAGTGGCCAGTGGCGGTACAGCCGAACCTTGACGCTCGGACTCGGGGGAAGTGCCCGTCGATACAACGGAAATGCGGGAAGCGCGTACGCGGATGCGCAGTGGCGAAACGAGTGGGGCGATACGGCGTTGCGCGGGCAGTATTTTAGGTCTGCCAGCCAGGAGCAAACGCAGCGCATCACGTTCGATCATTCCTGGCAGGCGGGGCTCGGAGCGACAATCAGCACCGGTGTCTCCCTCGGGCGCGAATCCACTCCCGGACGATCCGGCACCATTTGGGGCGCCGCCGCGTCATTCTCGGCACCCGTGTTATCCAATGGCACGCTAGTGGGCAACGTGTCCACGGACCAGCGTCCTGACGGAAACAGTTCGACGAGCGCCAATATGAGCCTGAGCTGGCCACTTGCGGCCAATTGGTCCCTTGAAGGGAATTTCGTCTACACGCGTGGCCGGCAATACCTCCCGCCTCCTCTCGACCCACTGGCGCCCATAGTCGATCGGGAGGCAATGAAAGCCGATTCGACCTCGTTCTTCCTCGTCCTTCGCTACGAGGAGCGGGCGGGATCCCGATCCGTGGCACTCGGTGGAACGCCACAGAGTGGTGGCGGCAGCCTCGAGGGAACCGTGTTCCTCGATGCGAACAGAAACGGTACGCAGGAAGCGGGCGAAAAGGGCGCCGCCAACGTCACAATCTACCTGGACGGCCGATACTCGGTCCGGACGGACTCCCTCGGGCGTTTCGTGTTTCCTTTCATCGCCCCGGGTTCGCGAGTGATCACCGTCGTCAACGAGACGCTGCCGCTTCCCTGGGACGTCGGAAGCCGCGCCGACACGCGCATCGAAGTGACCATTCGCGAAACCACACGCATCGACATCCCCGTTGAAAGGCGAGGCGCGGACTAAGGAGTCCCGGAGGCGAGCGAATTCATTCGGCCTTCGGATCCCGCGCGAGGAGCTGGCGGACGGCTTCCGCGGGAGGCCGGCCCTCGAAGAGCACGCCGCAGACGGATTCCGTGATGGGCATCTCGATGCCCTTGCCGCGCGCGAGGTCGCGCACCGAGGCGGCGGACTGCACGCCCTCGGCCACGTGGCCCAGCTCCCGCAGGATGTCGCCGAGCGCCTGGCCCCTGGCGAGCCGCAGGCCCACGTCGCGGTTTCGCGAAAGGTCCCCGGTGCAGGTGAGCACGAGGTCGCCCAGCCCGGCGAGTCCCATGAAGGTCTCCGGCTGCCCGCCGAGCGCCACGCCCAGGCGCACGATCTCCGCGAGGCCGCGCGTGACGAGCGCGGCGCGGGCGTTGCGGCCCAGGTCCAGCCCGTCGGCGATGCCCGCGGCGATCGCGATCACGTTCTTCACGGCGCCGCCCAGCTCCACGCCGACCAGGTCCGCGCTCGAGTAGATGCGCAGCCGCGCGCTGTTGAGCTGCGCGGCGGCGGCGGCGGCGAATGCCGCCTCGCGCGAGGCGAGGACGATGGCGGTCGGCTGCCCGCGGGCCACCTCGAGCGCGAAGCTCGGGCCCGACAGGGCGCCGGTCCGCGCGGCCGCCGGAAGGACTTCCGCGACGATCTCGTGGGGAAGCTTCCCCGAGCCCCGCTCGAAGCCCTTGCAGGCCCAGAGCAGGTCGATCGGGGTGCGAAGCGCTGCGATCGCCGCCGCCGTCTCGCGAAGCCCGGCCGTGGAGGTCGCCACGATGGCCAGCTCGCACCCCGATGCGGCCGCGGCGAGGTCGGCCTCGACGCGCAGCGTGTCGGGAAAGGAGGCCTCGGGCAGGTAGGGGCTGGAACGGTCGCGGGCGATCTGCGCGCAGGCCTCGCGCCGCCGGGCCCAGAGGCGCACCTCGTGCGCGGCGCACAGGGAGATCGCGAGCGCGGATCCCCAGGCTCCCGCCCCGAGGACGGCGATCCTCATCGCCCTACTGGACTCCCCAGAGGTGGGCCACGCGGGCGAAGCCCTGCTGGCCGTCGCGGTGGCGCACCTTGACCCACCCGTCGGCCGCCGGCTCGAGCACCTCCAGCAGGACCTGCTTGTAGGCCTCGAAGACGAGGGCCGACTTCGCGTCCGGCGCCGCGTGCACGTCGGCGACGGGCACGCTCACCTGGGCGTTGCGGCGATCGCCCAGCGACTTGTTCTCGACCCAGGCGACCTCGCCGCCCGAGTCGCGCACCTTCGTCCACTGGTCCAGCTTCACCAGCACCTCGAAGGGGTGGCCGCGGCTCGCCACGAAGATGCGGTCGGCCTTGTGCGAGGGCGCGTCGTAGAGGATCGCGGCGCGCTCGCCGACCGAGCGGAACTCCGCGGCTGCGGCGGGAAGCGCCGCCGCGAGGGCGAGCAGGACCGCCAGCTCGCGCATCGCGGTCAGTGCGTGGCCTGGATGATCGGGGAGGCTTCCTTCTGCTGCTCGGCCTGGGCCTGCTTCTGCGCCTGGAAGAGCGCCTCGAAGTTGACGGGCGTGAGCAGGACGGGCGGGAAGCCGGCCCGCACGACGATGTCCGAGACCACCTCGCGCACGTAGGGGTAGAGGATGTTCGGGCAGGCGATGCCGAGGATGGGCTCCATGTCGGCGTCGGGGATGTTGCGGATCGTGAAGATGCCGGCCTGGCCCGCCTCGACGAGGAAGAGCGTCTTCTCCTTGACCTTGGCCGTGACCGTCACGGTGAGAACCGTCTGGTAGACGCCCTCGTCGACCTTGCTCGACTGGTGGTGGAGCTGGATGTCGACCTGCGGCGCCTCGCGCTCGAGGAAGATCTGGGGGGCGTTGGGGATCTCGAGCGAGATGTCCTTCACGTAGACCTTCTCGATCGAAAACACGGGCTGGTTCTGGGCGTCGCTCATGGCGCTTCCTTCGGTTGGGTGTGGGTCGGGCCCGCGGCGCCTCAGGCGGCGAGCAGGGGGTCGAGGCCGCCGGCGCGCTCGAGCGCGGCGAGGTCGTCGAAGCCGCCGACGTGGCGGTCTCCGATGTAGATCTGGGGAACGGTCCGCCGCCCGGTGCGGGTCATCATCTCCTCGCGGCGGGCGGGGTCGAGGTCGACGCGGACCTTCTCGATGTCGGCCACGCCCTTGCCGCGCAGCAGCTTCTCGGCCATCACGCAGTAGGGGCACACGCCCGTCGCATACATCAGGACCCTGGCCATCGCGCTAGCGCTCCACCGGGAGGCTCGCCTGCGACCAGGCGCCGACGCCTCCCTTGAGGTTGAAGACCTGCGTGAATCCGGCCTTCCGGAGCGCGCGGCAGGCCGAGCCCGAGCGCGCGCCGCTGCGGCAGGTGACGAGCACGGGCTTCTCCTTGAACTTCGCGAGCTCCCCGATGCGGCCCTGGAGCTGCCCGAGCGGAATGTGGCGCGCGCGCGGCAGGTGCCCGGCGGCGAACTCGGCGTCCTCGCGCACGTCGAGCACCAGGGCGCCGGGCTGGTTCATGAGCCGGGTGGCCTCCATCGTCCCCACCGACTGGGCGCCGCCCGAGAAGAGCGAGAGGTCGGGCCAGACGAGCATGGCACCGCTCGCGAGGAAGAGCGCGACGAGCGCGATGTTGTCGAGCAGGAATTCGCCCATGGCGTGCGGGATTTGGTGTCAAGGAAGCGGCAAAGACCGCCATTTTAGCAGCCGGCGGGCGCGCCGGGCGAATCCCCTAACCGGCGAGCGCCTGCAGGCCCCAGAGCGCGACCATCCCCGCCACGATCGAGGCGAGCGGGTTGCGGACCTTGAGCGCCACCGCGACGGCCGCGAGCCCGGCCAGAAGGCGCGGGTTGGCGGTGGTGAGATCCACGACGCCGTGCGGCATCGCGAGCCCCGGCACGACGATCGCGGCGAGCACCGCGGCCGGCACGAAGGCGAGGGCCACGCGGAAGGCGTGCGGGAACTTGTGCGGGTCGGAGAAGACGATGAAGGAGGCGCGCGTGAGGAAGGTCACGACGCCTGCGCCGACGATCACGATCCACTCGGTCACCGGCGGTGGCTCCATTCGACCGCGAAGCCGGCTCCGATCCCGGCGAGGGACGCGATGACGAGCGAGAGCTTGTAGGGCAGCCCGGCCGCCAGGAGCGCCAGCGCGCCTGCCACCACGGCGGCCGCCACGTCGGCCCGGGTGCGGACCGCGGGGACGAGCAGGACCAGGAACGTGAGTGTCACCACGAAGTCGAGCGACCAGGCGGCCGGCACCTGCGCGCCGGCCACCGCGCCCGCGACGACCGACGCCTGCCACACGGACCACAGCGTGACGCCGATGCCCAGCAGGTGCCAGTGGCGATGCGAACTGCGGCTGGTGGCCGCGTCATGGCGCGTCCCCATGGCGAACATCTGGTCGGTCATGAGGTACGCGAGGAGCACGCGCCAGCGGGCCGGCAGGTGCGCCAGGTGCGGCGAGAGCGCCGCGCTGTACATGAGGAAGCGCAGGCTCACGATGAACGCCGCCACGAGCGTGAGCGCGATCGGCGACTGGGCGGCGACGAGCTGCGCCACGACGAGCTGCGCGATGCCGGAGAAGGCGAAGAGGGAGAGCGCGACGCTCTGGAAGGGGCTCATGCCCGCGCCCACCGCCGCCACCCCGGCCACGAAGCCGAAGGGGACGGTCCCGACGAGGACGGGCGCGATGTCGCGGCAACCCGCGAGGAACTCGCCGCGGGCGTCCGGTATGCGTGGGTTTGATAACATGGGGAAAGCCCGCGATCCTGCCACGAAAGCCATGAAAAAGCTCGTCCTCATCCGCCACGGCGAAAGCACCTGGAACAAGGAAAACCGCTTCACCGGCTGGACGGACGTGGACCTCTCCGCCCAGGGCGTCGAGGAGGCGCGCGCCGCCGGGCGCCTGCTCGCCGCCGAGGGCTACGACTTCGACGTGGCCATCACCTCGGTCCTCAAGCGCGCGATCCGCACGCTGAACCTGGCGCTCGAGGAGATGGACCGGCTCTGGCTCCCCGTCGAGAAGGACTGGCGCCTCAACGAGCGCCACTACGGCGGGCTGCAGGGCCTCAACAAGGCCGAGACCGCGGCGAAGTTCGGCGACGGGCAGGTCCTGGTGTGGCGGCGCAGCTACGACACGCCGCCGCCAGAGCTCCCGCCCGGCGACGAGCGCGACGCGGCCCGCGACAGGCGCTACGCCGGGCTGGGGGCGCAGGTGCCGCGCACCGAGTGCCTGAAGGACACCGTGGCCCGGGTCCTGCCGTGCTGGCGCGAGCGGATCGCGCCGCGCATCGCGGCCGGGGAGCGGGTGCTCGTGGCGGCGCACGGCAACAGCCTGCGCGCGCTGGTGAAGTACCTCGACCACGTCTCCGATGCCGAGATCGTCGGGCTCAACATCCCTACGGCGGTGCCCCTGGTCTACGAGCTCGACGATTCGCTCACGCCCCTGCGCCACTATTACCTCGGCGACCCCGAGGCGATCGCGAAGGCCGCCGCCGCGGTGGCGGGCCAAGGCAAGGCCCGCTAGGGGATGCGGGCGCGACGCGCCGCGGCGGCCGTCCTCGCCGCGGCCCTGTTCGCGGCGGGACTCGCGGCAGCCGCCCCGCCCCGCGCGAAGCCCGCGTCCGTTTCCGAGGAAGACCTCAAGCAGCTGCGCGGTCGCATCGAGCGCCTGGAGAAGGAGCTTGCCCAGGCCGAGGAGTCGCGCGGGGAGGCGGCCGGCGCCCTCAAGGCCGCCGAGAAGTCGGTGAGCGATGCGAACCGGGCCCTCTTCGAGCTCACCCAGGCCAACCGGGCCCTCACGGAGCAGCTCGCGGAGCTGGGCGAGCGCGGCGAGCGCGCGCGGCAGGAGATCGCCGGCCAGCGCGCGCTCGCGGAGAAGCTGCTGCGCCTGCAGTACGAGCAGGGCGGGCAGGACCGCCTGCGCCTCATCCTCGAGGGCAAGGACCTCTCCACGCTTACGCGCCACCTCGCCTACTACGGCTACGTGCAGCGCGCGCGCGCCGAGGCCCTCGCCTCGCTCAAGCGCGGCGCCGAGGAGGTGGCCGCCCTCGAGGCGCAGGCCCGCGCGAAGCGCGAGGCCATCGCGGAGAACCAGGCCGCGCAGGCGAGGCAGACGCAGCAGCTGGAAAAGGAGCGTGCGGCACGCGCGTTGGCGCTCAAGCGCGCGGCGGGACAGGTCGAGAAGGGCCGGCGCGAGATCGGGCGGCTCAAGCGCGACGAGGAAAGGCTCACGCGGTTGGTGCAGGAGATCGCCCGGGCACTCGCGGCGAGCGAGGCGCAGAAGGCTCGGGAGGCGCAGAAGGCTCGGGAGGCGCAGAAGGCGAAGCCGCGGGACGAGCCGGAGGGCAGGCGGGGCACGCCCGTGGAGCAGGTGGCCGACGCCTCGACCTCGGCTCGTCCGTTCCCGACCCTCAAGGGCAAGCTCCGGCTGCCGGTGCGGGGGGAACTCATGAACCGCTACGGCAGTCCACGGGAAGAGGGCGGCGCGACGTGGCGCGGCCTCTTCATCCGGGCGGCCGTCGGGGAGCTGGTGCGGGCCGTCGCGGACGGGCGCGTGGTGTACGCCGACTGGCTGCGCGGGTTCGGCAACCTCCTCATCCTGGACCACGGCGGGGGCTACATGAGCCTGTACGGCTACAACGACGGGCTGCTGCGCCAGGTGGGGGAGGGGGTGAAGGGCGGCGATAGCGTGGCCCAGGTCGGGGCTTCGGGGGGCGGCGAGGAATCGGGTTTATACTTCGAGTTGAGGTACGACGGGAAACCGTTCGATCCGCTGCGCTGGGTGGCGCGCTGAAGCTCCCGACGGGGGAGCGCGCGCATCCGGCCGCGGTATTGTCCTGACATCGGCGAGGTGGCGAACATGGGCGGCAAACTGCAGCAGGTGGCATTGGTGGTGCTCGGGGCCGCGCTGGGCGTGGCGGCGAGCCTGCACTTCTCCGCGATCGCCGACCGGCAGGCGTCCTCGATGCAGCTTCCCGTCGACGACCTGCGCCTCTTCTCCGAGGTGTTCGGGCGCATCAAGAACGACTACGTCGAGCCGGTCGAGGACAAGAAGCTCCTCAAGGAAGCGATCAACGGCATGCTCACCGGGCTGGACCCGCACTCGGCCTTCCTGGACCAGGACGCCTACAAGGACCTGCAGGTGGGCACCCAGGGCGAGTTCGGCGGCCTGGGCATCGAGGTGGGCGCCGAGGACGGGTTCGTGAAGGTGGTCGCGCCCATCGAGGACACGCCCGCGCACCGCGCCGGCATCCAGGCCGGCGACCTCATCGTGAAGCTCGACGGCGTGAGCCTGAAGGGCCTGAGCCTCAACGACGCCGTGAAGAGGATGCGCGGCAAGCCCAACACCGAGGTCGTGCTCACGGTCGTGCGCAAGGGCCAGCCCGGCTCGGTCGACTACAAGCTCAAGCGCGACGTGATCCGCGTGAAGAGCGTGAAGGCGCGCATGCTCGAGCCCGGCTACGGCCTGGTTCGCGTCACCCAGTTCCAGGAGCACACGGGCGAGAGCCTCGTCCAGGCCATCAACGACCTCAACAAGCAGGCGAACGGCGACCTGAAGGGCCTCGTGATCGACCTGCGCATGAATCCCGGCGGGCTCCTCAACGCCGCGGTGGGCGTGTCCTCGGCGTTCCTGCCGAAGAACGCGCTGGTCGTCTACACGGACGGGCGCACCGAGGACGCCAAGATGCGCCTCACCGCGAACAAGGAGAACTACGTCCGCGGCAGCTTCCGCGAGGACTACCTCGCCAAGCTCCCGGCCTCCGCGAAGACCGTTCCGCTCGTGGTGCTGGTGAACGGCGCCTCCGCCTCGGCGTCCGAGATCGTCGCGGGCGCGCTGCAGGACCACAAGCGCGCCACGATCATCGGCACGCAGACCTTCGGCAAGGGCTCGGTGCAGACCATCCTGCCCCTGCCGAACAACCAGGCCGTCAAGCTCACGACCGCCCGCTACTACACGCCCAACGGCCGCTCCATCCAGGCCAAGGGCATCGCCCCCGACTTCGTCGTCGAGGACGCCGCGGCCGATTCGCGCACGTTCATGCGCGAAGCCGACCTGCAGCGCCACCTCGAGGGCGACGACGAGAAGGCGAAGGCAGGCGTGGACGGGCATGGCGCCAAGGCACCCCCCGCGAAGCCCGCGGTCGAGGCGAAGGCCGCCGTCGAACCGAAGGCGCCCGCGGCGGCCGACGGCAAGGCCGCTCCCGAGGCGAAGAAGGAAGACGTCCAGCTCCTCGCGGCAATCAAGCACCTCAAGGGGCTGCCGATCACCGCCGCGGCCGCGAAGTAGGCCGGGGCGCCGCCCGGGCGAGCGCCGTGGACGACCGCCAGCGGCTGCGCTACAGCCGCCATCTCCTGCTCGAGGGCTTCGGCGAGGATTCGCAGGAGCGCCTGCTCGCCGCCCACGCCGTGGTGGTGGGTGCCGGCGGGCTGGGCTCCGGCGCGCTCCTCTACCTCGCCTCGAGCGGCGTCGGCCGGATCACGATCGCCGACGGCGACGCGGTCGACCTCACCAACCTGCAGCGCCAGGTCGTGCACCGGCTGGACGCCATCGGCACCAACAAGGCGGTGTCGGCCGCGGCCACGCTCGCGACGATCAATCCCGAGATCGCGGTGCGCGCGGTCCCGGAGCGCCTCGCGCCCGAGCGAATTCGCGCGCTGGCGCGGGAGGCCGACGTCGTCCTCGACTGCTCGGACAATTTCGCCACGCGCCACGCGATCAACGAGGCGTGCGTGCGCGAGCGCGTCGCGCTCGTGTCGGGCGCCGCCATCCGCTTCGACGGCCAGGTCGCCGTCTTCGACCACCGCGAGCCCGGCTCGGGTTGCTACCACTGCCTCTTCCCCGCCGACGCCCGGGGCGACGAGGAGCGCTGCGCCACCATGGGCGTCTTCGCCCCGCTCGTGGGCGTGGTCGGGACGATGCAGGCGATGGAGGCGATCAAGCTCCTGGCCGGCATCGGCGAGACGCTCGCCGGGCGGCTCCTCCTCTTCGATGCCCGCGCGCAGCGCTGGCACGAGGTGCGCCTTTCCCGGGATCCCCATTGCGCCGTGTGCGGCGAGCCGCGCGCGGCCGCCGCGTAGGAGACGAACCATGCACAAGAGCCACCGCCTTCTGGCGATTCTCGCCGTCTCGCTCCTCGCCGCGCCGTGGGCCGCGGCCGAGGGCGACCGGCAGGTCGTCTGGAAGCTCGTCGACAAGAAGGGGAAGACGACCTACGTCGACAAGGCGCCGCCCAAGGAATTCGAGGGCAAGGTGACCCGCATCGAGGTCGACCTCTCCGCCAACAGCGCCATGCTGGTGAACGTGGGCGAGGGTTCCAAGCCCGTGAAGCTGCCGCTCACGGCACCCGAGCTCAGGCGCGTGCGGGCCGATGCCGAGCTGGCGCGTGCGCGCGAGAACCTGGAGGCGGCGAAGAAGGCACGCGAGGACGGCAAGGAACCCACCGAAGGGGAAGTCCGCTGGCTTGGAAAGAAAGGGGGAGGCGCGCGTCCCGAGCCGACGGAAGCGTTCCACGCCCGCATCAAGGCCCTCGACGACGCGGTCAGCTCGGCGCAGGCGGAGTTCGACAAGGCCCAGAAGGCCGCGCGGATGGCCGCCATTGATTGACCGGACGGCGCTGCAGGCGCTCGCCCTCGCGCTCGCCCTCGCCGTGGCGGTTCCCGCGCCGGCGCAGGTCCTCTACAAGCTGACCGACCGGCAGGGGCGAGTCACCTATTCCGACTCCGTGCCCAAGAACTACGACGGCACGGTGGTGCGCATCGAGTCCGACACGTACTCCAACGTCCTTCCCGCGAGCCGGGCGCAGGAGGCGCCTGCGGCGCCCGCCGCGCCGACGGGCGTGGCGCAGGACCGGCGCCAGAAGCGCGACGAGCTCGAGAAGAAGCTGCGGGCCGCCCAGGCGAAGGTCGAGGCCGCGAGAAAGGCCGTGGAGCTCGGCGAGGCGCCGCAGGACGGGGAAATGCAGACCGTCCAGCGCCGGCATCCTCCCCTGAAGCGCGGCGAATCGGCGCCGCGCCCGAACTGCTTCCAGTCGGTCGATCCCAACGGATTCGCCTCGCTCATCTGCCCGCAGCAGGTGCCCCGGGATTCGTACTACGAGCGCCGGCGCAAGCTGGACGAGGAGCTTCGGCTTGCCGAAGAGGAGCTTGCCGTGGCGGAGCGGGAATACCGCCGCGGAACGGACTGACCCTCACCCCGGCTTCCCTCCCCTAGGGAGAGGGGAGAGCTGCGAGGTCCCAGCGCGGGCGCACCCCGAAGCCCTCCATGCCGGCCGGCGCCGACCCGAAGCGCAGCGAGGCCGCGAAGGCGATCATCGCGCCGTTGTCCGTGCACAGCCGCTCAGGCGGGAAGTACACGCGGGCTCCCACGCGGGCCGTCTCGCTCTCGAGGCGCCGGCGAAGCGACGCGTTCGCGCCCACGCCCCCCGCGACGACGAGGCGGCCCATGCCGGTGGCTTCCAGCGCCCGCAGGCACTTGCCGGCGAGGACGTCGACCACGGCCGCCTCGAACGAGGCGGCGATGTCCGCCCGCAGGCCGTCGTCGAGCGCCTGCTTGCGCACGCAGTGCAGGGCCGCGGTCTTCAATCCGCTGAAACTGAAGTCCAGGTCCTCGCTCGCCAGCATCGGCCGGGGGAAGGCGAAGCGCTTCGGATTTCCCGCGCAGGCGAGTCTCGCGAGCGCGGGCCCCCCGGGATAGGCGAGCCCGAGCAGGCTCGCGGTCTTGTCGAACGCTTCCCCGGCCGCGTCGTCGACGGTCTCGCCCAGGAGGGCATAGCGGCCCACGCCCTCGACGGCCATGAGCTGCGTGTGCCCCCCGGACACGAGCAGGGCCACGAAAGGGAACCCGGGCGGGGGGTCGGCGAGCAGCGGCGACAGCAGGTGGCCTTCCAGGTGGTGGATCCCGACCACCGGCCGGCCCAGGGCGATGCCGAGGCCGGCCGCGACGGAGGCGCCCACGAGCAGGGCGCCCGCGAGGCCGGGCCCTTCCGTGTAGGCGATGAGGTCGACGTCGGCGAGGCTGCGGCCGGCCCGCCCGAGCGCCTCCCGGGCGAGCGGAACGACCCGGCGGATGTGGTCCCGCGAGGCGAGCTCCGGGACGACACCCCCGTAAAGCGCATGCAGGTCCACCTGGGAATGCAGCGCCTCGCCCAGCACCCCGTGCTCGCTGTCGTGGAGGGCGATGCCGGTTTCGTCGCAGGAGGTTTCGATGCCGAGGGTGAGCACGGTGCGGGCGGGCGCGAGGCGCGCCTTTTCAGGGATGCAAAACTTTGATATTATGCAGGGTTTTCAGCGCTACTCCACCTCTACCGCTCCGCCGGAACCCATACATGCCGACCATCCGAGTCAAGGAAAACGAGCCGTTCGACGTCGCCCTGCGCCGCTTCAAGCGCGCGGTGGAGAAGACGGGCCTCCTCACCGAGCTTCGCGCCCGCGAGTTCTACGAGAAGCCCACCGCCGAGCGCAAGCGCAAGCACGCCGCGGCCGTGAAGCGCCGCTACAAGCGCATGCGCTCGCAGATGCTCCCGCCGAAGCTGTACTGACCGGCCCCGGGCAATCCCCTTCGCGGCGAGCCGGGCCCCCGCGCCCCGCTCGCCGCGGTCGTTTCGACGCGAGGAAACCATGCTGCTGCGCGATCGGGTGAACGAGGACGTGAAGGCCGCCATGAAGGCGCGCGAGGCCGAGCGCCTCGGGACGCTCCGCCTTCTCACCGCGGCGATGAAGCAGCGCGAGGTCGACGAGCGCATCGTGCTCGACGACGCGGGCGTGGTCGCCGTCATCGAGAAGATGCTCAAGCAGCGCAGGGACTCGGTGGCCCAGTACGAGCAGGCCGGGCGCCAGGACCTCGCCGACGCCGAGAAGCGCGAGATGGCGATCCTCGGCGCCTACCTTCCCCAGCAGCTGGCGGAGGCGGAGATCGCCGCCATCGTCGCCGAGGCCGTCGCGGCCGCGGGGGCGAAGGCGCCCTCCGACATGGGCAAGGTGATGGCGATCGTGAAGCCGAAGGTGGCCGGCCGCGCCGACATGGGCCGCGTCTCGGCGCTGGTCAAGGCGTCCCTCGCGGGCTGAGGCGCCGCGCGGCCGGCATTCCCGCCCGCATGATCCCGCAGGACTTCATCCAGTCCCTCCTCGGGCGCGTCGACATCATCGACGTGATCGACAGGCACGTGCGGCTCAAGAAGGCCGGCGCCAACTACAAGGCGTGCTGCCCGTTCCACAACGAGAAGACGCCCTCGTTCAACGTGAGCCCCTCCAAGCAGTTCTACCACTGCTTCGGCTGCGGGGCGCACGGCAACGCGATCGGCTTCCTCATGGAGTACACGGGCCTCACCTATCCCGACGCCATCCGGGAGCTCGCGCAGCAGGTCGGCATGGAGGTCCCGGAGGTGCGCGGGGGCCCGCCGGCGCAGGCGGCCTCCCGGGACAAGGGCCTCGCCGAGCGCATGCTGCAGGCCCTTTCCTACTACCGCGCCGAGCTGCGCAAGTCCCCCGAGGCCATCGACTACCTCAAGGGGCGCGGCCTGTCCGGCGAGATCGCCGCGCGCTACGGCCTGGGCTTCGCACCCGATGCCTGGCAGTCGCTGAAGGGCGTGTTCCCGGACTACGAGGCGGAGGCGATGAAGGACACCGGCCTCGTGATCGACTCCGAGGCGGCGGAAGGCCGAGAGGGCGAGCCCGCCCGCAAGGCGCGCCGCTACGACCGCTTCCGCGGCCGCGTGATGTTCCCGATCCTCGATTCCCGCGGCAACGTGATCGGGTTCGGCGGGCGGATCATCGGCGAGGGCGAGCCCAAGTACCTCAACTCGCCGGAGACGCCGCTCTTCGAGAAGGGGCGCGAGCTCTACGGCCTGTGGCAGGCCAAGCGGGCCATCCGGGACGCCAACCAGGTCATCGTGGTCGAGGGCTACATGGACGTGGTGGCGCTCGCGCAGCACGGCGTGGAGAACGCGGTGGCCACCCTGGGCACCGCCACGACGCCGGTGCACGTGTCGAAGCTCCTTCGCCTCGCGGACAACGTCGTCTTCTGCTTCGACGGCGACAGTGCCGGTCGCAAGGCGGCCTGGAAGGCCCTGGAGGTGTCCCTGCCCGTCCTGGCCGATGGAAAATCCGTCTCCTTCCTCTTTCTGCCCCCGGAGGACGACCCCGACACCTTCGTGCGCCGGCAGGGCAAGGAAGGCTTCGTCGAGGCGCTGGCCGGCGCGAAGCCCCTTTCCCAGTTCCTCGTGGGCGAGATCGCCTCGAAGGTGGACATGGGCACCGAGGAGGGGCGCGCGCGCTTCCTGGCCCAGGCGAAGCCGCTCGTGTCGCAGATCGAGGCGCCGGCACTGGGCGCCATGATCCGCAAGCGCCTGGCGGAAATGGCCGGGCTGGAGCCCGGAGAGCTGCCCGGCTACATACCCCCCCGGGTTGCGGCCCGGCCCAGCCAATCCCCGGCCCCCCGCATGGTGCGCAGGCCGCAGTCCCTGGAGGGGCAGATCCTGCAGCGGGTGCTGCGCAAGCCGGCGCTCGCCCGCACGGTGGACCCCGACCTGGTGGGGGAGGGCTCGCCGGAGGGCCGGGCGCTGCACGCGGTGCTCGCCTACGCCCGCGAAGGCGAGGCGAACCTCACGCTCGGCCAGCTGACCGCCCACTTCGATGGCGGGGAGCATGCCCCCCTCCTGGAGGCCGCCCTGGGATCCGGCCGCATCCTGGACGAGGTGACGGAGGCGGAGCTGGACCTGGAGGCGGAGCTTTCCGGCCTCCAGGAAAAGCTGGCCCTGCAGCGCTCCGAGCGGCGCAAGGCCGAGCTCGAGGCCCGTGCGATGGACGGCGGCCTGGGGGAGGCCGAGCGCGCCGAGCTCGACGTCCTGAAGGCGAGCCAGGCCGCTGCGCGAGGTGCGAACCCCGGCCTCGAAAACCCGCCTAAGTAGTGGTAAAATGACAAGTTTTCCCCGCCTGCCTCGCCCTTCCCGGAGCCGCTCGTGAAATCCAGCAAAGAATCGTCCAAGAACGCCAGCAGGGAACAGAAGGCCGAAGTGAAGCTCGCGGAAGTCGAGGCGCAGAAGAAGCGCCTGAAGAACCTCATCGTCCTGGGGAAGGATCGCGGCTACCTCACGTACGCCGAGATCAACGACCACCTGCCCGACGAGATGACCGACGCCGAGCAGATCGAGGGCGTGGTCACGATGCTCGCCGACATGGGCATCGCCGTGTACGACGTGGCGCCGGATGCCGAGACGCTGCTCCTCACGGAGGCGGCGACCAACCCCGTCGCCGAGGAGGACGTCGTCGAGGAGGCCGAGGAGGCCCTGTCGCTCACCCTCGACTCCGAGTTCGGCCGCACCACGGACCCCGTGCGCATGTACATGCGCGAGATGGGCTCGGTGGAGCTGCTCACGCGCGAGGGCGAGATCGAGATCGCCAAGCGCATCGAGGACGGCCTGAAGCACATGATCCAGGCCATCTCTTCGTGCCCGACCACCATCGAGGAGATCCTGCGCCTGGCCGAGATGGTCGAGAAGGACGAGATGCGCATCGACGAGCTGGTCGACGGGCTCGTGGACGCCGACGGCGAGGACATCGTCGGCGAGGAGATGAGCGAGGAGGAGGAGCTCGAGGAGATCGAGGAGGACGAGGGCGAGGAGGACGCCGACATGGCGAGCGCCGACCTCGAGCAGCTCAAGCAGGACTCCCTCGTGCACTTCAACAAGATCCGGCGCCTCTACAAGAAGATGCGCAAGATCCTCTCCGAGAAGGGCTACCGCTCGCGCGCCTACAAGGACCTCCAGGAGTCGATCTCCGGCGAGCTCCTCATGATCCGGTTCACCGCCAAGCAGGTCGAGCACCTCTGCGGCGGGCTGCGCCAGCTGGTCGAGCGCGTGCGCGGCCACGAGCGCGAGATCATGGAGCTGTGCACGCGCAACGCCAACATGCCGCGGCCGCACTTCATCAAGGTCTTCCCCGGCAACGAGACGAACCTCAAGTGGGTGGCCGAGGAGATCGCCTCCGGCAAGGCCTTCGCCAAGGCGCTCGACCGCTTCAAGCCCGCGATCGTCGAGCAGCAGGAGGCGCTCATCGCCCTGCAGAAGGAAGTCGGCATCCCGATCAAGGACCTGAAGGAGATCGCCCGCCAGATGTCCACCGGCGAGGCCAAGGCCCGGCGGGCCAAGCGGGAGATGATCGAGGCGAACCTGCGCCTGGTGATCTCGATCGCCAAGAAGTACACCAACCGCGGCCTGCAGTTCCTGGACCTCATCCAGGAAGGCAACATCGGACTCATGAAGGCGGTGGACAAGTTCGAATACCGCCGCGGCTACAAGTTCTCGACCTACGCCACGTGGTGGATCCGGCAGGCCATCACGCGCTCGATCGCCGACCAGGCGCGCACCATCCGCATCCCGGTGCACATGATCGAGACCATCAACAAGATGAACCGCATCTCGCGCCAGATCCTGCAGGAGACGGGGCAGGAGCCCGACCCCGCCACGCTTGCCGTGAAGATGGAGATGCCCGAGGAGAAGATCCGGAAGATCCTCAAGATCTCCAAGGAACCCATCTCCATGGAGACGCCCATCGGCGACGACGACGACTCGCACCTGGGCGACTTCATCGAGGACCAGGCCGGCCTCGCGCCCTCGGATTCCGCGCTCTACGCGAGCCTGCGGGAGGCGACCAAGGACGTCCTGGACTCCCTCACGCCGCGCGAGGCGAAGGTGCTGCGCATGCGCTTCGGCATCGAGATGAACACCGACCACACGCTGGAGGAGGTCGGCAAGCAGTTCGACGTGACGCGCGAGCGCATCCGCCAGATCGAGGCCAAGGCCCTGAGGAAGCTCCGCCACCCCTCCCGGTCGGAAAAGCTGCGCAGCTTCCTCGAAGGCGAGGGCTGAGGCCGTCCTGTAACGGTTCCCGTTACGCCGGCGCTCCCCCGGTGCCGATTACAATGCCCGCTTCGGCGGGCATTTTGCTTTCCGGGCCTGTAGCTCAGACGGTTAGAGCAGGGGACTCATAATCCCTTGGTCGCTGGTTCGAATCCAGCCGGGCCCACCATCCCTTTTCGCAATCCGCATTTCGCCTCCCGGCGCTCCTTGCTTGATCTGCATACCCCTTCGTGATTGATCCGCGTCAAACCTGGCGGGGGGAGCCGGGGGGTATGCTGCGCCGTAAATACTTGGCGGGAAGTGCGTCCACGGCGGCGCCGCAATAAAAAAGCCGTCATCCGCGCCAGGCAACGTTTCAGCAAGCAAGGGTTGTATCGGAAGTCCGGCGGGCGCCCCGCCCACGCGATGTGAGGGGCGGCGCCCACCCGGCTAGGGAGCCGGGAGCCGGATCGGGTCAACAGAGCGCCCCGGATCCGGGCGCATTGGGAGGTAACATGCACCATCGTCTCGCGGCAAAGCTGGTCACGGCCTGCGCACTGTCGCTCGCGTTCCTGTGGTCGGCTCCGGCCAGCGCCCAGGCCGAGCCGGTCTGCAACAAGTGCCACGAGGAGTCCAACGACTCCATCAAGAGTACCGCCCACGGGGCGAAGAACGACGCCGACGGCAAGGCGTGCCAGTCGTGCCACGGCGACGCCAAGGAGCACGTCGCGGCGCGCGGCAAGAAGCCCGTCGTGGGCGACAAGCAGGCCAAGGCCAGGACGCCCGACGAGAAATCCGCGGCGTGCCTGAGCTGCCACGCCGGCAACCGCCAGCTCGCCTTCTGGGAATCCGGAAAGCACGCCAAGAACGACGTGGCCTGCTCGAGCTGCCACAACATCCACGGCAAGCTGAAGAACCCGCAGCCGCAGCCCTACACGACGACCTCCCGCTCGATCGAGGCGGACACCTGCGGGACGTGCCACCAGCAGGTGCGCGCCGCCACCCTGAAGCCCTCGCACCACCCGATCCTCGAGGGCAAGGTGAAGTGCTCCGACTGCCACAACCCGCACGGCGCGCTCACCCCGGTCATGGTGAAGCACGAAACCGTGAACCAGCAGTGCTTCTCCTGCCACTCCGACAAGCGCGGCCCGTTCGTCTTCGGGCACCCGCCGGTCGAGGAGAACTGCCTGAGCTGCCACACCCCGCACGGCTCCTCGCACAACAAGCTCCTCAACGAGAAGACGCCGAACCTCTGCCAGGACTGCCACACCTCGGGATCGCACCCGAACTCCACCTACGGTGCGCAGGCCAGCTGGCTCGTGCCGAGCACGGGCGCGCCCAACACCGGCGTGAGCACCCGCCTTATCGGGCGCAGCTGCCTGAACTGCCACAACGCGATCCACGGCACCAACGCGCCGTCGAACCGCGGCCGCTACCTGATCCGCTAAGGGGATGACGATCATGAAAAAGAAGCTCATTTCCATCCTGATCGCGAACCTGTTCGTCGCGGCGCCCGTCCTCGCCCAGGAAGCCCTGAAGGTCGAGGGGTCCGTGAACCTCGGCGGCATCTACAACAGCGAGGACGCGGTCGACCCGTCCAAGATGAACGACATCCGCGACCTGTCCAACGGCGTGCTGTTCGGCTGGGACGTGAAGGGCCGCAGCAACCGCTACTGGTTCGACTTCTTCGGCGAGAACATCGGCCGGGACGACCAGTACGTCAACCTGAAGGGCGGCGCCTACGAGGCCTTCAAGTACCGCCTCTACAGCGATTCCCTGCGCCGCAACCAGCTCGAGGGCGGGCGCACGCCGTACGCGGGCGCCGGCGGCGCCACGAACACGGCCACCTTCCCGCAGCTCAACCCGGACACCTGGAACAGCGTCGACGTGGGCTACGACCGCCGCGACGACGGCGGCTACTTCGAGTTCTCCGGCGCCTCGCCCTGGTACTTCCGGGTGGACGCCAACCAGGTGACGCAGTCCGGCGGCAAGATCGGCGCCTCCTCTCAGGGCATGAGCCCGGGCAACGGCTACGTGGACCTCGTCTTCCCGACGGAGTACAAGACGCGCAACGCGACGGGCGAGGCCGGCTACGCCACCAAGGCGATGCAGCTCTCGCTGTCGTACATGGTCAGCCGCTTCGACAACGACACGAAGGAAGTCACCTTCACGAACGGCTTCTACCTGAACGGGACGGACCGCGTCTACATGCCGGGCGACAACGACTACACCCGCATCGCCGCGAACGCGATCTTCCGGCAGCTGCCCCTCGGCTCGACCCTGGCCTTCCGTTACACGCAGGACGAGCTGGAGAGCAACTCCACGCTGACCAACACGATCCTGCACGGGTCGGCGGCGGCGGGCGTGGGCCAGCTCTCCCCCGGTGCCAGCTCCGACACGTTCGAAGGCAACGTCGAGAACAAGACCCTCGCGGTCTCGCTCACCTCCGCGCCGATGAAGGGCCTGGACACGCGCCTGTACTACAACAAGCTCGAGCGCGACGACAACTCGACGCACGTCACCTTCACCAACCCGGCCATCACCGGCACCACCGTCTACGAGAACGAGCTGTACTCGTACGAGAAGGAGTACTGGGGCTTCGACGCCTTCTACCGGATCAACCGGCAGAACCGCGTCGGCGCCGGCTACGAGAACCTCGAGATCGAGCGCACGCGCTTCGACTTCGACCAGTCGACCGAGAAGCGCTGGTTCGTCGAGTGGAAGACCTCGATGATCGAGGGCGTGTCGGCCCGCCTGAAGTACCAGGAGCTCGACCGCGAGTCCAACTTCCTCCTCGGGAACGAGGGCACCGGCCCCAGCGACGCGGCGTACGCCAACCGGTACCTGAAGGCCTTCGACGCGACGAACCTCGAGCAGAAGAAGTGGAAGCTCACCCTCGACGCCTCGCCCGTGGAATTCCTCGACCTCTCCTTCGAGGCGAACTGGAAGGACAACAAGTACTACGACAACTACACCGGCCGCCCCGCGGACGACCGCCGCGAGTACTACGCCAGCATCTCCTACGGCGATCCGTCGGTCTACCGATTCACGGTCTTCGGCGACTGGGAAGACGTCACCTACGAGCAGCGGCACCGCGTAACTCCGCGTTCGGGCGAGCGCAACTACGACCCGACCTCCCCGAACACCGCCACCAACTACACGTGGGACGGGCAGACGACGGAGGACAACCAGGCGTACGGCCTGGCGCTCGACGTGCCGGTGAACGAGAAGTTGAAGCTCAGCGCCTCGTGGACGTACGTGAAGTCCGACGGCTCGGACGACTTCAACTACATCCAGGCCGTGCCCGATGCCAGCCAGCCGATCAACAACACAAGCTTCGACGACTCGAAGCGCAGGTCCTTCAACCTGAAGGGCGTGTACAACCTCAGCAAGACGCTGTCGTTCACGGCAGGCTGGACGTACGAGAAGTACGACTACAAGGACGTCCAGGTCGACGGCTACCGCTACACCGTGCCGGCGAACCCGACCGTCGGCGCGGCCGGCACCCAGTACGCGGACAGCTACCTGATGGGGTACATGAAGGACACGAACTACAAGGCCAACATCTTCTACGGTTGGGTCTCCTGGAAGTTCTGAAGAAGAAGAGCCGATTCACGCTCACGGCCGCGCCCTCGGGCGCGGCCTTTTTCATTCCGGCCCCCGGCTCTCGTATCATGGGCCGGTGGCCTCCCACGACCCCATCCCCGGCCTTCGCAAGATCCCGGACAACCTCCCGGCCCTGCTGAGGCCGCCCGGCGCCCTGCCGGGGGACGAGGCGCGCGAGCGTCTCTGGAACTTCGTGGCGATCATGGGGGTGGTCGCGATCTCCCTGGTGGCGATGGGCTGGTGGTCGTACGGGCAGGTGCGCGGGTCGCTGCGCGAGCTGCGCGCCGCGGGCCTTTCGGCCCTGCTCGAGGCCGAGACGGGCGTCCTCACCGTCTGGGTCGAGGAGAAGAAGCGCGCCGCGGAGCGCTGGGCCGCCGACGAGCCGGTGCAGCGCGAGGCGGCGGCGCTCGTGCGCCTCGCGCAGGGCGGCATGGACGCCGCGGAGGTCTGCCGGTCCCCCGCGCGCCACAAGCTCCTCGCCCAGATCGCCCCGTTCGTGGCGCTCGAGGACGCCGTCGCGGTGAACCTCATCGCACGCGACGGGGCCATCATCGCCGCCCTGCACGACGACTACTGCGGCCTGCGGGTGGGAAAGGGGGACTTCGCCAAGCGGCTCGAGCCCGTGTTCTCCGGCAAGACGGTCTTCGTGCAGCCCTTCGACGAGAGCGAGCGGGTGGGGCGCGCGGGCCAGGTGCCCTTCGATCGCCCACTGGTCTGGGTCGAGACCCCGGTCCGGGGGGACGCGGGCGAGGTGATCGCCGCCCTGGGCTTCGGCCGGCTCGCGGATGCGCGCTTCGGCACGCTGCTCGTCCTGAGTTCCAGCCAGTCCTCCCGCGAAGCCTATGCCTTCGACGGGCGCGGCGTGATGCTCACCCAGAGCCGATACCTGGGCGACCTGCGGCTTGCGGGCCGGGTGCCGGCCGGAGACTCCGGGATCCTGCGCATTCCGGTGCGCGACCCCGGCGGCAACCTCCTCGCCGGCTTCCGGCCCACGACGCCGCCCTCGGCCTGGCCGCAGACCCGGCTGGCGCAGGCCGCCCTCGAGGCGCTCGCCTCGGGAAGCGCCAACGAGGGCGCCATCCTCGAGCCCTACCGGGACTACCGGGGCACCGAGGTCATCGGCGCATGGCGGGTGCTCCGGGAGAAGGACATGGTCATCGCCGTCGAGATCGAGGCGGCGGAGGCCTACGCGCCGCTCAAGTACCTCGAGATCACGTTCGGCACGCTGCTCGGGTTCTTCGCCGTGGCGATGGCGGCGGCGATGAGCTCCTCCGTCTGGGCCATGCGGCTCAAGCTGCGCGAGGCGCGCCGCGTCGGGCCCTACACGCTGGAGCGGGAGATCGGCGAGGGCGGCATCAGCCACGTGTACCTCGCGCGCCATTCGCTCCTGAAGCGCCCGGTGGCGGTGAAGGTGCTCAAGGCCGCCCTCGCCACCGACGAGATGACGACCCGCTTCGAGCGCGAGGTGCAGCTGTGCAGCCGCCTTTCGCACCCGAACACGATCGAGATCTATGACTACGGGCGCACGCGCGAGGGCACCTTCTACTACGCCATGGAGTACCTCGACGGGCTCTCCCTCGAGCAGCTGGTCGGGACGCAGGGCCGGCTCCCGGTGTCGCGGGCGGTGCACGCGTTGCGCCAGGTGTGCGGCTCGCTCAAGGAGGCGCACGACCACGGCCTGGTGCACCGGGACGTGAAGCCGCACAACCTGATGCTCTGCCGCCACGGCGGCGAGGTCGACGTCGTGAAGGTCCTCGATTTCGGCCTGGTGAAGGAGGTCGCGAACGCGCACACCCGCGACATCACGCAGTTCGCGCGCGTGCTGGGCACGCCGCTCTACATGGCGCCCGAAAGGCTTCGCAACCCGGCCGACGCCGACGCCCGCGCCGACATCTACGCGCTGGGGGCGGTGGCGTTCTTCCTCCTCACCGGCCGGCGCGTCTTCGAGACGCAGAGCGACCACGACCTCGTGTACCAGGTCCTGAACGTCCCGGCGCCGTCGATCGCGGAGTGCGGGGCGGCGGATGCGCCGTCGGTTCTCGCCGACCTCGTGGCGCGATGCCTCTCCAAGGAGCGCGAGGGGCGGCCGGCAGGGGTCGCGGAGGTCTCGGCCGTGCTCGCCGAGGTCGCGCGGCAGCGGCCCTGGCGCGAGGAGGAGGCGCGCGAGTGGTGGGCGGACTACGACAGGCGCCGCGCCGGCGAGCCGGCGCCGGGAGCCGTCAAGGCCGGGCGCACATGACCGCGCCCTCGAGGGCCCAGCCGTGGCGCGCCATCTCGCGCCAGGTGGAATCGCTCGTCGTGTAGCGGTGGTTGGAGTCGTTGCGCGGGTAGCCCTGGTTGTAGGCGCGCAGGACCTGCAGGTGGCCCGCGGGGCACTTCCCGTCCGCCTGAACGGGCTGGACGTGGAAGGCCGTGCCCTCGTAGTACCAACCGCCGGCCTGCTTCACCCACGCGCATTCGGCGGGGTCGGCCGTGTAGAAGTGGGAGTTCGGCCCCCCGGCGAGGGCGCCGTAGAAGCGGCACACGGGCGCCACCGTCGTGAAGGCGTCCGGCGGCAGCTGCGCGTAGGCCGTGAAGGCCTGGCCGGTGAGCGACCAGCCGGGGCCGGCGCCGCCGGCGAGGATGTTCGCGATCTCCTCGCTCCCGGAGGCGATGAAGTAGTGGGCGAGCGGCTCGTTGTAGAACTCCTGCACGGTCGCCTCGCCCGCACCGGGCGCGAACGGAACGTGGGCGTCCACCCGCAGCGAGTCGGCCGGGCCGCCCGCGATGGACGCGAGGCGGATGAAGCGGCCCATCGCGTCCGGCTTCGCCCACACCTGCAGGTAGGCGTCCAGGAAGGTCACCGCCCACGTCATCGTGTCGCCGCGCATCCCGGGGACATACTCGTGCTCCACGCCTTCCAGCGCCACCAGGTAGCGCGAGCCCCGGAAGCGGTTCAGGGCCTGCTCCATCATCCCGATCGGCGCCGTGGTGTCCGCCGTGCCGGAGATCGCGAGGTAGGGCCGGTCGAGCCCCTCGGCACCGTTCTGGTCGTCGCAGAACGCGGGCAGGAAGGTCTGCCCGGCGTAGGGAACCAGGCCGACCGCCGCCTTGATGCGCGGGTCGGTGACCGTGTCGCGGCAGGCGAGCCCCAGGCTCGTGGTGAGGCGCGCGCCGAGCAGGTTGGCCATCGCCTGGCCTCCCAGGCTTGCGCCGAACCCCCCGATGCGCGTGGCGTCGATCCCCGGCGCGAAGCCGGGGTGGGCGAGGAGCGTGTCCAGGAGTGCCTTGAGTGAAACGGGCCGGATGAGCTCCATCTCGACGAACTCGTCGAAGTTCGCGAGGGCCCCCACGAAGTCGCCGAGGTCCTCGATCCGGATCTGCGAGAAGCGCGGGTCGCCGTGGAAGACCCCGGCCACCATGAAGCCCTGGGACGCCAGGTCGACCACGGCGTCGATATAGCCGGGGCTGATGGGGCTGCCGCCCAGGCCGTGCGAGAAGACGATGACGGGCAGGGCGGCGGGGCCGGGCACCGGCGGGCTCATGTAGATGCCGAGGGCCTCGTGGTACTCCGTGTGGGAGACGAGCCTCGGCGCGGCCCCGGCCGGCTGCATGCGCGGGATGATGCCTCCCGTCCCGGGAAGGGCGTAGTCGGGATCGGGATTTTCGCGCGGAGTGGGGTGGCACACGATCGCCACGTGGGGCACGCGCTCGCCCGCGTGGCGCGGGTAGAGCTCTCGCAGGTCGGGCACCGGCGCGTCGAATGCGATGGCGGTTCCCGGCGCGGCGAGCACCTGCGACACGTAGCGAGGCTCGCCGTCCCGCGGGCGGCCCTCCCAGATCTCCTCCGGGGTGGAGCCGAGCGCGGCGATCGCCGCCTCGTCCTGGGCGATGTTCGAGCAGGCCACGGCGAAAGGCCCCGCGCCGATCGCGGGGGCCACGACCTCGTGGTTGGCCGCGGCGGCCGGCAGGCAGGCCGCGGCCGCGAGGACAGTGAGCCCGCGACGCATGACAGGTAGAATCCTCCGCAAGACAGCCTCCCTGGAAACCATGGACGACACCACGAAGCTCCGGCGCATCCTGAAGGCCAGCCGCACCATCGCCGTGGTGGGGCTGTCGGCCAACTGGTACCGGCCAAGCTATTTTGCCGCCAAGTACATGCAGGAGCACGGTTACCGGATCATCCCGGTCAATCCGCAGTACGACAGCATCCTAGGCGAGAAGTGCCACAAGGCCCTCGCCGACATCCCGGAGAAGGTCGACATCGTGGACTGCTTCCGCCGGAGCGAGGAGATCCCCGCGATCGCCGACGAGGCCATCGCCATCGGCGCGAAGGTCCTGTGGATGCAGCTGGGCGTGACGAGCGAGGCGGCGCGGCGCAAGGCGGAGTCCGCCGGGCTCGAGGTGGTCGAGGACCGGTGCGTGAAGATCGAG
Source organism: Usitatibacteraceae bacterium (assembly GCA_044230355.1). GTDB lineage: Bacteria > Pseudomonadota > Gammaproteobacteria > Burkholderiales > Usitatibacteraceae > FEB-7. The sequence continues at coordinate 66,917 of JBGARD010000002.1, read as the reverse complement.
CACGGGCGCCTCTTCGGCGGCCTGGGCTGGGCCGGCGTCGACACGAAGGTGATCTCGGCCAAGCGGCCCGTCTAGGAAAGGCAAGCCATGGAACCCTATCTCGCGTGGATCGTCGCCGGCTTCGTGCTGGTGATCATCGAGCTTCTCTCGGGCACCTTCTACCTGCTGGTGATCGGCGTCGGGGCCTTCGCCGGCGCGGCGGTCGCCTGGGCCGGCGGCGGCTACTTCGCCCAGGCCGTGGGCGCCTGCGCCGTGGCGCTGGCCGGCACGTGGCTCGTGAAACGGTGGCACCGCACGCGCGCGCCCGGCAGCGCGAAGGACGATTTCCTCGACCTCGGCCAGAGCGTGGTCCTGGAGTCGTGGGTCGACGCGCCATCGGGAACGGCCCGGGTGAAGTACCGGGGCTCGACGTGGGACGCGCGGGTGGACGCGGGCACCCGGCCCGAACCGGGCGCAACGCTCGTCATCCACGGGCAGGACGGCAGCACGCTCCTCGTGGGCGGCGCGGCAAATTCGAACAACTAGCGCAACACCAACCTGGGAGGCCGCCATGTTCTGGAAGGTACTCGTCGCCGCCATCGTCTCGATCGCCGCCGCATTCCTCACGCAGAGCGTGGGCATCACGATCGCCACGTTCCTCATCGCGATGATCGTCGTGCTCATCGTCGAGGGCATCCGCGTGGTTCCGCAGCAGCAGGCCTGGGTGATCGAGCGCCTGGGCAAGTTCCACCAGGTCCTCCCGCCGGGCCTGAACGTGATCGTGCCCTTCATCGACCGCGTGGCCTACCGCCACTCGCTCAAGGAGGTGCCTCTCGACATCCCCGAGCAGGTCTGCATCACCAAGGACAACACGCAGCTCGCGGTGGACGGGATCATCTACTACCAGGTGTCGGACCCGAAGCTCGCCTCCTACGGCTCCTCGGACTACGTGCTCGCGATCACGCAGCTCGCGCAGACCGCGCTGCGCAGCGAGGTGGGCAAGATGGAGCTGGACAAGACCTTCGAGAGCCGCAGCGAGATCAACCACATGGTCGTCTCGGTGCTCGACGAGGCGGGGCGGACGTGGGGGATCAAGGTCCTTCGCTACGAGATCAAGAGCCTCACGCCGCCGGAGTCCATCCTTCGCGCCATGCAGGCGCAGATCACCGCCGAGCGCGAGAAGCGCGCCCTCATCGCCAAGAGCGAAGGCCAGCGCCAGCAGGAGATCAACATCGCCGACGGCGCCAAGCAGGCCAAGGTGCTGGAATCCGAGGGCGACAAGACGGCCGCGATCAACAAGGCGCAGGGCGAGGCGCTGGCGCTCACGACCGTGGCCGAGGCGACGGCGAGCGCGGTGCGCCAGGTGGCGGCCGCCATCAATGCCGAGGGCGGCATGCTGGCCGCGAACCTCAAGGTCGCGGAGAAGTACGTCGAGGCCTTCTCCGGCCTCGCGAAGACCGGCAACACGCTGATCGTGCCCGCGAACCTCACCGACGTGTCGACGTTCGTCTCGACCGCGATGACGGTGCTCGACCGGACCCGGGCCTCCTCGGAAACGCCGAAGTAGCCGATGGCGGACCGCGAGTTCGGCTTCGAGACCCTGGCCCTGCACGCGGGCCAGATCCCGGACCGGGAGACGGGCGCGCGCGCCGCGCCGATCTACCAGACGACGTCCTTCGTCTTCGACAGCGCCGACCACGCGGCGAGCCTGTTCAACCTGCAGACCTTCGGCAACGTCTACACGCGCCTGTCGAACCCGACCACCGCCATGTTCGAGGAGCGGATGGCGGCCCTCGAGGGCGGCCGCGCGGCGGTGGCCACCGCTTCCGGGCAGGCCGCCGAGATGGTGGCCATCCTGAACATCTGCCAGGCGGGCGACCACATCGTCTCCTCCTCGAAGCTCTACGGCGGCACGCACACGATGTTCGCCGTGAACCTGCCGAAGCTCGGCATCGAGACCGCCTTCGTCGACCCCGACGACCCGGAGAACTTCCGCCGCGCGATCCGCCCGAACACGAAAGCGGTATTCTCCGAGACGCTGGGCAACCCCGCGATCAACATGGTCGACATCGCCGCGGTGGGCGCCATCGCGCGCGAGGCGGGCGTGCCCTTCGTCGTGGACAACACCGCCGCCTCGCCGTACCTCTGCCAGCCCCTGAGGCACGGCGCGGACATCGTCGTGCATTCGGCCACCAAGTTCATCGGGGGGCACGGCACCACGATGGGCGGCGTCGTGGTGGAGAGCGGGAAGTTCCCCTGGGACAACGGCAGGTTCCCCTCCATGACCGAGCCGTCCGCGGGCTACCACGGCGTGCGCTTCTTCGAGACCTTCGGCGACTTCGGCTTCACGATGAAGGCGCGCATGGAGGTGCTGCGCGTCTTCGGCCCGTCGCTCTCGCCCTTCAACGCCTGGCTCCTGCTGCAGGGGCTGGAGACGCTTCCCGTGCGCATGGAGCGGCACTGCGCCAACGCGATGGGCGTCGCGAGCTTCCTGAAGGACCACCCGAAGGTCGCGTGGGTGAACTACCCGGGGCTCGCCGGGAACCGCTACCACGCCCTCACGAGGCGCTACATGCCGAAGGGGGCGGGGGCGCTCCTTTCCTTCGGCATCAAGGGCGGCTACGCGGCGGGCGTGAAGTTCATCGAGGGCCTGCAGTTCGTGAGCCACCTCGCCAACATCGGCGACGCGAAGTCGCTCGTGATCCACCCGGCGTCCACGACGCACCGGCAGCTTGCCGAGGCCGACCAGGTCAAGGCGGGCGTGCCGCCGGACATGGTGCGCCTGTCGATCGGCCTGGAGACCCTCGACGACATCCTGTGGGACCTCGACCAGGCGCTTTCGCGGGCTTGAGCGTTCAGGGCCCCGGCTTCGCCGCCCCGCGCGAGGCTTCCGCGACCGCCGCCTTCGACATCACCTCGTCGATCCAGCCCGCGAAGGCGGACACGCGCGTGTAGTTCTCCCAGTCGCCCACGTTCCCGGCCACGCCGTCGCGGTTCGCGTCGTGGGTCCACGACGCGATGCCTCCCACGAGGATGCGTCCGCCGGCCTCGAAATAGGCGGGCGCGCCGCCTTCGTCCGGGGCGAGGGCCCCCTGCAGGTCCGAGGCGTCCTCCGGACCCTTGAGGCGCAGCCCCAACATGCGCGGCCCCACGCGGTCCACCGTGTTGATCGCCGCCCGGGGCTGCCCGTCCGACTTGCGGGCCGCCTCCCCGATGCGCCCCGTCGCGCCCAGTCCCACGATCCTCGCGGCCTCGCCGTCCTCGTCCGCGAGCCGGTAGATGGCCACCGGCTCCACGCCCGCGACCGGGGCGCGCAGGAAAACGAGCGCGAGGTCCGCCTCGCCGCCGGGCGTCCAGTCCGGGTGGACGAAGACCTCCTGGATCTCGTGCGGGCGGCCCCCGATCGCGAGCGCCGCCTTCGGGGCGCGAAGCGGCGCGGCGCGGTGCGCCGCGGTCAGCACCCAGCGCGGGGCGATCAACACGCCGCCGCCCCCCGCGGCGCCCAGGCTGACCGTCGCCGGGTAGCGGCCGGCGAGCTCCCGGTACTCCTCGTCGTCGCGGTCGGCGCGCGTGAGAATGGCCTGCGCGGGAAGCGCGAGGCAAGCGGAGAGCGCGAAGGCGAGAGCGGACTCTTTCATGGCGGGCCGCAGTTTAGCCCAACCGGCGCCCGCCCATGATTTGACAAGCCGCCGCCGCGGCCCTAGGATAGTTTCAAACGGGCGTTTGAATCGTGCGTTTGACGCGATTCCGGCGCCCTTCCCACATTCCTGGAGGGCCGAACCCATGCCCGCCCCGCGTCCCGCCCGACGCCCGTCCGCGACCGATGCCCTGTCGCAGGACACCAAGTCCCGCATCCTGGACGCGGCGGAGTCGCTATTCATGCAGCACGGCTTCGAGGCGACGAGCCTGCGCCAGCTCACGACGGCCGCCGGGGTGAACCTCGCGGCGGTGAACTACCACTTCGGCACGAAGGAGGAGCTGTTCCAGGCGGTGCTCACGCGCCGGCTCGATCCCATGAACCAGGAGCGCATCGACCTCCTCGAGCGCTACGAGCGCGAGGCCGGCGGCAAGCCCCTCACCTGCGAGAAGATCCTCTCGGCGATGCTGATACCCGCACTCAGGCTCTCGCGCGACGAGAAGCGCGGCGGGAAGTACTTCCTGCGCGTGCTGGGCCGGGCCTACGCCGACCCCGCGCCCTTCATCCGCAACTTCCTCTCGGCCCAGTACGCCGGGATGATCGCCCGCTACAAGGACGCGTTCCTCAGGGCGCTGCCGCACCTCACGCGCCAGGAGCTCACGTGGCGCCTGCACTTCGTGATGGGCGCCCTTTCATACACCCTCGCCGGGACCGACTCGCTGAAGCTCATGGTGCAGGTCATCGCGAACGAGGACGACAACGACGAATTGCTGCTGCAGCGGCTGGCGCCGTTCCTCGCGGCCGGCCTCAAGGCCCCGCTGGGCGACGCGAAGAAGCTCGAGCTCGTCTCGGGTCACTAGGACAAGCCCCCGAACGGGGCGACGTGGAGCAACTCCCCGCCGAGCGGGGTCTTTCGGGAAGGAGAATGACGATGCTCACCATCATCCTGTCGGTCCTGGCCGTGCTGGCGATCGCCTGGGCGCTCGCCTACCACCGCGCCAATGCGCTGGCCTGGTCGGTCGCCCTCGCGGCCGGCGCCGCCTGCCTCGCGCTCTTCACCCCGGCGCCCGCCTGGCTCGTGGCCGCGGCGTTCATCGCGGTGGCGCTCTTCGCCGCGTTCTCGGTCGTGAAGCCCTTGAGGCGCGCGGCGGTCTCGGGCCCGCTCTTCGGCGTCTTCAAGAAGGTGCTGCCCGCCATGTCCGACACCGAGCGCGAGGCCCTCGAGGCGGGCAGCGTCTGGTGGGACGCGGACCTATTTTCCGGCAACCCCGACTGGAAGAAGCTCCTCGCCTACCCGGCCCCGAAGCTCACGGCCGAGGAGCAGGCCTTCATGGACGGCCCCGTGGAGGAACTCTGCGGAATGCTCGAAGAATGGGACATCAACCACGAGCGCATGGACCTGCCGCCCGCGGTGTGGAAGTACATGCGCGACAAGGGCTTCCTCGGGATCATCATCCCGAAGTCCCAGGGGGGCCTGGGCTTCTCCGCGTTCGCGCATTCGGAGATCGTGACCAAGATCGCCACCCGCAGCGGGGCGGCCGCCGTCACGGTCATGGTGCCCAACTCGCTCGGGCCGGCCGAACTCCTCATGCACTACGGCACCGAGGCGCAGAAGAACCACTTCCTGCCCCGCCTCGCGAAGGGGCAGGAGATCCCGTGCTTCGCGCTCACCAATCCCGACGCCGGTTCCGACGCGGCATCCATTCCCGACCTGGGCATCGTCTGCAGGGGCCCGCACGAGGGCAGGGAGGTGCTCGGCATCCGGCTCACCTGGGAGAAGCGCTACATCACGCTCGCGCCCGTGGCGACGATCCTCGGCCTGGCCTTCCAGCTGCACGATCCCGACGGGCTGCTGGGCACGGAGGAGGACCTCGGCATCACCCTCGCGCTCATTCCGACCTCGCACCCGGGAGTGAACGTGGGCCGCAGGCACAATCCCCTCGGCTGTGCCTTCATGAACGGCCCGACCACCGGCAAGGACGTCTTCATCCCGATGGAATGGGTGATCGGCGGGCAGGCGCAGGCCGGCAAGGGCTGGCGCATGCTGATGGAGTGCCTCGCCGCGGGCCGCTCCATCTCGCTGCCTTCGATGTCGATGGCCGCGGGCAAGGTCGGCTCGCGCGCGAGCGGCGCCTACGCGCGCATCCGCTCGCAGTTCAAGACCGCCATCGGCAACTTCGAGGGCATCCAGGAGCCGCTGGCGCGCATCGGCGGCAGCACCTACCTCATGGACGGCATGCGCCGCATGACCATGGCCGCCCTCGACATGGGCGAGAAGCCCTCGGTCATCTCCGCCATCTGCAAGTACCACATGACCGAGCGCATGCGCACGGTCATCAACGACGCCATGGACATCCACGGCGGCAAGGGCATCTGCATGGGCCCGAACAACTACCTCGGGCGCGCCTACCAGACGGTGCCCATCGCGATCACGGTGGAGGGCGCCAACATCCTCACGCGCTCGCTCATCATCTTCGGCCAGGGCGCCATCCGCTGCCACCCGTGGGTGCTCAAGGAAATGACGGCCGTGCGGGGCGACGACCTGCGCGCCTTCGACGAGGCCTTCTGGGGCCACGTCGCGTTCACGATCTCGAACGGCGCGCGCTCGCTGTGGCTGGGCCTCACCGGCGGCAAGGGCGTCTCCGTGCCGGGCTCGCCGCGCACCCGGCGCTACCTGCAGATCCTCACGCGCTTCTCCTCGGCCTTCGCCATGCTCGCGGACATGTCGATGTTCGTGATCGGCGGCAGCCTGAAGAGGAAGGAGATGCTTTCGGCAAGGCTGGGCGACATCCTGTCTCACCTGTACATGATGTCGGCCACCGTGAAGCGCTTCCACGACGACGGCTGCCCGGAGGAAGACGTGCCGCTGCTGACCTGGGCGATGTACGACAGCTCCTTCAAGCTGCAGGTCGCGATGGACGGCGTGCTCGCCAACTTCCCCAACCGGCCCGTCGCCTGGCTCATGCGGCGCCTGGCCTTCCCGAAGGGCCTCACCCTCACGGCGCCGCACGACAAGTGGAATGTCCGCGTCGCGCGGCTGCTCACCGAGCCGAGCGCCACGCGCGATCGCCTCACGGCCGGCATGTACCTGCCGCGCAAGGAGGACGATGTCATCGGACGCCTCGAGTTCGCGATGGAGGCCGTGATCAAGGCCGAGCCCGTCGAGGCGAAGCTGCGCGCCGCCCAGAAGGACGGCAGGCTTGAGCAGCGCGGGACGGCCGAGAGGCGCGAGGCCGCCGTGAAGGGCGGCATCATCACGCTCGCCGAGTTCGAGCACCTCGTGCGCACCGACCGCCTCAGGCGCGAGGTCATCATGGTCGACGATTTCCCCACCGACCTTTCCCGCCAGTCCCGCCAGGAGAACGCCCAATGGCCACGCGCCGCGTCCATGTAGTCGACGGGGCGAGGACCCCCTTCCTCAAGGCGAAGAAGGGGCTCGGCCCGTTCTCCGGCTCCGACCTCGCGGTGGCCTGCGGCCGGCCGCTGGTGACGCGCCAGCCGTTCGACGCGACCGCCTTCGACGAGGTGATCGTCGGCGCCGCGATGCCCTCGGCGGACGAGGCCAACATCGGCCGCGTGGTGTCCCTGCGGCTCGGGTGCGGCGAGAAGGTCCCCGCGTGGACGGTGATGCGCAACTGCGCCTCCGGCATGCAGGCCCTCGACACCGCCTACCTCAACATCCTCGCGGGCCGCTCGAGCCTCGTGCTCGCGGGCGGCACCGACGCCATGAGCCACGCGCCGCTACTCTTCGGGCCGGCGATGGTCAACTGGCTCGCCGACTGGTATGGCGCGAAGTCGCCCGGCCAGCGGGCGGCGACCGCGTCCCGGTTCCGGCTCTCGTACCTCGCGCCCGTCATCGCCATCCTGCGCGGGCTCACCGACCCCGTGGTGAAGATCTCGATGGGCTCCACGGCGGAGATCGTGGCCAGGCGCTTCGGCATCACGCGGCAGATGATGGACGAGTTCGCGGTGGAATCGCACCGGCGCGTGGCCTTCGCGCAGGACAACGGCCACTACGGCGAGGTCGAGCCCATCTACGGCCCGGACGGCGCCGTCCACGACAGGGACGACGGCGTGCGCCGGGACTCGAGCGTGGAGAAGCTCGCGAAGCTGAAGCCCGTCTTCGACCGCACCTACGGCAACGTGACGCCCGGCAACAGCTCGCAGATCACGGACGGCGCGGCGATGCTCGTCATCGCGGCCGAGGAAGTGGTGGAGGAGTACGGGCTGAAGTCGCTCGGCCGCATCGTGGACGCGAACTGGGGAGCCCTCGACCCGGCCGAGATGGGGCTCGGGCCCGTGCACGCGATCACGCCCATGCTGCAGAGGAACCGCCTGGGTTGGGACGACATCGACGCCGTGGAGATCAACGAGGCCTTCGCGGCGCAGGTGCTCGGGTGCCTCGCGGCCTGGGAGAGCGACGAGTACTGCAGGACCCACTTCGGCCTCGAGCGCGCCTTCGGGCGCCTGGACCGGGGAAAGCTCAACGTGGACGGCGGCGCCATCGCGATCGGCCACCCCATCGGCGCCTCGGGGGCGCGCGTCGTGCTGCACGCGCTCAAGGTCCTCGAGCGCACCGGCGGCCGGCGCGCCGTGGCCTCGCTGTGCATCGGCGGCGGGCAGGGCGGCGCCATGCTCCTGGAACGGCCCTAGGGCGGAAAGAAGAACATGGACCTGAAGCACTGGAAGCTCGAGGTCGACGCGCAGAACCTGGCGTGGCTCTGGTTCGACCGCGCGGACACCGCGACCAACACGTTCTCGACGGAGGCGCTCGGGGAGCTCGGGCGCGTGGCGGACCACCTCGCGACCATGCCGCCCAAGGGGCTCGCGATCCTCTCTGCCAAGGAGAACGGCTTCGCCGCCGGCGCCGACATCGACGAGTTCACCACGATCTCGAGCGCCGAGCAGGCGATGGCCTTCACGACGCTCGGCAACGTGGTCTTCGACAAGATCGCGGCGCTGCCCTTCCCGACGCTCGCGATGATCCACGGCTTCTGCATGGGCGGCGGCACGGAGCTGGCGCTCGCCTGCCGCTACCGCATCGCCGACGACGGCCCGAAGACGCGCATGGCGCTGCCGGAGGTGATGATCGGCATCGTGCCGGGCTGGGGCGGCGCCAGGCGCATGCCGCGGCTCATCGGCGCGGCGAGCGCCCTCGACCTCATGCTCACCGGGCGCGGCGTCGACGGCCGGCGCGCGAGGAAGCTCGGGCTCGTGGACGCGGCCACGCCGCGGCGCCACTTCGCCAACGCGGTGCGGATGTTCCTCGCGAGCCCGCCGCCGCCCCACAAGCCCCGCTTCGCGGCGGCGGTGGCGGACTGGCCCGTGGTGCGCTCCTTCGTGGCCTCGATGTCGCGGAAGAAGGTGGCCGAGAAGGCGCGCGAGGACCACTACCCCGCCCCCTACGCGATCATCGACCTCTGGAAGGACTTCGGCGGGGACGTGCGCAACATCCCCGCCGGGCACCCGGCGTCGATGGCGAGCCTCTTCGCCCACCCGACCACGCGCAACCTCATCCGGCTGTTCAAGCTGCAGGACCGGATGAAGGCCCTGGGGAAATCCGGCCTCCCGCCCATCCGCCACCTGCACGTGATCGGCGCGGGCGCCATGGGCGGCGACATCGCCGCCTGGGCCGCGTTCAAGGGCATCACCGTGACGCTGCAGGACCTCGCGCCCGAGCGCATCTCGCCCGCCGTCCAGCGCGCGCACGCCCTCTACAAGAAGCGCCTGAAGCAGCCGCACCTCGTCCAGGCGGCCTTCGACCGGCTCATCCCCGACGTGAGGGGCGACGGGGTGGCCAAGGCCGACCTCGTGATCGAGGCCATCGTCGAGAACGCCGAGATCAAGAGGAAGCTCTTCGCGGGCATCGAGCCGCGGATGAAGGAAGGCGCCATCCTCGCCACGAACACCTCGAGCATCCCCCTGCAGGAGCTCTCGGGCGTGCTCGCGAGGCCCGAGCGCCTCGTGGGGCTGCACTTCTTCAACCCCGTGGCGCAGATGATGCTGGTGGAGATCGTCGAGGGCCCGCAGACCTCGGCCGAGGTGATGCAGGCGGGGCAGGCCTTCGCGAGGCAGATCGACAAGCTGCCGCTTCCCTGCAAGAGCGCGCCGGGCTTCCTCGTGAACCGCGTCCTCTCGCCCTACCTCATGGAGGCGATGCTCATGCTCGACGAGGGCGTGGCGGGCGAGACGATCGACGCGGCGGCGAAGGACTTCGGCATGCCCATGGGCCCGATCGAGCTCGCGGACATGGTGGGCCTGGACATCTGCTGGGCCGTCGGCCAGGAGCTCGCGAAGCCGGGCACGCCGATCCCGAAGCGATTGCAGGCCCTCGTCGAAGCACGGCACTTGGGCAAGAAGACCGGCAAGGGCTTCTACACCTGGGTGAAGGGCAAGCCGCAGAAGGCGAGCGGCAGCGGCTCCGTGGACTTGAAGCCCATCGCGGACCGGCTGGTGCTCCCGGCGCTCAACGAGGCGGTGGCCTGCCTGCGCGAGTCGATCGTGGCCGACGCGGACCTTTGCGACGCGGGCGTGATCTTCGGCACGGGCTTCGCGCCGCATCGCGGCGGTCCCGTTTCCGCCATCCGGGAGCGCGGCAAGGAATCGTGGCTGAAGACGATGGCGGAGCTGCGCGCCAAGCACGGGGACCGGTTCGTGGCGGACACCGGGTGGGATTCCCTCTGAGAGTGATGCGGGCCAAAGGCGCTCGACACGGATGAACCCGGATGAACACGGATCCATGAGGGTGGGGGCGAAGTGAGTGCCGCCTTGGACCTGTGGAAGAGGTGCGAGGGGCTGCCGTTCGGGAAGGCGGTCTTCTCGCGGCTCATCTGCTGGAAGGCGCCGTACTTCGGGAGCATCCGGCCGCGGTTCGAGGAGTTCAGGCCGGGCTACGCGCGCGTGTCGATGAGGAAGCGCCGCGCGGTCACCAACCACATCGGGACGGTGCACGCCATCGCGATGTGCAACCTGGCCGAGCTCGCGGCGGGATTGACGACGGAGATCACGATCCCGCCGGCGATGCGCTGGCTTCCCAAGGGCATGGCGGTCGAGTACCTGAGGAAGGCCGAGTCCGACGTCGAGGCCCACGCGAGCGTGGGCGAGGTCGGGCAAGGCCCGGGCCGCGACGTGCCGGTCACGGTGGAGGTGAAGGACCGCGCCGGCGAGCTCGTCTGCCGGGCCGTCATCACGATGTGGGTCTCGCCGCGGCGCAAGGACTGAGGCCGGGATGGAGCTGCGGGACACGGCCAGGGCCGCGGACGGGCACGAGCTCGCGGTGACCCGCTTCCCCGCAGAGGGCAGGGCCTGGGCGACCCTTCTCGTGGCGGGCGCCATGGGCGTGCGGCAGGACTTCTACGAGCCGATCGCCCGCTTCCTGGCCGAGAACGGCGTGCATGCGCTCACCTTCGACTACCGGGGCATGGGCGCCTCGCGCGAGGCGAGCCTTCGCGGGTTCCGGACGGACGTGACGACCTGGGCGCAGTCCGACCTCGACGCGATGCTGCGCGAGGCGCGGGCGACGGACCCGGGCCTGCCGGCTTTCGCGCTGGGGCACAGCCTCGGCGGACAGCTCTTCGGGTCGGTGCGCGAAGGCGCGCGCCTCGACGCCTTCGTGACCGTCACGGCCGGCTCGGGCTGGTACGGGCACAACGAGCGCATGCCGCTGCAGGTGCGCTTCCTCTGGTTCGTGGCGATTCCCCTGCTCACGCCGCTCTTCGGCTACTTCCCCGGCAGGCGCCTGCGCATGGTGGGGGACCTGCCGGCGGGGGTGGCGTGGCAGTGGCGGCGCTGGTGCACCCACCGCGACTACCTGCTGTCCGAGGGAGAGTCGATGCGGCGGCGCTACGAGGCCGTGACGGCGCCCGTCCTCGGGTATTCGTTCGACGACGACCCGATGCTCACGAAGGGGTCCATCGACGAGCTGCACGGCTTCTACCGCAACGCGCGCGTGGAGCGTCGCCACATCGCGCCGGCCGCCGCGGGCCGCCCGCGAATCGGGCACATGGGCTACTTCCTGCCGGAGAGCCGCGACAGCCTCTGGCGCGACACGCTGGCGTGGCTGCGCGAAAGGGCGCCGGGATGAGCCTGCTCGCGCGCCTCATCGGGCGCTGCGAGGCCGCCGGTTGCCGCCAGCTCGTGGCGGTCATCGGCGACAGCGGCAACGCCGCTTCCATCGGACTGCATTCGGCGCTAGGCTTTCGCGTGGCCGGGACGCTCGCCTCCATCGGCTTCAAGCATGGGCGGTGGGTGGACAGCGTCCTGATGCAGCGCGGAATCGGCCACGGCGACACCACGCTCCCCGAAGACTAGCCCCCCGAACCGATCCCAGGCCCGCTCCCCTTGCCGCCCCGAGAGAAGCAGTACGTGCCCGTCGCCCCGGACGACACCCTCGCGACGGCCTTCGCGAAGCGCGTGTCCATGACGCCCGGCGCGCTCGCCTACCGCGAATACGACGGCGCGAGCGGGCGGTGGCAGGGCTCGACCTGGGCGGAGACCGCGCGCATGGTGGGCCGGGTGCGCGCGGGGCTCGCCGCCGAGCCCCTGGCCCCCGGCGACCGCGTGGCCATCATGCTTCGCAACTGCCGCGAATGGGTCTGGTTCGACCAGGGCGCGACGGCGCAGGGGCTGGTCACCGTCCCGGTCTACGTGGACGACCGGCCCGACAACATCGCCTACTGCCTGAACGACGCCGGCGTGAAGCTCCTCTTCGCGGAAGGCGACGAGCAACTGAAGCGCCTCGCGCAGGTGCGGGCGCAGATGCCGGGCGTCCTGCGCATCGTCACGGTGAAGGCCGCCGCGGCGCAGGAAGACGCCGCCGTGCGATCCCTCGCGCAGTGGCTCCCCACCGAGCCGTCGGGCGACCCCCCGGTCGCCGTCGAGGCGGGCTCGCTCGCCACCATCGTCTACACGTCCGGCACGACGGGCCGGCCCAAGGGCGTGATGCTCTCGCACCGGAACATGCTGCAGAACGTCCTGTCCGGCCTCGGCGGGATCGACGTCTTCACCGGCGACGTGTTCCTGTCCTTCCTGCCGCTGTCGCACATGTTCGAGCGCACGGTGGGCTACTACCTCACGATCGTGTCGGGTTCCCAGGTGGCCTTCGCGCGCTCCATCCCGCAGCTCGCGGAGGACTTCCGGACGATCCGGCCCACCGCGATCGTGTCAGTGCCGCGCATCTACGAGCGCCTGCACGCGGCGATCCAGGGGCAGCTCCACGAGGCGCCGCCGGCGAAGCGGCGGCTGTTCGAGTTCGCCCGCCGCACCGGCTGGGCCCTCTTCGAGTGGCGCCAGGGGCGCGGGCCCTGGCGGCCGTCGTTCCTCCTGTGGCCGGCGCTTCGCGCGCTGGTGGCCTCGAAGCTCCTCGAGCGCCTCGGGGGCCGGCTGCGCATCGCGGTGAGCGGCGGCGCGGCGCTCAACCCGCAGATCGCCCAGACCTTCATCGGGCTGGGGCTGCCCATCGTGCAGGGCTACGGCCTCACGGAAGCCTCGCCCGTCGTCTCGGTCAACCGCCTGGAGAAGAACGACCCCGCCTCCATCGGCGCGGTGCTCCCGGGCATCGAGATCGGGTTCGGCGCGAACGGCGTGCTCCTCGTGCGCGGCCCCAACGTGATGATGGGGTACTGGAACAATCCCGAGGCGACCGCCGCGGTGATGAGGGCCGACGGGTGGCTGGACACGGGCGACCAGGCGAGGATCGAGGAGGGCCTGCTCTACATCACGGGGCGCATCAAGGAGATCATCGTGATGGCCAACGGAGAGAAGGTGCCGCCGGTGGACATGGAGCTCGCCATCCAGCTCGACCCGCTGCTCGAGCAGGCGCTGGTCGTGGGCGAGGGCAGGCCCTTCCTCGGCGCGCTCGTGGCGCTCAACATGGACGAGTGGTCCCGGGTCGCCGGGGAGGCCGGGCTGGACCCGGATCCCCACGGCGGCGGCCGCGAGGAGGCCGAGAAGCTCGTGCTTCGGCGCATCGCCAGGCAGGTGCACGCCTTCCCGGGCTACGCCCAGGTGCGCCGCGTGGCGCTGCTCACCGACAAGTGGACCGTGGACAACGGCCTGCTCACGCCGACCCTGAAGCCGAGGCGGGCCCAGATCCTCGAGCGCTACCGCGACCGCGTGGCCGACATCTACCGGGGCCACGCGGTGTAGAATCAAACGCCCGTTTGAAACCGTCATGCAAGCCAAACTCCCGCAGGGCGAACAGCCCGTCCTTCGCATCATCCCCATGCCGGCGGACACGAACGCCCACGGCACCATTTTCGGGGGGTGGGTGATGGCGCAGGTCGACCTCGCGGGCAGCGTGCCCGCCTACGAGCGCGCGCAGGGCCCCATCGTGACCGTCGCCGTGAACTCCGTCCTCTTCAAGGAGCCCGTGTTCGTGGGCGACCTCGTGAGCTTCTACGCGCGCGTGGCGAAGGTCGGCCGGACTTCCATCACGGTGGACGTCGAGGTCTTCGCCCAGCGCGGCCGCGACGGGCGCACCGACACCGTGAAGGTGACGGAGGCGCAGCTCACCTACGTCGCCATCGACGCCGGGCGTCGCCCGAGGCCGATCCCCGGCGGCATGGAAGAGGCCTGAACCCGCTTCGATAACCAGCCCGCCCGGGCGGGCATGCACCAGGAGAACCCCGTGTCGAAATTCCTCGTCCGCAAGGCAGCCGTCCTCGGCGCCGGCGTCATGGGCGCGCAGATCGCCGCCCACCTCGCGAATGCCGGCGTGCAGCCGGTGCTGTTCGACCTGGCCGCCGAGGGGCGCGACAAGAACGCCATCGTCCGCAAGGCGCTCGAGGGCCTGGCGAAGCTCGAGCCCAGCCCGCTCGCCACGAAGGGCGTCGTCGAGCGCATCACGCCCGCCAACTACGACGAGAACCTGCCGCTCCTCGCGGAGTGCGACCTCGTGATCGAGGCCATCAGCGAGCGCATGGACTGGAAGAAGTCCCTCTTCGAGAAGGTGGCGCCGCACCTGGCGCCGCGCGCGATCTTCGCCTCCAACACCTCGGGGCTTTCGATCACGGCGCTATCCGACGTGCTGCCGGAGGCGATCCGGCCGCGCTTCTGCGGCATCCATTTCTTCAACCCGCCGCGCTACATGCGCCTGGTGGAGATCATCCCGACCGCGTCCACCGACCCGGCCATCGTCGACGACCTCGAGGCCTTCCTCACGACGACCCTGGGCAAGGGCGTGGTGCGCGCCCGCGACACGCCCAACTTCGTGGCCAACCGCGTGGGCGTCTTCTCGATGCTCGCCACCATGCACCACACCCTCTCCTTCGGGCTGGGCTTCGACGAGGTCGACGCGCTCACCGGGCCGGCGATCGGGCGGGCCAAGAGCGCCACCTTCCGCACCGCGGACGTCGTGGGCCTGGACACCATGGCGCACGTGGTGAAGACGATGCACGACACGCTGCCCGGCGACCCGTGGCACCCGTACTACAAGGCGCCGGAGTGGCTCTCGGCCCTCATCGCCAGGGGCGCGCTGGGGCAGAAGACGAAGGCCGGGATCTTCGTGAAGAAGGGCAAGGAGATCCACGTCCTCGACCTCGCGAAGCAGGACTACCGTCCCTCCGCGGGCGCCATCGCCGAGGAGGTGCAGGCGATCCTCAAGGAGAAGAGCCCCGCGCAGCAGTTCGCGAAGCTGCGCGCCAGCGCGCACCCGCAGGCGCAGTTCCTGTGGGCCATCTTCCGCGACCTCTTCCACTACTGCGCGGTGCACCTGGGGGAGATCGCGCACTGCGCCCGCGACGTCGACTTCGCCATCCGCTGGGGCTTCGGCTGGAAGCTGGGGCCCTTCGAGCTGTGGCAGGCCGCGGGCTGGCAGCAGGTGGCCGGCTGGATCGCCGAGGACATCGCTGCGGGCAAGACGATGGCCAAGGCGCCGCTGCCGGCCTGGGTGACCGACGGGAGAGCCGGCGTGCACGGGCCGCAGGGCTCGTTCTCGGCGGCCGACGGCACGATGCACCCGCGCTCGACGCTGCCGGTATACGCGCGCCAGGCCTTCCCCGAGCTGGTGCTGGGCGAGAAGCCCGCCGGCCGCGGCACGACCGTCTTCGAGGACGAGGGCGTGCGCCTGTGGCACCAGGGCGACGGCATCGCCATCGTCTCGATCAAGAGCAAGATGCACGCGCTTGGCTCGGAGGTCCTCGCGGGGCTGAACCGCGCGCTGGACGAGGCGGAGGCGAACCACGACGCCCTCGTCATCTGGCACGAGGCGCCCTTCGCCGTGGGCGCGAACCTCAAGGCGGCGCTGGAGTCGCTCGAGGCCGGGAAGTACGACGAGTTCGAGGCGATGGTGGCGCTGTTCCAGCAGACCTCGCAGCGGCTCAAGTACAGCCTCGTGCCCACCGTCGCCGCGGTCGAAGGCATGGCGCTGGGCGGCGGCTGCGAGTTCGTGATGCATTCGCAGCGCGTGGTGGCCGCGCTGGAGAGCTACGTCGGCCTGGTCGAGGTGGGCGTGGGGCTGCTGCCCGCGGGCGGCGGCCTCAAGGAGCTCGCGCAGCGCGCCAACGCATGGGCCAAGGGCGGCGACGCGTTCCCCGAGCTCGGGCGCCTCTTCCGGCAGGTGGCGATGGCGGAGGTCTCCAGGAGCGCGGAGCACGCGCGAGAGCTGGGCTACCTGCGCCCCTCGGACGTCGTGGTGTTCCACCCGGCGGAGCTCCTGCACGTGGCGAAGGCGCAGGCGCGCGCCATGGCCGAGTCGGGCCACCGCCCGCCGCTCGCCCCCGCGCGCATCCCGGTCGCGGGTTCCACGGGCATCGCGACGCTAAAGATGATGCTGGTGAACATGAAGGAAGGCGGCTTCATCTCGGAGCACGACTACGAGATCGGCTCGCGCATCGCCACCGTCATCTGCGGCGGCGAGGTCGAGCCGGGCAGCCTCGTCGACGAGAAATGGCTGCTGGACCTGGAGCGCCACCACTTCCTGGAGCTCGCGAAGATGGAGAAGACCCAGGCGCGCATCGGGCACATGCTCAAGACCGGCAAGCCCCTGCGCAACTAGGCGCGTGGGAAAGCTCGGCTCCGCGCTCGCCTGCCTGCTCTTCGCCGTCCCGTTCGGCGGCGTGGGAGTGTTCGCCACGTGGGCGATCGGCTCGACCGTGCACGAGGCCTGGCGTGCGAAGGAATGGGTGCGGGTGAAGGCGAGCGTCGAGGGCGCCTCGCTGCACGCTTCCAGCGGCTCCGAGGGCGGCGAGACCTATCGCGCCGAGGGGAGCTACCGGTATGTGTTCGCCGGCAAGCCGTATTCCGGGTCGCGGCTGGGCCTGTCGAAGGTCGGCGGCTCGGACAACATCGACGACTGGCACCACGAGGTCAGCGCGACCCTCGAGGACGCGCGCGCCGCGGGCAAGCCCATCACCGTCTGGGTGAACCCCGACAACCCGGCCGAGTCGGTGCTGGACCGCGAAATCCGCTGGAGCGAGCTCCTCTTCCTCGTGCCGTTCTCGCTCGCCTTCGGCGGCGTGGGCGTGGGGGCGCTCGTGGCCATGGTCTTCGTCCTCAGGGGCAAGGGCGAGGGCGGGGCCGGGGAGGCCGTGAACCGGGCCATCGGCGCCCGGGGCGGCGGCACGCAGGAGGTGGACAACGCCTCGCCGCGCTTCCTGTGGATATTCGCCTTCTTCTGGAACGCGATGTCCTGGCCCATCGCCTTCCTCGCCGTGCCCGACATCGTGGAGAGCGGCGAATGGCTGGGGCTGCTCGTGCTGCTGTTCCCGCTCGTCGGCCTGGGACTGCTGTGGGCGGCAGTCTCGGTCACCTGGAACGCCTTCGTGGCCAGGCGCCGCGGGTCCGCACCAGAGCCCGTGGCGGCCTCCCGGTCGGCGCCGGGCGCCTTCGCGGCCCAGGCTGCGCGGGCGATGTTCGATCCCCAGGGCTCGCCGAGGCAGCGCGGCGGCTTCGGCGGAAACGCCGTCCGTGAAGCCGACATTCCCGCGGCGCTCGCGGCCGTCGAGGAAGGCGCGGACGCCCTCACGCTGCGCTATTCGCGGCGCCGGAACCTGGGGCTCGCCATCACGTTGTTCGTGATCGGCGGCGTGCTGACCGCGATCGGCGCGGTGATTCTCGGCGCCGGGGGTTCGGTCATCGCCGGCGCGCTGCTGCTGGCGCTCGGCGTGCTCCTCGATGCGGGGGCGCTGTCGGCCCTTCTCCGGTCCCTCGTGGTCACGGTGGCGGGCGGCGAGCTCCGGGTCGAGCGCTCGGGGCTCACGGGCCGGCGGTCCTGGGCCGTGCGCGGCGAGGCGATCACGGCCATCCGGCCGGTGACCTCGCACACGATCAACGGCATCCCCTACTTCAGCCTGCAGGCCGAGACCCGGGACGGGGAGCGCGTTCCGCTGGGCGACGGTATCCGCGGCACCGCGCTGGCGGACGCGGTCGCGCGCCGCCTCGGGCGTGCCCTGCGTCTCGCGGCAGCGCAGGTCGTGCGCGCGGATCCGGCCGCCTCCGCGGCCGCGGAGGCGGAATGAACCCCATCCTGCACGCGGGCATGCGCCTGGGCCCCGCGGGGCGCCGCTGGGTCGCGATCCTCGGATGGGTCTTCGTGGCCCTGCCGTGCCTGGGCATGGCGGCGATGTCGGGGTTCTTCTGGGCCTGGGAGTCCGGCCGCGCCAAGGGCACGGTGCCCACGGCCGGCACCGTCGTTTCCTTCCGAGTGGCCGTGCACCGCGACGGCAATTCGACGCGCTGGGACTACACGACCCACTACCGCTACGCCGTGGATGGCACGACCTACGACGGGCAGGACAAGAGCTGGCGGCAGCTTTACCAGAACGAAGGGTCCCGCCGTTCCGAGGAGGAGCGGGCGGCCTGGCAACCCGAGGAAACGCGTCGCGACACCCGGAAGAATGGCGACCCCGTCACCGTCTACTATCACCGGGGCGCACCCTGGAAGTCCTCGCTGGAGGCGCCCCTGCAGCCCCTGGTCGTGGGCGACCAGGCACTCTGGGCCGTGTCCAGTGGCGCGGCGGGCCTCCTTCTCACCGTCCTGGGCTGGCTCTACCTGCGGGATCCGGTCGAGATCCGGGTGGCGGTCCCCGCGCGAGCCGATGCGCTCGTGGGCGCGGCGTTCGGCGCGACGCCGCCGCCCGCGGACGCCGCCTCCGACGAGGCCGGCATCTCCTCGGACGTGGCGCAGATCCGGCGGCGCGAGGGAACGACGGCCATCGCCTTCATTCGCGAAGGAGGTCCCGCCTTCCGCGCGGCGGGCCTCTTCCCGCCGGTGCTCCTGCTCGTGATTCTCGTGTGGGCCATCGTCCTGCGCGGACTGGATCCCGCAACCCCGCGGGGCGCGGCGGCCCATTTCGCCGTCGCCGCCGTGGTGGCCTTCATCGCGGCCCCGCTCGGCTACTCCCGCCGGCGCCGGTCGCTTCGCATCCGCAACGGCGTCCTCGAGATCGAGTCCGCCGGCCTGCTCGGAAAGCGAACGCGCCGGCTTGCCCGCGCCCAGGTGGACCGCCTCGAGCCGCGCTGGACGCTCAGCGAGGTGAGCCGGTTCGGCGAGGCGGCCTGGTTCGACCTCGTTGCCGTCCGCGGCGACGGCCGCCGCCTGATCCTCGCGGAGGGCCTTCCCCGCGTGGAGGTGGCCGACAGCCTGGCCCGTCTCGTGGCCCGCGAGCTCGGCCTCGCGCCCGAGC
This sequence comes from Usitatibacteraceae bacterium, assembly GCA_044230355.1. Classification (GTDB taxonomy): domain Bacteria; phylum Pseudomonadota; class Gammaproteobacteria; order Burkholderiales; family Usitatibacteraceae; genus FEB-7. The sequence continues at coordinate 47,678 of JBGARD010000002.1, read as the reverse complement.
AGGCCCTGACTTGCGCCGCCGCCCGCGCCAGGGACCTCGCCATCGCCCGCGGCGGGCTGGCCGCGCCCGCATCCGGCCGGCGCGGACTGCCCTGACTTCGATCTTCCCCATCCGGACCCACAGGAGAACGCCATGACCCGCCAGATCCAGGACGCCTACATCGTCGCCGCCGTGCGCACCCCCGTCGGCAAGGCACCGCGAGGGATGTTCCGCGCCGTGCGTCCCGACGACCTTCTCGCCCACGTCCTCAAGGGCGCGATCGCGAAGGTGCCGGGGCTCGACCCCCGCGACATCGCCGACGTGATCGTGGGCTGCGCCATGCCCGAGGGCGAGCAGGGGATGAACGTCGCGCGCATCGGGGTCCTCCTGGCGGGGCTTCCGGACAGCGTGCCGGCCATGACGATCAACCGCTTCTGCTCCTCCGGCGTGCAGGCCGTCGCGCTCGCCGCGGACCGCATCCGGACGGGGGACGACGACGTCGTCATCGCGGCCGGCACCGAGTCGATGTCCATGGTGCCGATGATGGGCAACAAGGTCGCGCTCAACAGCGCCGTGTTCGCGAAGGACGAGAACGTGGCCATCGCCTACGGCATGGGCATCACCGCGGAGAAGGTGGCCGCGCAGTGGAAGGTAACGCGCGAGGAGCAGGACGCTTTCGCCGTCGCGAGCCACCGGAAGGCCGCCGCCGCCATCGCGGCCGGACACTTCCGCGAGGAGATCCTGCCCTACGAGATCGACTCGGCGGCGCCCGACCTCGCCTCCGGGAAGGTGGTCCACCGCACGAAGGTGGCCGACACCGACGAGGGCCCGCGCCCGGACTCGTCGCTGGAAAGCCTGGGAAAGCTGCGGCCCGCCTTCGCGGCGCGCGGCTCCGTCACCGCCGGCAACAGCTCGCAGATGTCGGACGGCGCCGGCGCCGTGGTACTCATGAGCGAGCGCGCCATGAAGAAGTACGGCGTGCAGCCGCTCGCCCGGTTCGTCGGCTTCGCCGTGGCGGGCGTCCCCCCGGAGATCATGGGGATCGGTCCCATCAAGGCCATCCCCAAGGTCCTCGCCCAGGCCGGGGTGAAGCAGGACGACCTCGGCTGGATCGAGCTGAACGAGGCCTTCGCCGCCCAGGCGCTCGCCGTGGTGAAGGAACTGGGGCTGGACCCGTCCCGGGTGAACCCGCAGGGCGGCGCGATCGCCCTGGGCCACCCCCTGGGCGCCACCGGGGCCATCCGGGCCGCGACCCTCCTGCACGGGCTGCGCCGGACCGGGGGGCGGTACGGAATGGTCACCATGTGCATCGGCACGGGAATGGGTGCCGCAGGACTGTTCGAAGCGCTACACTAGGCGCGTCGCGCCAAACCACGAACCGCCGCCGGGACCACCCGGCGCCCATTTGGAGGAGTTCATCAATGTCCCGCTTCGTTCCCCGAGCGTTGTCAGCCCTGCTCGCCGTCGCTGCCGCGGCCGGTGCCGTCGACGCGTCTGCACAGGCGAAATACACGGCCGAAGTCCGGCGCACCTCGTTCGGCATCGCGCACGTCAAGGCTAACGACTACGGCAGCGTCGGCTACGGCGTCGGCTACGCCTTCGCGCAGGACAACTTCTGCACGATGGCCGACGAGTTCCTCACCGTTCGCGGCGAGCGGGCCAAGTACCTCGGGGGGACGGGTTCCACGCCCTACGGCGTCAACAATGTCTTCAGCGACCTCTTCTTCACCTACTTCAACGGCGACGCGGCGCCCCTCGCGGCCGGCCTCGCCAAGATGAAGCCCGAGGTGCAGGCCGCGTTCAAGGGGTGGGCGGCGGGCTTCAACCGCTACCTCAGGGACACCGGCGTGGCCAACCTGCCGGCTCCCTGCAAGGGCGCGCCCTTCATCCGCCCCGTCGACGAGATCGACATGATGCGGCTGGTGCGGCGCTACGCGCTGCAGGCCTCCAGCGGCAACTTCATCGCCGCGTTCGTGAACACCTTCCCGCCCGCGGCCGCCGCTGCCAAGGACTGGGACGGCATCTACGACGAGCAGTTCTGGCGCGACTACCAGGCGCGCCGCGAGATGCTGGGCAGCAACGCCCTCGCGCTCGGCTCGGAGGCCACGGACAACGGCAAGGGCATGCTGCTGGGCAACCCGCACTTCCCGTGGGCGGGGACGCTGCGCTTCTTCCAGTTCCACGTGACCGTGCCCGGCCAGATGGACGTGATGGGGGGCTCGCTCTCGGGCTTCCCCTTCATCAACATCGGCTTCAACAAGGACGTCGCCTGGAGCCACACGGTGGACAAGGCGTTGCACTTCACGCTGTTCCAGCTGAAGCTCGATCCCACCAACCCCCGCAAGTACATCGTCGACGGGCAGTCGAAGGACATGACCTCGAAGACCGTCACGGTCCAGGTCAGGCAGGCCGACGGCTCGCTTGCGCCGGTGTCGAGGGTCATCTACTCCTCGCAGTTCGGCCCGCTGCTCAGCCTTTCCGCGCCGCTCGTCTGGGGCGCCACCAACGCCTACGCCATCAAGGACGCCAACCTCGAGAACTGGCGCATGGGCGACCAGTGGTTCGACATCAACCGGGCGACGAGCACGGTCGAGGTCGAGGCGGCCCTCGAGAGGAACCTCGGCATCCCGTGGGTGAACACGATCGCGGCCGACCGCAATGGCAGCGCGTTCTACGCCGACATCAGCACGGCGCCCAACGTGGACCGCTTCCACCAGTCGACCTGCACGCCCGACCTCACCATGGCGGGCGCCTTCGCGCAGCAGGGCGTCCCGGTGCTCGACGGCTCGCGCTCGAGCTGCGACTGGGTGAATGACCCTGCCGCCCCGCAGGCGGGCCTGCTGCCGGGCGCGCGCATGCCGCGCGTGCACCGCAGCGACTTCGTCCAGAACTCGAACGACAACTACTGGATGACCAATCCGGCCGCCAACCTCTACAGCTGGCACATTCCGGCCTTGGTGGGCATCGTTCCCCAGCAGCAGGGCAACCGCACGCGCCTGGGCGTGTCGCAGGCGCAGGCGCGCCTCGCCGGCACGGACGGCAGGCCCGGCAACAAGTTCACGCTGCCGATCCTGCAGGAGATCGCGCTCTCCAACCGCAGCTACGCGGCCGACGCCTTCCTGCCGGACATGCTGACGCTCTGCGCGACGCAGACGGACGCGGCGGTGCTGTCCCTCTGCGCCGTGCTGCAGAACTGGGACCGCAAGTTCGAGCTCGCGAGCCGGGGCGCCCACCTCTTCAAGGAGTTCTGGACGCTGGCCGCCGCGATTCCCGGCGTCTACGCGGTGCCCTTCAATTACTTGGCTCCCCTCACGACGCCCAGCGGACTCGCGATCTCCAACCCGACGGTCGCGACGGCGCTGGTGGGCGCGCTGACCGCAGCCGGCGCAAAGATCACGGCCGCGGGCCTCGCGGTCGACGCGCCGCTGGGCATGGTCCAGTTCGCCACCCAGGCCGCGCTCACCGGTGGCCAGGTGATCGTTTCCATCCACGGCGGCGACAGCGCCGGCGGCGGCGACCTCGTGGGCGTCTACAACAAGATCACCTCGTCGCTGGTGCCGGGGCTCGGCTACGTCGTGAGCACGGGCACGAGCTACATCCAGACGGTCCAGTTCACCGACGGCGGCGTGAACGCGCAGGCGTTCCTTTCCTACTCGCAGTCGTCGAACCCCGCCTCGCCGCACTTCGCGGACCAGACGGCGCGCTTCTCGGCCAAGCAGTGGATCACGCTTCCCTTCACCGAGTCGGCGATCACCTCGGATCCGGCGTACCGGACCGCGACCATCAGCGAATGACGAACAACAAAGCCTCCAGGAGATACGCTCCATGAAATCCCAATTCCGCCCCTTGCTGAAGCCCCTGGCCCTGGCCCTCGCCGTCGCGGGCGCCGGCCCTGCCGCCGCGTTCCAGTTCGACACGGACTTCGGCGTGAAGGGCAGCCTCGACACCACCGTTTCCTACGGCATCTCGGTGCGCGCGAGCGAGCGCGCCTCATCGCTCGTCGGCATCGTGAACGGCGGGTCGATGCGCTCGGTGAACGAGGACGACGGCAACCTCAACTTCGACAAGAACGAGCCCTTCGCCAACGTGATCAAGGCCACCTCGGACCTGGAGCTCAAGTGGCGCAACTTCGGCTTCTTCGGGCGCGGGACGGCCTATTACGACTGGAAGATCATGCGCAAGGACGGCCTGGGCGACACCGCCCAGGACCGGATGGGCAAGGACTTCGTGGGCCTCGACGGGTTCGTCTACGGGACCTTCGAGCCGGGCGGCAAGAACCTCAACGTGCGGCTGGGCCGGCAGGTGATCAGCTGGGGCGAGAGCACCTTCATCCCCAACGGCATCAACTCGATCAACCCGGTGGACCTCTCGAAGCTGCGCGTCCCGGGGTCCGAGCTGAAGGAGGCCTTCCTGCCGACGGCGGGCATCTGGGCCAACCAGCAGCTCACCGACAACCTGAGCGTGGAGGGCTACTACCTCACCAACCACGACAAGATCCGCATCGACCCGCGGGGCACCTACTTCTCGAACAACGACTTCGCCTCCGACGACGCGACGCGCGTGGTGATCGCCTTCGGGCGACGCAACGACCAGAACAAGCCGCCCTCCAACCCGGTCCCGCCGCTTCCGGGCGCCGCCGCCGCCCTGAGCGGCATCGCGAACGCGCTCTACGGTCCCTACGACCCGGCCGCGTCGGTCTACGCCAACCGCTCGCCGGACCGGGACGCGGACGACGACGGGCAGTACGGCATCGCGCTGCGCCTGCTCACCCCCGAGCTCAACAACACCGAGTTCGGCCTGTACTTCATGAACTACCACAGCCGCATCCCGCTCTTCTCCGGAATCAAGGGGCGGGCGACCTCGGCCATCACCGGCGGCCCGCTGGTCCCGACCTTCTGCACCACGCCGGCGCTGGCCTCGCTCTGCCATACCGGCACCGCGACGTACTTCGCGGAGTACCCGGAGGACATCAAGCTCTACGGCCTGAGCTTCAACACGGCGGGCCCGGCGGGCGTCGCCCTTCAGGGCGAGGTCTCCTACCGCTCCAACCAGCCCGTCCAGTACGCGACGCCCGAGCTGCTTCTCGCGGCCCTCGGCGTCGGCAACCTCATCACGGGCACCACCCAGATCCCGGGGCAGACGCCGGGCGTCACTACCGCGGCGCTCGTCCCCGACGGGACCTACATCCAGGGCTACGCGCAGACGAAGATGACGCAGTTCCAGATGACCGGAACCAAGAGCATCCCGGCCTTCGCGAACGCGGACCAGCTCATCCTCGTCGGCGAGGCGGGCGTCACCTGGTTCAACGACCTGCCCGAGGGCGTCAAATTCAACGGCCCCGGCGTGCTGCTTCCGGCCACGCAGATCGGCGCCAACGGGATCGGCACGACGCCCGCGAGCCTGGGCGCGGTCCAGGAGACCGGCTTCCTCACCTCCACCTCGTGGGGCTACCGGCTCGCCGCGCGCATGGAGTACAACAACGCGCTGTTCGGCGGCAACATCGCCCCGCGCCTCGCCTGGTCGCACGACGTGAAGGGTGTCGGGCCGACCTTCAACGAGGGCTCGAAGTCGCTCTCGGTGGGCGCCTCGTGGGACTACCTGCGGCAGTGGGTCGTGGACGTGCAGTACACCGGCTATTTCGGCGGTCGCGAGTACTGCGGGACGGACGTCCCGCCCGCGGGCCAGTCCATCCCGCCGGGCCAGAGCGCGAGCTACTGCTCCGCCGCCTACCCGCTCAGGGACCGCGACTTCTACTCGTTCAGCATCAGCTACTCGTTCTGAAAAACTAGAGAGGAGAACCCCATGTTCGCTATCTCCAAGAGGGCCGCGGCAACGCTCGCGGTGGGCGCCGCCTTCGCCCTTCCCGCCGCCGCGGAAATGTCGGCCGCCGACATCGCGAAGCTCGGCACGACGCTCACGCCGGTCGGCGCGGAGAAGGCCGGAAACGCCGCCGGCACCATCCCCGCCTGGGACGGCGGCATCACCAAGCCGGTCGCCGGCTACAAGCCCGGCGGCCAGTACCCGGACCCGTTTCCCAGCGACAAGCCGCTCTTCACGATCGACGGCAAGAGCGCCGACAAGTACCGCGACCAGCTCACGCCGGGCCAGGTGGCGATGCTCAAGAAGTACCCGGACTACAAGATGATCGTGTACCCGACGCGCCGCAGCGCCGCCTTCCCCCAGTGCCATTACAACGAGACGAAGGAATGCGCCGCCAAGGCGAAGCTCGCCGCGGGCGGCAACGGCGTCACCGGCTGCGTCGGCGGCATCCCCTTCCCGGTCCCGAAGGACGGCTTCGAGGCGATCTGGAACTCGATGCTGCGCTACCGCGGCGACACCTTCGCGCAGAACTGGGCCCAGGCCGCGGTGACCCGCACCGGCGACTACGCCATCGTGAAGTTCGAGTACGAGTACGACTTCCAGTACGGCAACTGTTCCAAGCCCGTCGCGCAGCGCGAGAACAACAAGATCCTCAACTACCTGCAGGTGACGACCGCGCCGGCGCGCCTCGCGGGCCAGATCCTCCTCGTGCACGAGACGGTGGACCAGGCGAAGGAGCCGCGCTCGGCCTGGACCTACAACCCCGGCCAGCGCCGCGTGCGCCTCGCCCCCAACGTCGCCTACGACAACCCCGGGACGGCGGCCGACGGCCTGCGCACCAACGACGACTTCGGCATGTTCAACGGCGCGACCGACCGCTACAACTGGCGCCTCGCGGGGAAGAGGGAGATGTACATGCCGTACAACTCCAACCGCATGACGGCGCCCAACCTCAAGTACGCCGACGTGCTCAAGCCCGGCCACATGAACCAGGACCTCGCGCGCTACGAGCTGCACCGCGTGTGGGTCGTCGAGGCCACGCTCAAGCCCGGCACCAGCCACATCTACGCCAAGCGGGTGTTCTACATCGACGAGGACAGCTGGGCGATCCTCGCCACCGACAAGTACGACGGCCGCGGCGAGCTCTGGCGCTACTCGGAGCAGCACAATGAGAACTGGTTCAACGTCCCGATGTTCTTCGGCACGATCGAGGTGCACAACGACCTGCAGTCCGGCCGCTACATCGCCATGGGCCTGAGGAACGAGGAGACGAAGATCTACGAGGCCATCAAGCGCAGCGGAGCCGACTACAGCCCGAACAGCCTGCGCGCGCTCGGCACGCGCTAGGGCCGGGCCGGGAAGCCGGCCGGGCGGGGGCAGTTTCGCTGCGCCGGGCGCGCGCGGACTGCCCCTTGTTTTTTCCGTCGGGCCGGTCGCGGCCAGGGGAGAGAGGGGAGCAATGAGGAATTCCAGGGTTGCCGGGCTCGCCGCCATGGCGCTGCTCGCGCTCGGAGTGCCGCCGGCCGGCGCCGAGGTCCTGCCCGAATCCGGGCCGCTGCCGAAGGTGACGATGGAGCGACTCCTGCTCATCGACGCCACGCACAAGGGCAGCCGCGTCGTGGCGGTCGGCGACCGGGGCTACATCGTCCTCTCGGACGACAACGGCAAGTCGTGGCGGCGCGCCAGGTCGCCCGCGGCCCCTCTCCTCACCGCGGTGGAGTTCCTCGACGCGACGAAGGGCTGGGCGGTCGGGCACGACTCCGTGATCCTCGCCACGGCCGACGGCGGCGAGACCTGGGCCCAGCAGTTCTCGGCCCCGGCCGAGCAGCGCCCGCTCCTCGACGTGCTGTTCGTCGACGCGAACGTCGGCTACGCCATCGGCGCCTACGGCGCGTTCTACGAGACGGCGGACGGCGGCAAGACCTGGAACGACCGCAAGGTGATCGAGGACGACAAGCACCTCAACGCCTTCGTGCGCCTGCCGGAGGGCCGGCTCATCATCCTGGGCGAGGCCGGCACGATCCTCGCGTCGAAGGACGCCGGCAGGACGTGGTCGCCGGTCGCCTCCCCGTACAAGGGCTCGCTCTTCGGGGGGGTCGTGGCCGACGACGGCGCGGTGGTGGCCTTCGGGCTGCGCGGGAGGATCTTCCGCTCCACCGACGCGGGCGTCACCTGGAAGGCCGTGGACAACCCGTCGGTGGCCACCCTGCTGGGCGGCTCGAAGCTGCCCGACGGCGCGCTCGTCATCGCGGGCAACGGCGGCACCGTGCTGGTGTCGCGCGACAACGGGCAGTCGTTCGTCCCCCTCGCCACCGGCAGCACCAAGGTCTTCGCGAAGGCGGTCTTCGGCCCGGCCAACGCCGTGATCCTGATCGGCGAGACCGGGGCGCGCGAGGCGGCGCTGCCGTTCGGAAAGCGATAGGGGCTCGACGTCGATGCTCGATAAACTCATCCAGGCCGTCTCCAATTTCGTCTTCGGCAACCGCAAGGTCCTGCTGGCCATCTTCGGCATCGCGACCGTCCTCTTCGCGGCCTCGGCCTCGCGGCTGACCGTCGACGCCGGGTTCAACAAGATGGTGCCGCTCAAGCACCCGTACATGCAGGTCTACCGCGACTACGAGAAGGTGTTCGGCGGCGCCAACCGAGTGGCGGTGGCCATCGTCCAGAAGGACGGCGACATCTTCAACAAGGAGTACATGGGCAAGCTGAAGGCCCTCACCGACGACGTGTTCCTGCTGAACGGCGTGGACCGGCCGTCGGTGAAGTCGCTCTTCACGCCGAACACCCGCTTCATCGAGGTCATCGAGGAGGGCTTCTCGGGGGGCAACGTCATCCCCGCCACCTTCCAGGGCACCGACGCCGACCTGAAGCAGGTGCGCTCGAACGTGCAGAAGTCGAGCGAGATCGGGCGCACGGTCGCGACGGACTTCACGGGGGCGCTGGTGGTGGCGGGGCTCCTCGAGATCGACCCGCAGACGGGCAAGCGCCTGAACTACTTCGAGGTCTCCTCGCGGCTCGAGGAACTGCGCAAGAAGTACGAGGGCCCCAGCCACTCGGTGCACATCATCGGCTTCGCGAAGGCCGTGGGCGACATCCGGGACGGCGCGCGCGGGGTGCTGGCCTTCTTCGGCGTGGCCTTCGTGATCACGGCCGGGCTGATGCTCTTCTTCGTGAAGGACGTGAAGCTCACGGGCGTCGCCCTCGTCGTGGCGATGATGCCGGTGCTGTGGCTGCTGGGCACGCTTCCCGTCCTGGGCTACGGCATCGACCCGCTCTCGATCCTCGTGCCCTTCCTCATCTTCTCGATCGGCGTCTCGCACGCCGTGCAGATGGTGAAGACCTGGGAGCGGGAGGCCATCGCGGGGGCCGACAGCCTCACCGCGGCCAAGCGCGCCTTCGCCCGGCTCTTCATCCCGGGCACCTTCGCGCTCCTCACCAACGTGCTGGGCTTCGCCGTGATCATGCTGATCCCCATCGACATCGTGCGCGAGCTCGGCGTCACGGCGTCGCTGGGCGTGGCCTGGATGATCGTCACCAACAAGATGCTGCTGCCCATCCTGCTGTCCAACCTCCACCTGTCGAAGACCTCCGCGACGAAGGACGCCTTCCAGGAGGCCCGCGTCGAGCGCGTCTGGACCGCGGCCTCCCGGTGCGTGGAGAAGGGCAAGGCGACCGTGATCGTGGCCGTCTCCGCGGCGGTGCTCGCGGTGGGCATCGTCGGGGCGCACAAGCTCAAGGTGGGCGACTACGGCATCGGCGTGCCGGAGCTGCGCCCCGAGTCGCGCTACAACGCGGACAACGCGAAGATCATCGAGAAGTTCGCCATGGGCACGAACACGCTGGGCGTGGTCGCGCAGACCAAGGGCGTGCAGGGCGCGTGCACCAACTACGAGATCATGAGCCTCATCGAGAAGTTCGACTGGTTCATGCAGAACGCGCCGGGAACGCAGACGGTGATCTCGCTGCCGGGCCTCGCGAAGGGCGTGAACGCGGGCTTCAACGAGGGCAACATCAAGTGGCGCGCGCTGCCGCGCGACCCCCAGGTGATGGCCCAGAGCGTGACGCCCATCGACACCGCCACGGGGCTGCTCAACCCGGACTGCAGCGCGATGCAGGTGCTCGTCTTCACCACCGACCAGCAGGGCGAGACCATCGCATCGCTGGTGGCCAACGTGAAGGACTTCGCGGCCAGGAACAACTCCGACAAGCTCGAGTTCAAGCTCGCCACCAACAACATGGGCGTCACGGCGGCCACGAACGAGGCGGTGGACGCCGCGCGCTGGGAGATGAACTTCGCCATCTTCGGCGCGCTCCTCGTCATGTGCATGATCACCTTCCAGAGCCTGCGCGCGACCCTGTGCATCCTCATCCCCCTCGCGATCGTCTCGGTGCTGTGCGAGGCGCTCATGCCGCTGCTGGGCATCGGCCTCAAGGTCTCGACGCTGCCGGTGATCGCCCTGGGCGTGGGCGTGGGCGTGGACTACGGCATCTACCTCTACGACCGCATCGAGGTGCACCTCCAGGAGGGCAAGTCGCTCGCCACCTCGTTCTTCGAGGCGCTCAAGGAGCGGGGCACGGCGATGGTGTTCACCGCCGTGACGATGACGATCGGCGTGGGAACCTGGGCCCTGTCGGCGCTCAAGTTCCAGGCCGACATGGGCATCCTGCTCGCCTTCATGTTCTTCCTGAACATGCTGGGCGCGATCTTCCTGCTGCCGGCCCTCGCCGCCTTCCTCATCAAGCCGCACAAGGCCGCGTGAGGGCCCCAGGGCTCGCGCGCGGCTTCGTCGCGGCTGGCGCCCTGGTCCTGGCCGCCGGCGTCGCCCTGGGCGCCATCGCTTCCCACGCCGCCGGCCGGGCGCCGCACCCGGACGCCGCTCGCCTGCTCCAGACCGCGGTCCTCTACCAGCTCGTGCACGGCATCGCGCTCGTCCTCGCGGGCGTGCTGGCGCGGTTCGGCGCCACGCGCTGGCTGGCCCTTTCGGGGGCGGCGTTTCTCGCCGGGGTGGCGCTCTTCTGCGGCTCGCTCTGCTGGCTCGCCTTCACAGCGACTTCCGCGGGACCCGTGGCGCCCGTGGGCGGCTTGGCCTTCATTGCCGGCTGGATCCTGCTGGCCGTGCACGCCGTCGCGGGCGAGCGGGGCTAGGCGGGGACGAGGGCGTCCCCCACCCGGATCGCACCGGGGGCGAGCGTCACCGCGTTCATGCCGAAGCGCGCCCCGTAATCCGCGCTCATGCGCCACGCCGAAAGCGTGGCCAGGGGCTCGGGCCCGGTCACCTCGCCCGTGGACTGGTCGGTCGTGGTGACCTGGCAGCGGCCGCAGGGCTTGGCCATCCGCAGCCTCGCCGCGCCGACCGCGAACTCGCCCCAGCCGTCCTCGGCGAAGGGCTCGCAGCCCCGCACCACGATGTTGGCGCGGAAGCGGTCCATGGGCACGGGGCGCCCGAGGCGGGCGTTGAGCTGCGCCAGCGAGGCCTCGGATACCACGAGGAACGCATAGCCGTCGGCGAAGCCGACCAGCCGGTCCGGGCCGGCATGGCGCGGGTTGGACAGGCGCCGCGTCGACTCCGGCATGTAGGCGAGCCGGCAGGGGCGCCCGAGGACGCCGGAAAGCCACCGGTCCGCCTCGGGCGAGGGCGCGATCGCCGCGCATTCGCTCTCCCACACGGTCGCGACGAGGGGCTCGCCGCCGGCGGGCTCCAGGGGGACGGCGACCTCGTCGTGGTCGGGGGCGGCCAGGCGAAGCTCGCCTCCCGCGATGTCGGTCCAGACCGTCGCCATGAGCGGCAGCTCGCGCTGGGAGAGGAAGCGGCCCGCGGCGTCGACCACCACGAAGCGCCGGTCGTGGGCGAGCCCGCGCCCGGTGGCGGCGGAGGACTCCACGGCGATGCCCTTGAGTCCCTTGACGGGAAAGACGTTCAGCTGCGAGACGGTGATTGCCATGGCCCTGACGAGGATTGAACTGGAGGGAGAAAAGGGGGTACTTTACCCCTCCCGGCCGGGGGAATTCCGGCAGCCTTCCATTCCTCAAGAGGGGACGCCATGGCCCTGTGGGACAAGTTGATGGGCGAACTGGTCGACATCGTCGAGTGGCTCGACGACTCGAACAACACGCTCGCCTACCGCTTCGAGCGCTACCAGAACGAGATCAAGTACGGCGCGAAGCTCGTGGTCCGCGAGGGCCAGGTGGCGGTGTTCATCAACGAGGGCAAGCTCGCCGACGTGTTCAAGCCCGGCACGCACGAGCTCACGACCCAGAACCTGCCCATCCTCGCCACGCTCAAGGGCTGGAAGTACGGCTTCAACAGCCCGTTCAAGGCCGAGGTCTACTTCTGCTCCACGCGCAAGTTCACCGACCTCAAGTGGGGCACGCCCGGGCCGGCGATGATGCGCGACAAGGATTTCGGCGTGGTGCGCGCCACGGCCTTCGGCATCTACGCCATCCGGGTGAAGGACGCCGGCATCTTCGTGAAGGACCTCGTCGGCACCGACAACCGCTTCACCACCGACGAGATCCAGGAGAACCTGCGCGGCAAGATCGGGCTTCGCATCAAGGAGGTGATGCCGGAGCTGGGCATCCCCGTGATCGACCTCGAGGCGAAGGTCACGGAGCTGGGCACGCGACTTCGCGACCGCCTGGGGCCCGAGTTCGAGGGCATGGGCATCGAGCTCGTGGAAGTCCAGGTGCAGGACATCGGCCTTCCCGAGGAAGTCGAGAAGGCGATCGACAAGCGCGGCGCCATGGCGGCGATCGGCAACCTCCAGGCCTACACCCAGTACGAGACGGCCTCGGCGATCCGCGACGCCGCGAACAACCCGGGCGGCGCGGCCGGGGCCGCGGTGGGCATCGGCGCCGGCGTGGCGATGGGCGCGCAGATGATGAACGCGATGACGGGCGGCGCGGGCGCGGCGCCGTTCGGCGCGGGCGCGGCGGCCCCCCCGCCCGTTCCCGGCGCCGTGGCGTTCCACGTCGCCGCGAACGGCCAGCAGACCGGCCCCTTCGACCTGGCCGCGCTCCAGCAGCAGGCGGCGAGCGGCAACCTGACGCGCGCCTCCCTGGTCTGGAAGGCCGGGATGGCGCAATGGGCGAAGGCGGGCGAGGTGCCGGAGCTCGCGCCGCTCTTCGCGGGCGTCCCGCCGCCGATCCCTCCCGCCGCGTAACCGGACAAGGAGGCGCAGGCGCCTTTCCCGCGGGAGAGGCGCCCGCCCCGCGCTCGCCCTTGGAACAAGCCGACCTCCAGCCCACGCGGCACGACACGGCGTTCGTGAAGACCTTCCCCTGCGCGGGCTGCGGGGCGAAGCTCTCCTTCGCGCCGGGGACGCGGGAGCTCAAGTGCGAGTACTGCGGCACGGCCAACGCCATCGCCGGCAACGACGCGAGCGTCGAGGAGCTCGACTTCGACACCTACCTGAAGGCCCTCGAGGGCAAGATGGAGGTGGAGGAGGTCGAGGAGGTCCGCTGCGACAAGTGCGGGGCGGAGCAGTCGATGGCCGGGCACCTGTTCGCCGGCCACTGCACGTTCTGCGGGGCGGCCATCGTCTCGAAGAGCTACGCGAGCCGGCGCATCCGGCCCAAGGCCCTCGTGCCGTTCCAGGTGAACCGCGAGCGGGCGGCGGACGCCTTCCGGCGCTGGGTGAGGGGCCTGTGGCTCGCCCCGGGCGACCTCAAGAAGTACGCGCAGAGCGACGCGGGGCTCACCGGCGTGTACCTGCCCTACTGGACCTACGACTGCAGCACGGCGAGCGACTACGCCGGCGAGCGCGGCGACGACTACTACACGACCGAGACCTACACGACGCGCAATTCCGCGGGCGAGTCGGTCACGCAGACGCGGCGCGTCAAGCACACGCGCTGGTCGCCCGTCTCGGGCCACGTGGACAAGTTCCACGACGACGTCCTGGTGATGGCCTCGAAGTCCCTGCCCGCGAACATCACCGATTCCGTCATGCGCTTCAACCTGAAGGGGCTGGTGCCCTACCAGCCGGAGTTCGTGAGCGGCTTCCAGGCCGAGGCGTACCAGGTGACCCTGCGCGAGGGCTTCCCCATCGCGAAGCAGTCGATCGACGAGGCGGTGCGCGCGCTCGTGCGCCGCGACATCGGCGGCGACCAGCAGCGCATCCACTCCGTCTCCACGCGCTACTCGGAGGTGAAGTTCAAGCACGTCCTGCTGCCGGCGTGGATCTCGGCCTACCGCTACCGCGACAAGGTCTACCGCTTCCTCATCAACGGGCAGACGGGCGAGGTCTCCGGCGAGAGCCCGAAGTCCTGGTGGAAGATCGCCTTCCTCGTCCTCGGGATCCTCGTCGTGCTGTTCATCGTGCTGCTGGCGGGCGGCAAGGGCTGATGCGGGAGTGGACGGCTCGAGGGAACCGTCCCCTTTTCCTCAGCCGAGCTGCCCCAGCATCGTGTCGCCGTCGGACACCTCGAACTTGCCGGGGGCCTCGACGTTGAGGGTCTTCACGACGCCGTCGTCCACCAGCATCGAGAAGCGCTGGCAGCGCATCCCCATGCCGCGGGCGATGAGGTCGAGCTCGAGCCCGAGCGCCTTCGCGTAGGCGGCGCTGCCGTCGCCCATGAACCGGATCTTGCCCCCGGCCTTCTGGTCGCGCGCCCAGGCGCCCATGACGAAGGCGTCGTTCACCGCGAAGCACCAGACCTCGTCCACGCCCTTGGCCTTGAGCTTGTCGTAGTTGGCGAGGTAGCTCGGCACGTGCTTGGCGGAGCAGGTGGGCGTGAAGGCGCCGGGCAGGCCGAAGATGGCGATCTTCCTTCCCTTCACCAGGTCCTCGACCTTGAACGTGTTGGGCCCCAGCGTGCAGCCGCCGCCCTCGACCTCGATGAATTCCTGGACGGTGCCTGCGGGCAGCCTGTCGCCGACTTTGATGGTCATCTCGATGCTCCTGTCGTTGTGGAATGGATGCTGAAATCTCTCAGGGTGCCGCGGCGTGCGCGCGCCTGAAGGCCGCCAGGGCCATGCCGGCCGCCACGAACGCGCCGCCGAGGATGCGGTTCACCCAGCGAAGGTGCGACGGGTCCTTCATCACCGCGAGCACGCGCGCGGCGAGCCCGATGTAGCCCGCCATGACGACCATGTCGACGACGAGCGTGGTGAGGCCCAGGATGGCGTACTGGACGAACTGCGGCCGCGCCACGTCGATGAACTGCGGCAGGACGGCCACGTAGAAGATGATGCCCTTGGGGTTCGTGAGGTTCACGAAGAAGCCCTTCAGGAACACCTCGCGCGAGTCCCGCCCCCGGGGCGCGTCGGCGCGGGCGTCGAAATGGTGCGGCTCCGAGCGCCAGGTCGCGATCCCGAGCCAGACGAGGTAGGCGACGCCGCCCCACTTCACCGCGTTGAAGAGGTTCTCGGAGGCGAGCAGGATCGCGCCCAGCCCGACCGACACGATGACCATCAGCGTGAAGTTGGCGACCTGCATGCCCACCGCGTTCCACATCCCCCGGCGGAAGCCGTGGTTCAGCCCGGCCGCGAGGCTCGAGAACACGCCCGGGCCCGGCGAGACCGACAGGATGATCGTGGCGACGAGGTAGGTGATCCAGACGGAGAGGTCCACTAGCGGCCTTTTTCGATCGCGTTCCGGGCGATGCGGTCCACCAGCCCGGGCGCGACGAGTTTGAGAAACATTCCCATTTTACCGCGAAAGGTCATGACCACCTCCCGCCTCCTCGCCTCGATGGCCCCGAGGCTGATGCGGGCGCACTCCTCGACGCCCATCACCTCGCCCTCCTTCACGGGGCTCACCTCGATGGGCTTGCCGTCGGGTCCCGTCGCGTTCTCGCGGATGCCGGTGGAGACGAAGCCGGGGTAGATCATCGTCACGCTCACGCCCGAGTCCGCGAGCTCGATTCGCAGCGAGTCGAAGAAGCCGCACATGGCGTGCTTGGAGGCCGCATAGCCGGAGCGCGTCGGCACGCCCACGAGCGCGGTGAGGCTCGCGATCCCCGCGAGGCGGCCGCGCGAGGCCTTCAGGTGCGGCAGGGCGTAGCGGGTGCAGTAGACCGCGCCCATGAAGTTCACCTGCATGATGCGCGCGAGGATCGCCATGTCCTGGATGTCCTCGAAGCGCGCCCACATCGTGGCGCCGGCATTGTTCACGAGCGTGTCGATGCGGCCGAAGGCGGCGACCGCGCGCTCGACCATCCGGCGGCAGTCCTCCTCGAGCGCGACGTCGGCCACGATCACCTCCGCGCGGGCGCCGAGGGCGACGCACTCCGAGGCCACGCGCTCGAGCGCCGCGCGGTCGCGCGCCACGAGGGCGAGGGCCGCGCCCCGCGCCGCCAGCTGCCGCGCGAGCTCCGCGCCGATGCCCTTCGAGGCGCCCGTGATGATGACCACGTTGTCTTTCATGCCGTCCTTTCAATCACCCTCATCCCCAACCCTTCTCCCAAGGGAGAAGGGAGACTTTATCTCCCATCTCCCTCCGGGAGAGGGGCCGGGGGTGAGGGTCATTTCTCGGTCTCCGGATCCGGAATGTGGTTGAAGGCGATGTGCATCCCGCCGCGGCCCTGCGCCTTGTGGGCGCTCGCGAAATACACGGCCTGCCGGCCGAAGCGCGCGTTGAGCTTGTCGAGCGTCTCGTAAAGGCTCTTCGACTTCGATTCCGCCGCGAAGAGCGAGCCCGTGTGCCCCGCCTCCGTGACCAGGTCGCCGAAGGCCATGCCCACCTGCAGGATGGTGCGGCGGTCCCGGGGCCGCCCGGCCCAGAGCTTCTCGAGGGCGTGCAGGAAGGTGATCGTGTCCTGCGTGTCCACCAGGCGCATGTCGGCGTCCCAGCGCGAGCCGTCGAGGTACCTCACGGCCAGGGAAATCCGCGACGCGTAGTGCCCGGACTTGCGAAGCCGCATCGCAGCCTTCTGCGTGAGGCGGTTCACCACCGCGAACGCGTCCTCGGGGTTTCGCCTCTCGGGCGCGAGCACGCTCGAATGCGAGATCGACTGCGTGTCGCCGCCGTGCGCGGCGACCTCCTCGCCGCGCAGGCGCCGGTACATGAGCTCGCCGCCGACCCCGCCCCAGATGGCTCGCATTTCCTCCGGGGTGCGCCGGCAAAGGTCCTCCACGGTGCGGATCCCGTGGCGGGCGAGGCGCTTCTCCATCTGCTTGCCGATCCCAGACAGCTCGCGCACGCCGAGGTGGAAGAGGCGCTGCGGAAGCTCGTCCTTCCCGATGAGCACGAGCCCGTCGGGCTTCATCATGTCGGAGGCCGTCTTCGCGATGAAGGTGTTGGGCCCGATGCCGATGGAGGTCCGCAGGCACTCGCCGATTCGGCTGCGCAGCACCTCCTTCACCTTGCGCGCGAGGCCCAGGGCGCGCTCGGGCTCGCGCCAGCGCCCCGTGAGCTCGCAGTCCATCTCGTCGATGGAGAGCACCTGCCGGACGGGAACCACCGTGTCCACCGCGGCCACGGCGCGGTGGTGGAAGTCGATGTACACCTCGTGGCGCGCGAGCACGAGCTCGATGCCGGGGCAGAGCCTCTTCGCCTCGCCCACCTTCGTGCCCGTCTTCACGCCGAAGGTCTTGGCCTCGATGCTCGCGGCGATGCACACCGTCGTGTCGGCCATCATGGGCACCACCCCCACGGGGCGGCCGCGCAGCCTCGGCTCCACCTGCTGCTCGACGGAGGCGAAGTACGAGTTGAAGTCGACGAGGAGGGAACGCAGCGTCACGGGATCGCCTGCCGGGCACGTCCGCGAACGCGCCGGCCGGCCCCTAGAGGTCCGTCGCCTCGGCGAAGAGCCGGGCGAGCGCCTCGAGCCCGCGCGCGTCCTCCTCGTCGAAGCGCGCGGGCTGCGGGCTGTCGAGGTCGAGCACGCCCAGGAGGCGCCCCGCCTTGAGCACCGGGACCACGATCTCGCTCGCCGAGGCGCTGTCGCAGGCGATGTGGCCCGGGAAGGCGTGCACGTCGGTCACGACCACCGTCCGTCGCTCCGCGGCGGCGGTGCCGCAGACGCCCCTGCCGAGGGCGATCCGCACGCAGGCGGGCTTGCCCTGGAAGGGGCCGAGGACCAGCCCGCCGTCCTTGAGCCAGTAGAACCCGGCCCAGTTGAGGTCCGGGAGCGAGTGGAAGAGGAGGGCGGCGAGGTTGGCGGCGTTGGCGCCGGCGTCCCGCTCGCCCTCGAGGAGCGCCTTCGCCTGCGCGGCCAGGTGCGCGTAGGCATCGGTCTTGGAACTGGCGGAGGCGGCGGAGACGGCGAACATGGCGTCGGGGTGGGGGGCGACCGCGCTAGGTTACCACTGGCGGCCAACCCCGAATCGGTGCTGTTACGGCGCGTTGCAGGGGGCGGGCGGGGTGCTCCCCGTTCGCTATAATCCGCCCTCCCTCGCCCCGGGTTCCCCGCCCGCCATGAAAGTCCCCGCCGTCCTCGCCGCCATGGTCCTCGCCGCCTCCGCCTCCGCCACCGACCTTCCCGAGCCGCCCGTCGCGAGGAAGGCGCCCGTCACGATCACGAAGTTCGGCGATACGCGCGTCGACGACTACTCCTGGATGCGCGACAAGGACAATCCGGAGGTGATCGCGCACCTGAAGGCCGAGAACGCCTACGCCGAGGCGGCCACGAGGCACCTGGAGGGGTTCCGCGAGAAGCTCTACAAGGAGATCCTTTCCCGCATCAAGGAGACCGACGAGAGCGTCCCCTACCGCTACCACGGCTGGTGGTACTACCTGCGGGAGGTCGAGGGGCTCCAGTACCCGATCTACTGCCGCCGCAAGGGGTCGATGCAGGCGCCGGAGGAAGTGATGCTCGACGTGAACGAGCTCGCGAGGGGCAAGGCCTACGCCGGCGTCGACTTCTTCGAGGTGAGCCCCGACGGCAACTACCTCGCCTACGCCGCCGACTTCACCGGCTACCGGGAGTACACCGCGTACGTGTTGGACCTGCGCACCGGCGAGCTTCTCGCGGACCGGCTCGAGCGCGTGGACTCCATGGCCTGGGCGGGCGACAGCCGCACGCTCTTCTACACGCAGCAGAACGCCGCCAAGCGGCCGGACCGGCTCCTGCGCCACCGCCTGGGCCAGGAGAGGGACGCGCTCGTCTGGGAGGAGAAGGACGAGCTTTTCAACCTCGGCGTGGGCACCACGAGAAGCGGGGAGTGGGTCGTGGCGACCTCGGCCTCGAAGGACACTTCGGAAGTGCGCGTGGTCCCCGCCGTCCAGCCCCTGGCGCCCGCGCGCGTCGTGGCCAGGCGCCGGACCGGCCACGAGTACTACGTGGACCACCACGGCCGCGAGTTCTGGATCCGCACCAACGACAAGGGGAAGAACTTCCGCCTCGTGCGCGCGCCGCTCGCCGATCCGGCGCCGCGCAACTGGAAGCAGGTGCTGCCGCACCGCAAGGGCGTGATGCTCGAGGACGTCGACCTCTTCAAGGGCTTCTGGGTGGCCACGGAACGCGACGACGGCGTGCCCAGGCTTCGCGTCACCGAGTTCGCGACGGGGCGCCACCACCACATCGACATGCCCGAGGCCGTGTACTCGACGGGCCCGGGGACGAACGAGGAGTTCGACACGGACCTCCTGCGCTTCGTCTACCAGAGCTACGTCACGCCCCGCACGACGTACGACTACGACGTGGCGAAGCGCACGCGCACGCTCCTCAAGCAGCAGCCCGTCCTGGGCGGCTACGACCCCGCGGAGTACGACTCGGCCATGCTCATGGCCCCGGCGAAGGACGGCACGAAGGTGCCCGTCTCCCTCGTGTGGAAGAAGTCGCTGCGCGCAGGCGGCCCGCAGCCGCTGCTGCTGTACGGCTACGGCTCCTACGGCCACCCGATGGACGTGCACTTCCGCTCCTCGCGGCTCTCCCTGCTCGACAAGGGCATGGTCTTCGCCATCGCCCACGTGCGCGGCGGCGGCGACCGTGGAAGGCTCTGGTACGAGGACGGCAAGCTGGCGAAGAAGATGAACACCTTCACCGACTTCATCGCGGCAGCCGAATTCCTCGTCGGGAAGGGCTGGACGGCGCCCGACCGGCTGGTGATCCAGGGAGAGAGCGCCGGCGGCCTGCTGGTGGGGGCGGTGGCGAACCTGAGGCCGGACCTCTTCCGGGCGGTCGTGAGCGGCGTGCCTTTCGTGGACGTGGTGAACACCATGCTCGACGCGACGCTGCCGCTCACCACGCAGGAGTACATCGAGTGGGGCAACCCCAACCGGGAGAAGGAATACAAGGTCATCCGCGCCTACTCGCCCTACGACAACATCGGGCGCAAGGACTACCCCGCCATGCTCGTGGAGGCCTCCCTCAACGACAGCCAGGTGCCCTACTGGGAGGCCGCCAAGTACGTGGCGAAGCTGCGCGGCCTCAAGACCGGCTCCAGCCCGGTGCTCCTCAAGACCATCCTCGAGGCCGGCCACGGCGGCGCCTCCGGACGCTACGACGCCCTGAAGGAGCTCGCCTTCACGTACTCCTTCGTCCTCGACCAGGCCGGGCTGGCGCGTTGACCAACCTGCAGCTCTTCGCCGCGTGCGTGGCGATCTGGGGCTCGACCTGGCTCGCGATCACCTTCCAGCTGGGCTCGGTGGCGCCGGAGGTGAGCGTGTTCTACCGGTTCATGCTCGCCTCGCTGCTGCTGTTCGGCTGGTGCCTGGCGCGCGGCCTGCCGCTTCGCTTCACGCGCCGCGAGCACCTGTGGATCGCCTTCCAGGGCGCCCTCATGTTCAGCGTGAGCTACGTGGCGGTGTACTACGCGGAGCAGTACGTGGTCTCCGGGCTGGTGGCGGTGGGCTATTCGGCGAGCCCGCTCCTCAACATGGTGGGGATGCGGCTCCTGTTCGGCTCGCCGATGACGCTGCGCGTGGGGATCGGGGCGCTCCTGGGCATCGCGGGCATCACGCTCGTCTTCTGGCCGGAGTTCTCGCACCTGAGGGCGGGCGGCACGGCCGCCCTGGGGGCGGCGTTCACGGTGGCGGCCGTGGTGCTCTCGGCGGCCTCGAACATGGTCGCGCACCGCAACCACGACGCGGGCCTGCCGATCTGGCAGACGATGGCCTGGGGGATGTTCTACGGGGCGCTCTTCACGCTGGCGATCGCCCTGGCGCTCGGCAGGCCCCTCGCCTTCGAGGCGACGCCGGCATACGCGCTCTCGCTCCTGTACCTCGCGGTCTTCGGCTCCATCCTCGCCTTCGGCGGCTTCCTCACGCTCCTGGGACGCGTGGGGCCCGCGCGCGCGGGCTACATCGGGGTGATGGTTCCCCTCGTGGCCCTCGCGATCTCCTCGGTCTTCGAGGGCTACCGCTGGGAGCTGCTCGCGCTCGCGGGGGTGGCCGTCTCCGTGGCCGGCAACGTGATCATCCTGCGCCGCGCGGGCGCCTGAAGGCCGGCCGCGCCGCTTCAGGCCGCTCGCCGCTCGCGGAATCGCTCCAGCTGGGCCGCCGCCTGCCGCCGCACCATCCACTTCAGCGGGGCGAACCACCCGAGGAACCGGCCGGCGGGCCCCAGCGCCTGCGCGGCCCAGCTCCAGAAGGGGAAGTGGTCGTAGTGGCGGACGATGCGGCCGTCCCGGAAGGCGAACAGGGCCGAGATCCGGTTGACCACCCGGCGGCCGGTGCGCGAGAACGTGTAGGTCGCCGTCCAGCGGGCGCTCCCCCCGGTGGCGTCCGCGCCCGCCTCCTCGAGGACGACCTCCAGGTCCTGGGCGCGGGAAAGCAGCATGCGCCACATGTCGCGGGCCTCCTCGCCCCGCAGCGCGGGGAAGGCCGGGTCGGAGAAGAACACCTCGTCGTGGTAGCAGCGCGCCATGGCCTCGGCGTCGCGGCGAGCGAAAGCGGCGTAGAACTCGCGGATGAGGCTCTCGTGGGGGTGCATGGGGTTTCGCCCTTCTTGACGGCGGTCAAGCCTTGACCCGAGTCAAGGCCCCGCATTTTGGGGCGTTCCTATACTCCCGGCAACCCAAGAGGAGGTAAGCCCATCATGCTGTCCGATATCGAGATCGCCCAAAAAGCGAAGATGAAGCCCATCGGCGAGATCGCCGCAAAGCTCGGCATTCCCGAGCACGCGATCGAGCCCTTCGGCCGCACCAAGGCCAAGATCTCCCTCGACTACATCGACACCCTCAAGAAGAAGCCCGACGGAAAGCTCATCCTCGTCACGGCCATCAGCCCGACGCCGGCCGGCGAAGGCAAGACCACCACCACGGTGGGCCTGGGCGACGCCCTCAACCACATCGGCAAGAAGGCCGTCATCTGCCTGCGCGAGCCCTCACTCGGGCCGGTGTTCGGCATGAAGGGCGGGGCGGCCGGCGGCGGCTATGCGCAGGTGGTGCCCATGGAGGACATCAACCTTCACTTCACGGGCGACTTCAACGCCATCGCGCTCGCCAACAACCTCCTGGCGGCGATGATCGACAACCACATCAACCACGGCAACGAGCTGGGCTTCGACGTGCGCCGCATCGCGTGGAAGCGCGTGATGGACATGAACGACCGGGCGCTGCGCGAGATCACCATCGCCCTGGGCGGGCCGGCCAACGGCTTCCCGCGCGAGGACGGCTTCGACATCGTGGTCGCCTCCGAGGTCATGGCCATCTTCTGCCTCTCGACCTCGATCAAGGACCTGAAGGAGCGCCTGGGCAACATCGTCTGCGGCTACACCAAGGACCAGAAGCCCATCCTGGCCCGCGAGTTGAAGACCCACGGCGCGATGGCCGCGCTGCTCAAGGACGCGCTGGCGCCCAACCTGGTGCAGACGCTCGAGCATTCGCCCGCGTTCATCCACGGCGGGCCGTTCGCCAACATCGCGCACGGCTGCAACTCCGTGCTCGCCACGCAGACGGCGCTCAAGCTCGGCGACTACGTGGTGACGGAAGCGGGCTTCGGCGCGGACCTGGGCGCCGAGAAGTTCATCGACATCAAGTGCCGCAAGAGCGGGCTGCGCCCCTCGGCAGTGGTGCTCGTGGCCACGATCCGCGCGCTCAAGTTCCACGGCGGCGTCGACGTGAAGGAGCTTTCCAAGCCCAACCTCGCCGCGCTCGAGAAGGGGATCACCAACATCGAGCGGCACGTGAACAACATCCGCAACAACTACGGCCTGCCCTGCGTGGTGTCCATCAACCACCGCACCGAGGACACCGACGAGGAGGTGAAGCTCCTCATGGACAAAATGGCCCACCACGGCGCCAAGGTGGTGCTCGCGCGCCACTGGGCCGACGGCGGCAAGGGCGCGGCCGACGTCGCGCGCGCGGTCGTGGAGATGTGCGAGCAGCCCAACGACTTCAAGTACGTCTACGAGGAGAGCGCCACCCTCTGGGACAAGATGAAGGCGATCGCCACCAAGATCTACGGCGCCTCCGACATCACCGCGGATTCCAAGGTGCGCGCCCAGATCAAGCGGCTGCAGGAGTCGGGCTACGGCCACTATCCGGTGTGCGTGGCGAAGACGCAGTACTCCTTCTCGACCGACCCGCAGCTTCGCGGCGCGCCCTCGGGGCACGTTGTCAACGTGCGCGAGGTGCGCCTCGCCGCGGGCGCGGAGTTCGTCGTGATGGTCTGCGGCGACATCATGACGATGCCGGGCCTGCCCAAGGTGCCCTCGGCCTGCTCCATCGACGTGGGCGACGACGGCAAGATCATCGGGCTCTTCTAGGGCCCCACCGGGGGCCGGCGGCGGGCCGGAAAGGGGAAGGGGGGCAGCGCCCCCCTTTTTCCCTATAATCCCGAAATGGAGTCCATCGGGAAGTACCAGATCGTCCGCGAGCTGGGGCGGGGCGCGACCGGCAAGGTCTACCTCGCCACGGACCCGTTCGGCAACAGGCAGGTCGCCATCAAGGTGGCCTATCCCGAGGCGCTCAAGAGCACCGAGGACGGCGCGCTCTACAAGAGCATGTTCCTCAACGAGGCCGCGCTCGCCGGCAAGCTCCACCACCCGCACATCGTCCAGATCTTCGACGCCGTCGTCGAGGACGAGTTCAGCTACATCGTGATGGAGTTCGTCGAGGGCGGGACGCTCGAGAAGTTCTGCGAGGCGGACGCGCTCCTCGACCCGGCGGAGGTGGCCGAGATCATCTTCAAGTGCGTGCGCGCGCTCGCCTTCGCCAGCAAGCTCGGCCTCACGCACCGCGACATCAAGCCGGGCAACATCCTCCACGTCGACGGCACCGACATCAAGATCGCCGACTTCGGCGCGTCCATCAACACGGTCTCGGACCGCACGGTGATCACGAACGTGGGCTCGCCCGCCTACATGGCGCCCGAGCTCATCACCGGCGGCACCCAGGCCTCGGCCGTGACCGACATCTACGCCCTGGGCGTCGTGATGTACTACCTCCTCGCCGGGCGCCTGCCGTTCACGGGCGCCAACACGATGAGCGTCATCTACCAGATCGTGAACACCGAGCCCGAGGCGCCGGGCGCGCACCGCCAGGGCCTGCTCCCGGACCTGGACGAGATCACGCTCAAGGCCATGGCCAAGGACCCCGCCAGGCGCTATGCGACCTGGGAGGAGTTCGGCCAGGCGCTGGCCGAGGTGTGGAAGAAGCTGCACCAGGCCGGCGAGCGCGAGCAGTCCGACACCGAGCGCTTCAACCTCTGCCGCGCGCTCTCGTTCTTCAAGGAGTTCCCGGAGAACGAGCTCTGGGAGGTGCTGCGCATCTCGAAGTGGGCGAAGTTCCCGCCCAACACGGCCCTCATCAAGGAGGGCGACCACGGCGACTCGTTCTTCATCCTCGCCGGCGGCTACGTGCGCGTCACGCGCGGAAAGAAGACACTGAGCGTGCTCTCGGCCGGGGACTGCTTCGGCGAGATGTCCTACCTCGCGCACAAGGACGCGCCGCACCGCTCCGCGACCGTCACCACGACCTCGGACTGCATCATCGTGAAGATCCGCGCCGAGGACCTGAGGGCGTCCTCGCTCAGCTGCCGGCGCCTCTTCGACGAGCGCTTCCTCAACACGCTGGTCGAGCGCCTCGAGGCCGCCAACGAGCAGCTCGCCGTGATGTCCTGACCTTCTTCTCCCTCTCCCCTGGGAGAGGGCTGGGGTGAGGGTCTAGCTGCCGAGAAACCACGCGGTCGCGAACACCCCGACCATCAGGAAGGCCAGCGTGAGCTTGGCCACCGTCCCCAGCAGCAGCCCCAGCCAGGTGCCCAGCCCCGCCCGCCCGGCGTGCAGGAGCTCGCGTCTCGCGGAAAGCTCCCCGGCCACCGCGCCGACGAACGGGCCCAGGACCAGGCCCGGCAGGCCGAAGAAGATCCCCACGACTGCCCCGATGGCCGCGCCCGCGATGCCGCGGGAGCTCGCGCCGAGCCTTTTCGCGCCGAGGGAGGAGGCGATGAAGTCGAGCGCCATGGCGAGCGCCGTGAGGAGCCCGAGGATCACGAGCGCCACGGCCCCGACCCGCTGGAAACCGTCCGCCCACGCCGCGAGCAGCAATCCCGCGAAGATCAGGGCGATGCCGGGCAGCACCGGCAGCACGGTGCCGGCGAGCCCCACGATCACGAGGAGGGCGGCGACGACGTGGTAGGCGAGGGGGTCCATGGCGGGAGGAGGCGCGGTTGCCGGCGGGAAACGGGGGGTGTTGGGACCATGCTATCTTATGAACGGTTCCCCCCTCCCGCCATGACCTCGACCGCCTCCCCTGCCGCAACCCCCGAGCGCCAGGCCCTGGTGTCCTCGGCGCTCGCGGCCTGCCTGCCCGCGCACGCGGTGCTCACGGCGAAGGAGGATCTCCTCCCGTACGAATGCGACGGCCTGTCGGCCTACCGCCAGACGCCGCTCGTGGCGGCGCTGCCCGCCACCATCGCGGAGGCGGCCGAAGTGCTGCGGGTGGCGCGCGAGACGGGCACGCCCGTGGTCGCGCGCGGCTCCGGGACGGGGCTCTCCGGCGGTGCGCTGCCGCTCGCCGACGGCATCCTCATGTCGCTGGGCAAGTTCAACCGCATCCTCGGCATCGACCCCCTCGCGCGCACGGCGCGCGCGCAGCCGGGCGTGAGGAACGCGCAGATCACGGAGGCCGCGGCGCCCCTGGGCCTGTACTACGCGCCGGATCCCTCCAGCCAGATCGCCTGCTCGATCGGCGGCAACGTCGCGGAGAATTCCGGCGGCGTGCACTGCCTCAAGTACGGCCTCACCGTGCACAACATCCAGAAGGTGCGCGCCCTCACCATCGAGGGCGACGACGTGGAGTTCGGCTCGGACGCGCTCGACGCCCCCGGCTACGACCTGCTCGCCGTGATGACCGGCTCCGAGGGCCTGCTCGCGCTCCTCACGGAAGTGACGGTGAAGCTCCTGCCCAAGCCGCAGACGGCCCGGGTGGTGATGGCCTCGTTCACCGACGTCGAGTCCGCCGGCGAGGCGGTGGCCGCGGTGATCGGCGCGGGCATCGTGCCGGCCGGGCTCGAGATGATGGACAAGCTGGCCACGGCCGCCGTCGAGGACTACGTGCACGCCGGCTACGACCTCGAGGCGGCGGCGATCCTGCTGTGCGAGTCCGACGGAACGCCCGAGGAGGTGGCCGAGGAGATCGCGAAGATCGAGGACGTCATGCGCGCGGCTGGCAGCACGGGCTTCGCGGTCTCGAGGAACGAGGCCGAGCGGCTGAAGTTCTGGTCCGGGCGCAAGGCGGCGTTCCCGGCCGTGGGCCGCATCTCGCCGGACTACTACTGCATCGACGGCTCCATTCCGCGCGGCGCGGTGTCGAAGGTGCTGCGGCGCATCGCGGAGCTCTCCGCGCATTACGGCCTGCGCTGCGCGAACGTCTTCCACGCGGGCGACGGCAACCTCCACCCGCTCATCCTCTACGACGCAAACGTGCCCGGCGAGTTCGAGAAGACCGAGGAATTCGCGGGCGACATCCTCGAGCTCTCCATCGAGGTGGGCGGCACGATCACCGGCGAGCACGGCGTGGGCGTGGAGAAGATCCGGCAGATGTGCACCCAGTTCCGCCCGGCGGAGCTCCAGCAGTTCCACGCGGTGAAGGCGGCCTTCGATCCCCAGGGGCTGCTCAACCCGGGCAAGGGGATCCCGACCCTCAACCGCTGCGCCGACTACGGCGCGATGCGCGTGCATCGCGGGCAGCTTCCGCACCCGGACCTGCCGAGATTCTGATGGTCGCCGTGGCGCGCAGCGATCGCCGGGCCGAGATCCTCGCGGCGCTCGCGTCGGTGCGCCCCGCGCTCGCCGTCGTCGCGGAGCCGGAGCGTCTCGCCGCCTTCGAGACGGACGCCTATATCCAGCACCGCGCGACCCCGATGGCCGCAGCGCTCCCTGACTGCGCGGATCAGGTCCGCCAGGTCGCGTGTGCCCTCGCCTCCCTCGGGGCGGCGCTGGTCTCGCGGGGCGCGGGCACCGGACTTTCGGGAGGCGCCATCCCCGATCCCGACGGCGTGCTGCTGGTGCTCACGCGCATGCGGCGCGTGCTCGCCGTCGATGGCCTGGCGCGACTCGCGACGGTGGAGCCGGGCGTGGCCAACGCGATGGTGACCGAGGCCGCGGCCCCGGCGGGGCTCTACTTCGCCCCCGACCCCTCGAGCCAGGTCGTCTCCTCCATCGGCGGCAACATCGCCGAGAACGCCGGCGGCGTGCACTGCCTGAAATACGGGCTCACGGTCCACAACGTCGTCGGCCTGCACGTGGTCGACGGCGAGGGCGAGCTGCTCGAGGTGGGTGGGGCGGCGCTCGATTCGCCCGGCTACGACCTCCTCGCGGTCCTCACCGGCAGCGAGGGCAACCTGGGCGTGATCACGCAGGCCACACTTCGCCTGCTGCCGCGGCCCGAGGCCACGGAGACGCTGCTGGCCGCCTTCGGCACCGTGAAGGCCGGCGCCGAGGCGGTGGGCGCGATCATCGGGGCGGGGGTGATCCCGGCCGCGATCGAGATGATGGACCGCGTGGTGATCGACGCCTGCGAGCGCTACATGGCGCTCGGGCTACCGAAGGCCGAGGCGCTGCTGCTGGTCGAAGTCGACGGCGGCGCCGAGGAAACGGCCGAGATGCTGGCGGCGGTGCGGACGATCCTCGACTCGTGCGGCGCCACGGAAGTCCGGGTCGCGAAGGACGCCGGCGAGCGCGCCAGCCTGTGGAAGTCGCGCAAGGGCGCCTTCGCCGCGCTTGCCACCGTGATGCCCGACTACTACACCATGGACGGCACCATTCCCCGGCGCGCGCTGCCCGAGGTGCTCGAGAGCATCTACGCGCTGGGCCGCGATTACGGCATGGTGATCGGCAACGTCTTCCACGCCGGCGACGGCAACATGCACCCGTGCATCTTCTACGACTCGTCGAAGGCGGGCGAGCTGGAAAGGAGCGAGGAGCTGGGCGGGAAGATCCTCGAGCTGTGCATCGACCACGGCGGCACCATCACCGGGGAGCACGGCGTCGGCATCGAGAAGCTGAAGGCCATGTGCCTGCAGTTCCGCGACGGCGAGATCGCCGCCTTCCACGACGTGAAGCGCGCCTTCGATCCCGCGGGCATCCTCAACCCCGGCAAGGCCGTCCCCTCGCTCAAGCGCTGCGCGGAGTGGGGCGGCATGCACGTGCGGGGCGGACGCGTCCCGCGACCCGACATCCCCCGGTTCTAGAGTCCACCATGGCCGACGACTTTCTCAAGGAACTGTGCGAGCGCGTGAAGGACCACGCCTCGCGCAAGGCGCCGCTCGCGATCCGCGGCGGCGGCACGAAGGATTTCTACGGCGCGCCCGCGAAGGGCGAGCCGCTCGCGATGGCCGGCTACGCCGGAATCGTGGCCTACGAGCCGCGCGAGCTCGTGCTGGTGGTGAAGGCGGGCACGCGCCTCGCCGACATCGACTCGGTGCTCGCCGCGCAGGGCCAGATGCTCGCCTTCGAGCCGCCGCGCTTCGGCGAGGCGGCCACCATCGGCGGCACCGTGGCCTGCAACCTCTCCGGCCCGCGCCGGCCCTACGCCGGGGCGGCGCGCGACTTCGTGCTGGGCGCGCGCATCGTGAACGGCAAGGGCGAGGACCTCTCGTTCGGCGGAAGGGTGATCAAGAACGTCGCCGGCTACGACGTCTCGCGCCTCATGGCCGGCGCCCTGGGCACGCTGGGCATCCTCTCGGAGCTCTCCTTCAAGGTCCTGCCCAGGCCGCCCGCCGAGGCGACCCTCGCCTTCGAGATGGACGAGGCGGCGATGATCGAGACCGTGAACCGCTGGGCCGGCCAGCCCCTTCCCCTGTCGGCCACCGCCTGGGAGGCGGGCGTGCTGCGCGTGCGCCTGGCAGGCGCCGCCAGCGCCGTCGCCGCGGCGCGCGCGAAGCTGGGCGGCACCGAGGTCGCCGACGGCGCCGCGTACTGGGAGGCGCTTCGCGAGCACCGCCTGCCGTTCTTCGCGGCGGGTCGCCCCCTGTGGCGGCTCTCGGTCGCGCAGACCGCCGCGCCCATCGCCGCGGCGCACCCGCAATTCGTGGAATGGGGCGGCGGACAGCGCTGGGTGAGCGGCGCGCTCGAGGCCGCGCGCGCGCGCGAGCTCGCCGCCGCCGCGCGGGGCCACGCGACGCTGTTCCGGGGCGGCGACCGAGCCGCGGGCGTGTTCCATCCCCTCGCCCCGGCACTCGCGAAGATCCACCGCCGCCTGAAGGACGCCTTCGACCCCGCCGGGATCCTCAACCCCGGCCGCATGGACAACTTCTGAACTTCTCGCATGCAGACAAACCTCGCCGACTGGATCAAGGACACGCCCGAGGGCCTCGAGGCCGACGCGATCCTGCGCAAGTGCGTGCACTGCGGCTTCTGCCTCGCCACGTGCCCCACCTACAACCTGCTGGGCGACGAGCTCGACAGCCCGCGCGGGCGCATCTACCTCATGAAGCAGGCGCTCGAGGGCGCCCCCGTGACCGCGAAGACGCAGGTGCACCTCGACCGCTGCCTCACCTGCCGCGCATGCGAGACCACCTGCCCCTCGGGCGTCCAGTACGGCCGGCTCGTGGACATCGGCCGCGCGCTGGTGGAGAAGAAGGTGCCGCGCGGTTTCGCCGACGGCGCCTTCCGCCGCCTGCTGCGCTTCGCCTTCCTTTCCGGGCCGCTATTCGGGTTCGGCGTGGCGCTGGGGCGGATCTTCCGGCCGCTCCTGCCCGCCTCCCTCGCGCGGCAGGTGCCCCCGAAGCGCGAGGCGGGCCTGTGGCCGCCCGCGCGGCACGCGCGGCGGATGATCGTGCTGGACGGCTGCGTGCAGCCCACGCTCGCCCCCGACATCAACGCCGCCACGGCGCGCGTGCTCGACCGGCTGGGCATCTCGCTCGTGCGCGTGCCGCAGGCGGGCTGCTGCGGCGCGATCGAGTACCACCTGAACGCCCAGGAGGCGGCCGTGGAGCGCATCCGCCGCCAGGTCGACGCGTGGTGGCCCCACGTCGAGGCGGGCGCGGAGGCGATCGTCGTCACGGCGAGCGGCTGCGGCACGATGGTGCAGGACTACGGGCACCTGCTGGCGCACGATCCCGCGTACGCGCAGAAGGCCGCGCGCATCACGGCGCTCGCGAAGGACGTGGGCGAGGTGGTGGCCGCCGAGCGGGAGGCGCTCGCGAAGCTCCTGGCCGGCAAGTCGCCGGTGGCCGAGCCCATCGCCTACCACCCGCCCTGCAGCCTGCAGCACGGGCTGAAGCAGAAGGGCATCGTCGAGGGGGTCCTGCGAGAGGCGGGCTTCACGCTCACCCTCGTGCCCGATGCCCACGCCTGCTGCGGCTCGGCGGGCACGTACTCGATCCTGCAGCCCGCGCTCTCGGGGCAGCTGCTGGCCAACAAGGTGAAGGCCCTCGAATCGGGAAGCCCCGCGGCGCTGTGCACCTCGAACATCGGGTGCCTGCTGCACATCGAGTCGGGGGCCTCGAAGCCCATGTCGCACTGGATCGAGCTGCTGGACCGGCGCCTGGCTTGAGCCTTCAGGAGATCGCGGAGGAGTTCGCATGAACAAGTTGCTGCTGCCGGTGGACGGCTCGCCCAGTTCGCTGCGCGCGGTCGAGTGGGCCCTGCTGCACGTCGGCGGCCGGCCGCTCGCGAAGGTGCTGCTGCTCAACGTCCAGGCGCCCGTCCTGGCGATGGACGTCTCCCCGCACGTCACGGCCGAGATGGTGCACCAGTTGCACGAGAGGGCCGGCCGCGAGGCGATGAAGGAAGCGCGCGCGATGCTCGATTCCGCCGGCGTGCCCTGCGAGGAGCACCTGCTGGTCGGCGAGCCGGGGGAGATCATCGCGGAGGTCGCCGCGCGCGAGGGCGCCGACGGCATCGTCATGGGGACCCGCGGCATGGGGCCGGTGAAGAGCCTGGTGCTGGGGTCGGTGGCCACCAAGGTGATCCACCTTGCCGGGACGCCCGTCACGCTGGTGAAGTGAGGCGGGGGGGCGGGCCGCCCCCTTGACGCAGGTCACGCCGCGCACCCCCCGGGGTGGCAAGCTGGGAGCGTAGATCCGCGAGGCGCAGGCCATGGATCCCCAGAGGCACGAGCACCGCGAACGCGTGGCGGACCACCTGGTCGCCGACGTCGCAAGGGCCGGCCGCGACGAGACCGCGGGCCGCGTGCGGGAGCGGCTGGCCGTGGAGCAGCCGGCCTGCGTCGAGATCGTCGCGGTGACCGGCCCGCACGGGCTGCTCGAGGGCGTGGTCACGATCGGCCGCCTGTTCTCCACGCCCGCCGGAACGCCGCTCGCCGAGGTGATGGCCCGCGACTTTCCCAGGGTGCATCCGGAGGAGGACCAGGAGCACGCCGCATCCGTCGCGCTGCACGGCGCGGTCGACGCCCTGCCAGTGGTCGACGCGCAGGGGGCGCTGCTGGGCGCGGTGCCGCCACAGGCGCTGCTGCAGGTGCTGCGCCGCGAGCACGTGGAGGACCTGCACCGGCTCGCGGGCATCACGCGCGAGAACGCGCGCGCCCGGCACGCGATCGACGATCCGCCGATGCGCCGGGCGCGCCACCGCCTGCCGTGGCTCCTCGCGGGGCTTGCGGGCAGTGCGGGTGTCACGTTCGCGATGGCGGGGCTCGAGCCGATGATCGAGGCGCACGTGGCCGTCGCGTTCTTCGTGCCGGCGCTGGTTTACCTTGCCGCGGCCATCGGCGCGCAGAGCCAGATGGTCGCCGTGCGCGGCCTGTCCCTCACCCGCTCCGGCATCGGCCACCTCGTCGCCGGCGAGTTGCGCACCGGCGCGCTCATCGGCGCGGTGCTGGGCTGCGTGGCGTTCCTGGTGGTCCAGCTCGCGTTCGGCGACGCGAGGCTCGCGGGCGCGGTGGGCACGGCGCTCTTCGCCGCCGGCACCATGGCGAGCGGCCTGGGCATCTTCTTTCCCTGGTGGCTCGCGCGCCGCGGCGTGGACCCCGCCTACGGCAGCGGCCCCATGGCCACCGTCCTGCAGGACACCCTGACGATCCTCGTGTATCTCGGCGTGGTCCGGGCATTCGGATTCTGAGGCCCGTTCGTGAGCGTCCCCGCCAAGCGCACCGCCGACCCGCCCGAGTGGCACCGCCTCGGGGCGGAGGAGGTCGCCGGGCGCCTGGAGACCGGCATCGAGACCGGGCTCGCGGAAGGCGAGGCGCTCCGGCGCCTCGCGTTGCACGGGGCCAACGAGCTCACGGAGGGCCGGCGCCGTTCACCGTGGCTCATGCTCGCGTCGCAGTTCACCGACTTCATGATCCTCGTGCTGCTCGCCGCGGCGGTCGTCGCGGGCCTCGTGGGCGAGCCCGAGGATTCGATCGCCATCGTGGTGATCGTGGTGCTGAACGCGGTGATCGGCTTCGTGCAGGAGTACCGCGCGGAGCGGACGATGGCCGCGCTGCGCCAGCTGGGCGCGCCGCACGCACACGTTGTCCGCGACGGGAAGGCGGGCGAGATAGTCGCCGGCGCCCTGGTGCCCGGCGACGTGGTGATCCTCGAGGCGGGCAACATCGTCCCGGCGGACCTGCGCCTGGCGAAGGTCGCGCGCCTGAAGGTGCAGGAAGCCGCGCTCACCGGCGAGTCGGTGCCCGTGGACAAGCGCGAGGCGCCCCTCGGCACGGAGGCCGCCGCGCTCGGCGACCGCTTCAACATGGCCTACAAGGGGACCATCGTCACCTACGGCCGCGCCCGCGGCATCGTGGTGGCCACGGGGATGGCCACGGAGCTGGGCCGCATCGCGACCCTCCTGCAGTCGGGCGAGGATGGACAGACGCCGCTGCAGCGCAGGCTCGCGCAGTTCGGCCGGCTGCTCGCCTTCGTGGCACTGGGCATCTGCACCGTCGTCTTCGCGGCCGGCATCCTGCGCGGCGAGCCGCTGGTGCTCATGTTCCTCACCGCCGTGAGCCTCGCGGTGGCGGCCATACCCGAGGCGCTTCCCGCGGTGGTGACGGTGGCGCTCGCGATGGGCGCGGGCAAGATGGCGCAGAGGAACGCCCTCGTGCGGCGGCTTCCCGCGGTCGAGTCCCTCGGCTCGGTGACGACCATCTGCTCGGACAAGACGGGCACGCTCACGCAG
Source organism: Usitatibacteraceae bacterium (assembly GCA_044230355.1). Taxonomy (GTDB): domain Bacteria; phylum Pseudomonadota; class Gammaproteobacteria; order Burkholderiales; family Usitatibacteraceae; genus FEB-7. The sequence goes on along the minus strand of JBGARD010000002.1, from coordinate 14,488 downwards.
AACCGGATGCGCGTGTCACGGATGTGGACGGCGGCGGCGCCGGCGTGGACGCAGGGCCCGGTGCCGCAGGGCGAGCCGTGGCCGCAGCTCCTGCGGGCCATGGCGCTGTGCAACGACGCGGTGGAGGACGCCTCGGGCGTCCTCCAGGGCGACCCCACGGAAACGGCGCTCCACGCCGCGGCGGGCGAGGCGGCGTTCGACAAGGAGGAGCTCGCGGCGGCCATGCCGCGCGTGATGGAGCTTCCGTTCGACTCCGACCGCAAGCGCATGACGACGGTGCATCGCGACGGCGACGGGCACCTCGCCCTCACCAAGGGCGCGCCCGAGTCCGTGGTGGCGCGGTGCTCGCGCGTGGCCACGGCGCAGGGCGAGGAGGAGGTCGACCGCGCGGCGGTGCTCGCCGAGGCCGAGCGCATGGCCGCCGAGGGGCTGCGCGTGCTCGCGGTGGCGTCGCGCCGCTGGGCAGGGCTGCCCTCCGGGGAGGAGATCGACGAGGTGGAGGAAGGGCTAGTCCTCCTCGGGTTCGTTGGCCTCATCGACCCGCCGCGCGAGGAGGCCGCGGCGGCCGTGGCCGAGTGCGTGTCGGCCGGCATCCGGCCGGTCATGATCACGGGCGACCACCCGGTGACGGCGCGCGCCATCGCGCAGGCGCTGGGCATCCTGGGCAGGAGCGAGGCGGTGATCGACGGGACCGAGCTCGCGAGCCTGTCCGCGGAGGAGCTGCGGGAGCGCGCCGGCGCGGCGGCCGTGTACGCACGCGTGAACCCCGAGCAGAAGATCCGCATCGTGGAGGCCCTGCAGGCGCGCGGCGAGGTCGTCGCGATGACCGGCGACGGGGTGAACGACGCGCCGGCGCTGCACCGCGCGGACGTGGGCGTGGCGATGGGCCGCTCCGGCACCGACGTGGCACGGGAGGCCTCGCACCTCGTGCTTCTCGACGACAACTTCGCGACGATCGTCACCGCCGTGCGCGAGGGCCGGCGCATCTACGACAACATCCGCAAGTTCATCCGCTACGCCATGACCGGCAACCTGGGCGAGATCCTCACGATCTTCGTCGCGCCCTTCCTCGGCCTGCCTATCCCGCTGCTGCCGATCCACATCCTGTGGGTGAACCTCGTCACCGACGGGCTCCCGGGCCTCGCCCTCGCCGTGGAGCCGGCCGAGCGGGGACTCATGCGCAGGCCGCCGCGCCCGCCGAAGGAGAACGTGTTCGCGCGCGGCATGTGGCAGCACATCGTGTGGGTCGGGCTGCTCCTGGGCGGGGTCTGCGTGGCCACCCAGGCCTGGGCGCGTGCGAACGGCGTCGCGCACTGGCAGACGATGGTGTTCACCGTGCTGGCGCTCTCCCAGCTGGGCCACGTGCTGGCCATACGCTCCGAGCGCGATTCGCTCTTCAGCCAGGGGCTGTGGTCGAACGCGCCGCTCGCCATCGCCGTCATCTTCACGGTCGGCCTGCAGCTCGCCGTGATCTACGTTCCCTTTCTCAACGGCATCTTCCACACGCAGCCGCTCTCCGCGGCCGAGCTGGCCTTGTGCCTCGGCCTCTCCAGCGTGCTCTTCGTGGGCGTGGAGATCGAGAAGGCGCTGGTCCGCGCGGACCTGCTCTACAAGGAACGCTGAGCGCGCCTAGCGCCCGCGGCGGAAGAGGACGAAGGCCTCGCTGCGGTCGCCGGGCCGGGAGCCGCGCCAGGACTCGCGCCAGCCCCGGGCGTCGAACGCCGGCAGCCGCCCGTGGTTCGCCTGGGCGACGAGCGTGCGGCAGCGGCGGGCGTCGCGGTGGTCCGGCGGCAGGACGCGAAGGCCCGCGAAGTAGTCGAGGAGCGCGCGCTGCGCGTCCCCCACGCCCACCCCGATCGTGCACGGCGAAGTGCCGATCTCCGCCGCGAGCCGGGTGGACAGCCCCCGGTAGCTGCGGGCCTGGTCGATGACCGGCAGCCCCAGCATCATGGTGAGCATCCACACCATCGTGATCCCCGCGCTCCAGTTCACCACGGCGCGGCGAGTGGTCCGCAGCGAGCGCGCCACGACCACCACCCAGATGCAGGTGAGGAGCACGGCCAGCGCGAGCGCCACGAAGCGGAAGGGGTACTGGTAGCCGGGGACCTCGCGTTGCAGCCAGGCCGCCACGATCCCGGGGCTGCCGCTCATCGCGGCGAAGAAGCCCACCCACAGCAGCAGCGCGACCAGGGAGAAGGTGGTGACCCCGAACCAGTCGAGCGCGCTGGCGGCGCCGCGCGGCAGCGTGTCGAGCTCGGCCACGCCCAGCAGCACGAGCGGCACGAGCAGCGGCATCGCGTTGGCTTCGCGGGCCTCTGCGAGGAGGGTGAGGACGAGGAAGAAGAGGATGCTCGCGGCGAGCGGCAGGCGCAGGTCCTGTCGGGCGGCGAGGTTGCGCCGCGCCTTCCAGAGCGTCCATGCGGCGAGCGGCAGCGCGGGCCAGGCGTACCACGGCAGGATCCTGGTGAAGTAGGCGAGGTCCGCGAACGTGCCGCGGCCCGCGCCGCCCGTCCAGCGGGTGGCGAGCGCCACGCCCAGCCATTCGGCGGCCAGGGCCGGATCGCGGCTCGACAGGGCGAGGGGCCACAGGCCCGCGGCCGTCGCCGCGATGGCGAACCCCGCGGCGGCCGCCACCGCGTAGTTCCGGGTGCGCCAGGCGTTGCCGGACAGGGGCAGGCAGAGGGCGAGGAGGGCCACCAGCAGGGCGGGAATGAGGCCGTCGCCCAGGAAGGCGGCGCCCAGGCCGGCGCCGAAGAGCGGGCCGCCGATCCAGGGCCGGCGCGCGGCGAGCGCGAGGCCCGCCACGCCCATCGACACGCCCGCGAGGCCGGCCAGGTCGGTGCTCATCTCATGCGCCCGGATGAGGAGCCCCAGGCACCCGATGAGCAGCAGCACGGCGATCCGCCCCGCGCGGGGGCCGTGCAGGGCCCACGCGGCCAGGTGCACCCCGCCCATGGTGACCGCCATGAAGAAGCCGGCGGCGAGGCGGGCCGCATCGTGCAGCGGCAGCCAGCCGCCGAGCGCCTTGGCGAACGCGGCGGCGACCCAGAAGAAGAGCGGTGCGCGATCGAGGTAGGGCTCGCCCGCGATGAGCGGCACGGCCCAGTCGCCGGTCTTGAGCATGCCGGCCACCACGCCCATCGCGAGGGCCTCGTCGGTCTTCCAGGGGTCGTGGCCCACCAGTCCCGGCAACAGCCAGGCGAGGCACACGAGCAGGAACAGCACCGTCTTCACCGGCGTGCGCGTGCCGTCGTAGGCGATCCGCTGCCGGAGGCGATCGACGAGGGGTTCGGCGACGTGGTTCACGCGCGGTCCGCGGGGGAGCGACGGAGCATGGGCTTATTGTAGCCGGGGCAACAAAAAAGGCAGCCGAGGCTGCCTTTCGAGTCGATGCGAGCGGGCGCTCACTTGGCGCCCGCGCCCGGTCGAGGTGTCAGGACGGCGTGGCAGACTTGCGCGCGTAGCGCTTCTTGAACTTGTCGACGCGGCCCGCGGTGTCGACGATCTTCTGCTTGCCCGTGTAAAAGGGGTGGGACTCCGCCGAGATCTCGATCTTGTAGCAAGGGTACTCCTTGCCGTCCTTCCACTTGATCGTCTCGCTGGTGGAGACCGTCGAGCGCGTGACGAAGCCGAAATCGCAGCTCGTGTCGAGGAACACGACCTCGCGGTAGTTGGGGTGAATGCCTTCTTTCATGGTCTCTCGCGCCTTTCTCGCTCTCTGGGCACCGGGATCAGGGGGTTCCAGCACCGGCTGCCGGGAAACGAGCATTATCGCCGAAACGGGGACCCAACGCAAATCCTATGCCAATCAGGGGTTTGCCGGTCCAACTTCGACCCGGATGCACCGAAATCGTTCACCGGACGCGATGGCGGTGCCGGCCGGCGTTGACCGGCGGCCCCCGGAGGCCCGTGATTCGAAGCGGAAATTGCCGTCCGGTCCTGCGACGTTCCCGCTGACCGGCCTTCGCTCCGCTCAGCCCTTCTTCATGGAGCTGAAGAACTCGTCGTTGCCCTTGGTGGAGCGCAGCTTGTCGATCAGGAACTCGGTCGCCTCGAGCTCGTCCATGCCGTAGAGGAGCTTCCTGAGGATCCAGACCTTGGGGAGGATCTCCGGGGCGATCAGGAGCTCCTCGCGGCGCGTGCCGGACCGGTTCACGTTGATGGCCGGGTAGACCCGCTTCTCGGCCGCGCGCCGGTCGAGGTGGATCTCCATGTTGCCCGTGCCCTTGAACTCCTCGTAGATCACGTCGTCCATGCGCGAGCCCGTGTCGATGAGGGCCGTGGCGATGATCGTGAGCGAGCCGCCCTCCTCGACGTTGCGCGCGGCGCCGAAGAAGCGCTTCGGGCGCTGCAGGGCGTTCGAGTCCACGCCGCCCGTGAGCACCTTGCCGGAGGCGGGGACGACGGTGTTGTAGGCGCGCGCCAGGCGGGTGATGGAGTCGAGCAGGATCACCACGTCCTTCTTGTGCTCGACCAGGCGCTTGGCCTTCTCGATCACCATCTCGGCCACCTGCACGTGGCGGGTGGCGGGCTCGTCGAAGGTGGAGGCCACGACCTCGCCGCGCACGGTGCGGCTCATTTCCGTCACTTCCTCGGGGCGCTCGTCGATGAGCAGCACGATGAGGACGATGTCGGGGTGGTTCGAGGTGAGCGCGTGCGCCATGTGCTGCATGAGGACGGTCTTGCCGGCCTTGGGCGGCGAGATGATGAGGCCGCGCTGGCCCTTGCCGATGGGCGCCATGATGTCGATCACGCGCCCCGTGAGGTTCTCCTCCGCCTTGATCTCGCGCTCGAGCTTGAGCGGCTTGTCCGGGTGCAGCGGCGTGAGGTTCTCGAAGAGGATCTTGGACTTGGCGTTCTCCGGGGGCTCCCCGTTCACCTTGTCCACCTTCACCAGGGCGAAGTAGCGCTCGCCGTCCTTGGGCGTGCGGATCTCTCCCTCGATCGAGTCGCCCGTGTGCAGGTTGAAGCGGCGGATCTGCGAGGGCGAGACGTAGATGTCGTCGGGGCCGGCGAGGTAGCTCGTGTCGGGCGAGCGCAGGAAGCCGAAGCCGTCCTGCAGGACCTCGAGCGTGCCGTCGCCGAAGATGGCCTCGCCCTTCTTCGCCTGGGCCTTGAGGAGGGCGAAGATGAGCTCCTGCTTGCGAAGGCGGTTGGCGCCCTCGAGATCCGTGGCCATCTCGAGGAGCTCGGAGACGTGTTTGAGCTTCAGGTCTGAAAGGTACATGCGAGGGAGCTTGGGCTGGATGTGTCTAGCGAGCCCGCGCGGGATGCACGGGCCGGGGAAATCGGGGGGGTTGCCTGGCTGCGGAGGGCGCTGCGGAACGAAGGGGGCGCTGCGGGCGTGGTCGAGGAACGAGCCGGCAACCTAAACGATCAACAGCCAGGACGTGGAGTGGAGGGTAGCCGCTTTCAGATGTTGCTGTCAATGAAGGCGTTGAGCTGGGTCTTCGAGAGGGCGCCCACCTTGGTCGCCTCGACGTTTCCGTTCTTGAAGAGCATGAGCGTCGGGATGCCGCGGATGCCGAACTTCGGCGGCGTGGACTGGTTCTCGTCGATGTTGAGCTTGGCGACCTTCAGGCGCCCGGCGTATTCCTGGGCGATCTGGTCGAGGGCCGGGGCGATCATCTTGCAGGGGCCGCACCATTCGGCCCAGTAGTCGACGAGCACCGGCGTCGGGCTCTTCAGGACCTCCTGGTCGAAGGAATCGTCCGTCACCTGGATGATGTTGTCGCTCACGTTTGCCTCGTTTCGGGAAGGGATGGCGCGCCGGGAAGGCTGCCTTGCGGGCGGCCGGGCGCTCGGGATGGGATGAAATCGTAGCCTAATCCCGGCCCCCGAGGCAAAGCGCCTGCGCGGGCCCGCCGGTCGGCGGCAGGATCGGCCCGCCGTTCTGGTAAAATTGCGAGCTTTCCCGCGCGATGGAAAACCGCGCGCTCCCCGAAAGGTCCGATTCATCATGACGTACGTGGTCACCGAGTCCTGCGTCAAGTGCAAGTACACCGACTGTGTGGACGTCTGCCCCGTGGACTGCTTCCGCGAGGGGCCCAACATGCTGGTGATCGACCCCGACGAGTGCATCGACTGCACGCTGTGCGTGGCCGAGTGCCCCGTCGAGGCCATCTTCGCCGAGGACGACGTGCCGGCGGACCAGAAGGACTTCATCGCCCTCAACGCGGAGCTGTGCAAGATCTGGAAGCCGCTCGTCGAGAGGAAGGACGCGCCGGCCGACGCCGACGAGTGGAAGAACGTCAAGGACAAGCGCGGGCTGATCGAGAGGTAGCGGCCTGCGGGTGACTTGGCGGCCTAGTCGTAAAGCCCGCCCTTCGCCTTGCCGCGGAACACGCGGTAGGAGATGGCGGTGTAGGCCACGATGAATGGCAGGACGATCGCGGCGCCGACGAGCACGACCTTGAGCGACGAGGGGTGCGCGGCCGCCTCCCAGATGGTGAGCTTGTCGATCACCACGTAGGGATACAGGCTGTAGGCGAGCCCCAGGAAGCTGATCGCGAAGATCGCCACCGCGGCCGCGAACGGCTGCCAGTCGCGCGCGCCCGCGCGGCGGGCGATGCTCCCCGTGGTGCGCCACACGATGAATCCTGCCCAGAGGCACGCGCCCGGCAGCGCCATGAGCGCCAGCGTGCGCGGGAAGTCGAACCACTTTGCGCGCACCGTCTCGCTCACGAGCGGCGTGGCGAGGCTGACCAGCCCCACGCCCAGGGCCACCCAGAGCAGCCCCCAGCGCGACCACCCCAGCGCCTTGCGCTGCAGCTCGCCCTCGGTCTTCACCACCAGCCAGGTGGCGCCCAGCAGCACGTAGCCGCCGCACAGGCTCGCCCCCACGATGGCCGCGAAGGCGAGGTAGCCGAAGCCCCGCTCGAAGCCCGTGATGTAGCGCCCGAGCATGAAGCCTTGCGAGAAGGAGGCCAGGAAGGAGCCGGCCCAGAAGAGCCAGTTCCACAGCTCGCGGTGCCAGCCCAGCGCCTTCATGCGCAGCTCGAACGCCACGCCGCGGAACATGAGCCCGACGAGCATCGCCACCACCGGCAGGTACAGCGCGCCCAGCACGACGCCGTGCGCGAGGGGGAAGGCGACCAGCAGGATGCCGATGCCCAGCACGAGCCAGGTCTCGTTCGCGTCCCAGAAGGGCCCGATGGAAGCGACCATCACCGATTGCTCGTCCGCGCTCGCCGCGGGCATCAGCATGCCCACGCCGAGGTCGTAGCCGTCGAGCACCACGTAGGCCAGCACCGCGATGCCCATCAGCATCATGAAGATCAGGGGAAGGTCCATGGCGCGCGCTCCTCAATCCGCGGCCGCGCCGACGGGGGAGGCGCCCGGCAGCGGCTTCGCCGCCTCCGCTCCCTCGCCCGACAGGTGGGTGAGCACGACCATGTAGGCGACGAAAAGGGTCGCGTAGGTGAGCGCGTAGCCGGTGAGGCTCACGCCCAGCTCGGCGCCGGAGATCTCGCCCACGGCCTCGCTCGTGCGCAGCACTCCCTGCACGATCCACGGCTGGCGGCCTATCTCGGTGACCATCCAGCCGGCGAGCGTGGCGGCCCACCCGGAGAAGGTGAAGCCCGCCAGCGTCCACAGCAGCCACCGCGGCGCTCCCCTCCCGCGCCGGGTGGCCCACGAGGCGTACCACGACACGGCGATCATCAGCACGCCGATGCCCACCATGATGCGGAAGGCGAAGAAGACGGGCGCCACCGGCGGGTGGTCCGCGCCGAAGGCGTCCAGGCCCGTCAGCTCCGCGTCCGGGTCGTGCTTCAGGATGAGGCTCGCCCCGTACGGGATCTCGATCGCGTAGTCGTTGCTTCTCGTCCTCTCGTCGGGGATGGCGAAGAGGACCAGCGGCACCCCCTTCTCGGTGTGCCAGATCCCCTCCATGGCCGCGATCTTGGCGGGCTGGTGCTCGAGCGTGTTCAGGCCGTGGAAGTCGCCCACGACCGCCTGCACGGGAGCCAGCACCGCGGCCACCAGCACGCCCACGCGCAGGGTCCGCCGCGCCATCGCGTCCGCGGGCGCCTTGAGCAGCCGCCACGCCGAGAGCCCCGCCACCACGAAGGCGGCGGTGAGGCCCGAGGCGATCATCATGTGCGCGAAGCGGTACGGGAACGAGGGATTGAAGATCACCGCGATCCAGTCGCCCGCGATCCACTGGCTGCCGTCGAGCACGTGCCCCGCGGGCGTCTGCATCCAGGAGTTGAGGGCGAGGATCCAGAAGGCCGAGAGAGAGGTCCCCGCGGCCACGAGCGCCGTGGCGCCGATGTGCGCCCAGGCGGGCACGCGGTTCATGCCGAAGAGCATCACGCCCAGGAAGGTCGCCTCGAGGAAGAACGCGGTGAGCACCTCGTAGCCCAGGAGCGGCCCGGCGATCGCGCCCACCCGGTTCATGAAGCCCGGCCAGTTGGTGCCGAACTGGAAGCTCATCACGATGCCCGTCACCACGCCCATCGCGAAGGTGAGCGCGAAGATCTTCGTCCACAGCTTGTAGGTCTTGAGCCAGCCCGCGTCGCCCGTCCGGTGGAAGGCGACGCGAAATCCCAGGAGGATCCACGCGAGCGCGATCGTGAGCGAGGGGAACAGGATGTGGAACGCGATGTTCAGGCCGAACTGCGCGCGCGCGAGCAGCAGCGGGTCGTCCATGCGGGCCCTTTCGGGAATGCCCAGGTGGGCATTGTAGTCCCGCCTCCGCCGCGGGCGCGCGGGCCCGCGGCGGGGCGCTCAGCCTTCGCCGAAGCGCCTGCGGAAGGTGGCGTAGTAGAGGACCGGGATCACCACGAGCGTGAGCGCCGTGGAGACGAGGATGCCGAAGATGAGCGAGATCGCGAGCCCGTTGAAGATCGGGTCGTCGAGGATGAAGCCCGCGCCCAGCATCGCGGCGAGCGCGGTGAGGGCGATGGGCTTGGCGCGCGCCGAGGCCGACTGCGTCACCGCGTCGCGGAAGGCCGCGCCCTCGGCCACCTTGAGGTTCACGAAGTCCACGAGCAGGATCGAGTTCCTCACGATGATGCCGGCGAGCGCGATCATGCCGATCATCGACGTGGCCGTGAAGTTGGCCCCGAGGAGGGCATGCCCCGGCATCACCCCGATCACCGTGAGCGGGATGGGCGCCATGATGACGAGGGGCACGAGGTAGGAGCGGAACTGCGCCACCACGAGCAGGTAGATGAGGACGAGCCCCACCGCGTAGGCGGCGCCCATGTCGCGGAAGGTCTCGTAGGTGACCTGCCACTCGCCGTCCCACTTCACCGCGTAGCTGCGGTACGGGTCGGAGGGCTGGCGGATGAAGTACTCGCCGAGCGCGCCCCCGTCCTCGAGCGGCGCGCCCGCGACCTTGCCGCGCGCGGCGAACATGCCGTAGAGCGGGCTGTCGGTCCGGCCGGCCTGGTCGGCGACGACGTACACCACGGGCAGCAGGTCCTTGTGGTAGACGGGCCTCTCGCGCTCGTTCCTCACGACGCGCACCAGCTCCGACATCGGGACCAGCGAGCCGTCGGCCGCGCGCAGCGTGAGCTTGAGGAACTCGCCCAGCTCGGCCTGCTGCTCGGCCGGGAGCGTCAGGCGCACCGGCACCTCGTACTTGGAGTGCCCGTCGTGCAGCGGGGTCGCGTCCATCCCGGAGAGCCCGGCGCGCATCGTCTCCACGACGTCGCGGCGCGAGACGCCCGCGATCGCCGCGCGCCCCTGGTCGACCTTGAGGACGATCCGCGGCGCGGGGTCGTCGACCGTGTCGTCGATGCCCACGATGTCGGGCGTGGCGGCGAGGGCCTCCCGGACCTTCTTGGCCACGCGGATGCGCCCGGCCTCGTCTGGCCCGTAGACCTCGGCCACGATGGGCGAGAGCACCGGCGGGCCCGGCGGCACCTCGATCACCTTAACCTTCGCGCCCCAGCGCCGGGCGACCTCCTCGAGGGCCGGGCGCGCGCCGGCGGCGATCTCGTGGCTCTTGCGGTCGCGCTTCGACTTGTCGACCAGGTTCACCTGCAGGTCGCCCTGCTCGGAGAGGCTCCTCAGGTAGTACTGGCGCACCAGGCCGTTGAAGTTGATGGGCGAGGCGAGGCCGGCGTAGGCCTGGTAGTCGGTGACCTCGGGAATGGTCGCCACGTGGGCGCCCAGGTCGCGAAGCGCCGCGGCGGTGACCTCGACGGGCGTGCCCGCCGGCATGTCGACGACCACCTGGAACTCGCTCTTGTTGTCGAAGGGCAGCATCTTGAGGATCACCAGCTTCACGCCGGCGAGCCCCACGGAAACCGCGATGGCCACGGCGATGCCGATGCCCAGCCGGCGCCGGTTCGCCGCGGCGTCCGGCGCGGAGATGAAGCGGCCCAGGAGCAAGCCGAAGAAGCGCTCGAGCTTGCCGTCGAGGGCGGAGGCGTGCGCGGCGCCGTGGGAGGAGAGGAGCTTCAGGGCGAGCCAGGGCGTCACGGTGAAGGCGATCGCGAGCGACAGCAGCATCCCCATGCTCGCGTTGATCGGGATGGGGCTCATGTAGGGCCCCATGAGGCCGGAGACGAAGGCCATCGGCAGCAGGGCCGCGATCACGGTGAAGGTGGCGAGGATCGTGGGGCCGCCCACCTCGTCCACCGCCGCCGGGATGATGTCCCGAAGCGACCCGCCCGCCATGCCGCGGTGCCTGTGGATGTTCTCCACCACGACGATGGCGTCGTCCACCAGGATGCCGATGGAGAAGATGAGGGCGAAGAGCGAGACCCGGTTGAGCGTGAACCCCCACGCCCACGAGGCGAAGAGCGTGGTGGCGAGCGTGAGCACCACCGCGATGCCGACGATCGCGGCCTCGCGCAGGCCCAGGGTGGCGAACACCAGCACCACGACGGAAAGGGTGGCGAAGATGAGCTTCTTGATGAGGCTCTGCGCCTTGTCGTCGGCGGTGGCGCCGTAGTTGCGGGTGACGGTGACGTGCACGTCGGCCGGGATGAGCGTGCCCTTGAGCTCGTCCACGCGCTGCATCACGCGCCCGGCCACGTCCACCGCGTTCTCGCCGGGCTTCTTGGTGATCTGGAGCGTGACCGCGGGGTGCTCGCCGGGCGCCTTGATCCCCCTCTCGGCCCCGGCCGGGCCCGCGCCCGTCCAGACGTAGCGCGAGGGCTGGTCCGGGCCGTCCACGACCTCGGCCACGTCGGCCAGGTACACCGGGCTCCTTTCCTGCACGCCGACCACGAGCGAGCGCACATCGGCCGCGCTCTCGAGGTAGTTGCCGGTCTCCACCGCGATCTCGCGGTTCTCGCGCACGAGCTTGCCGGTGGGGGCGGTCACGTTGGACAGCTGCAGGGCGTTCCTCACGTCGAGGGCGGTGACGCCGTGCGAGGCGAGGCGGTCGGCGTCGAGGATCACGCGCACCACGCGACCCGGGCCGCCGAGTGTCTGCACCTCGCGGGTGCCGGGCACGCGCTTGAGCTCCACCTCGACCGCGTGGGCCACGCGCTCGAGCTCGTAGGCGCCCTTGGACTCGTCGTCGCTCCAGAGCGCGAGGGAGACCACGGGCACGTCGTCGATGCCCTTGGGCTTGATGACCGGCTCGAGGATGCCCAGCTCCGGCGGCGCCCAGTCGCGGTTGGCGCTCATGGTGTCGCGAAGGCGCACGATGGCGTCGATGCGCGGCACGCCCACCTTGAACTGGACGGTGAGGATGGACATGCCGGGGCGCGTGACGGAGTACACGTGCTCGATGCCCTCCATCTGCGAGAGCACCTGCTCGGCGGGAGTCGAGACCAGGGACTCGACGTCCGCCACCGAGGCGCCCGGGAACGGGATGAACACGTTCGCCATGGTGACGTTGATCTGCGGCTCCTCCTCGCGCGGCGTGATGCCCACGGCGAAGAGGCCCAGCAGGAACGCCACCAGCGCGACGAGCGGGGTGAGCTGCGAATCCTGGAAGTAGCGCGCGATGCGCCCGGAGAGCCCCAAGCCTTCCATGGGCGCCTCAGGTCGCCGGGGCCGGGGCCATGCCGGCCTTCACCGGCTCGAGGGCCACCTTCTCGCCCGCCCTGAGGCCCGCGAGGACCTCCACCGACTTCTCGTCGGAGGCGGTGCCGACGCGAACCTGGCGAAGCCGCGGCTCGCCCTTCTCGTCGACGACGTACACGGCCGTGACCTCGCTGCGGCGCAGGACCGCCTCGCGCGGCACCATGAGGCGAGGGGCGCGACCGGTGACGAAGTGCGCGCGGGCGAACACGCCCGGCAGCAGCCCCTTCGCGTCGGCGGGCAGGTCCAGGCGAACCTGCGTGGTGTGGGTGCGCGGGTCGGCGGATGGCACCACGGTGACCGACTTCACCTCCACCCAGCGACCGAGGGAGGGAACCTCGATGCGCGCCCTTGCGCCCGCCTGGATGGCGGGCACCTGCGCCGAGGGCACCGTGGCCACGACGCGAAGCCCGCCGGGGTCGAAGCCCGTGAGCAGCGGCTTGCCGGGGGCGGCCATCTCGCCCAGCTGCACGTGCCGCGCGGAGACCACGCCGCTGTAGGGGGCGACGATCGTGGTGAAGCTCTTCTCGGTCGCGGCCGCGCCGGCGCCCGCGAGCGTGGCCTTCATGCGCGATTCGGCGGCCTTGAAGTCGGCCTCGGCCTTGTCGACGGCGGCCTGGCTCACGAACTTCTGCGCCAGGAGCTGCCGCGTGCGCTCGTAGTTCGCGCGCGCGTTCACCAGCGTGGCCTCCGCCTCGCGCACCTGCGCCTCGCTCGCGGCCACCGCCTGGCTGGCGGCGCGCTCGTCGATGCGCAGGATCACGGCGCCCTTTTCCACGCGGTCGCCCACGTCGAAGCGGATGTCGACGATGCGCCCGGAGACCTGGGCGGAGACCGTCGACTGGCGCACGGCCTCCACGACGGCCTCGGCGGAGGTGGTGAGCTCGACCTCGCGCACTTCCACGGAGCCGGTGGCGAGGGCGGCGACGGCCTTCGGCGCGGGCGTCGGCTCGGAGGAGCCGCAGGCGGCGAGGGCGAGGGCCAGGGGCAGCAGGATAACGAGGCGGGTGGTTTTCATCGTGAGATAGGGATCAGGCCGCAGCGACCCAGTCCTGGAGGTCCTCGGCGGGGCGCACACCGGTGGCCCGGTCCGCCTCGCGTCCGTCCTTCATGAGCAGCAGGGTGGGTATCGAGCGTATCCCGAGGCGGCCGGCGAGGCCTTGCGCGAGGTCAGTGTTCACCTTCGCGAGGCGGGCACGGCCCTTGAGGCCGCGCGCGGCCTTCGCGAATTCCGGCGCCATCTGCCGGCACGGCCCGCACCACGGCGCCCAGAAGTCGACGAGCACCGGCACGCTCGTGCGCGCGACGAACGCGTCGAAGGAGGCCTCGTCCAGCTCCACGATGGCGTCGTCGAGGAGCGGGGTCTCGCACCTGCCGCACTTCGGGGCCTCGTGGACCCGCGCGGCGTCGACGCGGTTCTGCGCGAGGCACTTCGGGCAGGCGACGTGGACGAAACCGGCGGCGGCCACGGCCCTCTCCTAGGCGCCCTGCGCGGCGCTCTTCACGCCCAGCTTCTTCAGGATCAGCTCGAGCGGGCAGAAGCAGCTGAAGCCGCTCTGCAGGAGGTTCGCGCCCACGAAGGCGGTGAACCACAGGAAGTTCTGGTTCACGAAGATCGGGCTTCCCGGGACGCCCAGGCCCAGGGAGAGCAGCACGAAGGTGCCGGCGACGATGCGGATGATGCGTTCGGTGTTCATGGGGCATTTCTCCAGTGGAGTGGTCAGCCCGCAATATACCGTAGGGGGTATGGTATGTCAACGGGCATACCCCTCCCGGGGCGCTTGTCATGCTATACGGGGTAGTGTATAAGGAAGGCGATCACAGGAGATCTCCATGCCCACCATCCGGGACGAAACGCACAAGAAGGAACTGATCCACCGCCTGCGCCGCGTCGAGGGACAGCTGCGCGGCATCCAGGCCATGATCGAGAAGGGCTCCGACTGCGAGGCGATCACCCAGCAGCTCTCCGCCAGCCGCCGCGCGCTCGACAAGGCCTTCTACCACGTGCTTTCGTGCGCCATCCAGTCCGGCGGCGACGTGCCGGCCGGCACCCCCGGCAAGGCGGTCGTCGACAAGCGCCTGGAGCACGCGGCGGAGCTGCTGGCCAAGTTCGGCTGACGGCCCTGCGGCTCATCGCCTGAGCCACCGGGCCGCTATCATGCGGCCCATGCAGTCCCCCTTTGCTTCCCTCCCCCGCGACGCGCTCTTCGAGCGCCTGGCTCTCGGCCATGCGGGCGCCCTCACCGTCCTCACTCCCAACCGCCGGCTCGCGGCCGCGCTCGCGCGGGACTTCGACGACTCGCGCGCGGCCGCCGGTCTCTCCGCCTGGGAAAGCGCCGACGTCGTGCCCTGGGCGGCCTTCGTCGAGCGCCTCTGGGACGAGGCGATGCACGCCCCCGCATCCGGCGAGCTCGCGCTCCTTCTCTCCCCGGAAGAGGAAGTCGCGCTCTGGGAATCGGTGGTCGCCGACTCGCGCCACGCCCGGGACCTCTTCTCC
>JBGARD010000029.1:0-36603 GCA_044230355.1 Usitatibacteraceae bacterium | reverse complement strand
AACCTGACACCGGATCAGGAGAGGAAGCGGCGGGGGGAGATGGCGCCCGCGAGGTCGCGGGGAAGGGGCGAGGGCTCGCCCTCGAGCTTCGAGGCGATGAGCTCGGCGCCGAGCGGCGCCCAGAGCAGGCCGCGGGAGCCCAGGCCGGTCGCCGTCCACACGCCGGGAAGCGCCGTGGCGCCGAAGATCGGCAGGCGGTCCGGCACGGTTGCGCGGAAGCCCGCGAGCCCCTCGAGGCCCGCGGGGTCCATGCCATCGGCGAATCCCGGCAGCATCGAGGCCGCGCGCGCGAGGTTCTCGCGGTGGTCGGCGGCGCGGATGTCCTCCCCCTCGTCGTCGTGCTGGTAGGTCGCGCCCACGACGTGACCACCGTCGGGCAGCGGCGCGACATATCCGCTGCCGCTCACCACGATGTCGAGCCCGGGCCCGGCGCCGGCCGGAAGGAACGTGACCTGCCCGCGCACGCGGGACAGGGGCAGGCGCGCCTCCGGCAGCAGCCGCTTCGCGTCGAAGGCGTTCGCGATGACGAGCGTGGGCGCCTCCGCGATCACCGATCCGCCTGCGTCGAGCGCGCGCCAGTCGGCGCCCTCGCGCTCGAGCCGCTCGACGCGGCGGCCGACGTGACGGCGCACGCCGGCGCCGGCGCGCGCGAGGAGCGCGATGGCAAGGCTTCCCGGCGACACCCACGCCGCCGAGGGCATCCACCAGCCGGGACCGCGCACCGGCCTGCCGGCCAGGGCGCAGGCTTCCGCGGCATCGACGTAACGCAGGAACTCCGGCGAATGGCCCTGGGCTGCGATGATGGCCGCCATGCGCGCGGCCTCGTCCTCGCTGGCGGCGAGCTGGAGCACGCCGCAGCGGCGCCAGACCAGGTGGTAGCCGTCGTGCTGCAGCGCCCGGAAGTGCTGCATCGCGTAGAGGAAGGCGGGCCTCGAGGCCTGGGCGTTCACCGCGTCGCGCAGGTTCGCGATGGGGCGGACGAGGCCGACCGTGGCGCCGGTGCGCTTCTCGCGCTCGTCGACGAGGCCGACCTCCCAGCCGCGCGAGGCGAGGCGCTCGGCGACCAGCGTGCCCGCGAGGCCCGCGCCGACGATGAGGGCCTTGCGCGCGGGACGGCGCGCGGACGCGGGCTCGCCCTCGCGATGCCCGGCGAGCATCTCGCGCTTGTTGCCGAAGCCCTCGCGCTTCTCGACGCGGAACCCGGCGCCGGTGAGTGCGGCGCGCACGCCACCGGCCACCGTCCAGGTGGCGAGCGTGGCGCCGGGGGCGGCCACCCGCGCGAGCTCGCGCACCACCTCGGGCGACCACATCTCGGGATTCCTCGCCGGGGAGAACCCGTCCAGGAAGATCGCGTCCGCGCTCGCCTCGAGCTGCGGCAGCAGCTCGCGCGCGTCGCCCGCCATCAGCGTGAGCTGCACGCGCCCGCCGTCGAACTGCAGGCGGTGGAATCCCGCGATCGGCGGAGGCCAGGTCGCCACCAACGCATTGGCGAGGGGGCGCAGTTCCTCGAAGGGCGCGAGCGCCTCGGCGAGGTCCCGCGCGGCGAAGGGATGGCGCTCGACCGAGACGAAATGCAGCCGCGCGGGGCCTTGCGGGTCGGCGCGGAGCAGGTCCCACGCGGCAAGGAAGTTGAGCCCCAGGCCGAAACCCGTCTCGAGGATGGTGAACGAGTCCCGCCCCCGCCAGCGCTCCGGCAGGCCGTTCCCCGCGAGGAAGACCTGGCGGGCCTGGGCGAGCCCGCCGGATGCGGAGTAGTACGTGTCCTCGAACCCGGGCGCGAAGGGCACGCCCAGGGGGGTGCGCTGGAGCTGCGCGGGGGTGACGCAGACGTTTCGGCCGGACATGGCGGCATGATACCGCCCCGGTCCGGCACGCCCCGCGGGAGAAGTGCGCTAGTAGAGCGTCGCCGAGAGCCGGCGCCTGAAGTCGGACACGAGGTCGGGCTGCCCCGCGGCGAGGTCGAAGACCGCGAGCATCTTGCGCCGTCCTACGTCGTCGCCGAAGGCGCGGTCGCGCTTCACGATCTCCAGGAGCTGCTCGAGGGCCCGCGCGTAGTCCCGGTTGGCGATGTGCACCTCGGCGAGGTCCAGCCGCGCGGCCAGGTCGTCCGGGCTCGCCGCGATGCGCAGCTCGAGATCCCCCGCGGCCGGCAGCGTGGCCGCGCGCTCCGCGGCTTCGAGGCGGGCCTGGGTGGTCGCGTGGGAGGAGGCCTGCGCCGCCTTGGGCGAAAGCAGGCCCCATTGCTCGCGGGCGGCGGCGAGATCGCCCCGGTCGACGAGCGCCGCGACCATGTCGATGCGCGCCGCGTCGTTCGAGGGATCGAGGGCGAGCGCGTTGGCCAGGTGCTCCGCGGCGAGCGAAGGCTGCCCCGCGGCGAGGGCGGCGCGCGCCTTGCGCAGCTCGAGCTCGCTCGGATCCGGCACGAGCTTCTCGAGGAACGCCTTGATCGCGCCCTCGGGCTGCGCGCCCAGGAAGTTCGAGACGGGCTTGCCGTCCGCGAAGGCGACCACGAACGGGATCGAGCGCACGCCGAACTGCGCGGAGAGCTCCGGGTTCTCGTCGGAGTTCACCTTGACGAGCCGCCAGCGGCCTCCGGACTCGCGCTCGAGCTTCTCGAGCACCGGGCCCAGCGAGCGGCACGGCCCGCACCAGGGCGCCCAGAAATCCACCACGACGGGGACTTCGCGGGAGGCTTCGAGCACGTCGCGCTCGAAGGAGGCAAGGGAAGCGTCGATCATCAGGGCTCTCCGGATCGGTGGATCACGGAGGGTTAGATGGCGGCGGCCTCCCCCGAGTTCAAGGCGGGGCCGGGGTCAAGGGGCGATCGTCATGGTGGATGCGTGCATCCTGGGGAATAATGGCCCCGGCGCTCCACCCGCGGGCGGAAAGGGAAGGGCAATGGCGTTCAAGCTGGACTTGCCGGCCGGGCTCACGGGCACGGCCGAACTGGTGGTCGGGGAGCAGCACACGGCCCCGCGCGTGGGCAGCGGCCGCATCCGCGTGCTCGCCACCCCGGTGATGATCAACCTCATCGAGGCGGCGGCCCTCGCGGCCGTGGAGCAGTCGCTGCCCGAGGAGCACCAGAGCCTGGGAACGCGCCTGGACGTCTCGCACGTGGCCGCCACGCCCGTGGGCATGCGGGTGCGGGCGACGGCGCAGGTGGTGGGCGTGGAGGGGCGCACCATCCGCTTCCACGTGCGCGCCGAGGACGAGTTCGACCTCATCGGCGAGGGCACGCACGAACGCGTGGTCGTGAACCTCGAGCGCTTCGACGAGCGCGTGCGCGAGAAGGCGGCTAGGAAGCCCGGACCTCGAGGAGCTTGAGCGCCTGGTAGAGGATGGGGTCGCCCGGCCCGCCGCTGGGCGAGACGATGTCGACGGCCACCGCGGGCCGCACGGACTCCCGGGGCGTGCCGTTCGGGTGCAGGACGCGGGTGGCGGGAAAGCGCAACACGATCCCCGAAGCCGGCAGGCGCAGCGCCCGGGCATCGCCGCGCAGGCCCGCCATCGGCGTGCCCACGAGCGTGGCCCTTGCGGCCGCCTCCAGGCCGACGGCGAGCGACTCGCCTTCCGCCGCGGTCCAGCGGTCGACGAGGACCACGATGCGCCCGCCGTAGGCGAAGGGGCCCCGGGGCGCCACGCTTTCCGCCGGCATTGCGGCTGCCGCGCCCGCGCCGCGCGGAATGCGCACGATCCACGGGGATTCGGCGCTCACGAAGCGCCCGAGCAGGGCGCGCGCCACCTCGTGCGAGCCGCCCGAGTGGGTCTCGCGCAGGTCGAGGATGAGCCCTCGCGTCGCGCGCAGCTGCTGCAGGGCCGCGTCGAAGTGCTGCACGAGGCCCGCGTCCCCGAGGTTGTTCTTCAGCCGCAGGTAGGCGAGGGCCCGGTCCTCGCCGACCCGGCGGGCGATGAGCGGGGGCGTGCCGGCCGGCGGCTGGTCGCGGCGCTCGATCTCCAGGCGGCGCGGGCGTCCCGCGTCCGCCACCTCGATGGCGAGCGTCCCGGCCCAGGGGCCCGCCAGCAGGCGCCGCAGCGCCCAGTCGCGCGCGCGCGGATCGGCCTGGCGGCTGCGGCGCAGCAATCCGCGCACCGCCTTCTCCACCGCCACGCCCTGGATCGCCAGCACGCGCATGCCCGGCACGGCGCCGGCCACGTCGGCCACGCTTCCGGCGCGCACTGCCGCGATCGTCGCGTCCTTGCCGGCCCACTCGGCCCAGAGGTCCGTGGCCATGGGCACGGGCCGCGGCGAGCCGGGCAGGTGCGCATCCAGCCACACGTGCTCGTCGTTCAACTCGGACACGGCGCCCTCGAGGGCGGTGAGCAGCTCCTCGCGGGTGCGGGCCGCCGCGGCGCGCGGGCGCCAGCGCACGCCGGCCGCGCGCCAGTCCTGGCGGCGATCGAGGTACGCGTAATCGCCGTCGATCGCGCGCCAGAGCGCGTCGAAATCCTTCGACCCGTCCGGGGGGGGCGTCGCGGGCTTCGCGACGGCCCCGCCTGCCGCGAGGAGGGCGAGCCCGCCGGCGAGGAACCGACGGCGCGAGTGCGCGGCCCGCACGCCTAGGTTTCGAGGGGCGGCGGCACGCCCTCGGGCAGCGGCGTGCGCGCGACGTTCATCACCATCGCGAGCGTGGAGTAGTAGCCGCAGATGCCGCACAGGTCCACCACGCCGCGCTCGCCGAAGAGCTCGACGGCGCGCCCGTAGGTCGCGTCGCTCACGCCGCGGTTCGCCTGCAGCTCCTGCAGGAAGTCGTGCACTACCGCCTGGTCGGCGGCCATGTCGTCGGGACGCCGGCCCTCGGCCACGGCCTGCACGTGGCCGGCCGGGACGCCCGCGCGCTCCGCGATGGGCCGGTGCACGTGCCACTCGTACTGCTGGTTCCAGCGCCGGGCGACGATGAGGATCGCGAACTCCGAGAGCCGGGGCGGCAACGCGCTCTTGTAGCGCAGGTACTCGCCGGCCTTCTGCAGGGGCGAAAGGAAGTCGGGGCTGCGCAGCAGCGGGACGAAGGGGCCGAACACCGCCCCGCGCGGGCCGGTGGCCAGCTCCGCGGCGGCGCGCTGCTGCGCGGGCGAGAGGCTCGATTCGGGAAGCGGGGGCAGGCGGTCGGGACCCATGGCGGAGTGAGTTGCGAGTGGACAGCCCCTATCGTAGCGGATGGGCGGCCCGCAGCCGATGACCGGGGTCAACGGCGCCCGGAGCTGCGGCTGCCTAGTCCAGCTGCGCGAGGGCGTCTATGCGCGCGAGCCGGTCGGCGAGGTCGGCGGCGCGCGCGAAGCCCGCGGTGACGAGGAAGTAGCGGCGGTCGGGGTAGGCCACCGCGAGCGTGGGGAAGCCCGTGACGCCGGTCTGCTGCGTGGCGGCGAAATCCTGGCGCACCGCGTCGCGCGCCTCGTGCGAGGCGTGGGCGGCGAGGAAGACCTCGCGGTCCAGGCCCTCCTCGGCGGCGAGATCCGCGAGCGTCACGGGCTGCGTGACGTCGCGGCCTTCCGCGTAGAAGGCGCGCTGCACGCGCTTCAGGTAGGGCAGCGCGCGCGCGGCATCCGTCGCCCGCACGGCGACCACGGCGCGGCAGGCCGGCTCGGTGTCGTAGACGAAGCCCTCGAGGGCGAGGGCCGCGTCGTCGAAGGGCAGCCCCGACTCGCGCGCGACGTGCGTCCAGTGCTCCGCGGTCGAGCGGCGGAACTCGGGCGTGACCGCGTCCGTGCTGTAGGCCCGCAGGCCTCCCATCACCACGTCGACGCGCAGCCCCGGGCGCTCGCGCATCAGCGCGTCGAGCTCCGGCCCGAACCCGTAGCACCACGAGCACATCGGATCGGCGAAATAGACGAGGTGCTGCCCGCTCATGCGGCCCGCGTCCGGCCGAGCGAGACGGCGGCGACCCGGTTGCGGCCGCGGTTCTTGGCGATGTAGAGCGCCTCGTCGGCGCGGGCGATGAGGGCATCGAGCGCCTCCGGGCCCTCGTCGAGGCGGGCCGCCACGCCCGCGCTCACGGTGAGCTCGATCGCCTCGCCGTCCGCGACGAACGCGGCCTTGGTCACGGCGCGGCGGATGCGCCCGGCCAGGGCGACCGCGCCGGGGCCGGGCACGTCGGGAAGGAGCAGGCAGAACTCCTCGCCGCCGTAGCGGACGAAGATGTCCTCGCGGCGCAGCTGGTCGCGCACCACTTCCGCGAAGCGCCTCAGGATCTCGTCGCCCGCCAGGTGGCCGTGGGTGTCGTTCACGCGCTTGAAGTGATCGATGTCGAGCAGCACGAGGGAAAGGGGCGTGTCCAGCCGGCGCGAGCGGGCGAGCTCCTTCCCGGCCAGCTCGATGAAGGTGCGGCGATTGAATGCGCCGGTCAGCGGGTCGAGGGAGGCGAGCTGCCCGGCGACGAAGTCGGCGCGCTCCTTCTGCATCAGCAGGAACGAGACCGACGAAAGCAGGACCGTCGTGTAGGCGGTCATCAGGCCGAACGCGTGGATGGCGGAGGGCGCGAGGAAGGCGTCGCCCGAGTCGGGCCAGGCCAGGGGTGCGGCGGCGCGCGCCAGGAGGCTCGCCGCGCCCAGGACGAAGCTCGCGAGGAAGAGCCCGCGGGCTCCCGCGCCCACGCCTTCCACCGGCTTCCAGGCGAGGGCGAGGAGCGCCACCTGGCCCGCCGCGAAGAGGAGGTTCACGACGATGATCCGCGCGCCCACGTCGTCGAGCAGGGCACCGGCGGCGAAGGCCGCGGCCGCGCCCGTGGCCGCGTGCGCGACGACGGGAAGGGTGGCTCCGCGGAAGGCGAGGATGGCGGCCGCCATGAGGGAGAACGAGACTCCCAGCAGCCCGTTGGCCGCCACGAGCGAGGCCCAGTCGGGGATGTGCCCCCGGCCGGCGAACAGCGCGAAGGCCGCGGCCTGGGCCGAAAGGGCGAGCGCCCACTGGGCGAGCCCGCCCTGCAGGCGGCGGCCGTTGCCGATCCAGAGCGCGAGGGCAATGACCGCGTTGGTCGCCACCATCACGATGAAGAGGGAGCGGATGTCGAACATGGGGCCAGATTAGGGAGGGCGCGGTGCGGCAGCCGTGGGGTGCGTCACATTCGAGCCCTCCCGCCGGTGACGCCTGTAACCTGTACTCTTGCACGTGGAGACGAGGAAGACAACGCAACCCTTTCCCGCGGAGATCCCATGAAGCTCTACTACTTCCCCGGCGCCTGCTCGACGGCGCCCCACATCGTCGCCTGCGAGGCGGGCGTCCCCCTGGAGCTCGAGAAGGTCGACCTCGGCTCCAAGCGGACGGCCTCCGGCGAGGACTACCTCGCGGTCAATCCCAAGGGCTACGTCCCGGCGCTGCGCCTGGACGACGGCTCGGTCCTCACCGAGGTGTCGGCGATCATCCAGTACCTGGCAGATCGCGCCCCGGCCTCCGGCCTGGCTCCGCCGGCGGGAACGATGGAGCACTACCGCATGCTCGAGTGGATCGGCTACATCGCCACGGAGATCCACAAGGGATTCGGTCCCCTCTGGAACGCCAGGCTGGCGCCGGAGGCGCGCGCGGCGGCCCTGGCGGCGCTCGCGCGGCGGCTCGATCTCGTCGAGCAGGTGCTCGGGCGCCAGGCGTTCCTCATGGGAAAGGACTTCACGATGGTGGACGCCTACCTCTTCACGGTGGCGAGCTGGGCGCCGTGGGTGAAGCTCGACATGGCGCCCTGGCCCCGGCTGCGCGAGTACGTCTCGCGCGTGGCCGCGCGCCCGAAGGTGCAGGAGGCCCTCGTGGCCGAGGGCCTCGTCGAGTAGGCGCTACTCGACCTTCCCGATCCGCTGCACCACCTCGGCGAGCTTCTTCGCGTCGGCGTCCCAGAACGCGCGGAACTGCGGCTGGTCGAGGTACTGGGGCGGGGTCTCCACCCTCGCCAGCGCGGCGAGGAAGGTCGGGTCGGATGCCGCCGCCCTGGCGGCCTCGCGCAGCCTCGCGATCGCGGGCTCGGGCGTGCCGGCGGGCACGAAGAGCCCCGTCCATTGCGAAAACGTGGCGTCGTAGCCGAGTTCCTTGAGCGTGGGCACGTCGGGAAGCGCGGGGTGGCGCGCCTCGCCCCAGCTCGCGAGCACCCGCACCTTGCCGCCCTTGAGGTGGCCCATGATGGACGACGGGCCCGTCGAGAGCGCGTCCACGCTCCCGCCGAGCAGCGCCACCACGGCGGGACCGGCGCCCGTGAACGGCACGTGCAGCATCTTCGCGCCGGCCGAGGCGGCGAGCATCTCCATCGGCACGTGCATCGTGCCGTAGTTGCCGGAGGAGCCGTAGGGTATCGCGCCCGGCGCCTTGCGCGCCGCTTCCAGCATCTCCTTCGCGTTCTTCCAGGGGCTGTCGGCGCGCACCGCGAGCACCGTCGGGTCGGCGGTGAAGCGCGCGATGGGGACCAGCTGGGCCAGCTGGTACATCGGCGCGCGCCCGAGGATCCTGTCGGCCTCGGGGATGATGGAGATCGAGGAGAGCGCGAGGAGCACCGTGTAGCCGTCCGGCTTCGCGCGCGCCACGTGCTGCATACCGACCCCGCCGCCGGCGCCCGCCTTGTTCTCGACGATGACCGTCTGCCCGAGGTGGCGGCCCATCGCCTCGGCCACCGGGCGGGCGGTGATGTCCGCCACGCCGCCGGGCGGGAAGGGCACGATCATCGTGATCGTGCGGTTCGGATAGTCCGTCTGGGCGTGGGCGGGGACGGCGAAGGCGAGGGCGGCGAGGGCGGCCGCGGCGAGGTGGCGGAACATGGCTCCTCCGGTCTGGGTTGGCTTCCTGGTTTGCGTCATCGTAACGCCGATTCCCGCCGGCGATGGCGGGGCAATCGGAGGTTTCCGGGGAACTTCGCGAATCCGCCGCCCCTCCTATGCGCGTCCCAAGGAGAATCGCCATGGAAACGACGCAGCAGCAAGCCATCCTCTTCATCGCCCTCCGGGCGGCCTTCGCCGACGGCGGCAAGGACGAGCGCGAGCGCGCGGAAATCCGCCGCATCGCCGCCTCCATGCCGGGGGAGGTGGATTTCCCCGCCCTGGTCCAGGACGCGCTCCTCGGTCGGCGGACGCTGGCTCAGGCCGCCGCCGCGCTCGCGACGCCGGAGCTCAGGCAGTACGCCTTCGAGATGGCGGTGTGCGTGTGCGACGCCGACGGCGCCCACTCGCCGGCCGAGAAGGCGTTCCTCGACGAGCTGCGCGGGGCGCTCGGGCTCGATCCGGCGCGCGGCGAGGCGTTCGCGAGCCAGGCGGCGGGCGTGGCGAGCGCGCCGCTCGCCTCCGCCTCCGCGATCGAGCCGCCCTACGCGGCGACCATGACGGGCGCCGAGATGGACTCGATGGTCCTCAACTACGCGATCCTCAACGGGGCGCTCGAGCTCCTGCCGCAGAGCCTCGCCTCGATGGCGATCATCCCGATGCAGATGAAGATGGTCTACCGGATCGGCAAGGCCCACGGATTCGAGCTGGACCGCGGCCACGTGAAGGATTTCCTCGCCACCGCCGGCGTGGGCCTCACCTCGCAGTACCTCGAGCAGTTCGGCCGCAAGCTCGTGGGCGGGCTCCTGGGCAAGCTCGCGGGCGGGCTGGGCCGCTCGCTCGGCTCGGCCGCGACCGGGGCGGGCTTCTCGTTCGCCTCGACCTACGCGCTCGGGCAGGTGGCCCGGCGCTACTACGCGGGCGGACGGACCCTCTCCCCCGCGATGCTCCAGGGCGCCTTCACCGACATGCTGGGAGAAGCGAAAGGGCTGCAGTCGAGGTACCTGCCCGAGATCGAGCGGCGCGCTCGCACCCTCGACGTCGCGGAGGTCATCAAGTCCGTCGGCGCCTAGAGGGCGCGGATCGACCGCGGGGGCTCCCGCGCCGGCGCGAGCTCGAGCTCCTCGGAGATCGGCCGCGCCGGGAAATGGAAGGGGACGGGCCCGTCGGGCTGGGCGTGCAGGAACTGGCGCACGAAGGGGTCGTCGGAAGCGAGCATCTCGCCGGTCGGGCCGTGGCCCACGATCCGCCCCTCGCCCATCACGTACAGGTAGTCGGCCAGCTTCACGGCCTCGGGCACGTCGTAGGTCACGACCACCGACGTGCTCCCGAGCGCGTCGTTGAGGCTGCGGATGAGGTTGCAGATCACGTTGAGCGTGATCGGGTCGAGTCCCGCGAACGGCTCGTCGTAGATGAGGAGGTTCGGGTCGAGGGCGATGGCGCGGGCGAGCGCCACGCGCCGGGACATGCCCCCGGAGAGCTCGTTCGGGAACAGGGGGTGCGCGCCGCGCAGGCCCACCGCGTGCAGCTTCATCTTCACGAGGTCGGAGATGACCGCCTCCGGCAGCGACGTGTGCTCGCGCATCGGGAAGGCGATGTTCTCGAAGACCGTGAGGTCGCTGAAGAGGCCGCCCTTCTGGAACATCATGCCGATCTGGCGCCGCAGGCGGTACAGGCCCTCCTGGTCGAGCGCGTGCACGTCCTGCCCGCACACCTTCACGGTTCCGCGCGCCGGCCTCAGGGCGCCGCCGATGAGCTGCAGGAGCGTGGACTTGCCGCAGCCGCTCGCGCCCAGGATGGCGACCACCTTGCCCCTCGGAATGTCGAGCTCGAGACCCTCGAGCACGCGCCTCTTCCCGTACGAGAAGTGCAGGCCGCGGATCTCGATCAGGTTCGCGCAGTCGGCGGAGGACATGGCGGCATTGTAAGCTAGGGGACACATCCGGGAGATGACCATGGCGGAAATCCGCAACCTCGCCGTCTTTTGCGACTTCGAGAACGTCGCGCTGGGCGTGCGCGAGGCGAAGTACGACAAGTTCGACATCAGCAAGGTGCTCGAGCGCCTGCTGGTGAAGGGCAGCATCGTGGTGAAGAAGGCCTACTGCGACTGGGAGCGCTACAAGGAGTTCAAGGCGCCCATGCACCAGGCCTCCTTCGAGCTGATCGAGATCCCGCACGTGCGCATGTCGGGCAAGAACTCGGCCGACATCCGCATGGTGGTCGACGCCCTCGACCTCTGCTACACCAAGAGCCACGTGGACACCTTCGTGATCGTGAGCGGCGACTCCGACTTCTCGCCGCTGGTGTCGAAGCTGCGCGAGAACGCGAAGACGGTGATCGGCATCGGCGTGAAGAAGAGCACCTCCGACCTGCTCATCGCCAACTGCGACGAGTTCATCTACTACGACGACCTCGTGCGCGAGCTGCCCAAGCGCCAGCCCGCCCGCAAGGCCGACGGCAAGCCCGCCGCGCCGGCGAAGGAAGGCGGCAAGGAAAAGGACAAGGAGAAGGACCGCGACAACGGCGGCGGCACGGGCAAGAAGCAGGAGGCCGTCGACCTCGTGCTGGAGACGATCGACGACCTCGTCGACGAGCGCGGCGTCGAGGAGACCCTGTGGGGCTCGATGGTGAAGCAGGCCATCAAGCGCAGGAAGCCCGGATTCAGCGAGAGCTACTACGGCTACCGTTCCTTCAACCAGCTCCTCGAGGAGCTCGAGGAGCGCGGCCTCGTCGACCTCGAGCGCGACGAGAAGAGCGGCGGCTACACGATCCGCTCGGTGGCGCCGGACGAATAGCTAGCGCGGCGGCGCGGGCCTGCCGCGCGCGGCGAGGGCGCGCCCGATCGAGGCGTCCACCTGCCGCGCCCATGCCGGATCCACCTCGAAGGGCGCCGCCGCCGGGGCCACCCACGCCCGCGGCCAGGCGCCTTCGGCGCTCACGCTCTTGCCCTGCACCGTCGCCGCCGCGCCGGGAGCCGCGCGCGCGAGGAAGACGTCGTTGCGGTTCGCGAGGTCGCCGGTCGTGCGCACGTACAGCGAAAGGAAGGCCGATCCGGCTCCCGCGAGCCCCATGTAGTCGCCCAGGAAGTAGCCGTTCGCGAAGGGGGCCGTGGCGAGGTTGAAGGGGCCGGCCAGCCGCGTCTCCGTCCAGGCTACGCCGTCGGTCGAGCGCGCCAGGAAGTAGCCCGTGGGCAGCGTCGAGGGGTCGGCCGTGTTGTCGCGAAGGTCGAAGTACGCGACGCCCACGGAGCCGTCGGCGAGCACGTGCACGTTGGCCGTGAAGGCGGTCACCGCGGGGTCGGGGTTCACGCGCACCGGCCCCGACCAGGTGAGCCCGCCGTCGAGGGAGCGCGTGTACGCGATTGCGTCGCGCGCGCCGCCGGAGAAGCGCGAGTCCTGCCAGGCGACGTGCACCGATCCCCCGGGGCCCGCGGCCGCGCTCAGGACGATGGCGCCGTCGCGGATGGGCAAGCCGGTCTCCGGGTCCCGGGCACCGATGGCCAGGTGCGAGGAGACGGTGACGGGCGCCGACCACGTCGCGCCGCGGTCCGCGGAGCGCAAGGCGACGATCGCGGCCGCGCGGCCACCGGGCCCTTCCACGAGCCGGTTCGCCAGGTTGACCAGGGTGCCGTCGGAGAGCACCACCACGAGGTTGCCGATGGTCTGCGCGCCGGGGCCGGGGTCGTAGATCGACCGGGCCGCCTCCCACGAGGCGCCGCCGTCCACGGTGCGCGCGAAATAGGCCGGGCCCCGGCCCTGCGCGTCGAGGCGGTCCCAGACCGCGTAGGCGAAGCGCGCATCGAGCGGGTCCGCGGTGATGGCGTTCTTGTCGTTGAAGTTGAGGGCGGAATCGGCGATGAGCGTGGCGGCATTGCCCCAGGTTCGCCCGCCGTCGGCCGAGCGCGACACCAGCATCGCGTTGGCCGAGCCCTCGGTGAAGGACGCGCCGGTGGTGGAGAGCGACATCGCCCATGCCGTGCCGTCCGGGCCGAACGAGACCCATGGGTCGGTCGAGCGATCGTAGTCGCCGCCGTTCGCGGGGCCGCCGCCGCCGCAGCGCGAGAAGGCCATGGCCCGCCGTTCCCAGGTGGCGCCGGCGTCGAAGGACACCGCCGAGACGAGGCCGCGCGCCGATCCGTTGGACCAGCGGTCCTGCTGCCACATCGCGAGGAGGTGGGAGGAGTTCGCCGGGTTCACCGCGAGGCTGGGCTCCACCTCGGCGTTCACGAACACCGTGCCGCTCGAGGTGCTGCAGCCCGCCGCGAAGGGCGTGGGGCCGGAAACGAGTCCCGGCGGCGGGGGCGGCGGCGTCGGCGGTGGCGTCGTGGTGCCGCCGCCACCTCCACCACCACCGCAGGCGGCCAGCGCCATCGCGCCGGCGAGGACCAGGTACGTTGCCTTGCGCGCTGCCATGCCGCCTCCCGTCTTGGTGGACTTCCCTGCCCGCGATTCTGGGGCCGCGCGCGCCGGCGCGTGTCGCAATCTGTTACGCCGCGGGCGGGCCGGCGCCGGGCGGCGTAAAATCTGCGCCGGACAAAAAAGCTGGGCGCACGCAACTTCCAGGGAGGCATCCGAATGGGTCTCGTCGACCGCGTCAAGAACATCCTGCTCACCCCGAAGACGGAATGGCCCGTCATCGCGGGCGAGAATTCCACGACCGCCGGGCTCATGGGCGGCTACGTGGCCCCGCTCGCGGGCGTCGCGGTGCTGTGCGGCTTCGTGGGCAACTCCGTCGTCGGGATGAGCCTGCCCCTGATGGGCACCTACCGCACGCCCATCCTCGCGGGAATCGGGATGGCCGTCTTCTCCTTCGCGATGGCCTTCGTGGGCATCTTCATCATGTCGCTCATCATCAACGCGCTGGCGCCCACCTTCGGCGCGGAGAAGAACCCCGCCCAGGCGATGAAGGTGGCGGTCTATTCCTACACACCGGCCTGGATCGCCGGCATCCTCGGCATCCTCCCGGCGCTCGGCCTCATCGGCCTGCTCGTCTCGCTCTACGGCCTGTACCTCCTCTACCTGGGCCTGCCGCGGCTCATGAGGAACCCCGAGGAGAAGTCGATCGGCTACACCGCGGTCGTCGTGATCTGCGCCCTCGTGGTCGGCTTCGTGATCTCGCTCATTTCCGGCGGGCTCATGGCACTCACCGGCGGCGCCGGCATGATGGGCGCGATGACCGGGGGCGGATCCGCCGTCACCTTCGACAAGGACTCGCCGATGGGCAAGCTCGAGGGCTTCGGCAAGCAGATGGAGGAGGCCGGCAGGAAGATGGAGGCCGCGCAGAAGAGCGGCGATCCCAACGCGCAGGTGGCGGCCGCGACCGAGGTCCTGGGCGCCGTCCTGGGCGGCGGCAAGCGCTACGAGCCGGTCGGCATCGAGCAGCTCAAGCCCCTCGTGCCCGAGAAGCTCGCGGGGCTGCCGCGCACCGGCACGAGCGCCGAGAAGGGCGGCATGGCCGGCCTGCAGATGTCGAAGGCGGAGGCCAGCTACGGGGACGGCGCCGGCAAGGAGATCGAGCTGGAGGTGACGGACACCGGCGGCGCCGCCGGCCTCGTGGGCCTCGCGGGCTGGATGAACGTCCAGGGCGAGAGGGAGTCCGGCGGTCGCGTCGAGCGCACGCGCAAGGAAGGCAACCGCATGGTCCACGAGGAGTACTCGAAGCAGGACAACGAGGCCGAATTCACCGTCGTCGTCGGCGAGCGCTTCGTGGTGAGCGCGCGCGGGCGCGGGGTCCCGATCGACGCGCTGCGCTCGGCCGTCGGGTCGCTCGATCTCGCGAGGCTCGAGGCGATGAAGGACGCGGGCGCCCGGAAGTAGCGCCGCCCGGCATCCGCAAAAATGCGCATACCCCCCTTGACGGCTGCTTTTGCTGCATGGCAGCATCCGTTCCGTACGAACCACCGAGAGTTTTTCTAGGGACATGGAACAGACCTTCATTTCCAAACCGACGTCCGCGCTTGCGCGCGTGGCCTGCCTCTGGCTGGCCCACACCGCGCATGGCGCCATGGACGCCGCCGTCTCCGGGAGAACGATCGGGTAGCACGCCGCATCGTCAGCGAAGAATCCCTCGCGAAGCCCGGAGACCAGGAAAAGCTCCGGGCTTCGTGCTTTTGCACGCCGAAGAACGACGACGAGGGAGACGACGATGTACGCGACGAACGCAGCAAGGTGGGGCTGGTGGGCCTGGAAGCCCGCCCGCGCCGCGATGCGCGACTGGCTGATGGTGTAGCAGCAGCAGAACGGCAACTTCGCGGGTCGTGCGCGGCCCGCCTAACGAGGATTTCGGGTTGCCGCCTGCGCGTACGGTCCGGGGACGCCCCCCGTACCGCGCGGGTTCGACGACGAAGCGGCCGGCGCCCTCCCGGGTGCCGGCCGCGGTCGGAAAAGGCCCTGGCCGCCCCGGTCGGTTAAAATAGAAGGCTTTCCGTACCGCACCCCTCCGCCGAAAGTACCGCCATGGCGCAATACGTATACACGATGAACCGCGTGGGCAAGATCGTCCCGCCCAAGCGGCAGATCCTCAAGGACATCTCGCTCTCGTTCTTCCCGGGGGCCAAGATCGGCCTCCTGGGCCTCAACGGCGCGGGCAAGTCCACCGTCCTCAAGATCATGGCCGGCATCGACAAGGAGATCGAGGGCGAGGCCGTGCCCATGCCCGGAATCAAGATCGGCTACCTGCCGCAGGAACCCCAGCTCGACGCGCAGCAGACCGTGCGCCAGGCCGTCGAGGAGGGCGTCGGCGAGGTCCTGAGCGCGAAGAGCCGGCTGGAGCAGGTCTACGCCGCCTACGCGGAGCCGGACGCCGACTTCGACAAGCTGGCCGCCGAGCAGGAGAAGCTCGAGAAGCTCCTGGAGCACGCCGACGTGAATTCCCTCGAGGCACAGCTCGAGATCGCCGCCGACGCGCTGCGCCTGCCGCCGTGGGACGCCGTCATCGGCACCCTCTCCGGCGGCGAGAAGCGCCGCGTGGCCCTGTGCCGGCTGCTGCTGTCGAAGCCCGACATGCTCCTCCTGGACGAGCCGACGAACCACCTCGACGCCGAGAGCGTCGAGTGGCTGGAGCACTTCCTCTCGCAGTTCCCCGGCACCGTCGTGGCCGTCACCCACGACCGCTACTTCCTCGACAACGCCGCGGAGTGGATCCTCGAGCTCGACCGCGGCCGCGGCATCCCCTGGGAAGGCAACTACAGCTCCTGGCTCGAGCAGAAGCGCGACCGCCTGAAGCAGGAGGAATCCTCCGAGAGTGCGCGCCAGAAGGCGCTCAAGAAGGAGCTCGAGTGGGTGCGCCAGAACGCCAAGGGCCAGACCAAGAAGAACAAGGCCCGCCTGCTGCGCTTCGAGGAGCTCAACTCCTACGAGTACCAGAAGCGCAACGAGACCAACGAGATCTTCATCCCGGTGGGCGAGCGCCTCGGCAACGAGGTGATCGAGTTCGTGAACGTGACGAAGTCCTACGGCGAGCGCTGCCTCATCGACAACCTCTCGTTCAAGGTGCCGCCGGGGGCCATCGTGGGCATCATCGGCCCCAACGGCGCCGGCAAGTCGACGATCTTCCGCATGATCACCGGCAAGGAGAAGCCCGACTCGGGCGAGGTGAAGGTCGGGCACACGGTGCAGCTCGCCTTCGTGGACCAGTCGCGCGATTCGCTCCCCAACGAGAAGAACGCCTGGGAGGCGATCTCCAACGGCCAGGACATCCTGACCATCGGCAAGTTCGAGATCCAGTCGCGCGCCTACCTCGGCCGCTTCAACTTCAAGGGGCAGGACCAGCAAAAGCTCGTGGGCAACCTCTCGGGTGGCGAGCGCGGGCGCCTGCACCTGGCCAAGACGCTGCTCGACGGCGGCAACGTCCTGCTCCTGGACGAGCCCTCGAACGACCTCGACGTGGAGACGCTGCGCGCGCTCGAGGACGCGCTCTTCGAGTTCGCCGGCGCCGTGATGGTGATCTCCCACGACCGCTGGTTCCTCGACCGCATCTGCACCCACATCCTCGCCGCCGAGGGCGACTCGCAGTGGTACTTCTACCAGGGCAACTACCACGAGTACGAGGAGAACAAGGTCGAGCGCCTCGGCGAGGAGGCCGCGCAGCCCCATCGCCTTCGCTTCAAGGCGCTGAAGTAGGGGGAGGGGCCGGCGAGCGAATACAATCGCGCGAAACGCCGGCTTCCAACGCCCCATGCGCACCCCGTCCCCCGTCTTCGCCAACGTCGCCTTCCTGCGGATCCCCGGATTCGACGGGCGGCCCGTGGCCCAGCAGGCGAGCCTCAAGGAGCGACTCGAGGCGCGCTTGCGCGAGGCCATCGCGGGCATGCCCGCCGCGGAGCGCATCGTGCTGGATGCGGACGACGGGCTCGCCGTGGTCCTGTTCGGGGAGCCGGCACGGGCCCTGGACCTGGCCCAGTCGCTTCGCGCCGCGCCGGGCGAGGAGCCGCTCAAGGTCGGCGTGAACCACGGCCCCATCGCGGTCACCGCGCGCGACGCGGGCGGCGTGGTGTTCGGCGACGGCATCACGGCCGCGGCGGCGGCGTCCGGGTTCGCGACGGCCGGCAAGACGCTCGTCACGGCCGCCTTCGCGCGGATGATGGAGGCGACCCGGCCGGACCGCGCGGCGGAGCTCGCGCCGGCGGGGGAGTTCACCGACGCGCGCGTTCGCCTGCACGCCTTCTACACGCCCGATCCGCAGCGCCTCGTCGCGCGCCGCAACCGGCTCGCGGCGCACGCCCTGGTGGGCATCCTCCTCATCGTCTCCCTGGGGCTCGCGGGCCGCAGCGTGATCCGCTACCTCCTTCCGCCACGGCCGGCGATCGTGGAGTTCGACGTGCGGCCCAAGGGCGAGGTGCTCATCGACGGGCTCTCCTACGGGCCGACGCCGCCGCTACTCGAGGTGGAGGTGCCGCCCGGCCGGCACCACATCCTGGTGCGAAGCGGCCGCAACCCGCCCGTCGACGTGCGCGTGGACCTGGAGCCGGGCGAGCGCATGAGCGTCACGCACTCCTTCGCCGGGGAGCGCCCGGCGCCGAAGCCGGGCGGGTTCCTGCGCGACCTGGGCCGGGACGTGGGCCGCGCCCTGGGGCTCGCGAAATGAGCGGGGAGGCGCCCGTGCAGTTCGGCCGCTTCCGCGTCCTGGGCGAGCTGGGGCGGGGAGCCATGGGCGTCGTCTACCGCGCCGAGGATCCCGCGCTCGGCCGCGCGGTCGCCATCAAGACGATCACGCTCACGGGCACCGAGGACGAGCGCGCCCACTTCGAGGCGCGCTTCCTTCAGGAGGCGCGCGCGGCCGGGGGAATCGGCCACCCCGCCATCGTCACGATCTACGACGTGGGCCGCGAGGGCGACGTCGCCTTCATGGCGATGGAGCTGCTCGACGGGCGGGAGCTGCGCGATCTGATCCGGGGCGGCTCGCTCGCCCCTTCGGAAGCCGTCGAGATCGCGGCCCGGGTCGCCGAGGCGCTCGCCGCGGCGCACGAGCGCGGCGTGGTCCACCGCGACGTGAAGCCCGGCAACATCATGGTCCTCGCCGACGGCCGGGTGAAGATCATGGACTTCGGCATCGCGCGGCTGCGCGACCCGGACGTGAAGACGGCCACCGGGATGCTGCTGGGCTCTCCGCGCTACATGTCGCCCGAGCAGGTGTCGGGCGAGCCCTTCGACCACCGCGCGGACATCTTCTCGCTGGGCGTGGTCCTCTACGAGATGCTCACCGGCGTGACGCCCTTCTCCGGCGAGGACATCTCGCAGCTCATGTTCCAGGTGGTCAACGGCGCGTTCGTCCCGCCCAGCCACGTGAACCGCGCCCTGCCGCCGGTGCTCGACTACATCATCGCGCGCGCGCTCAAGAAGCGCCCCGACGAGCGCTACGGCAGCGCCGTGGAGCTCGCGGCGGACCTGCGCGATGCGATCCCGGAGGTCCTGGCGGCCGAGGAAGCGGTCCGCTCGCGGGCGGAGGCGCCCGGGGGGGACACGGTCCCGGACACGCCGGGCGCGGACGCGGCGGCCGGCGGCGCGCCCCCGCACGACCCCGGCGACGAGGTGATCGAGCTGCGACCTTCGCCGCGGTTCGACTGCGTGGAGGGCCTGGCGCGACTCGCGGTGCTTCCCGTGGACGCCGACGGCACGCGCTCGCGCGCGGGGTTCACGGTATCCAGGACCCTGAGGGCGCGGGGCGCCATCCGGCGCATCGACCTGCCCTTCGCGCTGGTGGTGGCGAGCTACGTGGCGGCGACCGTCGTCGCGGCGATCATCGTCCTGCGCTGAGCCCCGCGAGGGCGATGCTCGCGAGCAGGCACGCGGTGAACACGAGGAACACGAGG
Source organism: Usitatibacteraceae bacterium (assembly GCA_044230355.1). Classification (GTDB taxonomy): domain Bacteria; phylum Pseudomonadota; class Gammaproteobacteria; order Burkholderiales; family Usitatibacteraceae; genus FEB-7. The sequence continues at coordinate 17,570 of JBGARD010000029.1, read as the reverse complement.
GAGATCGCGCCCATGTTGGGGCCCTTGGTCGCGTGCGACCAGCCCCTGGCCTTCATGCCGGAGAGCGAGCGCCAGGCGTGGATGGCGGAAAGCCCCATCGGCACGAGCGACCACGACGGCAGCACCCGCAGCGCGAGGAGCAGCGCCACGGCGGCGTAGCAGGCCGCCACCAGGACGAAGACCGGGAGGTGTGCCTCGCCGGGGCCCAGCACGATCGCGAGCGTGCGCCGGCCGGCGCGCGCGTCGCCCACGCGGTCGCAGGCGTTGTTGGTCGACAGGATGGCCGCGATGACGAGGCTGGAGGGCAGGCCCAGCAGGAGCGTGGCGGCGTCCATGGTTCCCGTGTGGACGTAGGCCGCGATCGCGACGAGCGCCCCGCCCAGCAGTCCTCCCGCGAAGAACTCGCCCACCGGGGAGCGCGAGATCGGGTGCGGCCCCCCGGAGTAGAAGTACGCGAAGACCATGCACGAGGCGCCCGCGGCGACCACGCCCCATCCGGCGCGCATGCCGATGGCGAGGCCCAGCGGGACGGCGGCCGCGAAGAGGGCGAACGACAGGTGCAGGGCGAGCCGCGGGTCGATGTCGGCCTGGACCAGCGCCTTGAACCGCTCCTGGTCCGATTCGCGCGTGTCCACGCCGGTCACGAAGTCGAAGTGGCTGTTGAATCCCGTCGTCCCCATGTCGATGAGGAGGGTCGCCGCGGCCATGAGGCCGAAGAGGGCCCAGGAGAAGCGCTCCGGCGCGATCGCGAGCGCCCACGCGCTCCCGACGAGGAGCGAGGAGACGCTCACGATCTTCGTGCGGATGTCGACGATCTTCAGGAGGTCGACGAATCCGGCAGGCGTGCCCCGGTAGCCCATGCCCGTTGCCTCGCGCTAGAGCTTGCGGTCCATGCTCCGCAGCCGCGCCGCCATCACGCGCATGATCTCGAGGGCGAAATCCGGGCTCTCCTGGATGAGCGACTTGAACCTCGCGGCGGTCACCGGCGCGAGCGTGCACGCCGTGAATGCCGTCGCCGTGGCGCTCCGGGGCGCGGAGTCGATGAGCGCCATCTCCCCGAAGACGCCGCCCTTCGCCACCTTCTCGACGGTGCGGCCGGTGACGGACAGGCGCACGGATCCCTCGAGGACCACGTACATGTGCCGGCCCTCCTCGCCCTCGACGAAGATGGTCTCGCCGGCGGCGAACTCGCGGGCGTCGCCTTCGCTGCGGAAGAGCTCGAGCGTGGACATGGGCGCCTTCCTCAGTCGATCCGCGAGAGGACCGCGCGCAGCGTGTCCACCATCTGCGCGATGTGGGACTCCTCGACGATGAGCGCCGGCGCGAAGCAGACGATCTCCCCGGCCTGGCGCACGAGCACGCCTTCCTCCCAGCAGCCGAGGTAGGCGTCGAAGGTGCGCGCGCCCGGCGCGCCCGGGCGCGGCTCGAGCTCCACCGCGCCGACCAGCCCGCCGTTGCGGATGTCGATCACGTGCCGCGTGCCCTTGAGCGAGTGCAGCGCGTCCTCCAGCACCGGCGCCATCTTGCGAGCCCGTGAGAAGAGGTCCTCGTCCTTGTAGAGCTGGAGCGTCGCCACGCCCGCGGCGCAGGCGAGCACGTGCGCGGAGTAGGTGTAGCCGTGGAACAGCTCGATCGCGCCGGGCGGGCCGACCATGAAGGCGTCGTGGATGGCCGAGGAGGCGATGACCCCGCCCATCGGCACGCTTCCCGAGGTGACGCCCTTGGCGAAGGTGATCATGTCCGGGACCACGCCGTAGACCTGCGAGGCGAAGGCCGCGCCCATGCGGCCGAACGCCGTGATCACCTCGTCGAAGATGAGCAGGATCCCGTGCTTGCTCGTGATCTCCCGCAGGCGCTTGAGGTAACCCTTGGGCGGGAAGAGGACGCCGGTGGAGCCGGCCATGGGCTCCACGATCACGGCGGCGATCGTGGAGGCGTCGTGCAGGGCCACGAGCCGCTCGAGCTCGTCGGCGAGGTGCGCGCCCCACTGCGGGTCGCCGCGCGTGAAGGCGTTGTGGGCGAGGTCGTGGGTGTGCGGGAGGTGGTCCACGCCCGCGAGCATCGTGCCGAACATCTTGCGGTTGGCCACCATGCCGCCCACCGAGATGCCGCCGAAGCCCACGCCGTGGTAGCCGCGCTCGCGGCCGATGAGCCGCGTGCGGTGGGCCTCGCCCTTCACGCGGTGGTAGGCGAGCGCGATCTTGAGCGCCGTGTCCACGGCCTCGGAGCCGGAGTTGCAGAAGAAGACGTGGTTCATGCCCTCGGGGGCGATGTCCACGATGCGGTTGGCGAGCTCGAAGGCGAGCGGCTGCCCCATCTGGAAGGCGGGCGCGTAGTCCATCGTGGCCGCCTGCCTCTGGATGGCCTCGACGATGGGCTTGCGGTTGTGCCCGGCGTTGCAGCACCACAGGCCGGAGAAGCCGTCGAGGAGCTGCCGGCCCTCGGGCGTCCAGTAGTGCATGCCCTCGGCCCTCGCCACCATGCGTGGCGCCGACTTGAACTGGCGGTTGGCGGTGAAGGGCATCCAGTAGGCGCCGAGCTGGTCCGGGTGCAGGCGCATCTGGTCGGAAAGGAGCGTCATGGGGTCACCGTGTGATCTGGGCTTCGCAAGGCACCTATTCTGCACCGGGGCGCGGGGGCGCGTCTTGCCCCGGCCCGCGACGGGGAACACAATGTCCCGTTCGAGGCGCCATGCAACCACCCGCATCCCCCCGCAGGACGACTCCATGAGACTGGTCACCTACAGCGTCGGGCCGGCAGGCCCGGCCCGCGCCGGCGTTCGCGTCGGCCACCGCATCCTCGACATCGAGACGGCCTCGCGCGTGAAGGGAGAGCCGCTGCCGGCGTCCATCAAGGCGCTGCTTGCGGCCGGCCGGGGGGCGATGTCGCGTGTCCAGGCGCTCGCGAAGGCCGCGACTTCCGGGGCCGGGCCGTTCTCGCACGCGCTGCACGAGGAGCGCGCCGTGCGCCTGCTGCCTCCGGTGCAGGACGGAGGCCTCGTCGGCCACGATGCCCGTATCGCGTGGCCGAAAGGCGTGGCCTGCCCGGGATGCCTGCCGCGGCTCGCGTTCGTGATCGGCCGCCGCGGGCAGGGCGTGACGAAGGAGGGCGCCCTGGACTACGTCGCGGGCGTGACCCTCCTCATCGACCTCGCCGGGGGCGCTGCGCCGGGGCCCGGGGCGGACTCGCAGGCGGCGCTTGCGGCCGCGAAGCGCCTGCCCGGCCTTGGCGCGCTCGGGCCCGAGATCGTCACGATGGACGAGATCGCCGACCTCGGCGAGCTGTGGCTGACCTGCTCGGTGAACGGGGCGGAACGCCTGCGCGCAAGCACGCACGGCCAGGTGCAGGAGCTGCCCGGCATCCTCGAGGAAGCCTCCCGCGGCACCGCCCTGGAGCCGGGCGATGTCTTCCCGACGGGCGCGGGCGCGGCGAGGCAGGTCCTCGGGCCCGGCGACGCGGTCGAGTGCTCGATCGAGGGCATCGCCACGCTGCGCACCACCATCGGCGCTCCCGGCGAGGCCTGATGCCCGCGACGCTCCGCAATGTCCTCATCGCATTGGCGCTCGCGATCGTCGTCGTGCTTCTTCTCATCCCCGCCTACCAGGACAGCGCTCACCGCATGCGGATGAACGAGATCGTCGCCGCCGCGGGCGCCTGCAAGGAGAAGGTGGCCGCTTACGCGTGGGACAGGAAGCGCTTTCCCGCCGATGCCGCGCAGGCGGGGTGCACGGCGGGCGACTCGGCCCACGTCGCGCAAGTGCGCGTTTCCGGCGGTCGCGTCGAAGTCGTCATCCGGAAGACGAACCCGTCGATCGACGGCCGCTCGCTGGTGCTCGAGGCGACGAAGGACGGTCAGGCGACGCAGCGCGCGGCCGCCGGGGACCGGATCGAGGCCTGGCATTGCTCGACGACCGCCGGCTCCGGCAACTTCAAGTACTTTCCGGCCAATTGCCGACGGGATCCGCTGCCGCCGTGAGCGAGCCGCAGCCTCCCCGTCGCACGTGGTGGCCGAGAATCGTCATCCTCGGGATCGTGGCCGCCTTGGCGTGGTGGGTGGCTACGCCGAGGTACGCCGACTACCCGGAACGTTCCAAGGTCCAGGAGGCGCTCGCGGTTGCCGGGATGTGCAAGACGAGCCTCGCCGAGTTCATCCAGGCCCGCCGGGCGTTTGCCTCGAATGCCAGGGAGGCCGGCTGTTCCGAGGAGCCGACCCGCTACACGGCCGGCACGAGAGTTTCCGGAGGGCGCGTCGAGGTGGCGATCCGCACAGGCCATCCGTACGTGGATGGCATGGTCCTTTCCCTCGAGGCCACGCGGGATGCGGCCGGCACGACTCGCGCCGGGCCTTCCGACGTCATCGAAGGCTGGCGTTGCGGGAATGATGCCGTGAAGGAAGCCCAGAAGTACCTTCCCGCGAACTGCCGCCAGCCGCCGCTGCCTCCATGAGCCCCATCACGCGTTTCCTGGCCGGATGGGCACGTATCGAGCGCAGGCAAGCGGAGCGCCCCGGGCCCGGTTTTCCCCCGCGCCTCAGCCCCGACCGACGAAGGGCATCTTCGTCGCCATGATCGTCATGAACTGCACGTTCGAGTCGAGCGAGAGCCCGGCCATGAAGACGATCGCTCTTGCGACGTCCTGGACGTCCATGCGGGGCTCGACCATCGTCTGGCCGCTCGCCTGGACGATCCCCTTCGCCATGCGCTCGGTCATCTCGGTGGCGGCGTTGCCGATGTCGATCTGGCCGCAGGCGATGTCGAAGGGGCGCCCGTCGAGCGAGATGCACTTGGTGAGGCCGGTGATGGCGTGCTTGGTGGAGGTGTAGGCGGCCGTGTTGGGGCGCGGCGCGTGCGCCGAGATGGAGCCGTTGTTGATGATGCGGCCGCCGTGCGGCTTCTGCCGCTTCATGAGCGCCATGGCCGCTTGCGCGCACAGGAACGAGCCGTTCAGGTTCGCGTCCACCACCGCCTTCCACTTCTCCCACGGCAGCTCGTCCATGGGCACGGCCGGCGCCCCGGTGCCCGCGTTGTTGAAGAGCACGTCCACGCGCCCCCACTTCGCCTCGACGGCGGCGAAGAGCGCCTTGACCGACGCCGGGTCCGTCACGTCCGTGGCCACGGCGATCCCGCGCCCGCCCGCCTCGGCGAGCGCCTTGTCGAGGATCTCCTGGCGGCGGCCGGCGAAGGCGACCTGGTAGCCCGCGCCGGCGAGGGCGAGGGCGGAAGCCTTGCCGATGCCGGTGCCGGCGCCGGTGACGACGGCGACCTTGGTGGAAGCGTTCATGCGGGTGTTCTCCTCGCGGTGGATGTCAATTCGGGTCGTCCTCGTCGTCGCTCGCGATCACGATGACGCGCGTGCGCTTCGGTCCCGCGGCGTATTTCTCCAGCCCCACGAGGACCGGAAAGAGTTCCTCCAGCCTGGCGCGCGCGTCGGCCTCCTTGTCGAAGACATGGAGCTTGCCTTCGGGCGAGAGGACGTCGTGCCAGAGGCGGTGGTCGGTCTCGTCCTCCTGGACCTGGAGCTTGAACCGCGGCGGCTTCGGCTTCGGATACGGCATGGGGGCATTCTAGCGCCGGTTTGCCGCCCCCTCGTCCCGCGTGGCGATCGACGGGTTGCCCCGGTCAGGTCAAATCGACGTACCCGGCGATCTGCGAAAATGTCCCGGTGTCCCGATCCAGACTCCCGATCGCCATGGCGGCCTGCCTGCTTGCCAGCCTGGCCCTGGCGGGGGCGGTGCGCGCGCAGGAAGCGCCGTCGCCCGCGATCGCCTCGTTCGACGAACTGGAGGCCCAGGGCGCGCGCATCGGCACGATCCGCGTGGACCCGCGCAACATCTTCGACCTCTCCGACCCTGAGGAGAGCAACAGCTTCTTCGCCCTCGCCAACCGGCTGCACGTCACCACGCGGCCGGGCGTCATCGAGCGGGCCCTGCTCTTCAAGTCCGGCGACCGGCTTTCCCGGCAGGTCATCGAGGAGTCCGAGCGGGTCCTGCGCGCCAACCGCTCCGTCTACGACGTCGTGATCCGGCCCGTCGCGTACCGCGACGGCGTCGTCGACCTGGAGGTGATCACGCGCGACACGTGGACGCTGGACGTGACGGCCCGGTACAGCCGTTCAGGCGGCAAGAACACGGCCGGCATCGGCCTCGTCGAATACAACCTCGCGGGAACGGGCGTGCAGGTGGGCCTGTCCCGGACCTCGGAAGTCGATCGCGATGGCACGGAGTTCCTCCTGCACTACGGGCAGGCGTTCGACGGCTGGACGGCACTGCGCTACCAGGAGGGGCGCTACAGCGACGGCGGCCGCCGGGCCGCGTCCGTCACGAGGCCCTTCTACGCCCTCGACACCCGCTGGGCCGCCGGCGCGGGCTGGGACGACTGGGACCAGACCGACTCGATCTACAACGCGGGCAACGAGGTGGCCCAGTTCCGGCACCGGGGCGAGGCGGCGGAGGTTTACGGCGGCTGGTCGCCCGGCCTCGTCTCCGGCTGGACGCAGCGCTTTGCCGCGGGCGTGACGATGAAGGACGACGAGTACGAGGAAGAGCCGGGCGAGGTGGCGCCGGCCTCGCTGCCCGTCGATCACGCCGTGCGGGGGCCGTTCCTGCGCTACGAGGTCATCGAGGACCGCTTCGTCAAGGTGACGAACCGCGACCTCATCGCCCGGCCCGAGTTCTTCGACAAGGGCCTCAGCGCAAGCCTCCAGGTCACGCGGGCCCTCGAGTCGTGGGGTTCCAGCCGATCGGCGTGGCTGTATTCGGCCTCCGCCACGCGCGGCTTCACCCTGCCCTGGCAGCACGACCTGTTCGCCACCGTGAAGGCGCAGCGCCAGGTCGCCAGCACGGGCAGCCCGCTCACCCAGGCGGGCTTCGCCCTCCGGTACTACGGCCCGCAGAGCCCGCGCGCCTCCTTCTTCGTCGGGCTGTCGGGCGACCGCCAGGGCGAGGGGGGCGGCGCGCCCGACCAGCTGCTGCTGGGGGGCGACAACGGCCTGCGCGGCTACCCGCTGCGCTACCAGAGCGGCGAGCGGCGCGCCCTCCTGACGCTCGAGCAGCGCTACTACACCGACTGGTACGTCTTCCGCCTGGCGCGCGTGGGCGGCGCGGCCTTCTACGACGTCGGGCGGGCATGGGGCGGCACGAACCAGAACGCGGAGAACGGCGGCTGGCTTTCCGACGTGGGCGTGGGGCTTCGCCTGTCGTTCGACAGGGCCGCGTTCGGCAACGTGCTGCACCTCGACATCGCGGTGCCGCTCGACCGGGCCGGAGACATCGAGGCGGTCCAGTTCCTCGTCAAGACCAAGGCGACCTTCTGACCGGCGCTGCCTCACGCTCCAGCCTCGCGCGTACACTGCCGGGAACCCCGATGAAAACCGATTCCTTCCCGCGCCGCCGATTCCTGCAGGGGGGGCTCGCGGCCGCCTCGCTCTTCCTGCCCTCGCCGTGGGCCGGGGCGTGGGCGCAGTCCGAGGGGGCCGTGAAGCTCCTGCGCGCGCCCAAGCTCGCACTCGTGGTCGGCAACGCCGCCTACCGCGCCGTGCCCGCGCTCAGGAACCCCGGCAACGATTCGCGCGCCATCGCAAAGGCGCTGGGCGAGTCGGGCTTCGAGGTGACGCTGGTGCAGGACGCCACGCGCGCGGCGATGCTCGAGGCGATCGGCGCGTACGCAAGGGCGCTCGCCGCGAGGAAGGGCGTGGGGCTCTTCTACTTCGCGGGCCACGGCCTGCAACTTGAGTGGCGCAACTACCTGCTGCCCGTGGACGCGAGGATCGCCGGCGCGGGCGACGTCGCCGCGCAGTGCGTGGACATGTCCGGCCTGCTGGGCGGCGTGCGAAGCGCCGCCAACCCGATGAACGTGATCATCCTGGACGCCTGCCGCGACAACCCCTTCGCGGGCGAGGCCCGCGCGGAGCAGAAGGGCCTGTCGCAGATGGACGCGCCGACGGGAACGCTGCTCGCCTATGCGACGGCGCCGGGAAACACCGCCGACGACGGCGGCGGAGCCAACGGGCTCTACACGGAGAACCTGCTGCGCGAGATGCGGGTGCGCGAGGCCAAGATCGAGGACGTGTTCAAGCGCGTGCGCCTCGGCGTGCGCCGCGCCTCCGGCGGGCGGCAGATCCCGTGGGAGAGCACCTCGCTCGAGGAGGATTTCTATTTCGTCCCTCCGGAGCAGCTGCGCAGGCTCTCGGCGGAGGAGGAGGAGCGCGAGTTCCGGGACGAGCTGGCGGTCTTCGAGAGCGTGAAGGAAGCCAGGGACCCGGCCGCGGTGGAGCGGTACCTCCGCCGTTACCCGAGCGGGCGGTTCGCGGAGCTCGCGCAGCTGCAGCTCGACAGGATGCTCGCCGCGCAGGGGGAAGCCCCGGTCGAGATCGTCGCCCCGGCGGGCAATCCGTTCACCGCCGGCCACGCGAGGGCCAGCACGGCGTTCAAGGTCGGCGATCGCTACGTCTATCGCGCGATCGACCGCCTGACGGGCGAGGAGTCGGCCGGAAGGGAACTCGTCCTCGCGGTGACCGCCATCACGGAGACGGAGGTGATCATGAACCGCGGCCGGATCGTCCTGGACCTGCTGGGCAACATGGTCCAGAGCGGCAAGGGCCAGCGGTTCACGCCCCGGCAGGAGCAGCCGCTCGAGTACGTCGTCGGGAAGAAGTGGACCACGCGCTTCGGCGTCTCGAAGGGCGAGGACGACCAGGGCATCACCGAGCTCCAGTTCAGGATCGCCGGGCGGGAGCGGATCAGCGTCCCCGCGGGCACCTTCGACTGCTACCGGATCGAGGGCACGGGCGCCAACTGGCGCGGCGGGCGCGACAGCACGGATATCGCGTGGACGGTGTGGCGTGCGCCGGACCGGGTGCGGACATTCGTCGCCAAGGAGGAGACGAAGCGAAGGTCCATACGCGGCCACGTGACCACGGTGTCGTCGGAGCGCCGGGAGCTGGTGTCGTTCAGGCAGCATTGAGCTCGCGTACAATGCGGCGCTTTGCCGTCCCCTCCGTCAATCCCGTTCCCGAGATGAAGAAGCAAAAGCCCTTCCCCGTCCCCGTCCGCGTCAACTACTCCTGCGGCAAGTGCCCGGCCTACTGCTGCACCTATGAGGAGATCCCGGTGAAGGCGCGCGACATCGCGCGCCTCGCCCGCCACTTCGCCATCGAGCCCGCGCAGGCCGAGCGCCGCTTCACGCGCCTCGACGAGAAGGGGAAGGCGCGGGTGCTGCGCCACCGCAAGGACGGCGTCTTCAAGTCTGCGTGCATGTTCCTCGACCAGGAGAAGCGCCGCTGCACCGTCTACGAGGCTCGCCCCGCGATCTGCGGCGACTTCCCGGGCGGCAAGCGCTGCGGCTACTACGACTTCCTCAAGTTCGAGCGCCATCACCAGGACGATCCCGAGTTCATCGCGCTCACCTGAGGCGCCCGGCACCGGAGCTGGCCATGCAGGACACCCCGTTCAAGCTCACGTACTCCACGATGTTCGACCCGCCGGAAGAGCTGCACCGGCGGTTCGAGGAGGCGCTCGGCCTCGCCAGGGGCCGGCTGGGCAACCTGCACCCGATGCGGATCGGCGCCGAGGCGAGGCTCGCGCGGGCCGAGTTCGAGTGCCGCTCGCCCATCGACCGCGAGTGGCTGCTGGCGCGCTTTCCGCGCGGAACCGCGCAGGACGCCGCCGACGCGGTGGCCGCCGCGCGGGCGGCGTTCCGGCCCTGGGCGGCCACGCCGTGGTCCGAGCGCGTCGCCCTCCTGCGCAGGGCGGCGGGCCGGATCGAGGAGCGCGTGTACGAGCTCGCTGCCGCCATGGCGCTCGAGGTGGGCAAGAACCGCATGGAGGCGCTGGGAGAGGTGCAGGAGACGGCCGACCTCATCGCCTGGTACTGCGACGAGATGGAGGAGAACGGCGGCTTCGTGCGCTTCCTCCCGGACGATCCCCTGAAGGGCTACGCCAGCCACAACCGCACGGTGATGAAGCCCCACGGCGTGTGGGCCGTGATCGCGCCCTTCAACTTTCCCATGGCGCTTGCGGGAGGGCCCGTCGGAGCGGCCCTCGTGGCGGGCAACACCGCGGTCTTCAAGGCGGCGAGCGACACGGCCTGGAGCGGCGCGCTGCTCATGGACGCTTTCCGCGAGGCCGGGATCCCGGACGGCGTGCTGAACTACGTGACCGGCAGCGGCGCCGAGGTGGGCGCTGCGCTCGCGCGGCACCCGGACGTGGCCGGCGTCACCTTCACCGGCTCGGGCGAGGTGGGGATGGGCATCGTGCGCGCCTTCGCCCAGGGCCGCTGGCCGCGGCCGTGCATCGCGGAGATGGGCGGCAAGAACCCGGTCATCGTCACGAAGCACGCGGACCTGGAGCGCGCGGCCATGGGCATCCACCGCTCGGCCTTCGGCCTGCAGGGGCAGAAGTGCTCCGCGACTTCCCGCGTGCTGGTGGAGAGGCCGGCGATGGACGAGCTCGTCGCGCGGCTCGCGAAGCTCGCGGACGAGACGCCGGTCGGCGACCCGACCCGGCGCCGCAACTGGATGGGGCCGGTGATCAACGCCGCGGCGCGCGAGCGCTACCGCAAGGCCTCCGCGGAGGCCGCGAGCGAGGGGACGCTATTCGCCGGCGCCCGCGAGCTCGCGGAAGGCGACCTCGCGCGCGGCTACTTCGTGGCTCCCACGGTGGCCGCCGCGCCCTGGGAGTCGCGGCTGTGGCGCGACGAGCACTTCCTGCCCTTCGTCCTGGTGGGCGCGGTGGACTCGCTCGACGAGGCGCTGGGGCGCGCCAACGACACCGACTACGGACTCACCGCGGGCTTCTACGGCGCGCCGGAGGAGGTCCCGCACTTCCTCGAGCGCATCGAGGCGGGCGTGGTCTACGTGAACCGGCCGCAGGGCGCGACCACCGGCGCCTGGCCGGGCTACCAGCCCTTCGGGGGATGGAAGGGCTCGGGCTCAACGGGCAGGAACATCGGCTCGTTCTACTACGTCACGCAGTACCTGCGCGAGCAGTCGCAGACGGTGGTGGAGTAGCGCGCCGCTAGCGCCGGTCGGTGCGTACGCGCAGGATGGCCGCGCGCATGCGCGCGAGGTTGCCGCCGTCGGCGCGCCCCGCCCACTCGAGGAACTGCGCTTCGCGGAAATCGCCGTTGACCATCAGGACGGCGCAAGGCGCAGCCGAGATGTTCGTGCACTTGCCCTGGGCCGTCTCCGTCGCGAAGGCGGTCGTGCGCTCGCCCCAGGTCCGCCAATAGGTGATGGCACCGGAGGAATTGAACCCGACCGCGAACGCTGCGTGGTAGGGCATGTCCTTCAGCGCGCGTTCCTTCTCGACCAGCACGGTGAGCTGCTCGTCGTTCAACGGGGCGAAGAGGATCGCCGCGGCCTTGGCGAAGGTGAGCCGGCCGCGCTCGCCCTCGAGCACGAGGAGGCGCCGCTTCCACTCCTTCGCGGCGGCCCCGCGAAGCTGCGCGATCGCCGGGCCGCTCTTCGGTCCGGCCGCCTTGGCCGGCTCGACCGGCTGCGCGGCATCGACCGGCCTTGCCGTCTCGTTGCGCTTCTTCGCGGCCGCGGGCGCGGCGGCCCCGGCGGGGACCTTGGCTTCGGGAACGGCCGCTGCAGCCGGCGGCGCGGCCGCGGAGGCGACAGACAGCCGCCGGACTTCCTCGCGCAGCTTCTCCATCTCGGCCTTGAGCGCCTGCGCCTCCTTCTCCCGGGCCTGCCGCTCGGCGTCCAGCTTCGACTGCATCTCCGCCTGTCCGGCCGCCTTGCCGGCGTCGGCCGTGGCGGTCGCGGGCTTGAAATAGTAGTCGCCGGTGAGCGACGACGATTCCCAGGGGATCTGCTCGCCGGCGGTGGCCTTGATCACGTTGACGCGAACGGCCTTGAAGACCTCCTCGACCTTCGCGCCCGGGATCTCCATCGCCTTGAGGAGCTCGGCCGTGTACAGGCCGTTGACGCCCTCGCCGTCGGAGGCGACCTTGCCCGGCGCCGTGGCGTAGGCGAGGAGCGTCCCCTTGGGCGCGTCGACCTGGGCCAGCCCGCTGCCGCGCGCGGTCCGGAACTTCCCCTCGAAGGGATTGTTGCGGCAGGCGTCCAGGATGACCATGCTCAGGCGCGAGGGGCCCAGCTGCTCCAGGACGAGGTCGAGGTCCACCGACTCGCTGCGCGCGGAGGCCTCGCTCTGGATGTCGGCGTCCACGGGGATGAGGAAGTTGCGGCCGCGCACCTGCATGCCGTGGCCTGCGTAGTAGAAGAGGGCCACGCTTCCGGGCTTCAGCGCCTGGCCGAACTGGCTCACGGCGCGCGTGAACTCGCGCTGGGTGACGTTGGTGCGCAACACGACCTCGAAGCCCATGGCGCGCAGGCGCGCGGCGATGGCGTTCGCGTCGTTGGCGGGATTGCGAAGGGGCGCCGCGGGGTAGGCGGCGTTGCCGATCACCAGGGCCACCCTGGGCTCGGCGTTGGCCGCGAGAGCCGGCGCGCCCCCCAGGATGAGGGCCGCGGCGATCGCGCGGCGCAGGAAGGCGGCGATGGACATCCCCGGATGGTGCTCCACGGCCCCCGGGGCGGTCAAAGCCGCCGCCACGGACCTAGAGCTTCTCGAGCACCCGCCGCGCCACCTCGTGCGTGGAGAGCACGGCCCCGTCGGGGTCCTTCTGCATCGCCTCCTTCACGCGCTTGCCGAGCACGTGGTTCACGAAGACGAACTGCTTGCCCTTCACCGCGTAGCTGGCTGCGGAGAACCCGGGGTTGAAAGTGAAGAACGCCGGGTCCGCGCCGATCTTGGACGGCTTCGCCCGCGACGCCTGGTCCTTCAGCTCCTTCTGGTAGGCGGCCGTGGCCGTGTCGTAGGAGCTGAATTCCATCACGATCACGGCGAGCTGGCCGACGAGCTCGCCCGGCTCCTGGAAGCGGCAGGTGGTCGAGGCGACCAGGCCCTTGCTGTTCGCGAACACCGGGTTCTTCTGGTGGGTGACGACCGGCTTGGCGGCGAGGATCACCTGCGACGCGGTGTCGGCGCCGAGCCACGGGCAGGTGTCGGCCAGCGACGCGAAGGGAAGCAGGGCGAGGCACGCGGCGGCTGTCTTCAGCATGAGCTCTCCAGGGGGGCGGGAAGCGCGACGGGCAGAGTCTCTCGCAAACCGCCACGCCACTTCAAGCGGCGCGCAGCACCGCGACCTCGCCGGCCTGCCCCTCCTCGAAGAGGGCGAGGGCCTCCTCCTGCGTGCCGGCCTTCAGCAGCCGCTCCTGCACCTGCGCCGGCGACCAGCGGTCGGGCGCCACCGCGTCGGCGAAGCGGGCCGCCGCCGCCGGGTCGTCGATGAACTTGAGGAACATGCGCTCGAGCTGGCTGCGGTCGCACGGGCCCAGCTCGAGGCGGAAGTCGACGCGCCCGGAGCGGATGGCCGCCTCGTCGATGAGGTGCGGGTGGTTGGTGGTGAGGAACACCACGGACCCTTCGTGGGCGGCCACGCCGTCCAGCGCGTTGATGAACCCGGAGTAGGACACGCGCACCTGGGCGTCCGCCTTGGTGCGGCTCTGGAAGAAGGCGTCCACGTCCTCGATGAGGATCACCGAACGGCGCGGCACGCTCGCCAGCAGGTTGCCGATCTTCTCGTCGGTGACGTTGGGCGAGGCGAGCGAGAGCACGCACACGTTCAGGGCGAGTTCCGAGGCCAGGGCGGTGACCAGCGAGGTCTTGCCCGTGCCGGGCGGGCCGTAGAGCAGGTAGCCGCGGCGCCACGGGATGCCGAGCGTCTCGTAGCGCTCGCGGCTCGCGAAGAATCGCCCGAGGTCCGCGAGGATGGCCTCCTTGCTGCCGCCCTTGAGGACGACGGAGTCGAGCTTGCGGTTGTTGCCCAGGCGCGCGCGCGTCCAGTCGTTGCCGTAGGTGCTGGGCACGTAGATGGCGATGCGGTTGAGCTCCCGGGCGATGCGGTGGTCCATGGCGGCGTGCACGAGCGCCTCCAGCGGCGCCTTGTCGCGGCCGAGCGTGGACAGCGTGATTTTCTCGACGACCGCCATGCCCACCTGCACCTCGCGCTTCATCCACATGAGGCGCCCGTCCAGCAGGAAGATGTGGAAGCCCTCGCCGGGCGAGAAGGCCGTGTGCGGCCGGCCGCCCTGCTGCAGCTCGTCGCCCAGGCTCTGGTAGCTGGAATCCTGGTCGCGGACGGTGCGGGCCGTGAAGTTGTTCAGGCGGCGCAGCGCCTCGCGGGTGTCCATGTACTCCACCAGCGCCGGAAAGAGCAGCTCCTCGCGGCTGTCGACCGTGAGGGTGGTCACGAAGAAGTGCTTCGCCCACTTGGAGAACTTGCCCGGGACCTCGCGCAGCCACATGGCGGCCACGCCGAGGGCGGCCAGCACGACGCCCCCCGAGACCAGCTGGTTGGCGGCAAGGGCGGACTGCAGGGATTCGAACACGGGCTTCTCCCAGGTCGGGTGGGCCGGATCGGCCCGAACCCTTAACGCGGGAGGGGGGCTGGGGGATGACAGGCCGCGCCGGTTTCCGGCGGGGGGGAGCTTTGGTAGGATTCGCGATCCACGGCGGGAGGGAGCGGCCTATGGCGCGGCGGAGAGCAAACGCGAGAATCGGTCCCGTTGTCACCGCGACGTTCGTCGCGCTTCTGTCGACGCTTTGCCCGGCGGCCCTGGCCCAGCCATCCGCGATCGACGGCGCGTCGGCCCGGGCGGTCCTCGCCAAGGCACCGCCGCCCGAGAGCGACAGGGCGGCATCGTTTGCCTATTGGCTCGAGCGCGAGAGGGCCGCCTTCACCGTGGGGTCGGGACGGCTGCGCCTGGAGGCCCTGCGAAAACTCGTCGAATTCGCGCCCGACGAGGCGACGAAGCTGCGTTGGACGGGATATCTGTGGCGCGAGGAGTGGCGCCACAACAACCAGACGGAATCGCTGCGCATCGGCGAGGCGCTCGCCGAGAACCCCGCGCTGCCGGCCCTGGCGCGTGTCCCGAACCACGGCATCCTCTACCACGACTACATGTCAATCGGCCGGCGGGACAAGGCCGCCGCGTCCCTCGCGCGCGCCGAGGAACTCCTCGCGCAATCCGCGGGTACCGGGGACGCCGTCGCGCAGGCGTATGCGGGGGCCGTGATCGGGCAGGCGCGGGGACACGACGCCGGGACGCGCGGCGACTCCTGGTCCGCCGACCGGCACTACCGGGATGCGCTGCGGCATGCGCAGGAGCAGCTCGCGCTGACGCGCGGGCAGGCGGCGGCATCCCGCGCCTCGCAGTTCGACCGCGCGATCCGCACGAAGGACTCCGTCCTGTCGGGCCTGGTGAGCCAATACATCCGGGACGGGCGGCTCGCGGATGCGGAGGCGCTCGCGAAGGTCGCGCTCGCATTTGCCGAGGGGGAGGGCAAGTCCGGCTCGCTCCAGGACTCGTGGCTCACGCGCATCGGCCAGGTCAAGCTCGCGGCGCGGGATTTCGACGCGGCCGCGGAAATTTTGGGGCAGGCCCTCGAGAAGCAGCGGGCAAACGGCCTGGCGCCGGGCTCCGACGGCGTCGTGAAAGCGACGCTCGCCCGGATCGAGGCCCTCGTCGGCGGCGGGCGCTGGGCCGATGCGCTCCGGCAATACGAGGACATCCTCGCCGCGGCGAAGGATGACGCCGTCGCGCGCGGCAGGATCGCCAGCGCCCCGCTGGCAGCGCTCCTGATGGCGATGAACGGCCGGGAGGAGGAGGCGCGGCGCACGATCGAGCCCTCGCTGTCCTACCGTGAGCGGAACTACGGTCCGAACCACCCGCTGACCATCGAGTCGCTCGCGGTGCGCAGCATCGTCGACTTCCAGCGTGATTTCCTGATGGACTCCCTGCGCGACGCGGAGCGCGTCCATGCCTGGCTGGCAGCCCCGCAGAATGCGCCGGGGGACCTCGTCCCGAAGGGGCTTCGCGGCGTCTACGTGCCGATGGCGCTGCGCAGGATGCTCGCGATCGCCGCCAGCGAGTGGAAGGGCGGCGACGGGCAGCTAAACGAGGGCCTGTTCGACCGGTCATTCCAGGCGGCCGATTACCTCCGGTCGCGGGAGGTGCAGGAGGCGGTTGCCGACAGCGCGCTGCGTGCCTTCGCGGACGACCCCGCCATCGGCCCGCTGATCCGCCGCGAGCAGGACCTGCGCAATGCCGGCCGCAAGCAGGTGGCGGAGCTGGTGGCGCTCGTGGACAAGGAGCGCGCGGCAAAGGGCGCGGAGGCGAAGGAGAAGGCCGCGCAGCTCGTGAAGGCAAAGCGCGGCGAGGTCGCGCAGACCCAGTCGCAGCGCGAGGCGCTGCAGCTGGAGCTCGCGGAGCGGTTTCCTGCCTACGCCTCGCTCGTCAATCCCCGGCCGCCGAAGGCATCGGAGGTGGCTTCCTCGCTGCGCGAGGCGGAAGCGCTCCTGTCGGTCTACGTGAACGAGGATGGGGCATACGCGTGGGCCGTCGATCGCCAGGGCAGGCGCGCGTTCCATTTCAGCCCGAAGGCGCAAGGCGAGATCGACCGCGCCGTCGCGGGGCTGCGCGGCACGCTCGACCTGGGGGAGATGGATCCGATGCGGCCGCGAAGCTTCGACTACGCCTCGAGCGCCGCGTTGTACGGGCTCCTGGTGCGACCGCTGGAAGGCGTGCTCGGAAGCGCCAGGACGGTTTTCGTAGCCACCGGCGGCAGGCTCGCCACCATCCCGCCGGCCGTCCTGGTGCGCGCGGTCCCGGGCGCGAACGCGGACCCTGCGGCCGCGGTCTGGTGGATCCGGTCGCAGGCGCTCGCGTCGCTGCCCTCGGCATCGTCGCTCGTATCGCTGCGTTCGATGCGGCGCACAGCCACGGCAAGGCCGTTCTTCGGAGTCGGCGATCCGCGCTTCGGGCCCGCGGCGACCGCGGCACCTTCGGCGGTGCGAAAACTGGCCGGCGGCGTCCGTGGGCCGGGGTCCGATGTGGTCATACCCCCGTTGCCGGAAACCCGCGAGGAGATCCTCGCGCTTGCGCGCTCCCTGAAGGCCGACCCGGCGCGCGACACGCTGCTGGGCGAAGCGGCCACCCGGCCCAATGTCATGGCGGCCGATCTCTCCGATCGCCGCATCGTCGCCTTCGCCACGCACGGGCTTCGTGCCGGCGAACTGCCCGGGCTGGGCCAGCCCGCGCTCGCCTTGGCGACAACTCCGGACTCTGCGCCGTTTCTTGTCCTCGACGACGTGCTCAAGCTCAGGCTCAACGCGGACGTCGTGGTGCTTTCGGCCTGCAACACGGCGGCGTCGGACGGGCGTTCCGCCGAGGCGCTCTCGGGCCTCGGCCGCGGATTCCTGTTCGCGGGAAGCCGCGCGCTGCTCGTCACGCACTGGGCCGTCGAGAGCGACTCCGCGCAGAAGCTCATGGTGTCCACCCATGCGCCGGATACTGGCGAGCCCGGGGCGGTCGGCCAGCGACTTCGTGCGTCGCAGGTCGCCATGCTCGAGGGCAAGTGGGGCAAGGCATTCACCCACCCGGCCTTCTGGGCACCGTACGCCTTGGTGGGGGACCCGGGACCTTGAGATTCGAGAAAGCCAGGAAGGACGCCGCCATGGAACGGACGCGTGGATTCTTACTTCTTCTGGCGGCGTTGCTCG
>JBGARD010000028.1:36409-37841 GCA_044230355.1 Usitatibacteraceae bacterium | reverse complement strand
CGTGCAGAAATCGCTTCACATCGACCCGGCGAAGTGCACCGGGTGCCTGCAGTGCGAGATGGCCTGTTCGTACGAGAACTACCACGTCTTCAATCCGGCGAAGTCGCGCATCAAGGTCTTCGACTTCCACCACACCGGCCGCAAGGTCCCCTACACCTGCACCCAGTGCGACGAGGCCTGGTGCCTGCACGCCTGCCCGGTCGAGGCGATCAAGGTCGACGCCGACACAGGCGCCAAGGTCGTCCTGGAGGCCGTGTGCGTCGGCTGCAAGGTCTGCACCATCGCCTGCCCGTTCGGGACCGTGAACTACGTGCAGGACACCGGCAAGGTGCAGAAGTGCGACCTGTGCGGCGGCAGCCCCGCCTGCGCAGAGGCCTGCCCCACCGGCGCCATCACCTACGTGGACGCCGACTGGACCGGGCTCGGGAAGATGCGCCAGTGGGCCGAGCGCCTCGACAACCAGCCGGCCGCCGGCAACGCGGACTGAGGGAGGAGACCACCATGTCCTGGGCACGCAGAATCCTCCGAGTCGACCTCACCAAGGGCACCTGCACGCCAGAGCCGCTCAACATGGCCTGGGCGGGCGAGTACCTCGGCCAGCGCGGGCTCGCCACCAGGTACTTCACCGCGGAAGTCGATCCCAAGGTCGACCCGCTCTCCCCCGCCAACAAGCTGATCTGGGCCACGGGACCGCTCACCGGCACGATGGCCTCCACGGGGGGGCGCTACTCCGTCATCACCAAGGGCCCGCTCACGGGCGCGATCGCCTGCTCGAATTCCGGCGGTTACTTCGGCGCCGAGCTCAAGATGGCCGGCTGGGACATGATCATCGTCGAGGGCAGGTCGCCCAGGCCCGTGTACCTGCACATCGAGAACGACTCGGCCCACCTCCTCGACGCCTCGGCGATCTGGGGCAAGTCGACGTGGGACACCGAGGCCTGGCTCAAGAACAAGTTCCACGACCCGCAGGTCCGCGTCTCCGGCATCGGCCCCGCGGGCGAGACCGGCTGCCTGTACGCCGCCGTCGTGAACGACCTGCACCGCGCCGCCGGGCGCTCGGGCGTCGGGACGGTGATGGGCTCGAAGAACCTCAAGGCCATCGCGGTCCGCGGCACCAAGGGCGTGGGCAACGTGAGGGACCCGGCCGCGTTCATGAAGGCCACGGTCGCGGCCAAGAAGGTGCTGGCGGAAAACGCGGTCACCGGACAGGGGCTGCCCAAGTACGGCACGCAGGTCCTGATGAACGTGATCAACGAGATGGGAGCCCTGCCCACCCGCAACCACCGCGACGTGCAGTTCGACGGCGCGAAGGACATCTCGGCCGAGGCCATGCACACGCCGAGGAAGACCGACGGCAAGCCCAACCTGGTGAACAACCAGGCCTGCTTCGGCTGCACGATCGCCTGCGGGCGCATCTCGAAGATCGACGAGT
>JBGARD010000028.1:22684-36311 GCA_044230355.1 Usitatibacteraceae bacterium | reverse complement strand
ACGCACTTCACCGTGGTGAACAAGCCCCAGTACTGGGGCGCCTCGGGGGGCCTCGAGTACGAGGCGGCCTGGGCGCTGGGCGCGGCCAACGGCGTGAACGACCTCGAGGCCCTCACCTACGCCAACTTCCTCGCCAACGAGGACGGCTGGGACCCGATCTCCTTCGGCGCCACCGTGGGCGCGGTGATGGAGCTCTACGACATGGGGGTGCTCAAGAAGGAGCAGCTGGGCATCGAGGCGCCCTTCGGCTCGGCCAAGGCGCTCGTCTTCTTCGCCGAGCAGGTCGGCAAGGGCGAGGGCTTCGGCAAGGAGATCGCGCAGGGCTCGCGGCGCCTCGCGGCCAAGTACGGCCACCCCGACCTGTCCATGACGGTGAAGGGGCAGGAGTTCCCGGCCTACGACTCGCGCGGCATCCAGGGCATGGGCCTCGCCTACGCCACCTCCAACCGCGGCGCGTGCCACCTGCGCGGCTACACGGTCGCGAGCGAGGTGCTGGGCATCCCGGTGAAGACCGACCCGCACGTGACCGAAGGAAAGGCGGGGCTCGTGAAGGCCTTCCAGGACGCGACGGCCGTGTTCGATTCCTCGGGCCTTTGCCTCTTCACCTCGTTCGCCTGGACGCTGCAGGACGTCGCGCCGCAGCTGCAGGCCGCGTGCGAGGGCGACTGGTCGCTGGACAACCTCAACCTCGTGGGCGAGCGCATCTGGAACCTGGAGAAGGAGTTCAACCTGGCCGCCGGGCTCACGAAGAAGGACGACGACCTGCCGCCGCGACTCAAGAAGGAGGCGGCGAAGACAGGCCCGGCCAAGGGTCTCGTCAACGGGCTCGACAAGATGCTTCCCGAGTACTACCAGCTGCGCGGCTGGAACGCGGAAGGCGTCCCGTCGGCCGAGACGCGCAAGCGCCTCGGGACGGCCGCGCTGAAGTAGGCAGCCATGAGGCACCTCATCCTCGGCAACGGCCCGGCGGGGGTCGTCGCCGCCGAAACGCTGCGCAAGCACGCGCCCGGCGATGCCGTGACCCTGCTGGGCGACGAGCCCGGCCCGCCCTACTCGCGCATGGCGATCCCCTACCTCCTCATGGGCGACATCGAGGAGCCGGGAACGTGGCTGCGCAAGGAGCCGGGGCACTTCGAGCGCCTGGGCATCGAGCTCAAGGCCGGCCGGGCCGCCGCCGTGGACGGGGACAAACGCGTGGTGCGACTCGACTCGGGGGAAACGCTCGCCTGGGACCGGCTCCTGGTCGCCACGGGGTCGACGCCCAACCGCCCGCCCATCCCGGGCATCGACCTGCCGGGCGTGCACCCCTGCTGGACCCTGGCCGACGCGCGCGCGATCGCCGCGCGCGCGAAGAAGGGCAGCCGCGTCCTGCAGATGGGTGCGGGCTTCATCGGCTGCATCATCCTGGAGGCGCTGGCCGCCCGCGGCGCCGACCTGGTGGTCGTGGAGATGGGCGACCGGATGGTGCCGCGCATGATGCCGCCCAGGGCGAGCGAGCTCATCCACGCCTGGTGCGAGCGCGAGGGCATCCGGGTCGTCACGGGCGCCCGCGTCGCCGAGATCCGCCAGGCCGGCCAGGCGCTCTCCGTGGTCCTCACCGACGGGCAGTCGTTCACGGCGGACGTCGTCATTTCCGCCACGGGCGTGACCCCCAACACCACCTTCCTCGAGGGCAGCGGCGTCGCCTGCGACCAGGGCGTGCTGGTCGACGCGCGGATGGCGACCAACGTCGCCGGCGTCTACGCGGCGGGCGACGTCGCGCGCGCGCCGGAGTTCGACACCGACCGCAGAATCGCCTACGCGATCCAGCCCACGGCGGTCGAGCAGGCCCGCGTCGCCGCGCTGAACATGCTCGGCCGCGGGGTCGTCTCGCCGGGCGCGCTCGCCATGAACGTGCTCGACACGCTCGGGCTCGTCTCGGCCTCCTTCGGCCAGTGGCACGGCGTGCCGCATGCCCAGGGGGGCGCCTGGGTGGAGCAGCGCGACGAGGAACGGTTCCGCTACGTGCGCCTGGAGTTCAAGGGCGACCGGCTCATCGGCGCGACGAGCGTGGGGCACATCGAGCACGTGGGCGCGATCCGCGGGCTGATCCAGGGGCGCGTGCCGCTGGGCGAATGGAAGGCGAAGCTGCTCGCCGACCCCACGAGGCTCATGGACGCCTACCTCGCCCGGGCGCAGGCGGCCTCCTGAAACGGGCGATGCAAGTCACGCTCAAGCTCTACGCGACGCTCACGGACTACCTCCCGCCGGCATCCCGCGCGCAGAACCTCGTCCGCCTCGACGTCGAGGAGGGCGCGACGGTCTCCGCGGTCGTCGCCCCGTTCAACCTGCCGCCGCGGCTCACCCACCTCGTCCTCGTGAACGGCCATTTCGTGCCGCGGGAGGAGCGCGGCTCGCGGCCCCTTCGCGAAGGCGACGTGCTCGCCATCTGGCCGCCGATCGCGGGAGGATGAGCGCGGCCCCGCCTGCCCGCGCCTTCCGGCGCGACTACGACATGGCGCTCACGCGCGAGGACTTCCTTCGCCTGCTGCCGGTCGCGGTGGGCGGCGCGGCGTTCCGCGTGCAGGGTGCCGAGATAACCGCCGAGGGCGGCGATGTCGCCTGGCGCATCCGGCTCGAGCCCCGTGCCGGCCGCCCGTTCGGCCCCGTCCGGATCCCCGTGCTCGCGGTCGCGCTCACGATCGAGGGGGCCACGGATGCGCAGGCGGCGGCCTTCCTCGACCGTTTCCTGCTCGGGTTCCAGCGCGCCGGGGGGTGAGCGGCCGCCTAGGGCCGGCGCACGGCGAGGATGAACGCGACGAGCGACAGGACGCCGACGGCCGCCAGCGACAGCGTGACGGCGCGGTAGCCGCCCGCCATCGCCAGGATGCCTGCCGCGGCGAACGGCCCCGCCGCGCGCGCGAGCAGCACGGGCGTCGCCATGAGCCCCGTGAGCCCCCCGTAGCCCTCCCGCCCCCAGACCTCCGCCGGGACGGTGCCGCGCACGATCGTCATCACGCCGTTGCTCGCGCCGTAGAGCACGGCGAAGAGGACCACGGCCCACGCCGCCCCGCCGGCGAACGCCAGCACCACGAGCGACACCGGGAAGGCAAGGAGCGCGATCTCGCCCACCTTCGAGGCGTTCACGCGATGCGCGAACGCGAACTCCGCGATGCGGCCGGCCACCTGCATCGGCCCCACGAGGGCGGCCAGCCACGCGGCCGTCTCCGGCGTGAACCCCTGTTCCTGGAGCATCGCGAGCAGGTGCAGCCCCATGGCCGAGAAGGCGAGCATGTTGAGCGTGAAGGCGGCCGCGAGCCAGCGGAAGCGCCCGTCGCCAAGCAGCTTCGCGCGCCCGGCCGCGTCGTCGGCAGCCCCGCGAGGCGCGTCGGCCGCCCTTCCCCGCGCCGGCAGGAAGAGCGCGTGCAGGGGCACGCACAGGACGAGGTTGAGGCCCGCCAGGACGAGCACCGCCTCGCGCCAGCCGAGCGCGGTCGCGAGCCACTGGGTGAGTGGCCAGAAGACCGTGCTCGCGAAGCCGCCGGCGAGCGTGAGCACCGTGATCGCCTTGCGCAGGTCGGCGCGGAAGACGAGGGCGAGGCTCGCGAAGGCCGGCTCGTAGAGCACGAGCCCCATCGCCACGCCGAGCCCGGCCCAGACCGCGTAGAGGGCGATCGCGTTCCCGACCTGGGACAGCGCCGCCAGCAGCAGCGCCGCCGCCACCGAGCCCGCGGTCATGGCGCGCATCGCCCCGTGCCGGTCGATGTGGCGGCCCACCGGGGCCGCGACGATCCCCGAGACGAGCAGCGCCACGCAATAGGCGCCCACGGCCACGGGCGAGGAGATCGCGAGGTCGCGACGCACCTCCTCCATCACCACGGCGAACGCGTAGTAGAGGCTCCCCCACGAGACCACCTGGGTGACGCCCAGCGCGGCGACGACGCCCCAGCGCCGCAGCCCCTTGTCGTCCTCTTCAGGCAAGGCCGCGCAGTTCCCTCAGCAGCACCGACAGGACGGCCAGGTCGAGGGTGCCCGCGCGCTTCAATTCCTCGCGCATGGCCGAAAGCCGGGCGATCGGCTGCGCGTATCGCTCCTTCCAGGCCGCCATCATCGCGGCAGGGTCTGCCGATCCTGGCGCGAGCCTCGCCACCGCGCTCGTGAGGGCGCGCTGCTGGCTCGCCAGGTCGTCGCGAAGGGCGTTCCGCGCGAGGGACTGCCACGGCGTGTCCGTCGGCAGCGCCGTGATGCGCTCGCCGAACCAGCGCAGCTCCAGGTCGCCCGCCAGCGCGAAGTAGAGCCGCGCCACCGTCTCCAGGGCGCAGCCCGTCTCGCGCGCGACCTCGGTCGCGTCCAGCACCGCGTAGAGCGCGTCCAGCCCCGCCATGTCGCGGGCGAGGCCGGCGGGCGCGCCCTTCGCCTCGAGCCTCGCGGCGGTCGCCTCGAAGGTCTCGCGGTCCGCGGCCGAGAGGATCGCCGGAAGCTGCCGGCGGAAGGACTCGAGCCCGGGCTGGAAGATCCGGAGCACCTCGGCGATGGGAAGCCTTTCGCGGCGCCGGCGCAGGAACCAGAGCGTCGCGCGCAGCAGGAGCCGGCCGGTCTCGATGAGCATCTCGGCCTGCACCGCCGAGGGCACCTGGTTGTCGAGCGCGTCGATCGCGGCCCAGAGGGGCCCGAAGCCGTAGATGTCGCGCACCAGGACGAAGGCGCGCGTGACCTCGTCCACCGAGGCCCCCGTCTCCTCCTGCATGCGGTGCACGAACACCGAGCCCGTGCGGTTGATCATCGCGTTGGCCACCATCGTCGCGACGATCTCGCGCTTGAGCGGGTGGCGCGGCATCACGGCCGCGTAGCGCTTCGCCAGCTCGGCCGGGAAGTACTCCACGAGCGCCCGCGCGACGTACGCGTCGTCGATCAGCGTGCCCTTCACGAGGTCGTCGAAGAGCACCATCTTCGAGTACGCGAGCAGGACCGCGCGCTCGGGCGCGGTGAGCCCCTCGCGCGCGGCGCGCCGCTCGGCGATCTCGTCCTCCGAGGGCAGGAACTCGACGGCGCGGTTCAGGCGCCCCGCCTTTTCCAGCGCGCGCATGAAGGCCGCCTGCGCGTCGAGGAGCTTCTCGCCGCGCACGCCCGAGACCGAGAGCGACTGCGTCTGGAAGTAGTTGTCGGCGAGCACCAGGCGCCCGACCTCGTCGGTCATCGTCGCGAGGAGCTCGTTCCTCTGCTTGCGGGTCAGCTCGCCCTCGGCTTCCACCAGGCCCAGGAGGATCTTGATGTTCACCTCGTGGTCCGAGCAGTCCACGCCCGCCGAGTTGTCGATCGCGTCGGTGCACATCCGCCCGCCGGCGCGCGCGAACTCCACGCGCCCGAGCTGGGTGAAGCCGAGGTTGCCGCCCTCCCCCACGACCTTGCACCTCAATTCCGCGCCGTTCACGCGGATGCCGTCGTTGGCGCGGTCGCCCACGTCGGCGTGGGTCTGCCCGCTCGCCTTCACGTAGGTGCCGATGCCCCCGTTGTAGAGCAGGTCCACCGGCGCCTTGAGGATCGCCTTCATGAGCTCGGCGGGAGTGAGCGCCTCCGCGGCGACGCCCAGCACGCGGCGTGCCTCGGGCGAGAGAGGGATCGACTTGAGCGTGCGCGCGAAGACGCCGCCGCCCTTCGAGATGAGCGCCGTGTCGTAGTCCTCCCACGAGGAGCGCGCGAGCGCGAACATCCGCTCGCGCTCCCGGAAGCTCTTCTCCAGGTCCGGATCCGGATCGAGGAAGATGTGGCGGTGGTCGAAGGCGGCGACGAGCCTGATGTGGCGCGACAGCAGCATGCCGTTGCCGAACACGTCCCCGGACATGTCGCCGATGCCCCCGACCGTGAAGTCCTGCGACTGCGTGTCTATCCCCATCTCGCGGAAGTGGCGCTTCACGCTCTCCCAGGCGCCGCGGGCCGTGATGCCCATCTTCTTGTGGTCGTAGCCGGCGCTGCCGCCCGAGGCGAAGGCGTCGCCCAGCCAGTGGCCGTATTCCGCGCTCACCGCGTTGGCGTAGTCGGAGAAGGCCGCCGTTCCCTTGTCGGCGGCCACCACGAGGTACGGGTCGTCCGGGTCGTGGCGGACCACGTCCTTCGGGGGGACGACCTCGCCACCCTTCAGGTTGTCGGTGACGTCGAGGAGCCCGCGCAGGAAATCCTGGTAGCAGGCGACGCCTTCCCTGAGGTATGCCTCGCGCTCGGAGGCCGGGGGCGCCGCCTTGAGCACGAACCCGCCCTTGGAGCCCACGGGGACGATCACCGCGTTCTTCACCATCTGCGCCTTCATGAGGCCGAGGATCTCGGTGCGGAAGTCCTCGGGGCGGTCCGACCAGCGCAGCCCCCCGCGCGCGACCTTGCCGCCGCGCAGGTGGATCGCCTCGAAGCGCGGCGAGTAGACGAAGATCTCGAAGAGCGGCCGCGGATCCGGAAGCTCCGGTACCTTGGCACTGTCGAGCTTGAGCGCGAGGTAGGGCTTCCTTTCGCCGCCCGCGCCGCGCACCCAGTGGTTGGTGCGGATCGTCGCGCGGATGGTGTACAGGAAGCGGCGCAGGATCCGGTCCTCGTCGAGGTTCGACACGGCGTTCAGCGCCTCCTTCACCTCGTCGTGCAGGCGCTGCTGCGCGGCCTCCCGGTCGCCCCCGGCGGCGGGGTCGAAACGGGCGTGGAAGATGGCCACGAGCTTCGCCACGATGGCCGGGTGGGCCGCGAGGGTCTGCGCGATGTAGGACTGGCTGAAGGTGAAGCCCGCCTGCCGGAGGTACCGGGCGTAGGCGCGAAGCACCACCACGTCGTCGGGGGCGACGGCCGCCGCCGGCGTGAGGCGGTTGAAGGCGTCGTTCTCGATCGCGCCCCGGGCCACCTTGAGGAGCGCCTCCTCGGTGATCGCCTTCACG
Organism: Usitatibacteraceae bacterium; assembly: GCA_044230355.1. Taxonomy (GTDB): domain Bacteria; phylum Pseudomonadota; class Gammaproteobacteria; order Burkholderiales; family Usitatibacteraceae; genus FEB-7. Next base: position 29,421 of record JBGARD010000028.1, on the reverse strand, counting down.
GCCTCGACGCGCTCGATCTCGCGCGCGCTCCTCAGCCCGAAGTCGTGGATGAACACCGGCGGCGCGCCCTCGCGCTCGACCTGCCAGCCGTCCTCGTCCAGGGCCTCGAGGCCCATGTTCTCGAGGATGGGCAGGCTCGCCGACAGCGGCAGCTTCTGCCCGAGCCGGTAGACGCGAAGCCGCAGCGTGCGCGAGTCGGCCTCCACCGGCCGGTACAGGCTCACGGCGAAGGGGCTCGCCTCGGCGAGCGTCTCGATCACGTCGACGTCGCCCACCGCCGTGCGCGCCGGCACCGTGTCGCGGTAGGCCACGGGAAATGCCGGGCCGTAGCGGCGAAGGAGCGGGTTGGCGCACTCCTCGCCATGGGCCTCGGCGAGCGCGAGCTTCAGGTCGTCCTCCCAGCGCCGGGTGGCCTTCACGATCTCCGCCTCGATCGCCGAGGCGTCCACCGTGGGCTCGTCCCGCGGGTGCGTGCGCACGAGCATGTGGATGCGCGCGAGCACCGCGTCGGTGAGCTGGACGGTGTACTCGACGCTGGTGCCCGAGAGCCGGCTCTTGAGAATCTCCTGGATCCGCCTGCGCACGTCGGTGTTGAAGTTCTCGCGCGGCAGGTAGATGAGGCAGGAGAAGAAGCGCCCGTAGAGGTCGCGGCGCAGGAAGAGCCGCGTGCGCCGCCGGTCGCCCAGCCGCAGCACGCCCGTGGCCACCTCGAAGAGCGTCGATTCGTCGACCTGGAAGAGCTCGTCGCGCGGATAGGCGTGCAGCATCGCGCGCAGGTTCTTGTACCCGTGGCTCGCCGCCGGGAACCCCGCCCGGTCCAGGATGCGCGCGACCTTGCGCCGCAGCAGCGGGATGTCGCCGGGATCGGCGTGGTAGGCCGCGCTGGTGTAAAGGCCCACGAAGCGCCGCTCGCCGATGACTCGCCCCGCGCCGTCGAACTTCTTCACGCCCACGTAGTCGAGGTAGCCCGGGCGGTGGACCGTGGCCCGCGAGTTGGCCTTCGTGAGCACGAGCAGGCGCGGCTCGCGCGCCAGCGCCCGGATGGCGGGCGGCAGCTCCCGGAAGCTCTGCGACTCGCCTCCCAGGCGCGGCTCGCGCAGCACCCCGAGCCCCGAGCCCGGGACGATCCGCAGGCGGTCCTCGCCGCCCTCGGAGGCGAGCTCGTAGTCGCGGAAGCCGATGAAGGTGAAGTTCTCGTCGAGCGCCCAGGAGAGGAACGCGCGCGTCTCGTCGACGTCGGCCGCGTCGAGGCCCCGCGGGGGCTTCTCGAGCTCCGCGACGATCCCGAGCATGGCCTCCCGCATCGGCTTCCAGTCCTCCACGGCCGCGCGCACGTCGGCCAGCGCCGCGAGGAGCCCCTGCGCGAGCGCCTCGAGGCGCGAGGAATCGCTCTCGCGGTCGACCTCCACGTGGATGAAGGACTCGCGCGCGCCGTCGCGGCCGGCCGGCGCGAAGGAGGCGAGCTCGCCATCGTCGCCCCGCACGGTCTTGGCGAGCGGGTGCAGGAGCAGGTGCAGCGTGTGGCCCTGGCGGTTCAGCTCCATCGTCACGGAGTCGACGAGGAAGGGCATGTCGTCGTTCACGATCTCGATCACCGTGTGCGGGCTCGCCCAGCCGTGCTCGGCCAGGCGCGGGTTGTAGACCCGCAGCTTGGGCGTCCCGGTGGCGAAGCGCCTGGCGAACGCGAGGTGCGCCATGGCGGCCCCGAAGAGGTCCTCGGGGGCGCGCGCGCCCAGGTCCTCGGCGTCCACCTGGTCGTAGTAGAGGGCGAGGAACTCCCGGGCCTGGGCGGCGGCCGCGCCCTTCAGGCGCTGCCCGGCGAGGCGAAGGACCGGTTCGAGGATGGCTTGCTTGGGTTGCGGCACGGGAGCGGGCATGAAGACCTCGTTGTTGTCGTGGCGGCTTCGGCGGCGGGGAACGCCCCTCGTGGGGGCGGGCGGCCGCGCGTCCGCGAGGCGCCATTTTCGCCCAAGACGCGCCGCCTTGTTTACGATGGCGCAATGTCCGAGGAAAAAAAGCCCCCGCGCCGCATCGGCATCCTGGGAGGGATGGGGCCGGCCGCCGCCATCGACCTGCAGGCGAAGGTCCTGGCCGCCACGCCGGCCGCCGAGGACCGCGAGCACCTGCCCGTGGTGGCCTGGAACGTGCCGCAGGTGCCCGACCGCGTGGCCGCCGTCCTGGGCCGCGGGCCCTCGCCGCTCCCGGCCATGATCGAGGGCGCGCGGGCGCTGGAGGCCGCCGGCTGCGAAGCCTTCGCCGTGGCCTGCAACACCGCCCATTACTGGGCCGCGGAGCTGGCGGGCAGCGTACGCATTCCGCTCCTGCACATCGCCGATTGCGCGGTCGAGGCGCTGGCGAGGCGGCCGGTGCCGCCCGTGCGCGTGGGCCTCCTCGCCACGCGCGGCACGCTGGCGGCGGCCTTCTACGGCGAGCGGCTCGCCCGGCGCGGCTTCGAGTGGATCGTCCCCACCGACGCCGAGCAGGACCGGCTGGTGGCCGGGGCCATCGCGCGCGTGAAGGCCGGCGACGCGGCCGGCGCCCGGGCGCCCTTCGAGGCGGCCGCGGGGGCGCTCGCCGCCCGGGGCGCCGACGTGATCCTCCTCGCCTGCACGGAGCTGCCCATCGCCGCCGCGGGAGCACGCTGCCCGGTGCCGCTGCTGGACGCGAGCCTCGCGCTGGCCGAGGCGCTCGTGGATTTTTCCCTGCGCCGCTGAACGGTTTGCCACGCCGCGAGCAGGGGCAGTATCCTTGCCCCCTTGTGGCACGAAGCCGTCCGGCATCCGGGCGCCGCACATCACCCAGGAGGAATCACGATGATCCGCAAGTCGCTCGCCGCCGTCGCGGCCTTCGCCCTGCTCGCCGCCGTCCCGGCGACCGCGCAGGACCTCACCGGCACGCTCAAGAAGATCAAGGACTCGGGCTCCATCACCATCGGCCACCGCGAGACCTCGATCCCCTTCTCCTACCTCGACGAGAAGCAGCAGCCCATCGGCTACTCGATGGACATCTGCGCCGCGGTGGTCGAGGAGGTGAAGAAGGAGCTCGGCCTCGCCCAGCTCGCGGTGAAGTACAACCCGGTGACGCCGCAGACCCGCATCCCGCTCATGTCCAACGGCACGATCGACCTGGAGTGCGGCTCGACCACCAACACCCTCACGCGCCAGAAGCAGGTGGGCTTCGCGCCGGTCACCTTCATCACCGGCACCAAGCTCCTGGTGAAGAAGTCCGCGAAGATCAAGTCCTACAAGGACCTGCGCAACAAGACGGTGGTGGTCACGCAGGGCACGACCAACGAGCGCATCATCAAGGCGCTCTCCGACAAGGACAACCTCAACATCAAGTTCCTCAACGCCAAGGACCACGGGGAATCGTTCCTCACCGTGGAGTCCGGCCGCGCCGTCGCCTTCTCCATGGACGACATCCTGCTCTACGGCCTCATCGCCAAGGCGAAGGCCCCCAAGGACTACGAGGTGGTGGGCGACTACCTCTCCTACGACCCGTACGGGATGATGTACCGCAAGGGCGACGAGGACTTCGGCGTGGTCATCCGCCGCGCCATCGGCCGGCTCATGGCCTCCGGCGACATCACCAAGATCTACAACAAGTGGTTCCTCGAGAAGCTGCCTTCGGGCGAGGTGATGGGCGTGCCGATGAGCCCGCTGCTCAAGGCCGCCATCCAGCTGCAGGCCCTGCCGGAATAGCCGCCGGGCTCCCCCGGGGGGCGGTTCGCCGCCCCCTTTTCATTTCCGGCTCGGCGCGGACGGACTGAATGGACTGGAAGGTACTTCTCGAGCAGGCCCCGTCGGGGGGGATGACCTACCTCGGCTGGCTGGGCTCGGGCCTGTTCTGGACCCTCACCGTCTCCGCCTGCGCCTGGGTGATCGCCTTCGGCGTGGGCTCCGTGGTTGGCGTGGCGCGCACCGTGCCGATCGCGCCCGTGCGCGCCGTGGCCACGGCCTACGTGGAGCTGTTCCGCAACATCCCCCTCCTCGTGCAGATGTTCCTCTGGTACTTCGTGATGCCGGAGGTGGTCCCGAAGGACTGGGGCGACTGGCTCAAGCAGGAGATGCCCAACCTCCTCACCCTGCCCTTCGCGGCGCAGTTCAGCCTCTGGGAGTTCACCGCCGCGGTGCTGTGCCTGGGCCTGTACACCGCCTCGCGCGTGGCCGAGCAGGTGCGTTCCGGGATCGAGTCGCTGCCGCGCGGGCAGGCGGGCGCGGCCCTTGCGATGGGGCTCACGCTGCCCCAGGTCTACCGGCACGTGACCCTGCCCATGGCCTACCGGATCATCATCCCGCCGATGACCTCGGAGTTCCTCACCATCTTCAAGAACTCCTCGACGGCCCTGACCATCGGCGTGCTCGAGCTCACCGCGCAGAGCCGCCAGATCTCGGAGTACACGTTCAAGACCTTCGAGGCGTTCACCGCGGCCACGCTCATCTACATCGTCATCACGATGACGGTGATCCTCCTCATGCGCGCGCTCGAGAAGCGCGTGGCCGTGCCGGGCTACATCGCCCAGGGCGGGGGGCATTGATGGGCGGGGAGTTCGACTGGGGCGTCATCTGGAAGTACCGCGAGGCGCTGTGGGACGGGATGCTCACCTCCCTCAAGCTCTTCGCGATCGCGCTCGCCGGCGGCATCTTCTTCGGCACCCTGCTCGCCCTGGCGAGGCTCGCGCGCTGGAAGGCGCTTTCCGTGCCCGCGGCGGGGTTCGTGAACCTCATCCGCTCGATCCCCTTCATCATGGCGATCTTCTGGTTCTACTTCCTCACCCCGATGATCGTCTCGAAGTTCACGGGGCAGCAGGGCGAGGCGGTGGGCCCGTTCACCTCCGCCGTGGTCGCCTTCATCATGGTCGAGTCGGCCTACTACTCGGAGATCGTGCGGGCCGGCATCCAGTCGATCCCGCGCGGCCAGCCGGCGGCCGCCTACGCGCTGGGCATGAACTACTGGCAGTCGATGGGCCACGTGGTCCTGCCGCAGGCCTTCCGCAACATGCTGCCGGTGATGCTCACCCAGGCCGTGATCCTCTTCCAGGACACCTCGCTCGTCTACGTGGTCGCGCTCAAGGACTTCCTCGGCGCGGCCTCCAAGGCCGGGCAGCTCACCGGCCGCATCGTCGAGCTCTACCTCTTCGTGGCCCTGGTCTTCTTCCTCATCTGCTTCGCGGCCTCGTGGGCCGTTAAGCGGCTGCAGGCGCGACTCGCCGTTTCCCGATAGGACAAGATCCCATGAGCACTCCCGAGACGCCCCGGCCCATGATCGACCTGCGGGGCGTGAGCAAGTGGTACGGCCCGTTCCAGGTCCTGCGGGACTGCACGACGCGGGTCGCCAAGGGCGAGGTCGTGGTCGTCTGCGGCCCCTCGGGGTCGGGCAAGTCCACCCTCATCAAGACCGTCAACGGCCTCGAGCCCTTCCAGAAGGGCGAGATCGTGGTGAACGGCATCTCCGTGGGCGACCCGAAGACGAACCTGCCGAAGCTGCGCGCGCACATCGGCATGGTGTTCCAGAACTTCGAGCTCTTCCCGCACATGAGCATCACCCAGAACCTCACCCTGGGGCAGGTGAAGGTGCTGGGCCGCAGCCGCGAGGAGGCCGAGGCGAAGGGCCTGGGGCTCCTGGAGCGCGTGGGGCTCGCCTCCCAGAAGGACAAGTTCCCGGGGCAGCTCTCCGGGGGCCAGCAGCAGCGCGTGGCGATCGCGCGGGCGCTGTCGATGGATCCCATCGCGATGCTCTTCGACGAGCCCACCTCCGCCCTCGACCCGGAGATGATCAACGAGGTGCTCGACGTGATGGTGGAGCTCGCGCGCGAGGGCATGACGATGATGGTGGTCACCCACGAGATGGGCTTCGCGCGCAAGGTCGCCCATCGCGTGGTCTTCATGGACAACGGCCAGATCGTCGAGGACTGCACCAAGGACGAATTCTTCGGCACGACCCGCTCGGAGCGCGCCCAGGCCTTCCTGTCCAAGATCCTGCATCACTGAGGCCCCGCTTCCGGCCCGTTTCTTGCCTCTGCCAGGGCGCGGGCTTTGTGCCTGAAATCATTGACTAAACGGCACTTTCAGACGAAACTTGACCGCCATGAACCGCCTCACGGCCATCGGCCTTGCCTCGCTCCTCGCCTACGCGGCGCTCCTTGCCTCGATGTGGGACGGGTCTTCGCCCTCCGCGTCCTCCGGTTCGGGCTCCGTCGTGGCCAACGATTCCGCGGCCGCGGGGACCGTCGCCACGCAGAACCGCTCCGTCCGGGAGCCCGCCTCCAGGCCCCAGTACTCGGCCAGCTTCCGGCCGGTGGCCGCCCCCTCGAACGCCAGGCGCCTGTCGGCCGTGGCGACCGAGTTCCGGCAGTCCCGCGACCTGAAGGCCTTCGCCGACGCCCTGCTCGCCCGCAAGGACTCCCTCGACCACGAGGAGCGCTACTACCTCGCCCGCGCGCTCGAGACCTGCGCCTTCGCCACGGCGATGAACGACGACCTTGCCGCAGCCACCGAAAAGCGCCGGCGCCAGTTCCTGGCCACCATCCCGCCCGCGGACCCGGAAGCGGCACGCCGGATCGCGGCCTATGACGCGGCCGACGATACCCAGCGCTGCCTGCGCTTCCAGAACTCGCTCATCGCGCAGAAGCAGATCGACGACCTGTACCGCCAGGCGAGCGAGGGCGGCGACCCCCGGGCGCAGGCGCGCATGATGGTCGCCGAGCTCAACAAGAACCTCTCGTCCACCAAGGGCGG
>JBGARD010000028.1:0-22675 GCA_044230355.1 Usitatibacteraceae bacterium | reverse complement strand
CGAGGGCGGCGACCCCCGGGCGCAGGCGCGCATGATGGTCGCCGAGCTCAACAAGAACCTCTCGTCCACCAAGGGCGGGACGGATTCCGGCAAGGCCGTGGGCAACGACGACTTCCAGCGCATCATCGGGCTGCTGGAGACGCGCGATGCCGACGCGATGGTGCTCGTGGCCCAGTTCCTCGCCCAGCACCGCCTCATCGGGGAGCTGCGCATCGGTCCCAACGGGGAAACCCCGGAACCCTCCTCGCTGGTCGGCGCGTTCACGCTCGTGGCCTGCGACTTCCAGCCCACCTGCTCCACTTTCGACCGGGAGGCGCTGCAGGCCTGCGCCTACGCCGGATACTGCAGTGCCGGCTCCTACGAGGAGCTCTACGCCAACTTCCTCGCGTCGCCCTGGTCGTACTCCCAAGCCTTGCGCTACCGCGACATCATCCACAGCGCGATCGAGACGCGCAACTGGAGCCTGCTCGGGCTTGAGAAGCTGATCGGCGCCAAGAGCAACGCGGCTTCCTGATCCTTCCCGCTTCGGTGGCCCCCTGGTATCGCCGCGACCCCGCCCGGGGCGCGATCGTCATCGCCGTCCACGTCCAGCCACAGGCCCGCCGCACCGAGGTGGCCGGGCTGCACGGCGACAGCGTCAAGATCCGGCTCGCCGCGCCGCCCCTGGACAATCGCGCCAACGAGGCGCTCGTCGCCTTCGTGGCCGAGCGCTTCGGCGTCGCGCGCCGCGACGTCACGCTGCTCGCCGGGGAGAAATCGCGGGAGAAGCGCCTCGAGGTGCGCGCCTCCTCGGTGGAGCCCGAGGTCGCGCTCGCCCTGCCCGCGGCGCGCGGGGGCTCCTAGCCGGCCAGCGCCCGGACGTGGCGCACGACGCTGCGGGCGAGAGCGCGCGTGTTGTAGCCGCCTTCCAGCGTCGAGACGATGCGCCCGCCCGCATGGCGCTCGGCGACTTCCTCGATCCGGCGCGTGATCCACTCGTAGTCGTCGTCCTCGAGCTGCAGGTGGGCGAGCGGGTCCTCGCGGTGCGCGTCGAAGCCCGCCGACACCATCACGAACTGCGGCTCGAACCGCTCCAGCGCGGGCAGCCACGTGCGCTCCACCGCCGCACGGAAGGCCGCGCTGCCCGTCATGGCGGGAAGCGGCACGTTCACGACGTTGCCGGAGCGGGTGTCGGCGCCGCAGAACGGGTAGTAGGGATGCTGGAAGGTCGAGCAGAACATCACCCGCGGGTCGTCGCGGAACATGTCCTCGGTGCCGTTGCCGTGATGGACGTCGAAATCGAGGATCGCCACGCGCTCGACGCCGTGGTGCTCCAGGGCGTGGGCCGCCCCCACCGCGACGTTGTTGAAGATGCAAAAGCCCATCGCGCGCACGGGCGTGGCGTGGTGCCCCGGCGGGCGAACGGCGCAGAACGCGCGCGTGGCCTCGCCGCCCATGACGAGATCCGTCGCGTGCACCACGGCCCCGGCGGCCCGCAGCGAAGCGGAGAGCGACATCCGGTTCATGGCGGTGTCGGGGTCGAGGTAGGCATAGTCCTCGTCGGGCGCCGACGCGTGGACGGTGTCGATGTGCACGTCCGCATGCACCCGGGCGAGCTCGCCGGCGCCTGCCAGGGGCGCCTCGTGCTCCGTGAGCTGGCCGCCGAAGCCCGAGGCGTCCAGGGCGTCCAGTACCGCCTTCAGGCGCTCGGGCGACTCCGGATGGTGCATCCCCATCTCGTGGAGGATGCAGTCGGCATGGGTGACGAGCGCGACCGGCATGCCGCGGCGCTGCTAGAAGCTCTGGCGCAGGATCGCCTTGGAGCCCGAGTGGGCGGGCAGTCCGTAGGCGGGATCGGTGGGCGGGAGGCCGGCGGGCGGGGCGATCGCGTAGGTGAATATCCCGTGATCGGCATCGGTGAAATCGAAGCGGTAGGTCCCGATCGCCGTCATCTGGCGCTCCGCGAAGTTCCAGGGCATGAAATAGGGCGTGCCGGAGAGGACGTACATCGTGCCCGTGTAGCGCGTCGGGGTGACCCACTGGCCGCCGGGCATGACGATCCAGAGGGGAACGTTGCCCGTGCCTCCCGACCTGGGGTCGATCGCCCTCGGGTCGTAGGTGTACCAGAACGAGAACAGGGCATCGCGGGTGGTCTCGTCGCCGCCGACGGGCAGCTTCTGGCGGATGCTGATCCCCCACCCCGACTCGCTCGGGTTCCACCACATGTCGGTGTAGTCGCGATCGGGGCCCACCTGGGCGACGGACCCCAGGGCGGCCGAGGCAGCCAGGGCGGCGAGTGCGGCTTGCAGCTTGTACATGCAACTTCCTCGGAATGTCGTCATCCAAACTCTATCATCCGGCAGGCCCGCCGTGCCGGCCCCGCAGGGGCCGCATGCTATCCTGAACCCGGTCCTGGATCCGACCCGAAAACCCCGATACGGTTCCCGCCCCCGACCCCGCCATGCTCCTCGACGCCCGCGCCCGGCTTGCCCCAAACCCCGTGGAAGACGTAGTCGGACGCGCCTCGCGCGTGATCCTGGGCAAGGAACGCCAGATCCGCCTCGCGATGGCCTGCATCCTCGCGCGCGGGCACCTGCTCATCGAGGACGTCCCCGGGGTGGGCAAGACCACCCTGTCGCAGGCGCTCGCCCGCCTCCTGGGCCTGGAGCACCGGCGCATCCAGTTCACCTCCGACCTGCTGCCCGCCGACGTGATCGGCGTGTCCATCTTCGATCGCGACAACTCGACCTTCCGCTTCCACCCCGGCCCGATCTTCTCCCAGCTCATCCTCGCGGACGAGATCAACCGCGCGAGCCCCAAGGCGCAGAGCGCGCTGCTCGAGGCGATGGAGGAGCACCAGGTGACCGCCGAGGGGGAGACCCGGGCGCTGCCGGAGCCGTTCTTCGTGATCGCCACCCAGAACCCGCTGCACCAGGTGGGGACCTTCCCGCTGCCCGAGTCGCAGCTCGACCGATTCCTCATGCGCCTGCGCCTGGGCTATCCCGACGCGCGCGCCGAGCGCGAGCTCCTCAAGGGCGAGGACCGCCGCGAGCTGATCTCCCACCTCGAGCCGGCCATGTCCGCCGTGCAGCTCCTCGACCTGCAGCGCGCGGTCACCGCCACCCAGGTCTCCGAGGCCCTGCTCGACTACGTCCAGGCCCTCGTGACGCACACCCGCGTCTCGCCCAAGTACGCCCAGGGCCTGTCGCCGCGGGCGGGCCTCGCGGTGCTGCGCGCCTCCCAGTCCTGGGCCCTCATGCAGGGGCGCCGGCAGGTGCTGCCCGAGGACGTGCAGGCGGTGCTCCCGGCCGTGGTGGGCCACCGCCTCCACGGCACCGGCGAATCGCAGAAGGGCGGCTTCGACGCGGCCGCGGACCTCCTCACCGCCGTCCCCATCCCGTAGCGCCCGCCCGGCGATGTTCGCCAACGCGAGGCAGTCGATCGCCGACTGGATCTTCCGGGCGAGGACGCCGGAGTCGCCGCCGGTCACGCTCGTCCAGCGGCGCATCTTCATCCTCCCCACCAAGCAGGGCTACCTCTTCGGCCTGGTCCTACTGGTCCTGCTGCTCGCCTCCATCAACTACGCCCTCTCGCTGGGCTTCGTCCTCACGTTCCTGCTGGCCGCGATGGGCGCGGTGGCGATGCTCCACACCTGGCGCAACCTCGCGCACCTGAAGCTGCGGCCCGGGCGCTGCGATCCCGTTTTCGCCGGGGACACGGCCCAGTTCCGCGTCGTCCTCGAGTCGCCCTCGCGCGAGCGCTACGCCGTGGCGATCCGGCGCCGCGAGGGCGAGCCCGCGTTCGTCGACGTGCGAGCCACCGAGCATGCGGTCGCCACGCTCCCGGTGCCCGCCCCGCGGCGCGGGCGCCTGCGCTGCGGCAGGCTCGAGATCTTCACGCGCTATCCCGTGGGCCTGTTCCACGCCTGGTCGTACTTCGACTTCGGGCTCGCGGCCATCGTCTATCCGCGCCCGTCTCCCGAGGCGGGGCTGCCTCCCCAGCAGACGCTGGCGGGGAACGACGAGGGCATCCCGGTCCCCGGCGACGAGGACTTCGCCTTCCTGCGCCCCTATCACGCGGGCGACTCGCCCAGGCTCATCGCCTGGAAGGCCCTGGCGCGCGGCGACGACCTGCTCACCAAGGAGTTCCAGGCCACGGCCTCGGCGGAGCTGTGGCTCGACTGGATCGACGCGCGCGCGCCGGACCCGGAGGCGAGGCTCAGCGTCCTCGCGCACTGGGTGATGGAGACGGAGCGGCTGGGCCAGAGCTACGGCCTGCGCCTGCCGGGCGTGTCCATCCCGCCTGGCCGGGGGGAGACGCACCGCGCCCGCTGCCTCGAGGCGCTGGCCCTGCACGGCGAGGTCCCGGAAACGTGAGCGGCGCGATCCCCAACGCGGCGCTGGATGTGAGGAACGTCATGTGGCTCCTCGCGGCCATGGCGTTCGTCGTGGCCCCGCACGCCTTCAGGCTGCCCGAGTGGGTGGGGGCCTTCTTCGCCCTCGTGGTCGGCTGGCGCGCCTGGATCGCGTGGCGCGCGGCGCGCAACCCGCCGCGCTGGCTGGTCCTCGCGCTCACCGTGGGCGCCGTCGCGGCGACGTTCTTCGCCTGGGGCCGGATCATGGGGCGCGACGCGGGCACGACGCTGCTCGTGCTCATGGCGGCGATGAAGCTCCTCGAGATGAAGACCTCGCGCGAGGTGGTCCTCGCGATCCACCTGGGGTTCGTGCTCGTCATGACGAACTTCCTGTTCTCGCAGTCCATCCCGCTCGGCATCTACATGCTCGCCTGCGTGTGGCTTTTCGTGGCGACCCTGGTCGGCTACCACCGCGGGGTGGGCCGCACGCCCACGGTGCGCGAGCGGCTCGTCCCCGCGGGGATGCTCCTCGCGCAGGCCGTGCCGCTGATGCTCGTCTTCTTCATCCTCTTCCCGCGCGTGCAGGGCCCCCTGTGGGCGTTGCCGCAGGACGCGCGGGCGGGCATATCCGGGCTCTCCGACACCATGACGCCGGGCAACATCTCGAAGCTCATCCAGTCCGAGGCCACCGCGTTCCGCGTGCAGTTCGAGGGAGACATCCCGCCCTACCACACGCTCTACTGGCGCGGCCCCGTGCTGTGGGCCTTCGACGGGCGCACCTGGAAGGTGCCGGACTACAACATCTCCGGCTCCCTCGCCTACACGCGGTCCGAGCGTCCCGTCCGCTACGTGGTCACCGTCGAGCCGCACGGCATGCACTGGCTCTTCTCGCTGGACGTGCCGGGCACGGTCCCTGCCTTCGCGGGCCTGCGCCACGACCTGCAGATCCGCTCGGTGCGGCCGGTGGACGTGCGCGTGCGCTACGAGATGACCTCCTGGCTCGACTACCGCTACGGCGAGAACCTGCCCGCGATGTTCCGCAAGCTCGCCCTGTCCTTCGACGAGCGACGCAATCCGCGCACCGTCGCGCTGGGCCGCCAGTGGGCCGCCGAGTCCGCGACCCCCACCGAGGTGCTGGCCCGCGCGCTGCGGCTCTTCAACTCCCAGTTCACCTACACGCTCGAGCCGCCGCTGCTCACCTCGGACGACCCCTACGACGAGTTCCTCTTCGAGGCGAAGCGCGGCTTCTGCGAGCATTACGCCGGCAGCTTCGCCCTGCTCATGCGGGCCGCCGGGATTCCCTCGCGCGTGGTGACGGGCTACCAGGGCGGGGAAGTGAACCCGCTCTCGCGCGAGCTCCTCGTGCGCCAGGCCGACGCGCACGCCTGGGTGGAAGTCTGGCTGGAAGGCCGGGGGTGGGTGCGCATCGACCCGACCTCCGCGGTTTCGCCCGACCGGATCGACAGCGGCATCAACGCCGCGCTCGGCCCGATCGGCGTCTTCCCGTCGCTCATCGCCGCCGATCGCCTGGGCGTGCTCGCCAACATGCGCTTCGTGTGGGACGCGCTCAACAGCCAGTGGAACCAGTGGGTGCTCGGCTACAACGTCGACCGCCAGCGCCAGTTCCTCGCCAGCCTGGGTCTGGAGATCGCGGACTGGACGAAGCTCGCCCTCTGGCTCACCGGCGCCACGCTCGCGGTAGGCGGCCTCGTGGGGCTGGGCCTCGTCCTGCGCGACCTGCCCGTGCGCCGCGACCCGGCCGTCGTGGCCTGGGAGCGCTTTTGCGCGAAGCTCGCCCGCGCCGGGCTCGTGCGCGCGCCGCACGAGGGCCCCATCGACTTCCTCGCGCGCATCGAGGCCACGCGCCCGGCCGTGGCCGCGGAAGCGCGCGCCATCGTCGAGCGCTACGTCGAGGCGCGCTACGGCCCCGGCATCACCCGCCCCGAGTCCCGCGACCTCCTCGCCCGCGTCCGCCGCTTCCGCCCCGCATAGACGCACCGCGCCGTCGGCATCGAGACGCTGACGACGCCCATTAGCTAATTGGATGCATCCGTGCCGGGCGGTCCGACGCGACCCTACGTGGCAGGGGAGCCGTGTGGAATGGGTTTTTTTTGGTTTTTGGCCAGGTCAATTTGCGTCGGGCGTCACGGGCCGAACCTATGTCGAGGTTTCCCCGGAGTCGCGGGCAATGGCAAGTTAATCTGGGGTGGATTCAACCAGTCAGCGCAACAGCTCATCGAGTTTATCCGCAGGAGCCTGGAATCCCAATGTCTTGCGTGGACGTTGATTTAGTTCCAGTGCGACCTTGGTCAGGTGGGCCTGGGTATGGACTGACAGATCGGTCCCCTTCGGGAAGTACTGGCGCAGCAGGCGGTTGGTGTTCTCGTTCGTGCCCCGTTGCCATGGGCTGTGGGGATCGCAGAAATAGACGTCGACATCGGTGGCGATCGTGAACTGTCTGTGGTCCGCCATTTCTTTGCCACGATCCCAGGTCAGGGACCGGCGCAGCGCGGTCGGAAGTCTGCGCACTTGCCGGCCGATTGCCGATACAACACTTCGGGTGTCCCGGCCCGCGACCTTCACGAGCATGGTGAATCGGGTCTGGCGCTCCACCAAGGTGGCGATGTGAGTGTTGTTGGAGCCGCTCAGCAAGTCGCCCTCCCAGTGGCCGGGAATGGCGCGATCCTCGACCTCAGCCGGTCGCTGCCTGATCGACACCGCGTCGGCGATCTTGCCGCGGTTCTCGATGTACGCCCCGCGGCTCCTGGCGCGGCGCATGGTGCGGACCTCTCGAAGGTGCTCGATCAGTTCCTTCTTGAGTACACCCCGAGCCTGGATGAACAGGCTGCGGTAGATCGTCTCGTGGGACAGGTGCATATCTTCGTCGTGAGGGAACGTGCCCTTGAGCCATCCTGATATCTGCTCGGGAGACCAGTTGCGCTTGAGCTTCCTGGCAACTTCCCATCGTAGCCGCGGACGGCTTGCCAGGCGACACGGCTTGGGCCGTCTGGATGACTCCCAAGCCTGCGTATCGGCCTCCGAGGCGCGATACCGGGCCCTCCCGCCATGGCGGGCAATCTCTCGGCTTACCGTCGAAGCCGCCCGTCCGATGTCGGCCGCAATCTGGCGGATGGATCGATCCGCGGCAATTCCCCGGGAGATGAGTTCGCGTTCGGCCAGGTCGAGCGACAGCCGGGAGCGCCGTCGCGCCGCAGGCACGATCCCGCCGCGGGCTACCAGCACACGATGGATCGAACCCTCGTATTTGTTCAGCGCGCGGCAAATATCGGCTAACGACTCACCCTTCTGCCACCGCCGCCAAAGCTCTGCCTTCCCTTCGACCGTCAGCATCGGCCGGTTGGTTCGCCCCATATGCAATACCTCCCATGAAGTGCTTCAGAATAAGAGGTGTTGCAGTGACCAGTTGAATCCCCCGGCCGAAAAACCAAAAAACAACCCATTCCACACGGCTCCCCGGTGGCGCTCCGGGCACCTGACCTGCGCAACGATCCAATTAGCTAACCGGCAGCTCGGCCGATTCGGCGGACGACGGCGTTCTCGCTACTGCGGCGGCAGGACGCGCGCAGGGTCGACGGGCTTGCCCTGGCGGCGCACCTCGAAGTGCAGCTTCACCTGGTCGGTGTCGGTCGCGCCCATCTCGGCGATCTTCTGGCCGCGCTTCACGTCCTGCTGCTCCTTCACGACGATGTTGTCGTTGTGGGCGTACGCGGAGAGCCAGATGTCGTTGTGCTTGATGATGACGAGCTTGCCGTAGCCGCGCAGGCCCTGCCCCGCGTAGACCACGCGCCCGCCGGCGGCGGCGACCACGGGCGCGCCCTTCTTGCCCGCGATGTCGATGCCCTTGGTGGCCTCGGTGAAGGCGGAGAGCACCTTGCCCTTGGCGGGCCAGATCCAGTCGACCGCCTCGCCCTGCGTGCCCGCGGCGGGGCGCTCCGGTTCGGCGGCGGGGGCGGCAGGAGGAGCGGCGGCCGGCACTGCAGGGGCCGGGGCGGGAGCGCCCGCCGCATCGCCCGCCGAAAGCTGCGCGAGCGCCTTGTCGGAATAGGGAAGGCGCTGGGCGCGCGGCTCCACCTTGAGCTTCTCGGTGTTGGCGAGCGGGCGCGATTCGATGACCGTGCCGGAGCCGGCGAGCGGCGTTGCGACAACGCCCGCGGGCGCTGCCGGGACGGCGCCGGCGGGCGCGGCGAGGACGAGCACCTGGTCCACGCTGATCACGTTGGGGTTGGTGATGCCGTTCCAGGCCGCGAGCTCGCGGTAGTCGAGGCCGTACTGGAGCGCGATGCCCACGAGGGTCTCGCCGCGCTTGATCGTGTGCGTGGGAACGGGCCTCGCGACGGGCTTCGGGGGCGCGGGCCTCGTCGGCTCGGCCTTCGGGGGCGCGGGCGGCGGCGCGCGATCGACGACCGGCGCGGGCTGGCGCGTGCCGCACCCCGCGGCGATTGCGATCACGGCGGCCAGGGCGGCGGCATGGCGGATCGGGAAGCGTTGCCTCATGGTCATCTCAGGAGATTCCCGGCAGGAGGGGAACGAAGTGCGCGGCGTCGCGCCTCGCGTCGGTGTAGCCGCCGGCCGTGCGCTCGACGACGTGAAGCCACTGCTCGTCGGTGCCCACGGGGATCACGAGCCGGCCGCCGACCGCGAGCTGCTCCTTGAGCGCCGCGGGGACGTGGCTCGCGGTGGCCGCGCACAGGATCCCGTCGTAGGGGCCGCCCTCGGGGTAGCCCTTGTGGCCGTCGGCGTGCTTGAAGCGCACGTTGTAGAAGCGCAGGTCGCGCAGGTTGCGGCGCGCCTTGTCCATGAGCGGCGCCAGGCGCTCGATCGTGTAGACCTCCTTCACGAGCTTCGCGAGGATGGCCGTCTGGTAGCCGCAGCCGGTGCCGATCTCCAGCACCCTGGCCACCGGGCCCTTCTCGAGCAGGAGCTGGGTCATCATCGCCACCACCGAGGGGCTGGAGATCGTCTGCCCGTGGCCGATGGGAAGCGGCGTGTCCTCGTAGGCGCGCGAGGCGATGCCCGGCTCCACGAAGAGGTGGCGGGGGATCTCGAGCATCGCGGCGAGCACGCGCTCGTCGCGGATGCCGGACTTGCGCAGCACCTCCACCATCCGCCCGCGCGTGCGGTCGGAGGTCATGCCGATGCCGGCGCCCGCGCGCGAGAGCTCGCTCATGCCGCGAGCCACTGGCCGATGGCGCCCACCTGGCCCGCATGCGTGAGATCCACCTGGAGGGGCGTCACCGACACGGCGCCGCGCTCGAGCGCGTGGAAGTCCGTGCCCGGGCCCGCCTCCCGCGCCGCGCCCGCCGGGCCGACCCAGTACACCGTGTCGCCGCGCGGGTTCACGCTCTTCACCACGGGCTGCGCCTTGTGACGCCGCCCGAGCCGCGTGACCTCGACGCCCGCGAGCTGGTCGTAGGGCAGGTCCGGGACGTTCACGTTGAGCAGGATCGGCTCGCCCGGGGGAGAGCGCCGGATGCGCTCCACGAGATCGCGCGCCACGCGGGCCGCGGTGCCGTAGTGCTCGAATTCCCGGCCCACCAGCGACACGGCGATCGCGGGGACGCCGAGCAGGTAGCCCTCCGTGGCCGCCGCGACGGTGCCGGAGTAGAGCGTGTCGTCGCCCATGTTGGAGCCGGAGTTGATCCCGGAGACGACGATGTCGGGCTCGATGTCCAGCAGGCCCGTCACCGCCATGTGCACGCAGTCGGTCGGGGTGCCGTTCACGTAGTGGAAGCCGTTGCCGGCTCGGTGCAGCGACAGCGGCCGGTCGAGCGTGAGGGAGTTCGAGGCGCCGCTGCGATCGCGCTCGGGGGCCACCACCGTGATCTCGCCTAGGGGGGCGAGCGCCTCGTGAAGCGCCGCGAGACCGGGGGCGAAATAACCGTCGTCGTTCGAGAGGAGGATGCGCATCGCGGGGGCTTTCGCCCGGGGAATTTTTGCTGCGCGATTATACCCGATCACCCCCGGCCGGCCCCTCGCGCGTGGGCTAGAATGGCGCCTGCCTTCCGCTCCCCTCCTCCCCATGCCCCGTCACCGCTCCCGCCTCGTCGCCGCCCTCGCCGCGGCCCTGCCCGCCGTCTGCGCCGCCACCATCGACGTCGCGGGGATCTCGCAGGACGTCTCGCCCTGCGACGACTTCTACGCCTACGCGAACAGCCACTGGATGCAGGCGACGGCGATCCCCGACGACAAGCCGCGCTGGGGCACCTTCGAGATGATCGGGCAGCGCAACAAGGAGCGGCTGCAGGCACTTCTCGCCTCGGCGGCCGCCTCGAACCCCTACCCGCCCGGCAGCAACCGGCACAAGGTCGTGGCCTACTACGCGAGCGGCATGGACGAGGCCGGCATCGCCCGCGCCGGACTGGAGCCGCTGGCTCCCCTCTTCGCCGCCATCGCGGCCGTCAAGTCGCCCGAAGACCTGCCGGCCGCCCTGGCCGCGCTTCACCGGGCGGGAATCCCCGCCGGCTTTTCCCTCGCGGTGCGCCAGGACGCGAAGGACTCGCGCCGCTATCTGGCCCAGCTGTTCCAGGGCGGCCTGGGGCTCCCGGACCGCGACTACTACTTCCGCGACGACGAGCGCTCGAAGGCGCAGCGCGAGGCCTATCGCGCCTACGTGTCCACGATGTTCCGCCTCGCGGGCGAGCCTGCCGATGCCGCCGGCCGCTTGGCCGCGACCGTGATGGACCTGGAGTCCGCGCTCGCCGGCGCACACATGACGCTCGTCGAGCGCCGCGACCCGGAGAAGACCTACAACCTGCGCAGCACCGCGCAGCTCGCCCGGGAGGCGCCCGGGCTCAACTGGAAAGCCTACTTCGCGTCGGCCGGCATCCCCGGGCTCGCGGAGATCAACGTCGCCCAGCCTGCCGCGGCAGCGGCGGTCGCGAAGTTCGCGGGGGAACGCACCGCAGCCGACTGGCGGGCGTACCTGCGCTGGCAGGTCCTGAACGCGGCCGCGACCCGGCTGCCGCGCGCGTTCGAGGAGGCGCATTTCGACTTCCACCAGGGCACGCTCACCGGCGTCCGGCAGATGCCGCCGCGCAACGAGCGCGTCATCGAGGCGATCGGCGGCCGGGTCGGCTCCGAGCCCCTCGGCCAGGCGCTGGGCGAGCTCTTCGTGGGCGAGGCGTTCCCCCCGGAGGCCAAGCGCCGCGCGCTGGAGCTCGTGGGCCACGTGAAGGCGGCGCTGCGCGAGCGGCTCGAGAAGCTCGACTGGATGGAGGCCGGGACGCGCAAGGCGGCCCTCGAGAAGCTCGACCGCATGGCCGTGAAGATCGGCTACCCGGACCGCTGGCGCGACCTCTCCGCGGCGCAGGTCGGCGAGTACCCGTACGCGCGGAACTGGATCGCCGCCAGCGCCTTCGAGTTCGACCGCAACCTCGCGCGCCTGGGCAGGCCCGTGGACCGCGGCGAGTGGTGGATGTCGCCGCACGTCGTGAACGCGTACTTCGGCTCGACGCTGAACGAGATCGTCTTCCCCGCGGGGATCCTGCAGCCGCCCTACTTCGACCCGAAGGCCGACGACGCGGTGAACTTCGGCGGCATCGGCATGGTCATCGGCCACGAGATCATGCACGGCTTCGACGACCGCGGCCGCCGCTACGACGCCGACGGCAACCTGCGCGAATGGTGGACGCCCGCCGACCGCAAGCGCTACCAGGAACGGGCGCAGGCGATCGTCGCGCAGTACGACGCCTATGCCGGCATCGACGGGCTCAACGTGAACGGCAAGCTCACCCTGGGCGAGAACATCGCGGACCTGGGCGGCATCCAGATCGCCTACCTCGGGCTGCAGCGCGCCCTCGCGGGCCAGCCGCGCGCGAAGGTCCACGGATTCACGCCGGAACAGCGCTACTTCCTCGCCTTCGCGCAGGCCTGGCGCTCGCGCTACCGGCCCGAGCGCGAGCGCCTGCTGCTTCTCACCGACAGCCACTCGCCGCCGCGCTACCGCGTGCAGGGGCCGCTCGCCAACCTGCCGGAGTTCGCGAAGGCCTTCTCCTGCCCGGCCGACGCCAGGGCGCTTCGCGCCGAGGGCTCGCGGGTGAACCTGTGGTGAGCCGGCCGCCCGCGTGAACGCGCTCGCCAGCGCCGCCGGCCCCGACCCGCGCCAGAGGGCGCAGGCGTGGCTCGCGCAGGCCTGCGGGGGCCGTGTCGCCATCGAGCGCTGGGAGCGCCTTTCCGGCGGCGCGATCCAGGAGAACGTGGCCCTCGACGTCTCCATCGAGGGCGGGCCGCGCGCCGGCCGCCACGAATGGGTTCTTCGCACCGACGCTCCCTCGGCCGTGGCGGTGAGCCACACGCGCCCCGAGGAGTTCGAGATCCTGCGCGTCGCGCACGCGGCCGGCGTGCTCGTCCCGGAGCCGCTCCTGTGCTGCGCGGACGGCCGCGGCCCGGACTTCTTCGTGATGCGGCGGGTTCCCGGCGTGACGGCGGGGCACCGCCTGTCGAAGGACGACCGCCTCGTGCCCGACCGCCCCGCGCTCGCGCGCGAGCTGGGCGAGAACCTCGCGCGGCTGCACGCCGTGAGACCCCCGGCAGCCACGCTCGCCTTCCTCGGCGAGCCCGCGCGGGGCCACGCCTGCGCCACGATCGCCGGCTACCGGCGCGACCTCGACGCCCTGGGCGCGGTGCGCGGCGAGGCCTGGCCCGCGCTCGAGTGGGGCCTCGCCTGGTGCGCGCGCCACGCCCCGCCGCCGCTTCCCGCCTGCTTGCTGCATCGCGACTACCGCACCGGCAACTATCTCGTGCACGACGGGCGCCTTGCCGCGGTACTCGACTGGGAGTTCGCCGGCTGGGGAGACCCGCGCGAGGACCTCGGCTGGATGCTCGCCCGCTGCTGGCGGTTCGCACGGCCCGAGCGCGAGGCCGGGGGCGTCGGGCAGGCGGACGACTTCCTCGCGGGCTACGCGGCCGGCGGCGGCCGCATGACGAGCCGGGAGGAGACGCTCTACTGGCAGGTGATGGCGCACCTGCGCTGGGCGGTGATCGCGCTGCAGCAGGCCGAGCGGCACCGTTCCGGCTCGCAGCGCTCGCTCGAACTCGCCCTCACCGCGCACATCGTGCCCGAGCTGGAGCTGGAAATCCTCGACCTCACGGAGCGCCGCGCGTGAAAGTCGAACCCTCCGCGGCCGAGCTGCTCGAGATCGCGCGCGCGACGATCCTCTCGGAGATCGCGCCGGCCCTTCCGGAGGGGCAGCGCTATTGCGCGCTCATGGCCGCCAACGCGCTCGCCATCGCGGGCCGCGACCTCGCGGCCCCCGATGCGGGCGCCGCCGAGCTCGCCCGCGTGGAGGCCCTGCTCCCTGGCCCCGGTGGCGGCACGGCCGCGCTGCGCGAGGCCACGGCGCACCTCGCGAAGGCCATCCGCGAGGGCCGATACGACGAGGGCGAGGCACGGGCGAGCCTCCTCGCGCACCTGCGCCGGACGGTGCGCGAGCGCCTGGCCGTGAGCAATCCGCGCGCCCTGTCCCGCGACGAAAGGACCCCGACGTGATCACCGATCCCCTCTTCGACGTCGCAGGCAAGGTCGCCCTCGTCACCGGCGCCTCCAGCGGGCTGGGCGAGAGCTTTTCGCGCTGCCTCGCGGCCCGCGGCGCCGTGGTCGTGGCGGCGGCGCGCCGCGTCGACCGGCTGCAGGCCCTCGTCCGCGAAGGCGGCGCCACGCACGCCGTCGCCCTCGACGTCACCGATCCGGCGAGCGTCGACTCCGCCATGCGGCAGGTCGGGGAGCTCGCGGGGCCGATCGATATCCTCGTGAACAACGCCGGCGTCGCCGACACGAAGGCCTCGCTCGAGGTCAGCGAGTCGGACTGGCGCCGCGTGCTCGACACCAACCTCGACGGCGCCTGGCGCATGGCCCAGGCCGCCGCGAAGTCGATGGTCGCCGCAGGCCGCGGCGGCTCGATCGTGAACATCGCCTCGATCCTGGGCCTTCGCCAGGCCACCCACCTGCTCGCCTACGCCGCCGCCAAGGCGGCGCTCGTCCAGGTGACGAAATCCCTCGCCCTCGAATGGGCGCGCCACGGCATCCGCGTGAACGCGATCGCCCCGGGCTACGTCGTCACGGAGATGAACCGCGACTTCTTCGCCTCCGACCCCGGGCAGGCGGTGGTCAAGCGCATCCCGCAAAGGCGCGTCGGCGACCCGCGCGACCTCGAGGGTGCCCTCCTCCTCCTCGCCTCCGGTGCCGGCGCCTACATCACCGGCTCCGTCGTCGTCGTCGACGGCGGCCACCTCGTGAATTCCCTCTAGGCCCATGGACTTCAAGCTCACGCCCGAGATCGAGGCGTACCGCAGCCGCTA
Source organism: Usitatibacteraceae bacterium (assembly GCA_044230355.1). Taxonomy (GTDB): domain Bacteria; phylum Pseudomonadota; class Gammaproteobacteria; order Burkholderiales; family Usitatibacteraceae; genus FEB-7. Next base: position 8,025 of record JBGARD010000028.1, on the reverse strand, counting down.
CCGCGACTTCGTGCGCAACCACGTCCTTCCCTACGACACCACGCCCGAGTCGTTCGACGAGCACGAGAACATCCGGCCCGACCTGCTCGCGATCCTGCGCGCCAAGGCGAAGGAGGAAGGGCTGTGGGCGCCGCAGATGCCCAGGTCGCGCGGCGGCCAGGGCCTTCCGGTGGCGGGCATGGCCGCCTGCTACGAGGAGCTCAACTACTCGCTCTTCGGTCCCGTCGCGGCCAACTGCGCGGCGCCCGACGACGGCAACATGATGCTGCTCGAGAAGGTCGGCACCGACGCGCAGAAGGAGCGCTGGCTGCAGCCCATCGTCGACGGCACGGTCCGCTCGGCGTTCGCGATGACCGAGCCGCACCCGGGCTCCGGCTCCGACCCGGCGATGATGCGCACCACCGCCCGCAGGCGGGGAGACCGATGGCTCGTCGAAGGACGCAAGTGGTTCATCACCGGTGCGGGCGAGGCCAGGCACTTCATCGTCGTGGCCAAGACCTCCGACGACGCGAGGAAGGGCCTCACCGCCTTCCTCTTCGACCGCGACCAGCCGGGCTGGCGCATCGTGCGCCGCATCCCCATCCTGGGCCCCGAGGAGCACGGCGGGCACTGCGAGATCGAGTTCGACGCCCTCGAGATCCCCGACGAGAACCGCCTGCTGGGCGTGGGAGACGGGCTCAAGGTGACCCAGATCCGCCTGGGTACCGCGCGCCTCACGCACTGCATGCGCTGGCTGGGGCTCGCCCGGCGCTGCCTCGACATCGCCGCCGACTATTGCTCGGAGCGTGAGTCGCAGGGGCACAAGCTATCGGCGCGCGAGAGCGTGCAGGTGAAGCTGGGGCACTGCGCGATGCAGGTCGAGATCGGGCGCCTGCTCACCATGAAGGCCGCCACCTTCATCGACAAGGGCGACTTCGCGAGGAAGGAGATCTCCATAGCCAAGGTGCAGGTCGCGGACACCCTTCACCTCTGCGCCGACACGGCGATCCAGCTCTGCGGGGCGCGCGGCTACTCCCGGGACACGCCGCTCGAGTGGATCTACCGCTATGCGCGGCAGGCGCGCCTGGTGGACGGCGCGACCGAGGTGCACCAGCAGGTGCTGGCGCGCTTCTTCCTGGAGGAGCGGGGGGACTTCTGGCGCTGGGGCTAGGAGTTACCCGGGCAAAAGGCGGGGAACACGGATGAACACGGATAAAGGCGGATGAACACGGATGAAACCTGGATGGCGTGATGCCGCGGTGTCTTTCGGGAAAGCGGTGCCGGCTTCAGCGGAGCATTCAGTCCTCGCAGTCATCCGTGTTCATCCGCCTTTATCCGTGTTCATCCGTGTTCCAAAGGTTCACTGCCCGCATCACTCCGCAACCGGCAGGCAGGAGCAGAACAGGTTCCGGTCGCCGTAGACGTTGTCGGCACGGCCCACGGGCGGCCAGTACTTCGTCTCGCGCAGCGCCTTGACCGGGTAGGCCGCGAGCTCGCGCGGATACGCGTGCTTCCAGTCGTCGGCGAGCACGGCGGCCGCGGTGTGCGGCGCGTGCTTCAGGGGGTTGTCCTCGCGGTCCAGGCGCCCCTCCTCCACGGCGCGGATCTCCTCGCGGATGGCGATCATCGCCTCGCAGAAGCGGTCGAGCTCCGCCTTCGGCTCGCTCTCGGTGGGCTCGACCATCAGGGTCCCGGGTACGGGGAAGGACATCGTGGGCGCGTGGAAGCCGTAGTCCATGAGGCGCTTGGCCACGTCCTCGACCTGGATGCCCGAGGTCTCCTTGAGCGGGCGCAGGTCCAGGATGCACTCGTGGGCGACGAGGCCGCCCGGCCCGGTGTACAGCACCGGGAAGTGCGGCGAGAGGCGCCTGGCCACGTAGTTCGCGTTCAGGATCGCCACCTCGGTGGCGGCCTTCAGCCCCTCGGCCCCCATCATCGCGACGTACATCCAGGAGATGGGCAGGATCGAGGCGCTGCCGTAGGGGGCGGCCGAGACGGCGCCGGTCGCCTCCCCCGGCGCCTCGAGATACCGGTGTCCCGGCAGGAACTTCGCCAGGTGCGCCGCGACCGCCACGGGCCCCACGCCGGGACCGCCGCCGCCGTGCGGGATGCAGAAGGTCTTGTGCAGGTTCAGGTGCGAGACGTCGCCGCCGAAGGCGCCGGGGGCGGAAAGGCCCACGAGCGCGTTCATGTTGGCGCCGTCCACGTACACCTGGCCGCCGTGGGCGTGCACGATGTCGCAAAGCTCGGTAATGCCCGCCTCGAACACGCCGTGCGTCGACGGGTAGGTCACCATGATCGCCGCGAGGTTCGCCGCGTGCTGCGCGGCCTTCGCGCGCAGGTCGGCGAGGTCGACGTTGCCGCGCTCGTCGCAGGCCACGACCACCACCTCCATGCCCGCCATGTGCGCCGAGGCGGGGTTGGTGCCGTGCGCGGAGCTGGGGATGAGGCAGATGTTGCGGTGCCCTTCCCCTCGGCTCTCGTGCCAGGCCCTGATCACGAGCAGCCCCGCGTACTCGCCCTGCGATCCCGCGTTGGGCTGCATCGACACGGCCGCGTAGCCCGTGCACTCCACGAGCATCCTCTCCAGGCCGTCCACGAGCTCGCGGTAGCCCTGCGCCTGCTGGGGAGGCGCGAACGGGTGCAGGTTCGCGAACTCCGGCCAGGTGATGGGGATCATCTCGCTCGTGGCGTTCAGCTTCATCGTGCACGAGCCCAGCGGGATCATCGAGCGGTCGAGCGCGATGTCCTTGTCGGCGAGCCGCCGGAGGTAGCGCAGCATCTCGGTCTCCGCGTGGTAGCGGTTGAAGACTGGATGCGCGAGGTAGGCGCTTCGGCGCGCGAGGTCCGGCGCAATGCCCTCCGCGGCCGCGTCGAGCGCGGCCGGCGGGAATCCGGCAGGCTGCCCGGCGAAGATCTCCCACAGGCGCGCGACGTCCTCGCCGGTGGTGGTCTCGTCGAAGGAAAGGCCCAGCGCCTGCGCGTCGACGGGCCGCAGGTTCACGCCCGCGCGCAGGCTCCTCGCGGTGATTTCGGCGGTCTTCGCTCCCGTCCTCACGACGAGCGTGTCGAAGAAGGCCTCCCCCGGAACCTCGAATCCCAGCTTCACGAGGCCCGCGCGGGCGATCGCGGTCAGGCGGTGCACGCGGCGCGCGATGCGCGCGAGCCCTTCCGGGCCGTGGTAGACCGCGTACATGGAGGCGATCACCGCGAGGAGGACCTGCGCGGTGCAGATGTTGGAGGTCGCCTTCTCGCGGCGGATGTGCTGCTCGCGCGTCTGGAGGGCCAGGCGGTAGGCCGGGTTGCCGTGGGCGTCGACCGTGACGCCGACGAGGCGCCCGGGCATGCTGCGCTTGAGCGCGTCCTTCGTGGCGAGGTAGCCCGCGTGCGGGCCGCCATAGCCCATGGGCACCCCGAAGCGCTGGGCCGAGCCCACGGCCACGTCCGCGCCCCACTCTCCCGGCGGTGCGAAGAGCGTGAGCGCGAGAAGGTCGGCCGCCGCGACGAGGTATGCCCCCTTCGCGTGCAGCGCCTGGGCCAGGGCGCGGTAGTCGCGGACCTCGCCGTCCACGCCCGGGTACTGGACCAGGGCCGCGAACGCGTCGATGCCGGCGAGCTCGCCGGGATCTGCCACGCGGATCTCGAGACCCAGGGGCGCGGCGCGCGTGCGCAGCACGTCGAGCGTCTGCGGGAGCACGTCGGAGGCGACCGCGAAGACGTTCGAGGGGTGGCTGCCGGATCGCCGGCACAGCGTCATGGCCTCGGCCGCCGCCGTGGCCTCGTCGAGCATGGAGGCGTTGGCGATCTGCATCGCGGTGAGGTCGCAGACCATCGTCTGGAAGTTCACCAGGGCTTCCAGGCGGCCCTGCGAGATCTCGGGCTGGTACGGCGTGTACGCCGTGTACCACGCGGGGTTCTCCAGGATGTTCCGGAGGATCACCCCTGGCGTGTGGGTGCCGTAGTAGCCCTGCCCGATCCACGAGCGGAAGACCTTGTTCTTCCCCGCGATCTCCCGCAGTTCGGCGAGCGCCTCGGCCTCGTGCTTGCCGGCGGCGAGCGCCATCGGCGCCTTGCGCCGGATGGCCGGCGGCACGATCGCCTCCATCAGCGCATCGCGCGAGGCGAAGCCCAGGATAGAGAGCATCTTCGCCTGGTCGGTCGCGTCGGGGCCGACGTGGCGGCGCCCGAAGGCGGCGCGGTCCTCGAGCTCGCCCAGCGTGGCGCGGTTCACGTTCGTGTCGGGCATGGCGATTCCCTATTCCGAGGCGACCTTCTCGTAGGCGCCGGCGTCGAGGAGCTTCGAGAGGTCGGCGGCGTTGTCGGGCTTCAGGCGGAACAGCCAGCAGCCGTAGGCGTCGGCGTTCACCTTCTCGGGCGCGTCGGCGAGCGCGTCGTTGCCGGCCACGATCTCGCCGGCCACCGGCGCGTAGATGTCGGAGGCGGCCTTCACCGATTCCACCACCCCCACCGCCTCGCCGGCGGCGACCTTGCGCCCGGGCTTGGGCGCCTCGACGAACACGATGTCGCCCAGTTGCTCCTGGGCGTGGTCGGTGATGCCGACCGAGACGGTGCCGTCCGCCTCGCTCCGGGCCCACTCGTGCGACTGGGTGTACTTCAGTTCCTTCGGGATGTTCATGCCGTTCTCTCCGTGGGGTTTCATGTCCTGTACCCGGTTCGCGTACCAGGCACGCGTACCAGGTACGTCTCAGATGAGGGGCTTGCCGTTGCGGACGAAGGGGGGCTTCACGACGCGCGCGGCGAGCTCCTTGTCGCGCACCGCCACGCGCACCGTGGCGCCGGCGGCCGTGCCGAGCGGCAACCGCGCGAGCGCGATGGAGACCTCGAGCGTGGGCGAGAAGGTGCCGCTCGTGACCTCTCCGTCGCCGCCCTCGGCCGCGACCCTCTGGTGCGCGCGCAGCACGCCGCCCTTGTCGGTGAGCACCAGGCCGAGGAACTCGTGCTTCTTGCCACGGGCCTCCAGCGCCTTGCGGCCGAAGAACGGGCGCGGCGCCTTCAGGTCCACGGTCCAGGCGAGCCCGGCGTCCAGGGGCGAGGTGGCGGCGTCCATGTCCTGCCCGTAGAGGTTCATGCCGGCCTCCAGGCGCAGCGTGTCGCGCGCGCCCAGCCCGCAGGGCCGCACCCCGGCGCCGAGCAGCGCCTGCCAGGCCGCGCCGGCGGCGGCGGCGGGCAGCGTCAGCTCGAAGCCGTCCTCGCCCGTGTAGCCGGTGCGCGCGACCATGATGTCGTCGCCCATGCGCGCGGCGTGGAACGGGTCGAGCGCCTCGGTGGCGGGCTTCGTCTCGTCGAAGGCGCGCCAGAACTTCTCGCGGGCGTTGGGACCCTGCACGGCCACCATCGCGAGGTCCTCGCGCGGCTTGATGGCCACGCCGTGGCCCGCGAGCGCGTTGAGCGAGTGCAGCCACTGGATGTCGGCCTCCGCCGTCCCCGCGTTCACCACCAGGCGGAAGAAGTCGTCGCGGAAGAAGTAGGCGATGAGGTCGTCCACGACGCCGCCTTCGTCGTTCAGCATGCACGAGTAGAGGGCGCGGCCCGGCGTGGAGAGCCTGGCGACGTCGTTCGCGAGCGCGAAGCGCAGGAACTCGCGGGAGCCCGCGCCCTCGATGTCCACCACCCGCATGTGCGAGACGTCGAAGATCCCCGCGTCGCGTCGCACCGCGTGGTGCTCCTCGACCTGCGAGCCGTAGTGGACGGGCATGTCCCACCCGCCGAAGTCGACCATGCGGGCGCCTGCCTCGCGGTGGAGTGCGTTGAGCGGCGTGGCTTTCGGCATGGCGTCACCCTTTCCAAAGAAAAAGGGCCAGGCAAGCCATTCGCGCTTGCCTGGCCCCTCTGTCCCTTGTACCTGAGAGATTACGGCGCCGCTGCCGGCGCCGCGAGCCCCTTCGGTGGACGGCTTCGCCGTCGCTCTCCAGAGTCCGGGACTGCGCCGCGCGGGCCCTTACCCCGTCGCGAAACCCGGATCCGCCGGTCCTTCTGCCTGAGAGTTTGCGGGCGCTACCCCTTCGGCGGCCGCCTCGATGCGCATGGCGGCTCTCTCCCGGTCGGATGGCGGCACACTACGCGGCGCCCCCCGGCGGCTGTCAAACCGCGAGGCCGCGTCGACGCGCTGTTTGACGAAGCGCAAACCCGGCCATTGATCGAGCGCAATGGGCCCGGGGGCGGCCCACCCTAGGATGACCGCTAGCCGCCACCGGCCCCAGGCCGGAGAAGAAGCGGGCGCTCGAGGGACGCGAAGGTTCGCGACCCGGCGACCCGGCGGCCTCTCGGAGAGAAATCGCCATGTCGCAGATCACCCCGTCCCCGCTCAGGGGATACGCCCTGCTCCAGGATCCGGAATTCAACAAGAGCACGGCGTTCACGGAAGCCGAGCGCGATGCCCTGGGCCTGCGCGGGCTGCTGCCGCCGCGGGTCACCACGCAGCCCGAGCAGATCAGCCGCGTGCTCAACAACATGCGCCGGCTCCCGACCGACCTCGACAAGTACATCTTCCTCACGGCGCTGCACGACCGCAACGAGACGCTGTTCTTCCGCGTGGTCATGGAGAACGCCGAGGAGATCATGCCCCTCATCTACACGCCGACCGTGGGCCTGGGCTGCCAGCTCTACGGCCGCATCTACCGCCGGCCGCGCGGGATGTTCATCTCCGCGGCGGACGCCGGGCGCGTGAAGAAGGTGCTGCAGAACTGGCCGCACAAGGCCGGCATCATCGTCGTCACCGACGGCGAGCGGATCCTGGGCCTGGGCGACCTCGGGGCGCAGGGCATGGGCATCCCGGTGGGCAAGCTCTCGCTCTACACGGCCTGCGCCGGCATGCATCCCCAGCTCTGCCTGCCCGTCACGCTGGACGTCGGCACGGAAAACGAGGAGCTGCTCAAGGACCCGCTCTACATCGGCCACGTGCGCCGGCGCCTGCGCGGCGCGGAGTACGACGCGCTGGTCGAGGAGTTCGTCACGGCGGCCAACGAGGTGTTCCCGGGCGTGCTCATCCAGTTCGAGGACTTCGCCAACGCCAACGCCTTCCGCCTGCTGCACAAGTACCAGGATCGCGTCTGCACCTTCAACGACGACATCCAGGGCACCGCGTCCGTGACGCTCGCGGGCCTGAAGTCGGCGATCCGCATCACCGGCAAGAGCCTCGCCGACACGCGCGTGCTGTTCTTCGGCGCGGGCGAGGCCGCCGTGGGCATCGCGGACCTCATCACCGCCTCCCTCGTGGCCGACGGGCTGCCCGAGGCCGAGGCGCGCAAGCGCTGCTGGCTGGTGGACTCCAAGGGGCTGGTGGTCGCCTCGCGCGCCGACCTCACGGAGCACAAGCGCAAGTACGCGCACGAGCACGCTCCCGTCGCCGACTTCGCGACGGCGGTGAACGCGCTGAAGCCGCAGGCGATCATCGGGGTCGCGGCCGTGGGCCGGACGTTCACGCAGCCCATCCTGCAGGCCATGTCTTCCTTCAACACGCGCCCGATCGTCTTCGCGCTCTCCAACCCGACCTCGAAGTCCGAGTGCACCGCGGAGGAGGCCTATGCCTGGAGCGAGGGCCGCGCGGTGTTCGCGTGCGGCAGCCCCTTCGCCCCCGTCAACATCGGCGGCAAGACCCTCGTGCCGCGCCAGTGCAACAACTCCTACATCTTCCCGGGCGTGGGGCTCGGCGTGGTGGCCACCAAGGCGCGCCGCGTGACCAACGACATGTTCCTCGCCGCCGCGGACACCCTGGCGAACATGGTTTCCGAGGCCGACCTGGCGCAGGGGAGCCTCTACCCGCCGCTCAAGGACATGCGCAGCGTCTCCGCCACCATCGCGACCGCCGTCGCGGAGGTGGTCTTCAAGCGCGGCCTTGCCGGCGTGGCCAAGCCGGCGGACACGGCGGCCTTCATCCGGGAAAACATGTACGAGCCGAAGTACCGGACGTACGCGTAGCTCCCGGGAAGCAGCCGGAACAGGGCCGGCGCCGCCGGCCCTTTCCATTTCCGCGGGCGGCTATACTCGCCCTGGTCACCGCGGAGAAAGGCACATGTCCTGCTGCCA
>JBGARD010000027.1:0-40183 GCA_044230355.1 Usitatibacteraceae bacterium | reverse complement strand
CTTGGGAGAGGGGCCGGGGGTGAGGGTCGCATTTCTCCCCTCTCCCTTGGGAGAGGGGCCGGGGGTGAGGGTGCCTAGTGGCGTAGGATGAACGACCCCCCACGAAAGCCCTCCCCATGACCGCCCCCCTCTTCGATCCCTCCACGACCGCCCTCGCGGAAAGCATCTACACCGACCTCCTGCGCAACGCCGTCGTGGTCTCCTCCAACGGCGTCCAGCTCACCACGGACCCCAAGAACATCGCCAAGATCAGCTTCAAGCTCGCGGCCTCGTTCAAGGAAGTGGAGAACGAGCTGAACGCGGAGAACCTGCCGAAGAACCAGGACTTCACGCTGGACGTCTCGGACATGGCGGCCTGGAACAAGTAACCCCGGAGGCGTCTCCCCTCTCCCTTGGTCTCGGGCGCTTCTTCTCCCCTCTCCCTTGGGAGAGGGGCCGGGGGTGAGGGTCAGCGAAGCAACTTCGTAATCCCTTCCCTGAAACCCGTCGCCCCGCCATTCGCCGGGTGCCGCACCGCCGCCACTACGGGCACCTGAAGTTCCGCGAGAATCCCTCGTGCTTTCTCTCCCACCGCCACCACGGGCACCTTCGGAAAAAGCGCGAGGAACTGCCGCAATGCCGGCAACCCCGCCTGGAATTCCTCAGGCGTAGGCGTTCGGTTCTTGAGGGCGGTGGCGCCCTGCGGATGCCACGCGAAGGTGTTCCAGTTGACCCAGTCACGGCCCTGCAACCCCGCCTCGCGCATCCGTCCCCACACGATGGTGGCGGTGGGCTCGGTGAAGCCCGCGGGGCGCACGGACTCGCGGCTGGTGCGGCGCTTGGGGCCATCGAAGAAGTCGCTGCCGGTTTCGGGCGCTGCCGCGAGCTGCCGCTCGCTCGTCATCGCGATGCCGCTGAACTTGGCGCCCTGGTAGCCGGCGGCTTCGGCGACGAGAAGCAGGCGGGCGTGGCCGATCCTCTCGTCGAGATAGCGGCGCAGTTGCTCGCGGCGGATGGCGGGCGCTTCGGGGCCGAAGTCGTTGGCACGATCCACGTCGGCCCAGGGGTTGAAGACGCGGGGGCGGGAGAAAGCGGCGAGGGTGGCGATAAAGCTCTCGATGGGGTCGTGTTTCCTCATGCCCCAATTATCTTCGTACTTCTCTTCCCTCTCCCAAGAGAAGGGGAATGCGCATCAAATGTCACAATTGAACGCAATATGCAAATCTAGTACAGTTATGAACGCCACGCCGTGACGCTTCGCGAATGACCATGCCCGTGAAAACCGCGGCACTCAAGCACGCCCCCTCCCCCGTCGACGTCCGAAGCCCCGCCGCCGGCGCCGCCGCCTTGCGCACCTTCTTCCGCATCGCGGATGCCTGGAAGCTCGGCAACGCCGACCAGCTCGCCCTCCTCGGCCTTCGCTCCCGCACCACGCTTGCGGCCTGGCGAAAGGGCGGCGAGGTGGCCCTGTCGCCGGATACGCTCGAGCGCCTGTCCTACCTCTTCGGCATCTACAAGGCCCTGCAGATGCTGCTTCCATCGTCCGAGGCGGCAGACGAATGGATCCGCAAGCCGAACACGGGCCCTCTCTTCAACGGTGCGAGCGCGCTGGATCGCCTGAGGGCCGGCAAGGTCGCCGACCTCTTCCTCGTGCGCCAATACCTGGATGTCCAGCGTGGCGGCTGGAGCTGACAAGGTCTCGAGAGTCGACTGGCGGCCCAGCTATCGGCTCGTTCCCAGCCGCTTCCCGCCGATCCAGCTCTTCGAACGCGTGGCCGATCCCACGGACCTCGAGGCCGTGATCGCGATCGAGAGCCTCACCAACGACCGGATCCGCGACGACGTGGGCGAGATCCGCCTCGTGGCCCCCGAGGACCGGCTCTCCGGACCCGGCAGCTCCCCGATCATGGCCGCCTTCACGCACGTGAATCCCGAGGGCGGCCGCTTCACCGACGGAACCTTCGGCGCCTGGTACGCCGCGCACGACCTCCACACGGCGGCGTGCGAGACCGCGCACCACCGCGCGATCTTCCTCGCCCGCACGAAGGAAGCGCCGGGCGAGATCGACATGCGCTGCTACCAGGCCAACCTCCAGGCGGACCTCGTAGACATCCGTGGCCAGCGGAGAAAGCGCCCGGACCTCTACGACCCCGACAGCTACGCGCGCTCCCAGCCCTTCGCGCGGGCGCTTCGCGACAAAGGGGCCTTGGGCATCGTGTGGGACAGCGTGCGCAATCCGGGGGGAGAATGCGTGGCGGCGTTCAAGCCCCGCGTCCTCAAGCCGGCCATCCAGGGCCCGCATCTCGCGTTCCCCTGGGATGGGGAGCGGATCGTGGGCTACTACGAGAAGCGGGGGCTGGAAGCGATCGGCCCCGGCAAGGAGGCGCGGAAATGATCGTCGTCGTGTTCGAAGTCACCCCGGATCCGGCCAGGCGGGAAGCCTACCTCGCCGCGGCCGCCCGCATGCGCCCTTTCGTCGAGAAGATCGACGGCTTCATCTCGGTGGAGCGCTTCGAGAGCCTCGCCAATCCCGGCAAGCTCCTATCGCTTTCCGTCTGGCGCGACGAGAAGGCGCTCGAGCAGTGGCGAATGCTCCCCGAGCATCGCGCCATGCAGAAGCTGGGGCGCGAGAGCTACTTCGCGGATTACCGCTTGCGGGTGGCGGAGGTGATGAGGGATTACGGGATGAAGGAGAGGGACGAGGTGCCGGAAGATTCGAAGGTGGCGAACGGATAGTCCCTCACCCCCGAGCGCGACCCTCACCCCCGGCCCCTCTCCCAAGGGAGAGGGGAGAACATCGGGCCCTCACCCCCGGCCCCTCTCCCAGGGGAGAGGGGAGACGTGATCAAGTTGTGAGCTGACCCGAAGACGAGATGGACCAGGGCAACGAATCTCCGCGTTCGGCGCACGCGGCGATCCCCTCCACGGCCGCCCCGACCTCGAACCCGTGCGACTTCATCCACTCGTCGTTGTAGTAGCTGTGCCCGTACCGCTCCCCGCTGTCGCACAGGATGGTCGCGATCGACCCGCACTCGCCCGCCTCGTGCATGCGTCGCGCGAGCGCGAGAGTCGCGATGAACCCGGTTCCCGTCGAGCCTCCGCAGCGCCTCCCCAGCACGCGCTCCAGGTAGCGGATCGCCGCGAGGGAGGCCACGTCGGGGATCTTCATCATCCCGTCCACGATCCCCGGCAGGAAGGACTTCTCCACGCGTGGTCTCCCGATGCCTTCGATGCGCGAGTTGGTCGAGATCCGAAGCGAGGAGTCCCCCGAGGCGAAGGCGTCGAAGAAGACGGAATTCTCCGGGTCGGCCACGCAGAGCCGCGTGTCGTGGCAGCGGTAGCGGATGAAGCGCCCGATGGTGGCGGCCGTCCCTCCCGTGCCCGCGGTGCACACCACCCACGCCGGCACCGGGTGCTGCTCGCGGGCCATCTGCGAGAACATCGACTCGGCGATGTTGTTGTTGCTGCGCCAGTCGGTCGCCCGCTCCGCGTAGGTGAACTGGTCCATGTAGTGCCCGCCCAGTTCGCGCGCGAGGCGCTCGGACTCGCTGTAGACCGCCTGCGCATCCTCCACGAGGTGGCAGCGCCCCCCGTAGAACTGGATCGCCGCGATCTTCTCCGGCGAGGTGGTGGCCGGCATCACCGCGACGAAGGGCAAGCCCAGCAGCCGCGCGAAGTACGCCTCGGACACCGCCGTCGATCCCGACGAGGATTCGATCACGGTGCTTCTCTCGTGCAGCCAGCCGTTGCACAGCGAATACAGGAAGAGCGAGCGCGCGAGGCGGTGCTTGAGGCTTCCCGTGGGATGGCTCGACTCGTCCTTCAGGTAGACGTGCACGCCGGGATAGGCGGGCAACTGCATCGGAATGAGGTGCGTGTCGGCGGAGCGGTTGAAGTCCGCCTCGATGCGCCGGACCGCCTGGCGAATCCATAGCGTGTCGTTCATGGGTGGCTCGTCGAAGGCGAAGGAAACGGGAGCATATCGCCCCGCATCAGTGCGCGCGGGCGCCCCGAATCGGCGTTTCCGGCCCCTCGATGGTGCAATGCATCATCAATCCGGCAGAAATGGCACTTTCAGGGCTAAATTTCACGAATAAACGATATTGCACTGCAACAATTCTTGGGTAGCATGGTCGAACCGTCGCGAACCACCAGTTTGCGCGCCCCCTTCACGAGACCCACAAGGACCGACGATGCTTCCCGATTTCGAAACCCTCGAAGACCTTGCCAGGCGCGCCCGCGTCGAGCGAAGCCTCTACATTGCCGAGAAGATTGCCGACGGCGTGTTCGCTCTCGACCGCGCCGTGGGCACCGCCTGGGATCGCGTCGCCGCGTTCCTGCGCGCCGGCCCCACGATCTCCCGCCAGCCAGGCGCCGCGCGGCGCTGAAAAAGAAAAAAGCCCCGCGGTTGCGGGGCTTTCGACTGCTGCGACCTGCGTCGCGCGCCATCACCGATAACGAGGCGCTTCCCGATTCGCGTATCGCGCACCGCCATCGCCGCCGTTCTGGCGACCCTGGTATTGGCCACCACCACTGCGCCCGCCGTCCTGGCGGCCATGGTATTGGCTGCCACCATAGCGCCCGCCGTCCTGGCGACCCTGGTAACGGTCGTAGTGTTGTTCCTGCCTGCCGTTCCGGGGCCCGTTCGCGTAGTGCCCGGCGCCGCGATACCCGGCCTGCGGCCCGTAGTAGCGGTGCGACTGTCCGTAGTAACCCCGTGACGACCCGTAGTAACTCCGCGCCGGCCCGTAGTAGGCCCGTCCGTAGTAGGCAGGCGGCGCGTAGTACCCGTACCCGTACGCAGGCGCGTAGTACGTAGGCGCGTAGTAGGCCGGCGCGGGCGAGTAGTACGCGGGCGGCGGCGGCGCGTAGTAGCCCCCACCGTAGTAGCCCTCGCTGTAGACCGGGGCAACCGGGGGATAGTAGCCGTAGTACGGAGTCGTGCTGCCCACGATGGAGCCGAGGACCGCGCCCACGGCCGCGCCCGGCGGGCCGCCGACCGCCGCACCGATGCCGCCGCCGATGATCGCGCCGGCGACGGGGTCCGCGGACGCACGGGTGGAAAGACCCATCGCCGTCACGGCGGCGAGGATCGATGCAAGCAAGAGGGACCGTTTCAGCATGGCGGACTCCTTCGCGGGACTGGCCCGAAAGCCATGTTGAACCATCGCGGGCAAAGCGCAAGGCTGGTTACAGGTGGTTACAGTCGCCGTGTCAACCTTTTGCGACACGGCCGCTCTCCCGAAGGCGAAGGCCACATTGCGTAAACTGTCGGTCTTTCCCGCCGCATCCCCAGAGGACATCCGATGTTCCGCACCAAGTACCTCGATTACGCCGAGCTCGCCGCCCAACTCCAGGCCTGGGCGAAGAAGCATCCCGGCATCGTCCGCCTCTCCAGCATCGGCAAGAGCGCGGGTGGCCGCGACATCCCGATCCTCACCATCGGCAAGAACCCCGACGAGATCCGCCCCGCCATCTGGATCGACGGCAACATGCACGCCTCCGAGCTGTGCGGTTCCAGCGTGGCGCTGGCCCTCGCCGAGGACATCATTGCTCTCCACGAGGGCCGGAACGAGGCCGGCGGCAAGGCGCTGCCGAAGCACATGGCGGATGCCATCCGCGGCGCCCTCGTCTACGTCGTCCCGCGCATCTCGCCGGACGGCGCCGAGGAGGTGCTCAAGAAGGGACGCTACGTGCGCTCCAGCCCGGTGAACGACCGCGCCAACAAGGATCACGCCTGGTGGGAGGCTGAGGACATCGACGGCGACGGCCTCATGCTCACGATGCGCCAGCAGAGCCCCGACGGCGAGCTGGTGGAATTGCGCGGCGACGATGGCAAGCCCCTCGATCCCCCGGTGATGGTGCCTCGCGGCCCCGAGGACGAGGGCCCCTTCTACAAGCTCTATCCCGAGGGGCGCATCGTCAACTTCGACGGGCGCCGCATCCCCGATCCGTACTTCCTCAGCGACAACCTCAACGACTTCAACCGCAACTTCCCCTATCAGTGGGCCGCGGAGCCGGAGCAGGTGGGCGCCGGCCACTATCCCGGCAGCACGCCCGAGACGCGCGCGGTGATCGAGTTCGCGACGCGCAACCCGCACATCGTCACCTGGCTCAACCTGCACACCTTCGGCGGCGTCCTCATCCGCCCGCTCGGCGACAAGCCCGACAGCAAGATGGACCAGACGGACCTCGCCATCTTCAAGCAGGTGGAGGCCTGGCTCACGGAGCACACGGGCTACGCCACGGTGAGCGGCTACCACGAGTTCCTCTACGAGCCGGACAAGCCCCTGCACGGCGACATCACCGAGTGGGCCTACCACCAGCGCGGCGCGCTCGCCTACGTGATCGAGCTGTGGGACCTCTTCCGGCAGCTGGGCATCGAGCGCAAGAAGCCCTTCGTGGACCACTACTCGCAGCTCGAGCGCAAGGACTTCCTGGCTATGGCGAAGATGGACCGCGAGGTGAACGGCGGCCGCATCTTCAAGCGCTGGCGCAAGGCGAAGCACCCGCAGCTGGGCGAGGTGGAGGTCGGCGGTTTCGACGGGCGCGTGGGCATCTGGAACCCGCCGTTCGAGAAGCTTGCCGAGACCTGCGACGCGCAGAGCGCCGCGTTCCTGCGCGTGGCCGCCCTCGTGCCGCAGGTGACGCTGGAAGTGGTCGGGCACGAGAAGATGGGCGACGGCCACACGCGGGTGGAAGTGCGCATCGCCAACGGCGGCTACCTCTCCACCTACGGCCTGCCCTCGGCGCGCAAGCTCCCTTTCTCCGAGCCGCTTCGCCTCACCACCTCGGGTGCCCGGCTCGTGGCGCCCGCCGAGTCCGTCGTCGAGATCGGCCACCTCGAGGGCTGGGGTAGCGGCCTCTACAACGGCCCCAATACCTTCATGCCCTGGACGCGCGGCAACCCCCACGAGCGCTTCGTGACCCTGGTCGCCGAGGGCAAGGGCAAGCTCTCCGTGAAGGTGGGCAGCTGCCGGGTGGGATATCGGACGGTCGAGGTGGATGTCGGTTAGCTACCCTCACCCCAGCCCTCTCCCAAGGGAGAGGGAGCACATTTCTCCCCTCTCCCTTGGGAGAGGGGCCGGGGGTGAGGGTCTTCAGGTTAGGCAGCGCTCACTTGACCCGCGTCAAAGGGCGCCATTCCCCCCGCCGTAACATGAGGAAACCACAGGCCGCCTGAACGCCGCGCCGTGCGGCGACTTCGGGGGCCCCGAGGAGGCTGCCATGACAACCCCTCGTCGCCGGCACGTCGACATCCCTGACGCGTCCCGGTATTCCCGCCGCGATTTCCTGGCCGGCACGGGCGCCACCGGTGCCGCCATCATCGCGCCTGCCTTCGTGCCCATGAAGGTGTCCGCCGCCCCCGCCGTCGCCGAAGCGAGGTTGCTGCCCGCCCCCACCAAGGAAGGCGGCATGCCGCTGATGCAGGCCTTGAGCCTGCGCCGCTCCACGCGCGAATTCTCCGCGAGGAAGATCCCGGACCAGGTCCTCGGCGACCTCCTCTGGGCGGCCTACGGCGTGAACCGCGCGAGCGGCGACCGCACCGCCCCCTCCTGGCGGCACATCATCGTGATCGACGTGTACGCGGCGATGGAGGACGGGCTCTGGCTCTACGACCCGAAGCGCCACGCCCTCGTGCCGCACCCGGCCGGCGACATCCGCGCGCAGACCGGGCAGCAGGAGTTCGCGGGCCGCGCGCCGCTCAACCTCGTGTACGTCGCCAACGGCTCGCGCATGTCGGAATTGACGCCGGAGAACCGAAAGCTCTACTGCTCCGTCGACAGCGCCTTCATCGGGCAGAACGTGTACCTCTACTGCGCCTCCGCGGGCCTTGCGACCGTGTTCCGCGGCGCCGTGGACTACCCGAAACTCGCTCGCGCCATGCGCCTGGACCACGACCAGTTCGTGGCCTTCGCGCAGACGGTGGGATACCCGAAGGAAGGCTGACCCTCACCCCCGGCCCCTCTCCCAAGGGAGAGGGGAGGAAAGGGCTCCCTCTCCCTTGGGAGAGGGCTGGGGTGAGGGTCAGGTCCCCACCACCCCGCCGTCCGTGCGCCGCACGACGATCGTGCAGGGCCGCGGCCGCGGCGAGTTGCCGACGATCGTGGCGTCATTCGCCGCGGGAAACTTCGAGAACCTGGCCGCGTCGCGCGCGATGTCGTTGTCGCCGTAGAAGGAGCCGTCGGCCTTCCTGGGCCGGTTGGGGTGGCTGCCCAGCTCGCCCGGGTGCTGGATGTTGACGAACATCGTGCGGCGGTCGGCGGTCCAGGTCACGCCCGTCACCTCGCAGCCGGAGGGCCCCACGAGGAAGCGGCGGATCTCGCCGGAGGCGATGTCGGCCGCCAGCATCTGGTTGTTGCCCTGCCCGTCGAAGTTGCCGGTGTTGGCGAAGCTGCCGTCCGTCTGGATCCACAGCCGGCCCGAGGAGTCGAACTGCAGGCCGTCCGGGCTGTTGAACATGTTCTCCACCGTGACGTTCGCCGAGCCCGAGCGCAGGTTCGTGCGGTCGGGCGTCGCCTTCGGGTTGCCGGCGACCACGAAGATGTCCCAGGAGAACGTCGTCCCCGTGGGGTCGCCGCCGGTCTCGTTCCAGCGCAGCACGTGGCCCCACTGGTTGTCGGCGCGAGGGTTCGCATCGTCCACCGCAGGGCGGGCGGAACCGGCGACGGTAGTGCCGTCCGCCTTGTTCGCCGAAGCGGGCGTGGTGCCGCGGCGGTTGTTGTTGGTGAGCGCGATGTAGATCTCGCCGGACTTCTTCGGGTTGGCCGCGATCCACTCGGGGCGGTCCATCATCGTCGCGCCCACGCGGTCGGCGGCCTGGCGCGCGCGGATGAGAACGTCGGCCTGGCTCGTGAAACCGTTGCCGGCATCCAGCCCGTTGCTGCCGAAGACGAGCGGAACCCAGCTGCCCGTCCCCATGCGGTCGCCGGCCGCTGCGCCCGCCTCGAACTTGCCGACGTAGAGGGTGCCCGTGTCCAGCAGGTTCGCGTTGGCGGCGGCGTTGGCGGGGTTGTAGGTGCCCGCGCTCACGAACTTGTAGATGTACTCGTTGCGTTCGTCGCAGCCCAGGTACACCACCACCTTGCCGTTGGGGGCGACCACGAGCTCGGCATTCTCGTGCTTGAAGCGGCCGAGCGCCGTGCGCTTCTTCGGCTTGCTCGCCGGGTTGGAGGGGTCGATCTCGACCACCCAGCCGAACCGGTTGGGCTCGTTGGGGTTCACCGCCACGTCGAAGCGCGGGTCCACCGTGTGCCACAGGTAGCCGAACCCGTCCTTGGCGATGCCGTAGCGGTTCTCGAGCGCGTTCGGCGTGTAAGTGCCATTCCAGCCGAAATAGCCGTTGAAGTTCTCCTCGCAGGTGAGGTAGGTGCCCCAGGGCGTCCAGCCGCTGGCGCAGTTGTTGAGCGTGCCCAGGACCTCGGCGCCGGTCGGGTCCGCGGCCGTCCTGAGGAGGTCGTGTCCGCGCGCCGGGCCCGTGATCTCGATGGGCGTGTAGCCCGTGACGCGGCGGTTGAAGGCGGAGCCGCGCACGTACTCCCAGCTTCCGTCCGCCTTGCGGCGGACTTCCACCACCGAGATGCCGTGGCCCGCGAGCGCCTTCCTCGCCTTCTCGGCCGAGAACGGCAGCAGCCAGTTGGCCGCATCGGTGTCGGGCGCGTAGTAGTACTCGGGGTTGATGTACTCGTGGTTGATCACGAGCAGTCCCGAGTCGCTCTTCTCGCTGCCGTCGGCGTTCCTGAACCCGAAGAAGTGCATGCCGTCGTGGTTGTCGCCCACCTGGAGCTCGGCCTCGAAGGATGTCTCGCTCGCGTCGCCGCGGAACTCGGGCGCGCCGGCGAGGAGAGGGTCGCCCCAGCGCACCAGCGTCTCGGCCCGGTAGCCCTCGGGCACCACCATCACGTCGGCCGTGCTCGTCGGCACGGACTTGAAGCCGAGGATGTTCTCGATCGCCCCTTCGTCGTTGTTCGAGCACGCCCCGACGCCGCCGATGAAGGGAAGGAGCGCCGCGCCCAGGCCCGTCTTCAGGAACGCCCGGCGGGCGGGGTTGCGCGCGATCGCCGTCTCGACGAGCTGCGTGAGGTGAGGGTTGCCGGAAAGGTTGCTGGTGCCGTCGTCGTCGCGGATGCTCTGGGCCATGGGAATCCTCCAGGGAAAGGCCGGAGGATAGGAACCCCATGTGAAACTACCGCGACGGTTCCGTGACGCTACCCTCACCCCCGACCCCTCTCCCAAGGGAGAGGGGAGAAAAGGGCGCCCTCTCCCTTGGGAGAGGGCTGGGGTGAGGGTGATGTGAATACCCAAGCTGGTAACCTTCGCGCATGACCTCCGCCCCCCGCCTCGCCCCCACCGACCTCGACCGCCTCGAGGCCCTCCTCTGCGCCGAGCACCTCGACGATTCCCTCACCCTCGACGCCCTGCAGGGATTCTTCTGCGCGGTGGCGAGCGCCCCGGCGCCCATCCCGAAGGAGAAGTGGCTCGCCTCCGCGATGGGCGAGCACAAGTTCGCAAGCGGCGAGGAGGAACGGGAGATCACCGACCTCCTCCAGCGCTTCCTCGAGGACACCACGCGCGAGCTCGGCTCCGGTCAGGGCCTGGACATCATTTCCTACCCCGTCGAGGAGGGCGAGGAGGAGCTCGCGGTCTGGTGCGAGGGCTATCTCCTGGGCGCGGCGCTGGCCGATCCCGACTGGTACAGCTCCGGCGAGCACGAGACCGTGGAGGAGCTCCTCTTCCCGTTCATGGCGCTCTCCGGCCGGCTCAAGGAGCACGCGCTCGAGTCGGGCGAGCCCTGGGAAGGCGGCGAGTCCGAGAAGAAGCTGATGCAGGGCGCGCGCGAGGTCTTCTTCGACACGGTCGAGGACGCCTACCACTACTGGTTCGACACCCGCGTGAACCGCATCCCGCAGAAGCGCGAGGCCGGGAAGGTCGGCCGCAACGATCCCTGCCCCTGCGGCAGCGGGAAGAAGTACAAGGCGTGCTGCGGGAAGGGTGCGTGACCCGGACCCTCACCCCAGCCCTCTCTCAAGGGAGAGGGCGCCCATTTCTCCCCTCTCCCTTGGGAGAGGGGTCGGGGGTGAGGGTGAATCGCTTTCCCTTTCCCCTGTTGAAGGGTCTGGGTGAGGGTGACGCATGAATCCACGACCCGACTCCTCTTACGCGGCCTTCCGCCTCGCCATCACCCTCGTGCTGATGACCATCGGCGCGAGCACGATGTACGTGGTGCCCGTGGTGCTGCCGGCCGTGCAGGCGGAGTTCGGCATCACGCGCGCGGATGCCTCGCTTCCCTACGCGCTCCTCATGGTCGGGATGGGCGTGGGCGGCGTGCTCATGGGCCGGCTCGCGGACCGATTCGGCGTGATGGTGCCGCTGCTCATCGGCTCGGCCTGCATCGGCCTGGGCTACGTGGGTGCGGGGTTCGCGACGGACATCCATGTCTTCAACCTGCTGCACGGCCTGGTGCTGGGGTTCCTGGGCATCTCGGCCACCTTTTCGCCGCTCCTCGCGGACACGTCCCTGTGGTGGGTGAAGCGGCGCGGCATCGCGGTGGCGGTGTGCGCGAGCGGCAACTACCTGGGCGGGGCGATCTGGCCGCCGGTGCTGCAGCATTTCGTCGACACGGTGGGCTGGCGCCAGGGCTACCTCTGGATGGGGATCTTCTGCGGTGTGTCCATGACCGCTCTCGCGCTCTTCCTGCATCGCCGCCCGCCCGAGGCCGTGGGCGGCACGACGGCGGCAAGCCTTTCCGGGAGCGACCGGCCCTTCGGCCTGCCGCCCAACGCGGCGCTCGCGCTCCTGATGATTGCCGGCACCGCCTGCTGCGTGGCCATGTCGATGCCGCAGGTTCACATCGTGGCCTACTGCAGCGACCTGGGGTACGGCGCGGCGCGCGGCGCGGAGATGCTCTCGATCATGCTCGCCTTCGGGATCGCGAGCCGGCTCCTCTCGGGCTGGGTCTGCGACCACATCGGCGGGCTGCGCACGCTCCTGCTGGGCTCGATCCTGCAGATGGTCGCGCTCCTGCTCTTCCTGCCCTTCGACGGGCTCGTGCCGCTCTACGTGATCTCCGCCCTCTTCGGGCTCTTCCAGGGCGGCATCGTGCCCTCCTACGCCATCATCGTCCGCGAGCACTTCCCGGCAAGGGAGGCCGGCGCGAAGACGGGCGCGGTGATCATGTGCACGCTGCTGGGGATGGCCCTGGGCGGCTGGATGTCGGGCAAGGTTTTCGACCTCACCGGCTCCTACCAGGCCGCGTTCGTGAACGGCATCGCGTGGAACGCGGTGAACCTCGCGATCGCGTGGATGCTTCTGCGGGGCAGCGGCCCTCACCCCCGGCCCCTCTCCCGCAAGCGGGAGAGGGGAGAAAAGGGCTCCCTCTTCCTTGGGAGAGGGCTGGGGTGAGGGTCAGGCTACCGCTGCCGTCCCGCCCGTGATCCGCTCCTCGCTCACCTCGAACCCCGCGAGGTGCCAGCCGCGCCCGTGGTAGCGCACGCGGTTCATGCGCACGACGAAGGTGCGGTCGTCGAAGCGGACCTCGAAGCTCTCCTGCGGCTTGAAGTCGCTCTCGGCGACCAGAAGCGCGTCGACGTGGCCCGAGGCGTCCTCGCTGGGCACGTAGACGGCCTCCACCGCGACGCCGTTGCCGGGCTGCGCCAGCTCCACCTTCTTCGGATCGTGGGACAGTATCCTGAGGCCCAGCCGCACGGTGCCGCCCTGCGCGAGCGAGCGGCGCATCACCTCGCACAGGATCGGCGGCGTGTCGTCGGCGTGGTGCAGCGTCACGACCGTTCCCACGGTCGCCGGCCGCACCGGGTCGTCCTGCATCTCCACGCCCATGCCGTCGGCGCTCTCGTCCAGCACGCGCATGTAGCGGCGCTGGATCTCGTAGACCGAGTCGATGCCCGGGAGCTGCTGCCCCGTCGGCTGCGCGGGCGCGGGCCCAAGGGTCGCATGGGGATTGGCGTGCGGCGCGAAGGCCTTGGACAGGATCTCGCCCAGGCCCACGTGGGATTCGAGCTTCTCCTCCCGCTCCACGCGCGATTCGCGCGCGCGCCGGTAGCGGGCGGCGTCGAGGAAGCGCCGCAGGAAGTCGAGCGCCGCGACGTGCTCCTCGACGCGGAACGCCGTGATGCAGCCGTAGCCGGGGTAGATCTCGCCGCGGCGAAAGGCGTCCGTCACGAGCTTGATGTGGCCCTCGAGGGCGTCGATCTGCAGGTAGCGCCGCCCGCGGGCCTCGCCCTGCGGGGCGCGAAGCCCCTTCTGGCGGCTCGGCTCGAGCGAGAGCACGGCCCCATGGTCGGAGTCGGTGAAGGCGTAGTCGCCGGACCATTCCCAGAGCCAGCTGTCGACGATCTCCACCTGGCGCGGCTCGAGGTTTCCCCGGCAGATGGAGTCGAGGATCATCGCGCGCACGAAGAGCGTGTCGAGCGTGGGGGAAGCCCCGTGCTCGTCGCGCGGCACGGTGAAGCGCTGCTGGCCGAATCCCGAGCGCTCCACGAGCTCGTAGACGCGCCGCAGTTCGACGAGGGAAACCGGGTCGTAGCCGGTGCTCGAGATCTCGGACCACTTGATCGAGTTGCCGTAGGCCGCGAGGGCGATGGCGGCGAGCTCGCCGCCGGCCTCGTCGAGCAGGCGGTCGTGGACCGCCCCGCGGCGCAGCGCCCCGGAGGCGCTCCGCGCGAAGCCGTGGAACGCGTCCTTGGCCCACTGCAGGAAGCCGCGCTCGGCATCGGTCCACAGGAACGTGCTGGCGAGGATCTCGCGATAGGCCGGCGCGATCATCGCCTCGAAGCGGTGCATGTGCTCGAGGAGCTCGCGCGAGTACAGGAAGGGGTCCGCCACAATGGACTGCTCGCGCAGCCACGCGATCACCTTGCTCCATTCCGCGCGGACGGCGGGATCGGTCGCGCGCGGGGCCTGCTCGCCCGGCTGCGCCGCGCCCGTCTCGGGCCACGTATCGGGTCTGTTGTCCGTCATGTGCCGCTCGCTTTCGCGGAGATGGGGGCGGCCACGTCGCCACCACCACGCATCCGCGCGTGGAACTCGGCGGCGAGGACGTCGCCGGTGAGGTCGAAGGGCGCCTGGATCCAGTTCTGCACCTGCGGCCAGGCGCCGTAGTGCTCGTCGATGTCGGCTTCGCGCGGGTGGGCGCCGTGGAAGAGCCGGTTCTGGGGCGCGAGCCTAAGCCCCAGGCGCAGGATCTCGGGCCAGCGGCCCGAGGCCGGGAAGCGCACGTGGAAGCGGTGGGCGAGTTCCGCGAACGCGTGCCCCCTGCGCTTGAGGAAGAGGATTTCCAGGTGCGCGAGCCAGGGCGACTCGTCGGTGCGGTTCACCTCGCCGGCGAACTCGAGGAGCTCGCAGGCGCGGTCGACGTCGCCGTCCTCGAAATACAGCCGCGCCGACTTGATGACGCCCGCGCTGTCCTGCAGGTCCTCGTCGGTGTGCGGTGCGCCGGGAAAGCGCACGGCGAGGTAGCGGTCGCGGATCCGGCGGCGCGCGATGTCACTCGGCGCGGGACTCGCATGCGGCGCGCTTTGCCAGGCGGTGGATGGCCGGGCGGAAAGCGGCGCAGCGCCTGCGCGCGGTGGCGCGTGGGTATGCCTGGGCTCGGGCTTCGCCTTGCGCTCGCCCGCCATCGCTTCGCGGAAGCGGGAGAGCAGGTGCGCGAGTGTCATGGGATCCACCTTCCCGGACGCCGCAGCCCCGGTGGGCGCTGGCCGGCGCCTTGCTTGGAGATCCATCCTGTCATTTGCCATCCTACGACGCCGGCCCACTTGCGCAAGGGAAACCGGCGACCTTCATGATGCGGATCAAACACTTATCCGCAGCTCCCCTCTCCCTTGGGAGAGGGGCCGGGGGTGAGGGTGTGTGGGAGAATGCCTGCCTACCCTCACCCCTGACTCCTCTCCCAAGGGAGAGGGGAATCGATCATGGAAACGACCGGCAAATCGGGACCGCTCGCCAATCTCCGGGTAGTTGAAATGGGCACCCTCATCGCGGGCCCGTATTGCGCGCGCCTGCTCGCCGAGTTCGGCGCGGACGTGGTGAAGATCGAGACGCCGGGCGAGGGAGACCCGCTTCGCAAGTGGCGCCAGCTGCACGAGGGAAACTCCCTGTGGTGGTACGCGCAGGCGCGCAACAAGAAGTCCGTGGCGGTGAACCTCAAGGCGCCCGAGGGGCAGCAAATCGTGCGCGACCTCGCCGCCAAGGCCGACATCGTGGTGGAGAATTTCCGCCCCGGCACGATGGAGAAGTGGGGGCTGGGCTACGACGCGCTCGCAAGAGCGAACCCGGCGCTCGTGATGGTGCGACTGTCGGGGTTCGGGCAGACGGGCCCGTACAAGGACCGTCCCGGCTTCGGGGCCATCGGCGAGTCGATGGGCGGCATGCGCTACATCACGGGCTATCCCGACCGCGCGCCGGTGCGCGTGGGCATATCCATCGGCGATTCGCTCGCGGCCATGTTCGGGGTCATCGGGGCGCTCTCCGCGATCCACCACCGCGCCACCTCGGGCAAGGGCCAGGTCGTGGACGTGGCGCTCTACGAGGCCGTGTTCGCGATGATGGAGTCGATGCTGCCGGAGTACGGCATGGGCGGGAACGTGCGCGAGCGCACGGGGTCGGCGTTGCCGGGCATCGTGCCTTCCAACACCTACAAGTGCGGCGACGGAAAGTACGTGGTGATCGGGGCCAACGCCGACTCCATCTTCAAGCGGATGATGAACGCGATCGGGCGCGCCGATCTCGCGGGCGATCATGCGCTCGCGGACAACGCCGGGCGGGTAAAGCGCACGGAGGAGCTCGACCGCGCCATCGGCGAGTGGACGGCCACCGTGACGCTCGACGAGGCCCTCGCGGTGCTCGAGAAGGCCGAGGTGCCCTCGGGGCGCATCTACTCGATCGCCGACATCGCCGCCGACCTGCACTACCAGGCGCGCGGCATGATCGAGCGCCACAAGCTGGGCGACAAGGACCTGCTCCTGCCCGGCATCGTGCCCAGGCTCTCCGACACCCCCGGCGGCACGCGCTGGATCGGCCCGAAGCTCGGCGAGCACACCGACGAGGTCCTGCGCTCCCTGGGCCTGCCCGCCGAGCGCATCGCCGCCCTGCGCGCCTCCGGCGTCGTCTCCTGACGGTTCGTAATCAGATTACTTTTCCTAATCTGATTAAGTCCGACCTAATCAGATTAGGAAAAGTAATCTGATTACGAACCGTCAGCCGGAGTTGCGAAGTCCCGCCGCCAGGCCGTTGATGGTGAGGTGGATGCCGCGGTGGACCTTCTGCGCGGAATCGCCGGCGCGGTAGCGCTTGAGGAGCTCGACCTGGAGGTGGTTGAGCGGGTCCAGGTAGGGGAAGCGGTTGCGGATCGAGCGCGCGAGGGCGGGGTTGCCGGCGAGGAAGCCCTCGTTCGTGGTGATCGTGAAGAAGGCCTTCACCGTGAGGTCGAGTTCGCGCCGGATGCGCCCGAAGATCTCCTCGGCGAGCGCCTGGTCCGGGACCAGCTCCTTGTAGCGCGCGGCCACCGACAGGTCCGCCTTCGCGAGCAGCATCTCGAGGTTGGAGAGCATGGCGCGGAAGAACGGCCACTGCAGCCACATCTCCGCGAGAAGCGCCTGGCCCTTGTCGCCGCGCGTGGCGAGGAAGGCCTCCACGGCGCTGCCCAGCCCGTACCACCCGGGAAGCATCACGCGGCACTGCGCCCACGAGAACACCCACGGGATCGCGCGCAGGTCCTCGATGCGCTGCGAGGGCTTGCGCGAGGCGGGCCGCGAGCCGATGTTCAGCTCCGCGATCTCGCGGATCGGGGTCGAGGCGCGGAAGTAGTCCACGAACCCCGGCGTCTCGTACACGAGCCCGCGGTAGGCGGCGATCGCGGCCGCGGAGATCTCCTCCATCGCCGCGTGGTACTCCGCGTGCTCCTCGCGCGGGGACTCGTCCAGCGTCGCGCGAACCGTGGCCGCCACCAGCGCCTCGAGGTTCCTCTGCCCGATCTCGCGGTTGGCGTACTTGCTCGCGATCACCTCTCCCTGCTCCGTGAGCCTGAGCTCCCCCTGCACGCTGCCGGGCGGCTGCGCGAGGATCGCGTCGTACGACGGCCCGCCGCCGCGCCCCACCGTGCCGCCGCGGCCGTGGAAGAAGCGAAGGCGCACGCCCGCCTCGCGGAACGCCGCCACCAGCACCGTCTCGGCCTTGTAGAGTTCCCAGTTGGAGGTGACGTAGCCGCCGTCCTTGTTGCTGTCCGAGTAGCCCAGCATCACCTCCTGCACGCCGCCCAGCGAGGCGACCATCGACTTCGCTTGCGGGAGCGCGAACCACGCGCGCATCGTTTCCGGGGCGCGCCGCAGGTCGCCGATGGTCTCGAAGAGCGGCACCACCTGCAGGCGCGCGGCGGGCTGCTCGCCCGGCACCACGAGCCCGGCCTCCTTGAGGAGCACCGCGACCTCCAGCAGGTCCGAGACGCTCTCCGTCTTCGAGATCACGTACTGGCGGATGGACTCGGGACCGAGCGAGGCGTGCACCCGGGCGGCCTGCTCGACGATGGCGAGCTCGCCGCGCACGAGATCCGTATAGGCGGCGAAGGGCGAGCGCAGCGACCGCGGCGTGGCCAGCTCCGCGAGCAGCAGCGCCTGCCGCGAGGCCTCGTCGAGCGCCAGGTAGTCGGATGCCACCCGCGCCTCGCGCAGCAGCTCCGCGATCACCTGCTCGTGCACGTCCGCGTTCTGGCGCAGGTCCACGGTGGCGAGGTGGAAGCCGAAGGTGCGCGCGGCGCGGCGCAGCCGGCGCAGCCGCCCGTCGGCGAGCATCGCCGAGCGGTCCTGCCGAAGGCTGCCGTCGATCACGTCCAGCTCGGCCGCGAAGGCAGCGGCGTCCCGGTACGGCGTGCCCTCGCCGACGGCCCTGCGGTGCTCGCGCTTCAGGCCCAGGGCGGTGGCCGTCGCGGCGAGCCGCGCAAACACGCCCGTGAGCGCCCGGCGGTAGGGCTCGTCCTGGCGGAACGGCGATCGGTCCGGGGAGGCTTCCGCGAGCGCCTGCATGGCGGGCGTGAGCTTCACCCACAGGCCCGAGATCGGCAGCTCCGCCCCCAGCGCGTGCACCTCGGCGAAGTAGTGGTCGAAGGCCATCTCGGCCTGGCGCCGGAAGGCGTACTCGAGCATCTCGGCGGTGACGAAGGGGTTGCCGTCGCGGTCGCCCCCCACCCAGCTGCCGATCGCGAGCACCGTGGGCAGCGCTCCCGCGGGCGCCTCGCCCGGCAGCGCCGCCAGGGAATCCTCGACCTCGCCGTGGATGCGCGGCACGGCCTCGATGAACGAGTAGTCGAAGTAGGCGAGCGCGTTCTCGATCTCGTCCTTCACCCCCAGCTTCACCGCCCGCAGCATCCGCGTCTGCCAGAGGGTGGCCACCAGGCGGCGCAGCTCCCCCTCGATGGCGGCGCGCTCCTCCTCCAGGATCCCGGTGTCGTCGAGCCGGCCCAGCCAGTCGGCGATGGCGAGCTGGATGTCGAGGGTGCTCTTCCTCTGCACTTCCGTCGGGTGCGCGGTGAGGACCGGCGTCACGCGCACCCTCGCGAGGGTGGTCATGCCCTCGGCCCGGGTCGTGCCGCGCTCGAGGGCGTCGGCGAAGAGGCCGCGCAAGGTGGAAGCGAGCGGGCGCGAGCCGTGGCGGCGGTTCTCGCGGCTTCGGCGCAGGTGGTGGCGGTCCTCGGCGATGTTGGCGAGGAGCGAGAAGTAGCTGAAGGCGCGCACGACCACCACGGCCTGGTCGTCGGCCAGGGCGTCGAGCGTCTGCGCCAGGGAGCGGCGGGAGGTCACGTCCTCCAGGCGCCGGCTGGCCACCGCGAGCTTGCGGATGGTCTCGATGAGCTCGTAGGTCTCCTCGCCCTCGTGCAGGCGCAGCGTGTCGCCCAGGATCCGGCCCAGGAGCCGGATGTCGCTGACCAGGGCCTCGTCCTTGTCGTGTGTGCTCACGGCAGGAAGCTTCGCCGAATCGCGGGTTAAAATCCACCTTTCCCGCAAGCGGCCCCCCATGCGCCTGTACATCAACGACGTCGCCGTTCGAGACGGGTTCCAGATGGAGAAGGCCTTCGTCCCCACGGCGACGAAGGTGGCCCTCATCGACCAGCTCTCGCGCACGGGATTGCACAAGATCGAGGTCACCTCCTTCGTGAGCCCCAAGGCGGTGCCGGCGCTCGCGGACGCGAACGAAGTCCTGGCGGGAATCGCGCGGGTGCCGGGCGTGGCGTACGTTGCCCTCGTCCCGAACATCCGCGGCGTGCAGAACGCGGCGGCCACGGCGGCGAAGCCCGACGAGCTGAACGGCGTGATGTCGGCCTCCGAGACGCATAACCGCGCCAACATCAACCGCACGCACGAACAGTCGCTCGCCGAGCTCCCCACGATGGTGCGCGTGGCCCACGAGGCGGGCATGAAGCTCACGATGAGCCTGTCGACCACGTTCGGCTGCCCCTTCGAGGGGCGCGTGAGCGAGGACGCGGTGCTGCGCTTCGTGGAGGCGTTCCTGCGCGCCGGCGTGGACGGGATCTCTCTCGCGGACACCACGGGCATGGCCAACCCGCGGCAGGTGAAGGCGCTCACCTCGCGGGTGCTGGAGCGCTTCCCGGCGCGGGGCGAGACCTTCTACACGCTGCACTTCCACAACACGCGCGGCATGGGGCTTGCCAACGTGCTCGCGGGGATCGAGGCGGGCGTGCGCTCCTTCGACGGATCCATCGCCGGGCTGGGCGGGTGCCCCTTCGCGCCGGGCGCCACCGGCAACATCTGCACCGAGGACATGGTGAACATGCTGCAGGACATGGGCTACGTCACCGGCGTCGACCTCGAGCGGCTCATCGCCTGCGCGCGCCAGGTGCCCGCCATCGTGGGGCACGATACCCCCGGCCAAGTGGCCAAGGCGGGCAGGAGCCTCGACCTGCACCCCGTTCCCGACTCAATCAAGGACTGATCCCGATGAGACGATTGCTCGCCGCCCCGCTTCTCGCCTGCGTGCTGCCGGTTGCCGCGGGCGATCTCCCGACGCTGGGCGACCTCACCCAGGACCAGTTCAGGAGGCTCTCGGAGGATCTCGGCGCGGCGCTCTCGTACAAGGGAGTCACGCCCGCCACGCCGCTGGGCGCGCTGGGCTTCGACGTGGGGATCGAAGTCTCCGCCACGGACATCCAGAACTCCGACCTCTTCCGGCTCGCGGGCAACTCGGCGCCCGACTACATCGTGGTGCCCAGGCTGCACGTCTACAAGGGCCTGCCGTGGGGGTTCGACATCGGCGCGTTCGTGGGCGGCGCCACCGAGGTGGACGCCACGGTGTACGGCCTGGACGCGCGCTGGGCGGTTCTCGACGACGGCGTGGCCACCCCGGCGGTGGCGCTTCGGCTTTCGGGCACGCAGAGTTCCGACATCGGGGGCCTCAAGGTCACCACCTTCGCGGGCGACCTGATGGTCTCCAAGAAGCTCACGATCGCCACCCCGTACCTGGGCGTGGGCGTCGTCCGCACGAATGCCGACCCCGGAGTCGCCGGGCTGTCCGACGAAACCTTCAACAAGAGCCGTGTCTTCGGCGGCCTCAACCTGAACCTCGCCATCGTGAACCTGGCCTTCGAGGCCGAGAAGCTCGGCGACAACACCACCCTGTCGGCCAAGGCCGGCTGGCGATTTTAGTAATCAGATTACTTTTCGGCCGTGCGCCGAAAAGTAATCTGATTACAACAACGAGAGGAGAGAAACGATGAATCGCATGCTGAAGATGCTCGCGGCCCTGGCCGTGGGAACGATGGTGGCGCTCGGCGCCGGGGCCCAGGCGCCGGAGAAGAAGAAGATCACCATCGCCGTGGGCGGCAAGAACCTCTTCTACTACCTCCCGCTGTCCGTGGCCGAGCGCAAGGGCTACTTCAAGGACGAGGGGCTGGAGGTGGAGATCCCCGACTTCGCCGGCGGCGCCAAGGCGCTGCAGGCCCTCGTGGGCGGCTCCGCGGACATGGTCTCCGGCGCCTACGAGCACACCATCAACATGGCCGCCAAGAAGCAGCCCATCAAGGCCGTGGTCCTGCAGGCCAAGTACAGCTCCATCGTGCTCCTGCTGCCCAAGGACAAGGCCGCGAAGTACAAGGGGCCGGCCGACCTCAAGGGACTGAAGGTCGGCGTCTCCGCGCCGGGCTCCTCGACCAACATGTTCGTGAACAACATCCTCGCCAAGGGCGGATTCAAGCCTACCGACATCGCCGTCGTCGGCGTCGGCACGGGCTCGGGCGCGTTCGCGGCCATGGAAAAGGGCGAGATCGACGCGATCTCCAACCTCGACCCCGTCATCACGCAGCTCGAGGCAACCGGCAAGTACGCGGCGGTCGCCGACAGCCGCACCGAGAAGGGCATGAACGAGATCTACGGCGGCGACTACCACGCGAGCGTGATCTACATCACCGACGAGTTCATCAAGAAGAACCCGAACACGGTGCAGGCCGTCGTGAACGCCATGGTGCGCGCCAACCGCTGGGTCGCGAAGGCGACGCCGCAGGAGATCGTCGACCTCATGCCCGACGCCTACAAGGCCGGCAGCCCCTCGCTCTACAAGCAGGGCCTGCTCAAGAACATGATCGGCTTCTCCGAGGACGGCCAGATGTCGATGAAGGCCGCGCAGAACGTCTACAAGGTGCTCAAGCAGTTCGAGCCCTCGGTGATCAAGGCGGGCGACTCCATCAAGCTTGAGCAGACCTTCGACAACTCCTTCGCGAAGAAGGCCGCGGCCAAGTACAAGTGATGGCGGCCCTCACCCCAGCCCTCTCCCCAGGGAGAGGGAGCCCATTTCTCCCCTCTCCCTCCGGGAGAGGGGTCGGGGGTGAGGGAAATTCATGACGGCGAGCGTCTCACTCGAAAAGGTCACCTGCACCTTCGCCGCCAGGGGCGGCGAGGGGCACTACACGGCCGTCAAGGACGTGGACCTCTCGATCGCCGAGGGCGAGTTCGTCTCGGTGGTGGGGCCCACCGGCTGCGGCAAGTCGACCCTCCTCAACGTCGCCGCGGGGCTCCTCAGGCCCTCCTCCGGCTCGGTGAAGATCCACGGCGAGCCCCTCCAGGGCATCAACCGACGCGCCGGCTACATGTTCCAGTCGGAAGCCCTGATGCCGTGGCGAAGCGCGCTCGACAACGTGATCGCGGGGCTCGTCTTCCGCGGCGAGGGTGGCGAGGAGGCGCGCCCGAAGGGCGAGGCCTGGCTCGAGCGCGTGGGGCTCGCGGGATTCGGCGACCGCTACCCGCACCAGCTCTCCGGCGGCATGAGGAAGCGCGTGTCGCTCGCGCAGATGCTCATCCTCGACCCGCAGATCATGCTCATGGACGAGCCCTTCTCGGCGCTGGACGTGCAGACGCGCCAGCTCATGGAGAACGAGCTGCTGGAGCTCTGGAGCGCCAACCGCAAGAGCGTCATCTTCATCACCCACGACCTCGAGGAGGCCATCAGCCTCTCGGACCGCGTCGTGGTGCTCTCGGCCGGCCCCGCCACGCGCCCGATCGGCGAGTACGTGATCGACCTGCCGCGCCCGCGCGACGTGTCCGAGATCCGCCTCACGCCGCGCTTCATCGAGCTGCACGACAGGATCTGGCACGCGATGAAGGACGAGGTGCTCAAGGGCTACGCGCAGACGCGCAACAGGACGACATCATGAGAAAGAAGCTCTGGACCTGGCAGGTCGTCCTCCTCGTCGCGATCTTCGCGTTCTGGCACGTGGCCACGAGCCCCGACCTCATCCCGCCCTTCGTGTGGGACAACCCCGATCGCGCCGCCTTCTTCTTCGGCGAGCCGGTGAAGATCTTCAAGGTGATCGGCGAGTGGTTCGCGGGCGGCGAGATCTATCCCCACCTGTGGGTCACGCTCCAGGAGACCGCGCTCGCCTTCGTGATCGGCTCCGTCCTGGGACTCGTGATCGGCCTGTGGCTGGGCCTCACGCCCTTCGCCTCGGCGCTGCTGGATCCCTACATCAAGGCCATGAACGCGATGCCGCGCGTGGTGCTGGCGCCCATCTTCATGGTGTGGTTCGGCCTCGGGATCTGGTCCAAGGTGGCCCTCGGCGTGACGCTCGTCTTCTTCATCGTGTTCTTCAACGTCTACCAGGGCGTGAAGGAAGTGAGCCCCGTGGTGCTCAGCAACGCCACGATGCTCGGTGCGACGAGGAAGCAGCTGCTGCGCTACGTGTACCTGCCGTCGGCCACCTCGTGGGTCTTCTCGAGCCTGCACACCTCCGTGGGGATGGCCTTCGTGGGCGCGGTGGTCGGCGAGTACCTCGGCAGCGCCAAGGGCGTGGGCTACCTCATCCACATGGCCGAGGGCTCCTTCGACATCAACACGGTGTTCGCGGGGATCCTCGTCCTCACGATCTTCGCGCTGGTGCTCGACTTCGCCGTGTCGTTCGCCGAGAAGCGCCTGCTCGTCTGGCGCCCGACGCAGGGCGAGACCGAGCCGCAGCTCTAGCGGCGGACGCTTGCTTTTCGCCCGTTTGCCGCAGGTCAAGCGGGCGCAGGGAATTCGTTGACGCCCCCGGGGGTCGGTGATTGACTGGATCGGCGGGAGCGAACGGCCCCGCACGGTTCTTCTTTCATCCCGGGGAGGAAACCATGGTCCGCCATTCCACGCTCCGAATCGTCGAGCGCGCGCTCCTGGCCGCGCTCCTGCTCGTGGCCGCCACTGAAGTCGTCGCGCAAGCCGATGTCGAGGGAAGCCGCGACCACCCGCTCTTCAACCGCCTCGCCGGCTATTTCATCGAGGAGTTCCGGGCGGCCGACTTCGACAGCCGCGTCTTCCGCGTTGCCGGCAAGGACGAATACGAGGAAAGGGCGGTGGAGGGCCGCCTCATCGAGCTCACCTACCGGCAGAAGCCGGGGGCAAGGGCGGTCTCGGGCCTGCAGATCGTGCGCAACTTCGCCACCGCCGCCGCGCAGTCCGGCGGGAAGCCGGTCTACGAGAGCCCGGGCGGCGGAGACCGTTATCTCACCCTCGTGATCGCCAAGGCGGGAAGGGAAGCCTGGGTGGAAGTGGGCGCCGGCGAAGGTGGCGAGTGGTACACGCTCGCCATCGTCGAGAAGGGCGGCATGGCGCAGGAGATCTCCGCCGGCGACATCTTCGACGCGCTGGCGAAGCAGGGCCGCATCGCCCTCTACATCAACTTCGACACGGGCAAGGCCACGATCAAGGCCGAGTCGCAGCCGATCGTGAAGCAGGTCGTCGACATGATGAAGGCGCACCCGGAGTTGAAGGTCGCGGTCGAGGGGCATACGGACAACGTCGGCACGCCCGCCGCGAACCGGGTGCTCTCGGACAACCGCGCCAAGGCCGTCATGGCCGCGATCGCGGCGCAGGGAGTCGCGCCGGCCCGTCTCTCGGCCGCCGGCTTCGGCCAGGACAAGCCGGTGGCCGACAACGCCTCCGAGGACGGCCGCGCGAAGAATCGTCGCGTCGAGCTGGTCAAGCGATAGCGGGGGCCGTCCCTTTCAGGACTTGCGCGGCTTGCGCCCGGCCCTGGCGAAGGCGGCGTCGAAGAGCGAGTTGGGCAGCGCCGTGAGGAGCTTCGCGACGAGGCCCATCTGCCACGGGATCACCGCGTAGTCCTTGCCTGCGTCCAGGGCGCGGGCGAACCGGCGCGCGAACTCGTCCGCCGTGAGGATGAAGGGCATCGGGTAAGGGTTCTTCTCGGTCATCGGCGTGGCGATGTAGCCGGGGCAGACGGTCGCCACGCGCACCCCCGTGCCGCGCATCTCCACACGCAGGCTCTCCAGGTACCGGATGGCCGCCGCCTTGGAGGCGCTGTAGGCGCCCGCGCCCGGGAGCCCCCGGTAGCCGGCGACGCTCGCGACGCCCGCCAGCGTCCCGCGGCCTGCCTGCCGCATGGGGGACACGAACGGGTGGAACGTGTTCACCATGCCGGTCACGTTCACCTCGAGGATCTGCCGGAAGACGTCGACGTCGCCGGCGTGCTCGGTGAGCGTGCCGTGCGAGACGCCGGCGTTGGCGATCACGAGGTCGGGCGGGCCGTGGCCGTGCATGAAATCGGCCGCCGCCGCCTTCAGCGCGTCCAGGTCCCGCACGTCCGCGACGTAGGTGTCGGCGCCGCCCGGAAGGGACCGCGCCAGGGATTCGAGGAGATCGGCCCTTCGCGCGACGAGGCCGACCCGGGCGCCGCGCCCGGCGTAGAGGCGCGCGAGCGCCTCGCCGATGCCGCTGCTCGCGCCCGTGAGGAAGACGCGCATCAGCGCATCCGGGGACGTGTTCGCGAACGCGTCCCCGAGGCAGTCGCTACTTGACCGGCGCGGTCTTGGCGGAAGCCGGCGTCGCCGCCGGCGCGGCGCCCGCGCTCATGCCCATTTCCTTGCGGGACATGGCGATGAGCTGCTCGACGATCGGGACGACCTTCTCCGGCCCGCCGGCGTGCCCGGTGGAGGTGACGTACTTGCCGTTCACGATGATCATCGGCACGCCGTCGACCCTGTAGGCGCCCTGCATCTGCACGGCGCGCGAGAGCTTCGTCTGCACGGTGAAGGACTTCTCGACGCCGGAGTACTGCGCCGCATCGAGGCCCTGCTTCGTGATCCATTCCCCGCGCACCTTCGGGTTGGAGAGGTTCACCTTCTGCTCGTGGATCGCCGCGAAGGCCCTGTCGTGGACGGGGTCGAGCTTGCCCATCGCCTCGAGCGAGTAGTAGAGGAGGGCCAGCTGCGCCCACGCCTGGCTTCCGGCGCCCGGCACGCGCTTGAACGTCACGTCCGGGGGCAGCTTCTTCGCCCAGGTCGCGAGGAAAGGCTCGAGCTTGTAGCAGTGGCCGCAGGCGTAGGAGAAGAACTCGATCACCTCGACCTTGCCGCCGCCTTCCGTGGACTGCGGGGGGTTGAGGACGGTGTAGTCCTGCCCCAGGCGCAGCTGGGCGTGGGCGGCCCCGGCGGCGAGGCCCAGGGTGGCGAGAGCGAGGGTCAGGATTCGGCGCAGCAACATGGCAAGGGACTCCGTCAGCGGTTCTTGGCTTCGTCGGTGCGGATGATGGTCGCGCCGACCCCGTTCTGGGACAACGCGGTCTTGATTCGGTTCGCGTCCTCGAGGCTCTGGTAGGGGCCCAGGCGGACGCGGTACAGGGTGCCCTTGCCGGGCACCTCGGCGGCCTTCACGCCGGCTTCCAGGCCGGTGAAGGCGATCTTGGCCTTGAGGTTCTCGGCGTCCTTCTCCTCCCCGAAGGCCCCGGCCTGCAGCCAGTAGGTCTCGCCGGTGTGGGGCTTGGGCTGGGAGGGCGAGGAGCCGGGGCCACCCTTGGCGGGATCCTTGGGCTTGGCGGCCGCGGCCCTGGCCTCCTTGTCCGTGACCTCCTTCTCGCCGGGGAGCATCGTGTAGAACTCGAAGCGCGGCCGGTCGGTGCGGGGCTTCTCGGCGGCGGCCTTCTCGGCGCCCGTCTTGCCGGGGGCGGCCTTCTCGGCGCCCGCCTTGCCGGGGGCGGCCTTCTCCGGCGCGCCCTTCTCGTCGGGCCTGGGCGGCTGCGTCGGCCCGATCTTCGCGAGCGGCTCGATGGGCTTCGCCTTGTCCACGAACGGGTTCGACAGGCGGTTCAGCCACAGCGCCACCGCGAGCGCGATGACGATGCCCATGAGCAGGCCGATGATGATGCCGAGCAGGAGGGGGTGCGCCGTGCGGCCGTTGTCGCGCGGCGGCGGATTGTTCTTGAAATCCTTGGCCATCTACATCCTCTCCGGCGCGCCCACGCCCAGCACGGCAAGGCCGTTGGCGAGAACCTGTCGCGTGGCGGCGACAAGGGCCAGGCGCGCGAGCTTCAGGGCCTCGTCCTCGACGAGGAAGCGCTCGGCATTGTAGTAGGTATGCAGGCGGGCCGCCAATTCGTCGTGCAGGAAGAAGCTCACGAGGTGCGGCGAGAATTCGCGCGCGGCGCGCGCCATCACCTCCGGGAACTGCGCGAGCGCCTGGGCGAGCGCCACCTCGTGCGGCGTGCCGAGCGGGGAGAGGTCTGCCGTCGCGAGCAGGCCCTCGTCGCCGCCCCATTCGCGCAGCACCGAGCTCAGGCGCGCGTGCGCGTACTGCACGTAGTAGACGGGGTTCTCGTCGCTCTGGCTCTTGGCGAGGTCGATGTCGAAGACGAGGTGGGAGTCGACCTTGCGCATGATGAAGAACCAGCGCACGGCGTCGCGCCCGGCCTCCTCCACGAGGTCGCGCACCGTCACGTAGGAGCCGGCGCGCTTGGAGATCTTCACCTCCGCGCCGCCCTTCATCACCGTCACCATCTGGTGCAGCACGTAGTCGGGGTAGCCCTCGGGGATGCCTGCCGCGAGCGCCTGCAGGCCGGCGCGCACGCGCGTGACGGTCGAGTGGTGGTCCGCGCCCTGCACGTTGACAGCGGAGGAATAGCCGCGGCGGAACTTCGTGAGGTGGTACGCCACGTCGGGCACGAAGTACGTGTAGGTGCCGTCGGACTTGCGCATCACGCGGTCCTTGTCGTCGCCGAAGTCCGTGGTCCTGAGCCACAGCGCGCCGTCGGCCTCGTAGGTCCTGCCGCCGGCCACCAGCATCCTCACCGCCTCGTCGACCTTGCCGTCGGTGTAGAGGGAGCTCTCGAGGAAGTAGGAGTCGAACTTCACGCCGAAGGCGCGCAGGTCCGCGTCCTGCTCGCCGCGCAGGTACGCCACCGCGAACAGGCGGATGGCCTCGAGGTCGTCGCCCTTCGCGTCCTTCGGGTACTCGGCCACGTAGTCGCGCGCGATGTCGCGGATGTAGTCGCCGCGGTACCAGTCCTCGTGCATGTCGGCGCTCGCCACGAGGGCGGCCGCCTCG
Organism: Usitatibacteraceae bacterium; assembly: GCA_044230355.1. Taxonomy (GTDB): domain Bacteria; phylum Pseudomonadota; class Gammaproteobacteria; order Burkholderiales; family Usitatibacteraceae; genus FEB-7. The sequence continues at coordinate 12,385 of JBGARD010000027.1, read as the reverse complement.
CGGATGCGGAACTGGACCGAGAGCGCGAGGTTGGCGATCTGGTTGCCGGCGTCGTTGTAGTAGAACTCGCGCAGCACCTTCCAGCCCTGCCACTCCAGGAGCGTGGAGATGGCGTCCCCGAGCGCCGCCTGGCGGCCGTGCCCGACGTGCAGCGGGCCGGTGGGGTTGGCCGAGACGAACTCCACCATGATGGTGCGGCCCTCGCCCGTGCGGCCGCGGCCGAAGGCGCCGCCGGCGACGCGGATCGCGTCCACCACGCCGAAGCGCGAAGCCCTGGAGAGCGTGAAATTGATGAAGCCCGGGCCGGCGATCTCGGTCTTCGCGATCTCGGGGGCGCCGCCCAGCGCCGCCACGATCGCCTCGGCGGCCTCGCGCGGCTTGCGTCCCACGCGCTTGGCGAGCTGCAGGGCCACGTTGCTCGCGAAGTCGCCATGGTCCGCGTTCTTCGGGCGGTCCAGGTCGACGGCGACCTCGCCCGCGTCGGGGAAGGCCTTGCGGACGGCCTCGCGCACGAGTTCGGCGAGGCGGGCTTTGGGATCGGCTGCGGTCACGGGAGGGGGCTGTTCGCGAAAACCCACTATTATACGGGGGCCTCCCTGCCCCGACCCTTCCCCTCCCCGTGGCCTTCCCGATCACCCGCTGGATTTCGCGCTGGCGCGAGTCCGCCGACCCGCACGTGGGGCTCGACTCGATCCTGGCGCACGCCCGGCCCGACGCCGCCCCCGAGGCGCGGCTCGCCTGGCTGAGGGACCTCTCGGCGTGGCTGCTCGCGGGGCTGGGCGACAACGCCGAGGCCCGCACGAGCTCGCCGCAGGGCGTGCGGCTCAGGCACCTGCTCGCGGTGCTCGATCGGCAGCCGGAGAAGAAGGCCGTCTTCGCGGGCACCCTGCGCGCGGCCCTGGGCGGGCGCGACGCCTTCGACCTGCTCATCGAGACCGGGATGCCGCGCGAGTCGGGCTTCCTCGGCGAATTCACCAACCGGGTGCTGGCGAAGCTCCTGCCGGAGCCGCCGCCGGCGGACCTGGAGGCGCTCTTCGTCCAGATGTTCCCGGACCGCGGGGACGCCGAGCGGGTAGCGGGCGTGAGCGCGGAGAACTGGGCCGGCGTGCTGGCGCTCTTCGATCACGGCGAAGGCGCCGCCGGGTTCCGCGACAACCTCGCGAAGGCGTCGGCGCGGGCCGTCGCCAGCCTCGCGATACAGGTTTGCGCCGCCACGATGCCCTCCGTGGTGCGCCGGCGGATGCAGCGTGACGAGGGACAGGCCCTCGCGGCGTGGGCGCTGCCGGTCGCGGCCACCGAATTCGTCGAGGCTTGCGGGGCGGGAGACGCCGCCAGGCGCACGGACAGGGGCGAGGCGCTGCGCGCCCTCATCGGGCGCGCGCTCGCCGAGGTGGACCAGGCCTATGCGCACCTCGACATCCAGGGCGTGAGCATCGCGGTCGTGTACCAGCTCGAGCGCATCCGCGCGCAGCTGCAGCGGGCCGGGGAGCTGACGGAGCTCCTGTGCGCGCCGGAACACCTGCCGCAGGTGCTGCCGCACTTCATCGCGAGCCTCATCCGCGACGTCCACGACCATCGCAGCGCGCTGGCGCTCCTGCGCCAGAACTTCGAGCTGGCCGCCCGCAAGGTGGTGGAGCGAAGCGCCGAGACCGGCGAGCACTACATCACCCGGGACCGGGCGGAGTACCGGGACATGCTGGGGCGCGCGAGCGGCGGCGGCGCGGTCCTGGCGGTCACCACCTACGTGAAGTTCGCGTTCGCGTCGCTGCACTGGCCGCCCTTCTTCGACGGCCTGCTCGCCTCGATCAACTACGCCGCGAGCTTCGTGTTCATCCAGTTCGCCGGCCTCACGGTCGCCACGAAGCAGCCCGCGATGACGGCGCCCGCGCTTGCCGCGCGCATGCGCGACCTCCGGGACGAGGCGAGGATGGAGGCGTTCGTGGACGAGGTGGCGAACCTCGTGCGCTCGCAGTCCGCGAGCATCTTCGGCAACGTCTTCGTCGTGTTCCCCGTGGCCTACCTGCTGGGGATGGCGCTCCTCGCCGCGCACGGGATCCCGGTGGACGCGGGCAAGGCGGCGAAGACGGTGGATTCGCTGTCGATCCTGGGGCCGTCGGCGATCTTCGCGGCCTTCACGGGCGTGCTGCTGTGGTTCTCCAGCGTGCTCGCGGGCTGGGTGGACAACTGGTTCCACTACCGGCGGCTCGGGCCGGCGATCGCCTCGCATCGCCGGCTGGCCTACGCGTTCGGGCCCTCGGCCATGCAGCGGGTCGCCGGTTTCCTCGACCGCGAGATCGCCGGGCTCACCGCCAACATCTCCCTCGGATTCCTGCTCGGGTCCGTGCCGGTGGTCTTCGCCTTCTACGGGCTGCCGGTGGAGGTGCGCCACGTGACGCTGTCGTCGGGACAGCTCGCGGCGGCGGTCGTGGTGCTCGGGTGGGAGGTCGCGGCGACCGCGTCCTTCTGGCTGGCGGTCGCGGGGATCGCCCTCATCGGCGCCCTGAACGTCGGCGTGAGCTTCGCCCTCGCCCTGAACGTGGCGATCCAGGCGCGCGACGTCGGGGGGATCAGCCGCCGCCGCGTCTACGGCGCCATACTGCGCCGCATGCTGACCGAACCGGCCTCCTTCCTGTACCCCCGCAGGGAATCCTGAGTCGGAATAGGCTGTAATCAGATTAGAGAATTTAATCTGATTTCAGCCTATTCGGACTCGGGCTTCCTGGGGGTCGACGTCGAGGGACCAGCGCACGCGGCGCTCCTCCTTCTCCAGGAGGGCGGCGCGCCAGCGGCGAAGGAACGGCTGCATCGCCGCGCGCGAGGAGGCGCGCACAAGGAGCTGGGCGCGGTCGAAGCCGGCCTTGCGCTCGAGAGGCGCGGGAACGGGATCGAAGACCTCCACCTTGCCGCCGAGCCCGCCCGCGATCCGCGCCGCCGAGCGCAGGAACGAGGTCGCCTCGCCGGCGTGCTTCGATTCCGCGCGCAGCAGCGCGATGTGCGCGAAGGGCGGGAAGCGCGCGAGCCGGCGCTCCTCCAGCGCCGCGTCGGCGAACGCCGCGTAGTCGTGCGCCGCCACGGCGGCGTAGAGCGGATGCGTCGGGAAGTCGGTCTGGATCAGCACCTCGCCGGGCTCCTCGGCGCGCCCCGCGCGGCCCGCCACCTGGGTGAGCAGCGCGAAGAGGCGCTCCGGGGCGCGGAAGTCGACGCTGTAGAGGGCGCAGTCGCTGTCGACGATTCCCACGAGCGTGAGCCGCGGGTAGTCGTGGCCCTTGGCGAGCATCTGCGTGCCCACGAGGATGTCGATCTTTTCGTCGCGCACCTGCCCGAGCACGTCGGCGAGCGCGCCCTTCCTCGCCGTCGAGTCGCGGTCCACGCGCGCGATGCGGGCGCCCGGAAGCGCGTTCGCGAGCGTCTCCTCGATCCGCTGCGTCCCCTGTCCCACAGGCGCGAGGTCCGCGCTCCCGCATCCGGGGCAGCGAGCGGGAACGCGCTCGCGGTGCCCGCAATGGTGGCAACGAAGCTCCCCTGCCTTCAGGTGCAGCACGAGGTTCGCGCTGCAGCGCCCGCAGGACGAGTGCCAGGCGCACGAGCGGCAGAAGAGCACCGGCGAGAAGCCGCGGCGGTTGAGGAAGACGAGGCTTTGCTCGCCGCGCGCGAGCCTCGCCTTGAGCGCCCGGAGCAGCGCGTCCGAGACGCCGTCCACCGGCTTGTCGGCCCGCGTGTCGACCGTTCGCACCGAGGGCAACCGCGCCGCGGCGAGCGCGCGCTCCTTCAGCTCGACGAGCGCGTAGCGCCCCTGCTTCGCGTTGGCCCATGACTCCAGGGACGGCGTGGCCGAGCCCAGGACCACCGGGATCCCGGCCATCTGCGCGCGGCGCACGGCCACGTCCCGCGCCGAATAGCGAAGCCCCTCGTGCTGCTTGTAGGAGGGGTCGTGCTCCTCGTCGACCACGACGAGCCCCAGCTCCGGCATCGGCGACAGGGCCGCGAGCCGCGTCCCCATGACGATCCTCGCGCGGCCCGACTGCGCGGCGAGCCAGGCCGCGGCCCGCTCGCCCTCGCCCAGGTGGCTGTGGGCCGCGACGATGGCCACGCCGGGGAAGCGCTCGCGCACGCGCGTCTCCAGCTGCGGGGTGAGGCCGATCTCGGGCACGAGGTACAGGGCCTGCAGGCCGCGTTCCAGGGCCGTGGCGATGAGCCGCAGGTAGACCTCCGTCTTCCCGCTTCCGGTGATGCCCGCCAGGAGCACCGGGTGGAAGCGGCCGAAGCCCTCGCGGATGCGCTCGACGGCCTCGGCCTGCGCCGGAGTGGCCTCGACGGGCGAGGCGAAGGGACCCCGGGGAAGGTCGGGCGCCTCCTTCGCCTTGATGACGCGGCGCCGCGCCTGGCGAAGCCGCGGCGGCAGGCTCGCGTGCAGGGTCTCGCCCAGCGGGCGCAGGTAGTACGCGGCACAGAACCCGAGGAGCTCGAAATCGCGCTCCGCCAGCGGCGCCACGTCCTCGACCACCTCGGCCACCTCGCGCAGCCGGTCTTCGGGAACGTCCGTGCGGCCGGGCCTCGCCACCACCACGCCCACCTTCGACGAGCGCCCGAAGGGGACCACGACCAGGCTTCCGCGGGGCGGGTCCAGCCCCTCCGGCACCCGGAAATCGAAGGCCTGGTCGAGGGGGACGTCGAGGGCGACGCGGGCGATCTTCATGGCGCGGCGAGCCCCCGTTTCAGGGGGTGGAAAGCCCTGTGGATAACTCTGTGAGTTCATTGCGGCCCGGGGTGGGCCGACGGGGGCACTTGCGTGTCATTCCTCACCTTGCCGGCGAGAATGTTCCGGCAACTCCATGATTTAAAGTGTTTTTCCGAAAGTGCCCGCATTGCATCGCGCAATGGCTAGCGGCGCGCCTGGAACACGCAATATGTGAATAGGCAATCACTTCCGGGAAAATTTTCCGCTTGACACGGTTCACGGCTTGGAGGCCCCGAGCGAATGGCGGTGAACCGCCTCGACGAGCGCCCCGACGTGCTCCGGCGGCGTGAACTGCGACACCCCGTGCCCGAGGTTGAAGACGTGCCCCGGGCCGCGCCCGAAGCTCTCCAGGATGCGCTTCGCCTCGCGTTCGATGGCCTCGGGCGGAGCGAAAAGCGCGTTCGGATCCATGTTCCCCTGGAGCGCCACCCGGTCCCCCACCCGCTTTCGCGCGGCGCCGATGTCGATGGTCCAGTCCAGGCCCAGGCAATCGGCCCCGCAGTCGGCCATGGCCTCGAGCCACAGCCCGCCGCCCTTGGTGAAGAAGACCCGTGGCACGGTCCGGCCACCCGCGGTGCGCGTGACGCCCGCGAACACTTTCCTCGCGTAGGCGAGCGAGAACTCCCGGTAGGCCGCGTCCGAGAGGGCGCCGCCCCAGGTGTCGAAAACCATTACGGCCTGCGCGCCGGCCGCGATCTGCGCGTTGAGGTAGGCGGTCACGGACTGCGTGTTCTTGTCCAGTATCGCGTGCAGCAGGTCCGGCCGCGCGTAGAGCATCGACTTCACCTGGCGGAAGTCGTCGCTTCCGCCGCCCTCGATCATGTAGCAGGCGAGCGTGAAGGGGCTCCCGGAGAAGCCGATCAGCGGAACCTTGCCCCCCAGCGACTTGCGGATCAGGGATACCGCGTCGAATACGTACTTGAGCTCGTCGAGGTTCGCGAGCGGAAGGCGCCTCACGTCCTCCTCGGTGCGCACGGTGCGCTCGAACTTCGGGCCCTCGCCCTCGGCGAAGTACAGGCCCAGCCCCATCGCGTCCGGGATGGTCAGGATGTCGGAGAAGAGGATGGCCGCGTCGAGCGCGAACCGGTCCAGGGGCTGCAGCGTGACCTCGCAGGCGAGCTCGGGCGATTTCGCGAGCTTGAGGAAGCTGCCGGCCCTCTTGCGCGTGGCGTTGTACTCGGGAAGGTAGCGCCCGGCCTGGCGCATGATCCAGATGGGCGTGTAATCCGTCGGCTCGCGCATCAGGGCGCGCAGGAAGTTGTCGTTTTTCATGGGGGGCGATTCTCTCACGGCGGCAGAGGGTGCCGCCCGGAAACCGTCAATGGTGGCGTTCGAGGAAGGCGGCGATCGCGGCCGCGTAACGGGGGTCGAAGTCGAGGTCGTTGTGGCCGTGGCCCTCGATGCGAAGGCGCTCGACCGGGCCGCCCCAGGCTCCCGCGAGGCGCTCGGAGTGGATGGCGGGGACGATGGTGTCCTCGGCGCCGTAGACCACGAGAGCCGGGGAGGCGATCCGGCCGGCGAGCGCCGCCGACTCGAAGGGGTGCCGCAGCAGCAGCCCCACCGGAAGCCACGGGTAGTGGGTGCGGCCCACCGCAGCGAGGCTATCGAAGGGGGAGGTGAGGACGACGCAGCGAAGGGGCCGCGCGGCCGCGAGCTGCACCGCCACCCCGCTGCCGAGGCTCCGCCCGTGGACGCAAAAGCGCGCGGGATCGAGGTCCGCGCGCCTCGCGGCCCAGTCGTGCAGGGCGATCGCGTCGGCCACCAGCGCGGCCTGCCCCGGCTTGCCCCGGCTGTCGCCGTAGCCGCGGTAGTTCACGAGGAGCACCGCGCGGCGCCCGTAGCGGCGCTCGGCGTCGCGCGCGGAGGCCGTCACTTCCTCCGCGTTGCCGCCGAAGTAGAGGACCGCCGGGCGCCTGGCGAGCGCATCGCCCGGGGGCAGGAGGAGGACGCCGGCCAGGGGCGTGCCGTCCGCGGCCGTGAGCGCCACCTTCTCGAGGGCCCAGCCGGGAGGCGCGGCCGCGGGGCCGTGCGCCGGCCGAGGCAGGAAGATCATGCTGTCCTGCGCGAGCCAGAGGAAACTCGCCATGCCCGCGTAGGCGAGCACGGCGGTGATGAGGAGGCTCTTCAGCGTGGGAGGTCGGACGCGCCCATGAGGAACGCGTCCACCTCGCGGGCGCACTGGCGCCCTTCGCGGATCGCCCACACCACGAGCGACTGGCCGCGGCGCATGTCGCCGGCCGCGAACACCTTCGGCGCCGAGGTCGCGTAGCAGCCCTTGCCCTCGGTCGAGGCCTTCACGTTGCCGCGCGCGTCCTTCTCGACGCCCAGGTCCGCGACGAGGCCCTCGTGCACCGGGTGCACGTAGCCCATGGCGAGGAGCACGAGGTCGGCCGGGAGCGTGAACTCGCTGTCCGGCACTTCCTTCATGGCCATGCCGCCCTTGTCGTCCTTCACCCACTCGACGCGGCAGGCGACGAGGCCGGTGACCTTGCCGTCCTTGCCCTCGAAGCGCTTGGTGGCGACGGCGAAGTCGCGCTGGGCGCCCTCGTCGTGCGAGGTGGAGGTGCGCAGCTTGAGCGGCCAGTAGGGCCAGGTGAGGGGCTTGTCCTCCTGCTCGGGCGGCTTGGGCAGGAGCTCGAAGTTCACCACTGACTTCGCGCCCTGGCGGATCGAGGTGCCGATGCAGTCGCTGCCGGTGTCGCCGCCGCCGATCACCACCACGTGCTTGCCCTTGGCGAGGAGCTGGCCCGCGACCTTGTCGCCGGCCACCACCTTGTTCTGCTGGGGCAGGAACTCCATGGCGAAGTGGATGCCCGAGAGCTCGCGCCCGGGCACCGGCAGCTCGCGCGGCTTCTCGCTGCCGCCCGAAAGCACCACGGCGTCGAAGTCGGCGAGGATCTGCTTTGCCGGGACCGTGACGCCCACGTTGACGCCGGTGCGGAAGGTGACGCCCTCGGCCTGCATCTGCGCCATGCGCCGGTCGATGTGGTGCTTCTCCATCTTGAAGTCGGGGATGCCGTAGCGCAGCAGGCCCCCGATCCGATCGCTCTTCTCGAAGAGGGTCACCGCGTGGCCGGCGCGCGCGAGTTGCTGCGCGCAGGCGAGCCCTGCCGGGCCGCTGCCGACCACGGCGACCATCTTCCCGGTCTTGCGCGCGGCGGGCTCGGGCTGGATCCAGCCCTCGATCCACCCCTTGTCGACGATGGCCTGCTCGATCGACTTGATCGCGACCGGCTCGCTGTTGATGTTGAGGGTGCACGCCGCCTCGCAGGGCGCCGGGCACACGCGGCCGGTGAACTCGGGGAAGTTGTTCGTCGAGTGCAGCACCTCGAGGGCGCTCTGCCACTGGCCCTTGTAGACGAGGTCGTTCCAGTCCGGGATGACGTTGTTGACCGGGCAGCCGGTCTGGCAGAAGGGAATGCCGCAGTCCATGCAGCGCGCCCCCTGCTGGCTCATCTCGGCGTCGCCGAGCGGGCGCACGAACTCCCGGTAGACCTTGATGCGCTCGGCGACGGGCTCGTAGCCCCGGTCCTTGCGCGCGATTTCCATGAATCCCGTGATCTTTCCCATATTTATCTCCCCCCTCTCCCTTGGGAGAGGGGCCGGGGGTGAGGGTTAATCATTCGCCCGAACCTCAGTCGCCTTCGCCGCCTCGCCCCGGCGCGCCTGCTCCTGCGCCATCTCGGTGAGCGCCCGCTTGTACTCGATGGGCATCACCTTCACGAAGCGCGGCAGGTACGTCGCCCAGTTCTCGAGGATGCGCCGCGCCCGCTCGCTGCCGGTGAAGAGCAGGTGCCTCTGCACGAGCGCCTTGATCGTCGCGCCGTCGTCGCCGGCCACGTGGTCGATGGCCACCTTGCCGTGCGTCTCCAGCTCGACGTTGGCCCCGGCATCGGCGGCCACGCGGTCCTCCTCGGGGATGGGCTCGAGCTCCACCATCGCCAGGTTGCAGCGCTGCGAGAAGTCGCCCTCCTCGTCGAGCACGTAGGCGATGCCGCCCGACATGCCCGCGGCGAAGTTGCGCCCGGCCTTGCCGAGCACCACCACCGTGCCGCCGGTCATGTACTCGCAGCCGTGGTCGCCCACGCCCTCCACGACCGCCGTGGCGCCGGAGTTGCGCACCGCGAAGCGCTCGCCGGCCACGCCGCGGAAGTACGCCTCGCCGGAGATGGCGCCGTACATCACGGTGTTGCCGACGATGATGTTCTCCTCGGGGACGATGGGGCAGTCCTTCGAGGGGTAGACGACGATGCGCCCGCCGCACAGGCCCTTGCCGACGTAGTCGTTGCCGTCGCCTTCGAGCTCGAAGGTGACGCCGTGGGCGAGCCAGCCGCCGAAGGTCTGGCCGGCCGTGCCCTTGAACTTCACGTGGATGGTGTCCTCCGGAAGGCCGGCGTGCCCGTAGCGGCGCGCGACCTCGCCGGAGAGCATCGCACCCACCGTGCGGTTGCGGTTGAAGATGGCGCTCTCGACCTGCACCGGGCGCTTCGACTCCAGCGCCGGGCGCACCTTCTCGATGAGCTGGTGGTCCAGGGCCTTGTCCAGGCCGTGGTCCTGCCTCTCGGCCCAGTGGATGGCGACCGACTCGTCCACCGGCGGGCGGTGGAACAGGCGCGAGAAGTCGAGCCCCTTCGCCTTCCAGTGCTCGATGCCGCGGCGCATGTCGAGCATGTCGGCGCGCCCGACCATGTCCTCGAACCGGCGGAAGCCCATCCTCGCCATCCACTCGCGCACTTCCTCGGCGACGAAGAAGAAGTAGTTGATGACGTGCTCGGGCTTGCCGCTGAACTTCTTGATGAGCTCGGGATCCTGCGTGGCCACGCCCACCGGGCAGGTGTTCAGGTGGCACTTCCTCATCATGATGCAGCCCTCGACCACGAGCGGGGCGGTGGCAAAGCCGAACTCGTCGGCGCCCAGCAGCGCGCCGACCACGACGTCGCGGCCCGTCTTCATCTGGCCGTCGGCCTGCACGCAGATGCGCGAGCGCAGCTTGTTGAGCACCAGCGTCTGCTGGGTCTCCGCCAGGCCGATCTCCCAGGGGCTGCCGGCGTGCTTGATCGAGGACAGGGGCGAGGCGCCCGTGCCGCCGTCGAAGCCGGAGATGGTCACGTGGTCGGCCTTGGCCTTGGCCACGCCCGCGGCCACCGTGCCCACGCCGATCTCGGAGACGAGCTTCACCGACACGCGCGCCTTCGGGTTCACGTTCTTCAGGTCGTGGATGAGCTGCGCCAGGTCCTCGATCGAGTAGATGTCGTGGTGCGGCGGCGGCGAGATGAGGCCCACGCCGGGCACCGTGTGGCGCACCTTCGCGATGTACCGGGATACCTTGTGGCCCGGGAGCTGGCCGCCCTCGCCGGGCTTGGCCCCCTGCGCCATCTTGATCTGCAGGTCGTCGGCGTTCACGAGGTACTCGGTGGTGACCCCGAAGCGGCCTGCCGCCACCTGCTTGATGGCCGAGCGCATGGAGTCGCCGTTCGGGAGCGGCACGTAGCGGATCGGGTCCTCGCCGCCCTCGCCCGTGTTGGACTTGCCGCCCATGCGGTTCATCGCGATGGCGAGCGTCGAATGCGCCTCGTGCGAGATGGAGCCGAGCGACATGGCGCCCGTGGCGAAGCGCTTGACGATCTCCTTCGCCGGCTCGACCTCCTCGAGGGGGATCGGCTGCGGCGCGGCCTTGATCTCGAAGAGCCCGCGCAGCGTCATGAGGCGCTCGCCCTGCTCGTTCACGAGCTTCGCGTACTCCTTGTACGTGGCGTAGTTCCCGGAGCGCGTCGAGTGCTGGAGCTTGGCGATGGTGTCCGGCGTCCACACGTGCGCCTCGCCGCGGATGCGGTAGGCGTAGTCGCCGCCCGGGTCGAGGCGGTCGCGGTAGAGCGGCGCGTCGGAGTAGGCCTGGCTGTGCAGGCGCACGGCCTCCTCGGCCACCTGCGCGAGGCCGATGCCCTCCACGGCCGAGGGCGTGCCGGTGAAGTACCTGTCCACGAACTTCGTGTCGAGGCCCACGCCCTCGAAGATCTGGGCGCCGCAGTAGGACTGGTAGGTGGAGATGCCCATCTTGGACATCACCTTGAGCAGGCCCTTGCCGATCGCCTTGATGTAGCGCTTGACGAGCTCCTTGTCGTCGACCTTCTGGGGAAGGCCGTCCTTGATGTCGAGGAGCGTGGCGAAGGCGAGGTTGGGATGGATCGCCTCGGCGCCGAAGCCGGCGAGGCAGGCGAAGTGGTGCACCTCGCGCGCGCTTCCCGTCTCGACCACCAGGCCCGAGCGCGTGCGAAGGCCCGCGCGCACCAGGTGGTGGTGCACGGCGGCCGTGGCGAGGAGCGCCGGGATGGGGACCAGCGCCGCCGACGTGTCGCGGTCGGTGAGGATGATGATGTTGACGCCCTTCCTCACCGCGTCCTCGGCGTCCGCGCAAAGGCGCGCGAGCGCCGGCTCCATGCCGTCCACGCCCCACTCGGCGGGGTAGCACATGGACAGGATCTCGCTCACGAAGTGGCCGTTGGTGCTCTCGGAGGCGCGGCGCAGCTTCTCCATGTCCTCGAACGTGAGGATGGGCTGCGAGACCTCCAGGCGCATCACCGGCTCCGTGGAATCCGGCGACAGCAGGTTCGGGCGCGGGCCGATGAAGGACACGAGCGACATCACGAGCTGCTCGCGGATCGGGTCGATCGGCGGGTTCGTGACCTGCGCGAAGAGCTGGCGGAAGTACGAGTAAAGGGGCTTCGAGCGGTTGGAGAGCACCGCCACGGGCGTGTCGTCGCCCATGGAGCCCACGGGCTCCTCGCCCGCGACGGCCATGGGCGTGAGGAGCATCTTGAGGTCCTCCTGCGTGTAGCCGAAGGCCTGCTGGCGGTCGAGGAGCTTGTCGGTGTCCGGCGTGTCGACCTTTCCGGGCGCGGGGAGGTCCTCCAGGCGCATCTGGGTGCGGTCGAGCCAGTCCTGGTAGGGGCGGTCGGCGGCGAGGTCGCGCTTGAGCTCCTCGTCGGAGACGATGTGGCCGTGCTCGATGTCGACGAGCAGCATCTTGCCCGGCTGCAGGCGCCACTTCTTCACGATCTTCGACTGCGGGATGTCCAGCACGCCCATCTCCGAGGACATGACGATGAGGTCGTCGTCGGTGATGAAGTAGCGCGCGGGCCGCAGGCCGTTGCGGTCCAGCGTGGCGCCGATGAACTTGCCGTCGGTGAAGGCCACGGCCGCCGGGCCGTCCCACGGCTCCATGAGGGCCGCGTGGTACTCGTAGAAGGCGCGGCGCTTGGCGTCCATGAGGGGGTTGCCCGCCCACGCCTCGGGGATCATGAGCATCATCGCGTGCGCGATCGGGTAGCCGCCCATCACCAGGAGCTCGAGCGCGTTGTCGAAGGACGCGGAGTCGGACTGGCCCTCGTAGATGAGGGGCCAGATCTTGTCGAGGTCGGGGCCCAGGAGCTTGGAGTGGATCGTCGCCTGGCGCGATCGGATCCAGTTGAGGTTGCCCTGCAGCGTGTTGATCTCGCCGTTGTGCGCGATGAAGCGGAAGGGGTGCGCGAGGTCCCAGGTGGGGAAGGTGTTGGTCGAGAAGCGCTGGTGCGCGAGCGCGAGAGCCGAGACGAAGCGCTTGTCGCGCAGGTCCGTGAAGAACTCGCCCACCTGGTGCGCGAGCAGCAT
>JBGARD010000026.1:0-41747 GCA_044230355.1 Usitatibacteraceae bacterium | reverse complement strand
GAGTTCCAAAGAGCGCATCCATTCTCGCCTACCGCAACCAGAAGCGGGCGATGTGCACGCCGAGGCCGGCGCAGAAACCGGCCGCGAGCGGGTGCACGTTCTTCAGGAACATCGGCGGGTGCTTGAGGAGCCCGAGCAGCCAGAAGGTGGCCGCCACCGCCAGGCCCACCGCGAGCGATACCGCGAAGTGCCGCGGCAGGTACAGGCCCAGTGACTGCTGGAAGAGGACGGCCAGGAACCCCACCAGGAGCGATCCCAGCACGAAAAAGAACGCCCTGCGCACGAAGATCGCGGGCTTCCACTTCCGGCGGCGCGCCAAGCGGCGCCCCCTAGACGTCCAGAAGGAGCCGGGCCGGGTCCTCGAGGGCGTCCTTGATGGCCACGAGCGCGAGCACCGCCTCGCGCCCGTCGATGATCCGGTGGTCGTAGGAGAGCGCGAGGTAGTTCATGGGCCGCACGACCACCTGCCCGTTCTCCACCACCGCGCGGTCCTTCGTGGCGTGGATGCCCAGGATCGCGCTCTGCGGCGGGTTGATGATCGGGGTGGAGAGCATCGACCCGAAGACGCCGCCGTTCGAGATGGAGAACGTGCCGCCGGTGAGCTCCTCGATCGTGATCTTGCCGTCCCTGGCGCGCTTGCCGAAGTCGGCGATGGCCTTCTCGATGTCGGCGATCGACATGAGGTCGGCGTTGCGCAGGACCGGCACCACGAGGCCGCGCTCGCTGCCCACGGCGATGCCGATGTCGAAGTAGCCGTGGTAGACGATGTCGCCACCGTCGATCGAGGCGTTGACCACCGGGAACTTGCGCAGGGCGGCCACCGCGGCCTTCACGAAGAAGGACATGAAGCCCAGCTTCACGCCGTGCTCCTTCTCGAAGCGGTCCTTGTAGCGGCCCCTGAGCTCCATCACCGGCGCCATGTTGACCTCGTTGAAGGTCGTGAGGATCGCCGCGGTGGACTGCGATTGCACGAGCCGCTCGGCCACGCGCGCGCGAAGGCGCGACATCGGCACGCGCTGCTCGGGCCGGTTGCCCGTCGGGATGCTCGCGGGCGCGGGGGCGGGCCTGGCCGCCGGAGCCGGCGCCGCGGCGGGGGGCTGGGCCGCCAGCACGTCGCCCTTGGTGACCCGTCCGTCGCGGCCGCTGCCGGCGACCGCGGCCACGTCGACGCCCTTCTCCGCTGCGATCTTCCTCGCCGAAGGCGACGGCGCATTCGCGGCCGCGGCAGGCGATGCGCCCTTCGCCGCGGGGGGAGCCGCGGCGGGCGAGGCGGCCTTGGCCGCGAGGGCCGGATCGACGGCGGGGGCGACCGCGGTTGCCGCGCCCGCGGTGTCGATCACCGCGAGCACGTCGCCGGAGGTGACCGTCTCGCCGTCCGCCTTCACGATCTTCACGAGCACGCCGTCGGCGGGCGCCGGCAGCTCGAGCACCACCTTGTCGGTCTCGATGTCGATGAGGTTCTCGTCGCGCCGGACCGCCTCGCCGACCTTCCTGTGCCAGGCGACGAGGGTGGCCTCCGAGACGCTCTCGGAGAGTTGCGGGACCTTCACTTCCACTTGCATGTCGAATCCTTCCCGTGATCGAACCTGCGAGCCGCTTTAGTTCGCGGCCTTCTTGGCGGCGGCCGCGTCAATCGTGAGGGCCGCGTCGATGATTTCCTTCTGCTGCTGGTTGTGGAGCGCCAGGTAGCCCACCGCCGGGGAGGCCGAGGACTTGCGCTGCGCCGCGGTGAGCACCTGGTCCGCCCGCAGGTGCTCGAGCAGGTAGTGCTGGATGCGGTGCCACGCGCCCTGGTTGGCCGGCTCCTCCTGCGCCCACACGATGCTCCTCGCGCCGGGGTAGAGGGCGATCTGCGTGGCGAAGTCGGCGTGCGGGAACGGGTAGAGCTGCTCCACGCGCACGAGCGCGACGTCCTCGATCCCGCGCTTGTCGCGCTCGGCGGCGATGTCGAAGTACACCTTGCCAGAGCAGAAGACCACGCGCTTCACCTTCTTCGGCGAGGGCTTCGCCGGGTCTGCGATCACGCACTGGAACGCGCCCGTGGCGAGATCCTCCAGCGGCGAGGTCGACTCCTTGCGCCGCAGCAGGCTCTTGGGCGTCATCACGATGAGGGGCTTCCTCATGGGGCGGACCACCTGCCGGCGCAGCATGTGGAAGAACTGGGCCGGCGTGGAGGGCACGCAGACCTGGATGTTGTGCTCCGCGCACAGCTGCAGGTAGCGCTCGAGGCGCGCGGAGGAGTGCTCCGGCCCCTGCCCCTCGTAGCCGTGCGGCAGCAGCATCGTGAGGCCGCACTGCCGCCCCCACTTCGCCTCTCCCGAGGCGATGAACTGGTCGATCACCACCTGCGCGCCGTTGGCGAAGTCGCCGAACTGCGCCTCCCAGAGCACCAGCTCGAAGGGGTTGGCGGTCGCGTAGCCGTACTCGAAGCCGAGCACCGCCTCCTCCGACAGCAGCGAGTCGATCACGAGGAAGCTGCCCTGGCCCTCGCGGATGTGCTGCAGCGGCAGGTAGGTGCCCTGGTCCCACTTCTCGCGGTTCTGGTCGTGGAGCACCGCGTGCCGGTGCGCGAAGGTTCCCCGCCCGCTGTCCTGGCCCGACAGGCGCACGGGGGTGCCCTCGTCGAGCAGCGAGGCATAGGCGAGGTTTTCCGCCATGCCCCAGTCGAGCACGGCCTTGCCCTCGCCCATCTCGCGCCGGCCGGCGAGCATGCGCTCGACCGTCGGGTGCAGCTTGAAGTTGGAGGGGATGTCCGTGAGGCGCCGGGCGTACTGCTTGAGCTTCTCGAGGGGCACCGCGGTGACCGCCGGGCGGCGCCACTCCACGTTCATGTAGGGCGCCCAGTCCACCGCGAGCGCGTGCTTGAGCCCGTAGAGGATCTTCGGGTTCGTCGGCTTGCCCTCGTCGAGCTTGGCGCGGAAGCTCGTCACCAGCTCGTCGGCGAATCCGGGGGCGATGAGGCCCTCCTTCTCGAGCTTGTCGGCGTAGAGCTTGCGCGTGCCCGGGTGCTGGGCGATGCGCTTGTACATGAGCGGCTGCGTGACGAAGGGCTCGTCCTGCTCGTTGTGCCCCAGGCGCCGGAAGCACACCATGTCGATGACGACGTCCTTCTTGAACTTCGTGCGGTAGTCGAGGGCGACCTTGGCCACCATCGCCACGGCCTCGACGTCGTCGCCGTTCACGTGGAAGACGGGCGCCTCGACCATCTTGGCGATGCCCGTGCAGTAGAGCGAGGAGCGGCTGTCGCGCGTGTCCGAGGTCGTGAAGCCGATCTGGTTGTTCACGACGACGTGCACCGTGCCGCCGGTCCTGTAGCCGCGCGTCTGCGACAGCGCCAGCGTCTCCATCACGACGCCCTGGCCCGCGAAAGCCGCGTCGCCGTGGATGAGCAGGGGCAGGACCGTCTCGCCCTTGAAGTCGCCGCGGCGATGCTGCCTGGCTCGCACCGAGCCCTCCACCACCGGGTTCACGATCTCCAGGTGCGACGGGTTGAAGGCGAGGGTGAGGTGCACCGTGCCGCCCGGGGTCTGGATGTCCGAGGAGAAGCCCTGGTGGTACTTCACGTCGCCGGCCGCGAGCTCGGCGGCCTTCTTGCCCTCGAACTCCGAGAAGAGGTCCGCGGGGATCTTGCCGAGGTTGTTCACCAGGACGTTGAGGCGCCCGCGGTGCGCCATGCCGATCACCACCTCCTTGGCCCCCTGCGCGCCGGACTCCTCGATCAGGATGTCGAGCATCGGCACCAGGCTCTCGCCGCCCTCGCCCGAGAAGCGCTTCTGCCCGACGTAGCGCGTGTGCAGGTAGCGCTCCAGCGTCTCGGAGGCCGTGAGGCGCTCGAGCAGGAAGCGCTTCTGGCGCTCCCCCAGGCTGGGCGTGGACAGCGTGCCTTCGAAGCGCTCGCGCAGCCAGCGCTTCTCCTCCATCGACGACAGGTACATGTACTCCACGCCGATGGTGTCGCAGTAGGTCTTGCGCACGATCGCGACGATCTCGCGCAGCGTCTTCCTCTCGCGCCTGTTGCCGAAGGAGCCCATGGAAAAGACGGTGTCGAGGTCCGCCTCCCCCAGCCCGTAGGTCGAGAGCTCGAGCTCCGGGACGGAGACGTGGTCCATGCGCTTGAGCGGGTCGAGGTTCGAGTAGTGCGAGCCCGTCGTCCGGTGCGCCCGGATGAACATGAGCACCTTCATCTGCTTCTCGTCGTCCGCGGCCACCGAGGTGGGGGCCGCGAGGGGCCCGCGCCTGGCGGCGGCCGCGAAGGCCTCGATCACCGGGGTGTGGGCGACGTCCCTGCCGCCGCCCGAGGCCTGCCATGCGTCGAACTGCGCGCGCCACTCCGGCGAGACGGAAGCGGGATCCCGGAGATAGTGCTCGTAGAGCTCCTCGACGAAGGGCGCGTTGGCGCCGAACAGGTGCGAGGAGGCTTCGAACTGCTTCATGACGCTGGACATGGAGGCCTCGGTTGGCGGGGACGGGGGCGCGGGCGCTCTAGCCGCGCTTGGCGAGCGGCACCACGTCGCGCCGCGTCGCGCCGTTGTACAGCTGGCGCGGCCGCCCGATCTTGAGCTCCGGGTCCGAGATCATCTCGTTCCACTGCGCGATCCAGCCCACGGTGCGCGCGAGCGAGAAGATGCAGGTGAACATCGAGACCGGGATGCCCAGCGCGCGCTGCACGATGCCGGAGTAGAAGTCGACGTTGGGGTAGAGCTTGCGGGAGACGAAGTACTCGTCCTCGAGGGCGACCTTCTCGAGCGCCATGGCGAGCTTGAAGAGCGGGTCGTCGTGCAGGCCCAGCTCGTCGAGCACCTCGCGGCAGGTCTCCTGCATGAGCTTGGCGCGCGGGTCGTAGTTTTTGTAGACGCGGTGGCCGAAGCCCATGAGCTTCACGCCCGAGTTCTTGTCCTTCACCTTCTTCACGAACTCGCCGAGCTTTTCGACGCCGCCCTCCTTCTGCAGGTCCATGAGCATCTGCAGCGCCGCCTCGTTGGCGCCGCCGTGCGCCGGCCCCCAGAGGCAGGCGATGCCGGACGCGATGCACGCGAACGGGTTCGCGCCCGAGGAGCCGGCCAGGCGCACCGTGGAGGTGGAGGCGTTCTGCTCGTGGTCGGCGTGCAGGATCATGATGCGGTCGAGCGCGCGCACGAGGACGGGGTTCACCTCGTACTCCTCGGCCGGCACCCCGAACATCATGCGCATGAAGTTCGAGGTGTAGTCGAGGTTGTTCTTCGGGTACATGAACGGCTGGCCGATCGAGTACTTGTAGGCCATCGCGACGATGGTCGGGAGCTTGGCGATCAGGCGGAAGGCCGAGATCTCGCGGTGCGAGGCGTTGTTGATGTCCAGGGAGTCGTGGTAGAAGGCCGAGAGGGCGCCCACCACGCCCACCATCACCGACATGGGGTGCGAGTCGCGGCGGAAGCCCTGGTAGAGGCGCGCGAGCTGCTCGTGCACCATCGTGTGCACGGCGACGGTCCGGTCGAAGTCCTTCTTCTGCCCGGCGTTCGGGAGCTCCCCCTTGAGGAGCAGGTAGCACACCTCGAGGAAGTCGCAGTTCGTGGCGAGCTGCTCGATGGGGTAGCCGCGGTACATCAGCACGCCCTCGTCGCCATCGATGTAGGTGATTTTCGAGCCGCAGCTCGCGGTCGACAGGAAGCCGGGGTCGTAGGTGAACTTGCCCGTCTTGCCATAGAGGGCCCGGATGTCGATCACGTCCGGTCCGATCGTGCCGCCGTAGACGGGGAGCTCCAGGATCTTGCCGTCGTCGTACGTCAGCGTCGCCTTGCCTTTCGCATCCATGCGTGTCTCCCAGTGGGCCGCCTAGGCGGCCTTCAGTCGTTGCAAGAGCGGCTGCAGGGCCGGATCGGGGCAGTCGCGCCGCCCCATGACGAGATCCAGAAGATCGTTGTCCGGCATCGCGAGAAGAGTCGCGAGGCCTCCTGCATCCGAATCGTCCAGCTCTTCCCCGCATTTCGCCCAGAACCGCCCGAGCACGATGTCGAGCTCGAGAAGCCCCCGGCGGCTTCGCCACCTGAGCCGTTGCGTCTCAAGCGAGCGCACGGCTTCGCATTCCTTCATACCGACCTGCGGACCATCAGCTCCTTGATTCTGCCGATGGCGAGTGTCGGGTTGAGCCCCTTCGGGCACACGTCCACGCAGTTCATGATCGTGTGGCAGCGGAAGAGGCGGTAGGGATCCTCGAGGTCGTCGAGGCGCTCGTTGAGCAGCCGGTCGCGGCTGTCGGCGATGAAGCGGTAGGCGTTCAGCAGCCCCGCGGGACCCACGAACTTGTCCGGGTTCCACCAGAACGAGGGGCAGGAGGTGGAGCAGCACGCGCAGAGGATGCACTCGTAGAGGCCGTCGAGCTCGGCCCGCTCGGCGGGCGACTGCAGCCGCTCCTTCTCCGGCATCGGCGCGGGGTCGACGACGTAGGGCTTCACCGAGTGGTACTGGTCGAAGAACAGCGTCATGTCGACGATCAGGTCGCGGATGATCGGCAGGCCGGGCAGCGGCTTGATCACCACCGGCTCGGCGAGGTCGGCGATCTTGGTGATGCAGGCGAGCCCGTTCTTGCCGTTGATGTTCATCGCGTCCGACCCGCACACCCCCTCGCGGCAGGACCGGCGCAGCGACAGCGTGTCGTCGATCGCCTTGATGCGCACGAGGGCGTCCAGGAGCATCCGGTCCGCCGGCCCCATGGCCACGTCGTAGTCCTGGAAGTACGGCCGGGCGTCCTTGTCGGGGTCGTATCTCTGGATCCGGAATCTCATGGGGCTAAAGGCCTATTCAGCGTCGAGTGTCAGGGATCCGGCCGGCACCGTTCTTGCGGTAGCGCAACCCATCCCCATTGAGCACCGGTCAGTAGACCCGGGCCTTGGGTTCGAACGATTCCACGGTGAGGGGCTTCAGGTTGACCGGCTTGTAGTCCAGGCGGTCCCCCTCCCTGTACCAGAGCGTGTGCTTGAGCCAGTTCGCGTCGTCGCGCGAGTGGAAGTCCTCGCGGTCGTGGGCGCCGCGAGTCTCCTTGCGGGCCTCGGCGGAGACCATCGTGGCGCGTGCCGCCTCGTAGAGGTTGTCGAGCTCGAGCGCCTCGATGCGGGCGGTGTTGAACACCTTCGACTTGTCCCCCACCTCGGTGCGGGCCATCCGCTCGCCGAGCGCCCGGATCCTCTCGACGCCCTGGCGAAGCAGGTCGGGGAAGCGGAAGACGCCGCAATGCGCCTGCATGGCGCGCTGGATATCGTCCCGCACCGCGGCGACGTCCTCGCCGCCCTTCTGGGCGTCCAGGCGGGCCAGGCGCGCCAGCGCTTGCTCGCCGGCGTCCTTCGGCAGCGCCGGAAGGGCCGCGCCGTGCGCGCGGACGTAGTCGACCATGCTCATGCCGGCGCTCTTGCCCATCACGAGGAGGTCGGTGAGCGAGTTGGTGCCCAGGCGATTGGCGCCGTGTATCGAGGCGCAGCCGCACTCGCCGGCCGCGTAGAAGCCGGGCACGGGGACGGCCGGGTCGCCGCCCCGGGGCACGATGACCTCGCCGCGGAAATTGGTGGGGATGCCGCCCATCTGGTAGTGGCACGTGGGCACCACCGGAATCGGGTCTTTCGCGCAGTCCACGTTCGCGAACTTGAGCGCGATCTCGCGGATGCCGGGCAGGCGCTTGTCGATGACCTCGGGGCCGAGGTGGTCGAGCTTGAGCAGGATATGGTCCCCGTGCTCGCCCGCGCCCCGCCCTTCCTTGATCTCGGTGGCCATTGCCCGGGAGACGACGTCGCGAGAGGCGAGGTCCTTCATGGTGGGCGCGTAGCGCTCCATGAAGCGCTCGCCGTTCTTGTTGAGGAGGATCCCGCCCTCGCCGCGCACGCCCTCGGTGATGAGGACCCCGGCGCCGGCCACCCCGGTCGGGTGGAACTGCCAGAACTCCATGTCCTCCAGCGGGATGCCGGCGCGCGCCGCCATGCCCAGGCCGTCGCCGGTGTTGATGAACGCGTTGGTGGACGAGGAGAAGATGCGCCCCGAGCCGCCGGTCGCGAAGAGCGTGGCCTTGCCCTGGAAGAGCACGATGTCGCCCGTCTCCATCTCGAGGGCGGTCACGCCGAGCACGCTTCCGTCGGCCCCGCGCACGAGGTCGAGCGCCATCCACTCGACGAAGAACTGCGTCTTCGCGAGGACGTTCCTCTGGTAGAGGGTGTGCAGCATCGCGTGCCCGGTGCGGTCCGCGGCGCAGCACGAGCGCTGCACGGGGCGCTCGCCGAAGTTCTGGGAGTGGCCGCCGAAGGGGCGCTGGTAGATGGTGCCGTTGTCGTTGCGGTCGAACGGCATGCCGAAGTGCTCGAGCTCGATCACGACCTCGGGGGCCATGCGGCACATGAACTCGATCGCGTCCTGGTCGCCCAGCCAGTCCGAGCCCTTGATCGTGTCGTACATGTGCCAGTGCCAGCTGTCCTCGCCCATGTTGCCGAGCGCGGCGCCCACGCCGCCCTGGGCCGCCACCGTGTGCGAGCGCGTCGGGAAGACCTTGGACAGAACCGCGACCTTGAGGCCGGCGGCGGAGAGCTCGAGGGCGGCGCGCAGGCCCGATCCGCCGGCCCCCACGATCACCGCGTCGAATTTGCGTAAGGCAAGCGCCATGTCAGCGGCCCCAGAGGATGGACACGGACCACACGACGTAGAAGACGAGCGCGGTGCCCGCCACCGCCTGGAGCGCCAGGCGCAGCCCCGTCGGCTTCACGTAGTCCATGATGATGTCGCGGACGCCCACCCACGCGTGGTAGAGGAGCGCGAGAATGAAGAGCATCGTGGCCACGCGCACGAAGGAGCCGGTGAAGAGCCCCTTCCAGTCGGCCCAGCTCGCCGGCGGGCACCACAGGAGGAGGGCCGCGAGGAAGACGGTGTACGCGGCCATGACGACCGCGGTGAGGCGCTGCAGCAGCCAGGCCGAAAGGCCGTAGTGCGCGCCGACGGGATTCTTCGAGTAGCCGCTCACCAGATCCTCCAGGCGATGGCCAGCGTGGCGAGCGCTCCGGCCGCGAAGACGAGCTTCGCGGAGGCGCGGGCGGGCTCCAGGGCCACCCCGACGTGCACGTCGAGCAGGAGGTAGCGGATGCCCGCGAAGAAATGGTGGACGTACAGCCAGACGAAGGCGAGGAGGACCAGCTTCACGGCCGGGTCGGAGAGGACGGCCTTCCAGTGCAGCCACCCCGCCTCCGAGCCGAGCGTCGCCTGCATCAGGTAGAGGAGCGCCGGGATGACGGGCACGAAGAGGATCGCGCCGGAGATGCGGTGGAAGATCGAGACAAGCCCCGGCAGGGGCAGGTGCGCGAGGTTGAGATCGTAATATTTCGGTCTCTGCTTGGGCGCAGTCGTCATTGTCCGTTCCTGGGTTTCGTTGCGGCGGCCCGGTGTGTCGGGGATGCGAACGGTGGCTCGGTCCCGATGCGCCGGAAGCCGGGCGATTCTACCGTGGATTTGCTGCGCCCGCACATGCCGATACCCCCGAAACCCCTCGGGGATCCGGGTTTTCCCGGATGCACGGCGAGCGCCTCACGCGAGCTCGTTGAAATAGGAGAACCCGTCGGTGAGGCACAGCCCGCGGCGCCACTCCACGGGCATGTCGCCGTAGGTGAACGCGATGCGGTCGACGCACAGGAGCGGGGTGCCGGCAGGCACGCGCAGGTGCCCGGCCACCTCCTGCCCGGCGGGCACCGCGCGGATGCGTTCCTCGGCGCGGATCATGCGCAGCCCGTAGGCCGCCTCGTAGAAGCTGTACATCGAGCCCTTGAACTCCTCGAGCCTCGGGATGGTGAGGCCCGGGAAGCGGCTCGCCGCGAGCACGATCTCGTCGAGGATGAGCGGGCGGCCCTTGAACTCGAGGATGCGGCGGATCACGTGCAGCGGCACGCCGGGCTTGATCGCGAGCGCGCGCGCGATCTCGGCGCTCGCCCTGCCCTTGCGCACCTCCAGCAGCACGTTGTGCGGCGTGAGCTTCTGGCCGTTGTCGGGCATCACGCGCAGGAACCGGTACTGGTAGCTCGGCTCGCTGTGCGAGGCGACGAAGGTGCCCTTGCCCTGGCGGCGCACCAGGATGTGCTCGCTCGCGAGCTCGTCGATCGCCTTCCTCACGGTGCCCTGGCTCACGCGGAAGCGGGCGGCGAGCTCCATCTCGGAGGGGATCGCCTCCCCGGGCTTCCACTCGCCGGCCACCAGGCTCTGCGTGAGGAGGATCTTGATCTGCTCGTAGAGGGGCCGGAACGACGGCGACGGCAGGGTCTCGGACATGCCGGAAATCGTACCACGGCGGGGCCGCTCCTTTGTCTTATATAAGATACAAGTCATGTTGACACCCCTCGCCGGCGCGGCGTAGCATGCTGCGCAGCAGCAAGCGCTTCCCGGCTCCCGCGCCGGCTTGGCCACACCGCGTTGTTCCTTTGCAAAATCAGAGGCTTGCCGTCATGACGCCCTACTTCCGCCCGCGCCGCTCGATGCTCTACGTGCCCGGGTGCAGCACGCGCTACCTCAACAAGTCGCGCACCCTCAAGGTGGACTCGGTGATCCTGGACCTGGGCGACCCGATCCTGGTCGAGGCCAAGGTGGAGTCGAGGCGAAACGTGGTGGAGGCGGTGCTCGCCGGGGGATTCGGCCGGCGCGAGGTGGTCGTGCGCGTGAACGACCTCGACTCGCCCTGGGGCGAGGAGGACGTGAAGGCGGTGGCAGGCATCGGCGCCGACGCCGTCCTCTTTCCCAACATCGAGTCGAAGGCCGACGTGGAGCAGGCGCTTCGCGCCCTCGACGCGGCCGGCGGCAAGCACCTGCCCATCATGGTGATGGTCGAGAGCCCCCTCGCGGTGCTGCGCGCCGAGGAGATCGCGAGCGCCTCCGACCGCATCGCCTGCGTCGTGATGGCGACCTCGGACCTCATCACCCAGCTGCACGCGCGGCGCACCCCGGACCGCATGGCCCTGCACTACTCGCTCTCGCGGGTGGTGCTCGCCGCCCGCGCCTTCGACCGCTCCGTGGTCGACGGCATCTCCACGGACCTGAAGGACATGCAGTCCTTCGAGTACGCCTGCCGCCTGGCCCGCGACCTGGGCTTCGACGGCAAGAGCCTCGTGCACCCCTTCCAGCTGCCGTACTGCAACGACGCCTTCACGCCCAAGCCCCACGACCTCGCCGCCGCCACGGAGCTGATCGAGGCGCTCGAGCACGCGCACCGCGAGGGGCGCGGCGTCGTGGTCGTGAACGGCCGCCTCATCGAGCACCACCACCTCAAGGCCGCGCGCCGGCTCCTCGCGCTCGCCGACATGATCAAGAGCCTCGAGGCCGGCCAGTGAGCGAAGGCGTGAGCGTGCCGCCCGGCTCGCGCCCGCGGGAGGGCTGGTTCTTCGAGGACTACGCGCTCGGCCAGCGCTTCGGCCACGCCACGCCGCGCACGATCACCGCCGGCGATGCCGCCCTCTACGTCGCGCTGACCGGCGCCCGCCAGCCGGCGCACTGCGCCGAGCCCGTCGCGCGGGCGCTCGGCCACCCCGCCTGCCCGGTGGACGACCTCCTCGCCTTCCATGTCGCCTTCGGCAAGACCGTCCCCGACATCTCCTACAACGCGGTGGCCAACCTGGGCTACGCGGGGCTGCGCTTCCTCGAGCCCGTCTACGCCGGCGACACGCTCTGCGCGCAATCCGAGGTGATCGGGCTAAGGCAGAACTCCAGCGGCACGAGCGGCGTGGTCTACGTCGCCTCGCGCGCGCTCAACCAGGACGGCCGCGCCGTGATCGAGTGGGCGCGCTGGGTCATGGTCGCCAAGCGCGACCCGTCTGCCCCCGCCCCGGCCACGGTCGTGCCGGAGCTTCCGAAGGAAGTCGCGCCCGCGCGCTTCGCGATCCCGGCGTTCCTGCGGCCCCAGGCGCTCGACCAGGCCGCCACGGGCGGCTCGCGCCTGTGGGAGGACTACGAGCCCGGCGAGACGATCGACCACCCGGGCGCGGTCACCGTCGAGGAAGCCGACCACATGCTCGCCACGCGCCTGTACCAGAACACCGCGCGCGTGCATTTCGACGCCTTCACGGCCCGCACCGGCCCGTTCGGCAAGCGCCTCGTCTACGGGGGCCACGTGATCTCGCTGGCTAGAGCGCTCTCCCACGACGGCCTCGAGAACGCCTTCGCCATCGCCGCCATCCACGCCGGCACCCACGCCAACCCGACCTTCGCCGGCGACACGATCAATGCGCGCTCCGTGGTCACCGCCCGCGACGCGATCCCCGGCCGCGACGACGTGGGCGCGCTGCGCGTGCGCCTCATCGCCGCGAAGAACGTTCGCCTCGCGGACCTCGCCACGCCCGCGCCCGGGGCGAAGGACCCGGCGGTGGTGCTGGACCTCGACCTCACGTACCTCCTCCCGCGCCGCTAGCCAGCGCCTAAAATACGGATCCACCCTTCCGGAACCCCCTCCCCATGCCCGCCCCCCGCCATCCCAAGGAAGCCCTGTTCGCCGGCGAGAAGCCCTTCCCGGTGATTCCCGCCTGCGAGCATTTCGCCGGCTCGGAGAAGCTCATCACCAAGGCCCTCGACCTGCAGGAGCGGCTGGGCGCCGTGTTCGACATCACCTGCGACTGCGAGGACGGCGCCGAGACGGGCCGCGAGAAGCAGCACGCGGAGATGATCGTCGGGCTGCTGCATTCCCCGGCCAACCGCTTCGCCATGGCCGGCGCCCGCATCCACGACTACACGCACCCGCACTGGAAGAAGGACGTCGACATCCTCGTGGGAGGCGCGGGCAAGGTGATCGCCTACGTGACGATCCCGAAGTGCACCTCCGTCGCCCAGGCCGAGGAGATGATCGCCTACGTCCAGGCGGTGGCTAAGAAGAAGAAGGCCGGCCGCGTGGTGCCGATCCACGTGCTGGTGGAAACGCACGGCGCACTGCACGACGCCTGGGAGATCGCGCAGCTGCCCGGCGTGCAGGTGCTCGACTTCGGGCTCATGGACTTCGTGAGCGGCCACCACGGCGCCATCCACGCCTCCAACATGCGCTCGCCCGGCCAGTTCGAGCACCCGCTCGTCGCCCGCGCCAAGACCGACGTCGTGGCCGCCGCGCTGGCCAACGGCGTGGTGCCCGCCCACAACGTCTCGCTCGACCTGAAGAACGCCTACAACGTCTTCCGCGACGCCTGGCGCGCGCGCAACGACTTCGGCTTCCTGCGCATGTGGAGCATCCATCCCTCGCAGGTGCAGCCCATCGTCGACGCGATGAAGCCCGACCTGAACGAGGTCGCCAGCGCGGCCGCCATCCTCCTGGAGGCCCAGGACGCGAACTGGGGCCCCATCCAGTTCGACGGCGAGCTCCACGACCGCGCCACGTACCGCTACTTCTGGGAGCTGCTGCAGAAGGCGCGGATCACCGGCGTGAAGATGCCCGAGGACGCGGCGAGAGCCTTCTTCGACTGACCAACCCGACTACAGGATTCCGATGACCACCATGTCGCCGGGCGCCAAGTTCCGCGCCGCCCTCAAGGAAGAAAAGCCCCTGCAGGTCCCGGGCGCCATCTGCGCCTACCACGCCACGCTCGCCAAGGCCTCGGGCTTCAGGGCGATCTACCTCTCGGGCGGCGGCGTCGCCGCGGGCTCGCTGGGCCTGCCGGACCTGGGCATCTCGAACCTCGACGACGTGCTCACCGACGTGCGCCGCATCACCGACGTGTGCGACCTGCCCCTGCTCGTGGACGTGGACACCGGGTTCGGCTCGAGCGCCTTCAACGTCGCGCGCACCACGAAGTCCCTCGTCAAGTTCGGCGCCGCGGCGATGCACATCGAGGACCAGGTGGGCGCCAAGCGCTGTGGCCACCGCCCCAACAAGGAGCTCGTGACGCAGCAGGAGATGGTTGACCGCGTCAGGAGCGCCGCCGACGCGAGGACGGACGCCTCCTTCTTCATCATGGCGCGCACCGACGCGCTCGCCGTCGAGGGGCTGCAAGCCGCGATCGACCGCGCCTGCGCCTGCGTCGAGGCCGGCGCCGACGGCATCTTCCCCGAGGCGATCACCGACCTCGACATGTACCGCAAGTTCGCCGCCGCCGTGAAGGTGCCGGTCCTCGCCAACATCACGGAGTTCGGCCAGACCCCGCTCTTCACCGTCGACGAGCTCGCCTCCGCCGACGTCGCGATCGCGCTTTACCCCCTGTCGGCCTTCCGCGCGATGAACAAGGCCGCGCTCGGCGTCTACCAGGCGCTGCGCAAGGAAGGCTCGCAGAAATCCGTCGTGGGCTCGATGCAGACCCGCGAGGAGCTCTACCACTACCTGGGCTACCACGAGTTCGAGAAGAAGCTCGACGCCCTTTTCGCCAAGGCCAAGTAGCTGAAAACGAAGGAACCGCCATGTCCGAAGCCGCCGCCCCCGCCGTCACCCCCAAGCCGAAGAAGTCCGTCGCCCTCTCCGGCGTCACCGCCGGCAACACCGCGCTGTGCACCGTCGGGCGCACGGGCAACGACCTCCACTACTGCGGCTACGACATCCTCGACCTCGCCGACAAGTGCGAGTTCGAGGAAGTAGCCCACCTGCTCGTGCACGGCAAGCTCCCCACCGCCACCGAGCTCAAGGCCTACAAGGCGAAGCTCAGGTCGCTGCGCGGGATCCCGGCCGCCGTCCAGGACATCCTCGAGTGCATCCCGGCCTCCACGCACCCGATGGACGTCCTTCGCACCGCGTGCTCCGCGCTGGGCTCGGTCCTGCCCGAGGGCGACGACCACAAGCTCGCTCCCTCGCGCGACATCGCCGACCGGCTCATGGCCTCCTTCGGCTCGATGCTCATCTACTGGCACCACTTCTCGCACTCGGGCCGGCGCATCGAGGTCGAGACCGACGACGATTCCATCGGCGGGCACATCCTGCACCTGCTGCACGGCAGGAAGCCCTCGGACCTGTGGGTGCGCGCGATGCACACCTCGCTCATCCTGTACGCCGAGCACGAGTTCAACGCCTCCACCTTCACCGCGCGGGTCGTGGCCGGGACGGGCTCCGACATGTACTCGGCGGTCACCGCGGCCATCGGCGCGCTCAAGGGCCCCAAGCACGGCGGCGCCAACGAGTTCGCCTTCGACACCATCGGCCGCTACGACAACCCCGACGAGGCGGAAGCGGACATCGTCAAGCGCATCGCGGAGAAGCAGGTGATCATCGGCTTCGGCCACCCCGTCTACACGATCTCGGACCCGAGGAACCAGGTGATCAAGGAAGTCGCCCGCCAGCTCTCGAAGGACGCGGGCAACATGAAGCTCTTCGACATCTCCGCGCGCGTCGAGGAGGTGATGTGGCGCGAGAAGAAGATGTTCCCGAACCTCGACTGGTTCAGCGCCACGAGCTACCACATGATGGGCGTGCCCACGGCGATGTTCACGCCGCTCTTCGTGATCTCGCGCACCTCCGGCTGGTGCGCGCACGTGATCGAGCAGCGCATCGACGGCAAGATCATCCGCCCGAGCGCGAATTACACCGGGCCGGACGACCTCGCGTTCGTGCCGATCGAGAAACGTCGGTGAAGTAGTTGCCCAAAAGCGGGGACACGGATGAACACGGATGAACACGGATATTTTTCATTGACTGGAAACGCCCTGCCTGGGAGGACGGCGTCGCCCATGCTGGCACGGCGTTTCCATCCCAAGGAAATATCCGTGTTCATCCGTGTTCATCCGTGTCCCCGTTTTTGGCCGGCATCACTCCCAACGCTCGCCTGACCCACTGAACAGGAAACGTCCCTTGTCCGCACACATCAGCAACGTCCGCCCCAAGCCCGACCAGGTCCTCGTCGACATCGCCGACTACGTCCTCAAGTACAAGGTGAAGAGCGCCGAGGCCTACGAGACCGCCCGCTACTGCCTCATGGACACCCTCGGCTGCGGTTTCGAGGCGCTCGAGTACCCGGCGTGCACCAAGATGCTCGGCCCGATCGTCCCGGGGACCGTGGTGCCCAACGGCGCGAAGGTGCCCGGCACGCCCTACCAGATGGACCCGGTGAAGGCCGCCTTCGACATCGGCGCCATGATCCGCTGGCTCGACTTCAACGACACCTGGCTTGCCGCCGAGTGGGGCCACCCCTCGGACAACCTGGGCGGCATCCTCGCCACGGCCGACTGGCTCTCGAGGAACGCCGTGGCCGCCGGGAAGAAGCCGCTCACGGTGAAGGACGTCCTCACCGCGATGATCAAGGCCCACGAGATCCAGGGCTGCATCGCGCTGGAGAACAGCTTCAACAAGGTGGGGCTGGACCACGTGGTGCTGGTCAAGGTCGCCTCCACCGCCGTCGTGGCCGAGATGCTGGGCCTCACGCGGGACGAGGTCATCAACGCGGTGTCGCTCGCTTGGGTGGACGGCCAGTCGCTTCGCACCTACCGCCATTTCCCCAACACGGGATCGAGGAAGAGCTGGGCCGCGGGCGACGCGACGAGCCGCGCCGTGCGCCTGGCGCTCATCGCAAAGACGGGCGAGATGGGCTACCCCTCGGTCCTCAGCGCCAAGACCTGGGGCTTCTACGACGTGCTCTTCAAGGGCAACCCGTTCAAGTTCCAGCGCAAGTACGGCAGCTACGTGATGGAGAACGTGCTCTTCAAGATCTCCTTCCCCGCCGAGTTCCACTCGCAGACCGCGGTGGAGGCGGCGATGACGCTGCACAAGGAGCTCGGGAAGATCGGCAAGACCGCCGCGGACATCAAGCGCATCACCATCCGCACGCACGAGGCCTGCATCCGCATCATCGACAAGAAGGGCCCGCTGGACAACCCGGCCGACCGCGACCATTGCATCCAGTACATGGTGGCCGTGCCCCTGCTCTTCGGCCGCCTCACGGCCGCCGACTACGAGGACGAGGTCGCGAAGGACCCGCGCATCGACGCGCTTCGAGGCAGGATCGTGTGCGTCGAGGACCCGAAGTTCACGAAGGACTACCACGACCCGGAGAAGCGCTCCATCGCCAACGGCCTCACGGTCGAGCTCTCCGACGGCAAGAAGCTCAAGGAGGTGGTGGTCGAGTACCCCATCGGCCACAAGCGCCGCCGCAAGGAGGGCATGCCGGTGCTGGTCGAGAAGTTCCGCACCAACCTCGCGCGCCGCTTCCCCGAGAAGCAGAGGAAGGCCATCCTCGAGCTGTGCCTCGACCCGAAGCGCCTCGAGGCCACGCCCGTGAACGAGTTCGTCGACCTGATGGCCACCTGAGGAGGGGTGCGCCGCGACCGACCGGGATCAATGTCCCGGCCGGCGAAGAAGTGATCTAATCCGGTGCCGTTCGCGCCCGCCGCGACGGCACCGGGTCCCTGAAGGGGGAGGAGAAACGCGGACGGCAAGGGGCCACAAGTCCCCGACCGCCGCCAGGAGGCAACATGACAAGGACTTTCGCGATCATCGCGGCCGCCATCACCCTGGGCGGCTGCGCCTCGACCTACCAGCTCACCCTCATGCCCCGGGACAGCGGAAAGCTCTACCAGGGAACCCTCCGGGGCGCCGGCTCGAACGAGGGGCCGATCGCCATCGCCATCGAGGGCCGGGAATTCACCGGCACGTGGGTGGAGGTCGTCTCCGACCGCTCGTACGGCTACGTGACGGGCGGCGTCGGCGCCGGCCACCGCGGCTGGGCGATGGGGGGCGGGTCCTTCTCCCTCGACAATCCGTCCGGCGGCGAGGCGAAGGCGCTCCTGCGCTCTGCCGACGGCGCAGGCCTGCGCTGCGACCTGCGCGGCGGGCAGGGCCGCGGCGGCGGCGGCGTCTGCTGGGACGACGGCGGCCGCGCCTACGACGTCCAGATCCGCGCCGTGCCGAATCCCTAGCCCCGCATCCCGACCCGAACAACCGAACCACGAACCCAGACCGAGACCCCCATGCCCCACAACGCCTTCGACACGCTCAAGTCCTTCCAGCCCGCCCCCGGCAAGACCGGCCAGTTCTACTCGCTGCCGGCGCTGGCGGAGAAGTTCCCCAACGTGAAGCGCCTGCCCGTCTCGATCCGGATCGTGCTCGAGTCGGTGCTGCGCAACGTGGACGGCAAGAAGGTCTCCGAGGAGCACGTGAAGCAGCTCGCCAGCTGGGGCGCCAACGCCGCGCGCACCGACGAGATCCCGTTCGTGCTCGCGCGCATCGTGCTGCAGGACTTCACGGGGGTGCCGCTACTCGCCGACCTCGCCGCCATGCGCGGCGTCGCCGCGAAGATGGGGAAGAACCCCAAGGTGATCGAGCCGCTCGTGCCCGTGGACCTCGTCGTCGACCACTCGGTGCAGATCGACCACTACGGCGGCCCGCAGGCCCTGGACCTCAACATGAAGCTCGAGTTCGACAGGAACCGCGAGCGCTACGAGTTCATGAAGTGGGGCATGCAGGCCTTCGACACCTTCAAGGTCGTGCCCCCGGGCATCGGCATCGTGCACCAGGTGAACCTCGAGTACCTGGCGCGCGGCGTGTTCCAGAAGAACGGGATGTACTACCCCGACACGCTCGTGGGCACCGACAGCCATACCACGATGATCAACGGCATCGGCGTGGTGGGCTGGGGCGTGGGCGGCATCGAGGCCGAGGCCGGCATGCTCGGCCAGCCGGTCTACTTCCTCACCCCGGACGTGGTCGGCGTGAACCTCACGGGCAAGCTCCGCGAGGGCGTCACGGCCACGGACTTCGCGCTCACGGTCACCGAGATGCTGCGCAAGGCGAAGGTCGTGGGCAAGTTCGTCGAGTTCTTCGGCTCCGGCGCCGAGACGCTCGCCGTCACCGACCGCGCCACCATCGCCAACATGGCGCCCGAGTACGGCGCGACCATGGGCTTCTTCCCCGTCGACGCGCGCACCATCGAGTTCTTCCGCAACACCGGCCGCACGGCCGAGGAGGTCTCCGCCCTCGAGGCCTACTTCAAGGCGCAGGGGATGTTCGGCATGCCCAAGAAGGGCGACCTGGACTACACGACGGTGCTGGAGCTGGACCTGTCGTCCATCAAGCCGTCCGTGGCCGGGCCGAAGCGCCCGCAGGACCGCATCGACCTGGGCAACCTGAAGGCGAAGTTCACCGAGCTCTTCTCCAAGCCCGTGGCGGACAACGGCTTCTCCAAGAAGGCGGAGGACCTGGCGAAGCGCGTGACGACCTCCGACGGCACGGACCTGGGCTCCGGCGACGTCCTCATCGCCGCCATCACCTCGTGCACCAACACGTCGAACCCGAGCGTGCTGATCGCCGCGGGCCTGCTCGCGAGGAAGGCCGTCGAGAAGGGCCTCGCGGTCAAGCCGCACATCAAGACCTCGCTTGCGCCCGGCTCGCGAGTCGTGACGGAATACCTGAAGGCCGCGGGCCTGCTTTCCTCCCTCGAGAAGCTGGGCTTCAGCGTGGCCGCCTACGGCTGCACCACCTGCATCGGCAATGCGGGTCCCCTGGCCGAGCCCGTCGAGAAGGCCGTCGTCGACAACGACCTCGTCTGCGCCGCGGTGCTCTCCGGCAACCGCAACTTCGAGGCGCGCATCCACGCCAACATCCGCGCCAACTTCCTCGCCTCGCCGCCTCTCGTGGTGGCCTTCGCGATCGCCGGCACGGTGCTCAAGGACCTCGAGAACGACCCCGTCGGCCAGGGCAAGGACGGCCCGGTGTTCCTCAAGGACATCTGGCCCACCTCCGACGAGGTGCAGGCCCTCATGAAGTACGCCACCGACCCGGCCGTCTTCGGGCGCATGTACGCGAACCTCGCGGAGACCAATCCCCTCTGGAAGGCCATCGCCTCGTCCACGGGCCAGGTCTACGACTGGCCGAAATCCACCTACATCGCCGAGCCGCCGTTCTTCGAGGGCTTCGGCATGAGCGCGGGCACCGCGAAGGACGTGACGGGCGCGCGCGTCCTGGGCATCTTCGGCGACTCCGTGACCACGGACCACATCTCTCCCGCCGGCGCCATCAAGGACACCTCGCCGGCCGGCAAGTACCTCATCGGCAACAACGTGATGAAGCCGGACTTCAACAGCTACGGGGCGCGCCGCGGCAACCACGAGGTGATGATGCGCGGCACCTTCGCCAACGTGCGCGTGAAGAACCTGATGCTGCCGCCGAAGGCCGACGGCACGCGCGTGGAGGGCGGCGTGACGCTCTTCCAGCCCTCCGGCGAGCAGCTGCCCATCTACGACGCGGCCATGAAGTACATCGCGGCCGGCACGCCCACCGTGATCTTCGGCGGCGAGGAGTACGGCACGGGATCGTCGCGCGACTGGGCGGCCAAGGGCACGCAGCTCCTGGGCGTGAAGGCGGTCGTGGCCCGCAGCTTCGAGCGCATCCACCGCTCCAACCTCGTCGGCATGGGCGTGCTCCCCTGCCAGTTCAAGGGCACGGACTCGGCCGAGTCGCTGGGCATCCGGGGCGACGAGCAGGTGGACGTGGTCGGGCTCGAGAAGGGCATCCGCCCGCAGATGGACGTGACCCTGGTGATCCACCGCAAGGACGGCACGAGGAAGGAAGTCCCCGTGCTCCTTCGCATCGACACCCCCATCGAGGTGGATTACTACCTGCACGGCGGGATCCTGCCCTTCGTGCTGCGCGAGCTGGTGGCCGCCTGACCCCGCCATAGACTTCCTGGCCACACCCCTGCCCGCCGGCTGGGCCCTCGCGAGCTGGATCGTCGCGGCGGTCCTGCTGGCGCACGCCGCGCGGCGCGCGCCGTGGCGGCTGCTCGCCGAGGATTTCCGGCTGCACGGCTGGATCGGCTCGGCTTTCGCGATCGCCCTCGCCTGGATCCTGTCGGCGCGCCTGGCGGGCGGGCTCACGCTGCACCTTCTCCTCACCCCGCTCGCCGCGCTGATGTTCGGGCGCCACCTCGCGGTGGTCGCGGCGGTGCCGGCGATCGCCGCCGTGCTCCTGTGGCGCGGGGGCGACTGGGCCGGCGCGGGGGCGACGTGGCTGCTTGCCGCGTGGCTGCCGGTCTCGGTCCTCGAGCTGCTGCGCCTTGCCGCCGACCGCTGGGCCCCGCGCAACCCCTTCACGTTCATCTTCCTGGCGGGCTTCTTCTCCCCGGGCGCCGCCTACGTGGCGACCGTACTCGTGGCCGGCGCGGCGCACTACGCGGCCCGGACGGTCCCGCCCGCAACGCTCGCCGACGGCTTTCTCCCCTTCGGCCTGCTCCTCGCGTGGGGAGAGGCCTTCCTCTCGGGCCTGCTCACGGCGATCTTCGTGGTCTACGAGCCGCGCTGGATGGCGACCTTCGACGATTCGCGCTACCTGCGGCCACCCCCGGGCCGCGAGCCCGGGCCGCCCCGCTAGAACAGCAGGGTTCCCGCCCACCAGGCCACGGCCGCCATGAAGGCGCTGGCCGGGATGGTGAAGACCCAAGCCCACACGATCCCGCCCGCGATCCCCCAGCGCACCGCCGACATCTTGCGGGTGGCGCCCACGCCCACGATGGCGCCGGTGATCGTGTGGGTGGTGGACACGGGGATGCCCAGGCCGGTGGCCACGAAGAGCGTGATGGCCCCGCCCGTCTCGGCGCAGAAGCCGCCCACGGGCTTCAACTTCGTGATCCTCTGGCCCATGGTCTTCACGATGCGCCACCCGCCGAGGAGCGTGCCCATCGCGATCGACACGTAGCAGGCCACGATCACCCAGGCCGGCACCGGATCGGAGGCACCCGAGGCGCCGGATGCGATGAGCAGCAGCCAGATGATGCCGATCGTCTTCTGCGCGTCGTTGCCGCCGTGGCCGAGGCTGTAAAGGGAAGCCGACACGAGTTGCATGCGCCGGAACCAGCGGTCGATCCGGGCCGGTGGCGTGCGCCGCGCCGCCCACGACACGAGCACCAGCAGCAGCGACCCCAGAAGGAAGCCCAGCGCCGGCGACACGAAGATGAAGAGCACCGTCTTGCCGATGCCCGAGCCGATCAGGGGACCCACGCCGGCCTTGGCGACCACCGCGCCGATGAGCCCGCCGATGAGCGCGTGCGAGGAGCTCGAGGGCAGCCCCGCCCACCAGGTGATGCCGTTCCAGGCGATGGCGCCCACGAGCGCCCCGAAGATCACGTAGTGGTCGACGATGGCCGGGTCCACGATGCCCTTGCCCACCGTCGAGGCGACCTTCAGCTGGAAGACGAACAGGGCCAGGAAGTTGAAGAACGCGGCGAAGGCCACCGCGTGCTGGGGCTTGAGCACGCCCGTGGAGACGACCGTCGCGATGGAGTTGGCGGCGTCGTGCAGCCCGTTCATGAAGTCGAAGGCGAGCGCCAGCGCCACCAGGAACACCAGCGTGCCGATGCCGATCTCGAGCCCGCTCACCGGGGAATGCGCCCGCTCGTCACGAATTGGCCAGGACGATGCCCTCGGCGAGGTTCGCGACGTCCTCGCAGCGGTCGGTGATCGACTCCAGCTGCTCGTAGATCACCTTCATCTTGATCACCTCGAGCACGTCCTTCTCCTCGCGGAACAGGCGCGAGATGGCCGCGCGCATCTCGCGGTCGGCGTCGCTCTCGAGGCGGTCGATCTCGTCGCAGGTCTTGATGACGGCCTCGGCGTGGCCGTCCTTGCCCAGGAGCCCCACCACGTCGTGCACGCGCTCGCAGCAGCGCAGCGCGATGTCCGCGAGGCGCTTGGTCTCGGGGGTGATGGAGCGGATGTCGTAGAGGGTGATCGACTCCGTCACGTCCTGGATGAGGTCGCAGATGTCGTCCATGGCGTTCACGAGCTGGTGGATCTGCTCGCGGTCGATGGGCGTGATGAAGGTCTTGTGCAGCAGCCGCATCGCCTCGGCGGTGACGCGGTCGGCCGCGTGCTCGGCCTCGTCGATGCGCGCGGCGTAGCGATCCCGGTTGTCGAAGTCGTCCATCAGCGCGGCGAGCTCGCGGCCGGCGAGGACGACCTGCTCGGCGTGGGCGTTGAAGAGGTCGTAGAAACGACCCTCCTTGGGCAGAAGTCGGCCGAACATGGGGGCTCCGGGCGGTGAAGTCGGTCTTGTAGTTGGTGCTACCCCGCCATGGTAGCAAGCCGCCCGTTTGCCGGCCCGGAAGTCCGTGGCTATAATCGCCGCTCGATTCCCCATTGCCGAGCCCATCGACCATGACCCCGTGCAAACCCACGACCGCATCCCGCCGCGCAATGCGCGGGGCGTCCCGTGGCGGGCTGGTTGCGCCAAACGGGATCGCGCCGCGAGCCGGCGAAGACTGACGCCCGGGGTCTACCGCCCCGGCGAGAGTCGAGGCGGAACCCGAGGCGGCCCATCCCCGCCCCCCTTTTCGCCTCGCGCATTGCGCGACGCGTGAGCTCGCGCTGCAAGCGAAGCAGACCGAAGCGGGCCCACGAGGCCCGCGAAGAAGAACGAGAATGGACACCCTGCTCTCCCGGCTCCACCCCCGCCGCTGGCTCACGGGCCTGTGGCGAAACCCCGACTTCGTGAAGCTCTGGGGCTCGCTCACCATCACCCATTTCGGCGGCCAGGTGACCTTCCTCGCGCTGCCGCTCACGGCCGCGCTGATGCTGGACGCGACCCCCTTCGAGGTGGGCGTGCTCACGGCGCTCGAGGCCCTGCCCTACCCGCTCTTCGGCCTCTTCGCCGGGGTGCTGGTAGACCGCGCGCGGAAGCTGCCGGTGATCATCTGGGCCGACCTCGGCCGCGGGCTCGCGCTCGCCGCCGTGCCCGTATGCGCGTGGCTGGGCGTGCTCTCCATGCCCGTGCTCTACGTCGCGGGCTTCCTCGTGGGCCTGGGCAGCGTCATCGGCTGGCCCGCCTACCAGGTCTTCATGACCGAGCGCGTGGGCCGCGCGAACCTCACCGAGGCAAACGCGAAGATCGGCCTCTCGGACTCCGCGTCCCAGCTCGTGGGACCCGGCCTCGCCGGCGCCCTCATCCAGTGGCTCACCGCCCCCATCGCCATCCTGCTGGACGCGCTTTCGTTCATGGTCTCCGCGTGGATGCTGCGCGGCATTCCGCCCGCGGCCACCGACGCCCCCAAGCTGTCGGGGGAAAGCGTCTGGCGAGAGATCGGCGAGGGGCTCGCGGCGGTGTGGCGCAACCCCACGCTGCGCGCGCTCGCCTGGTCTCTCGCCGCGTGGCAGTTCTTCCGCCACGCCTACGTGGCCGTCGTGATCCTCTTCGCGGCCCGCGAGCTGGGCTTTTCCGCGGGCCACGTGGGCCTGCTCTTCATGCTGGCGGGCGTGGGCTCGCTCGCGGCCGCGGGCGCCGTCGCACCGCTGAACGCGCGCTACGGGTTCGGCCCCACGATGCTGGTCGCCCTGGGCGGGACGGGCGTCGCCTGGCTCGTCATGGGCGCCTCCGCCGGCGGCCTGACGATCGCCTCCATCGTCTTCGGCCTGGGGCTTTTCCTGCTGGACTTCTCGGCGATGACCTTCTTCATCAACTACCTGACCCTGCGCCAGACGGTGACGCCCGACCGCCTGCTGGGCCGCGTGACGGCCACCATGATCTGCCTGAGCGTTTCCACGGCGCCCCTGGGAGGGCTCGCCGGGGGCTGGGTCGCGAGCCACTGGGGGCTTCGGGTGACGATGCTGCTGGTCGGCGCGGGAGCGCTCGCCATGATCCCGCTCGTGGCCTGGACGTCCCCGCTCGCCCGGCTGCGCGAGCTGCCCGGCCCGCAGGAGCTCGCCGCCACGGAGAGCGTGGCCGAGGAAATGGCGGGCTAGGCGGGCGAATCCGGCGGGCGCCCGCGGCGCATCCAACGGGCATGCCTACCCTTCGACAGCACGCGGCCGCGATTGCCCGGCCGCCGTGCGCCCCCCGATAATGCGGGCCGCAACGGCCCCCGGAGAACGCCATGGAGACCTCGACCACCGTGGTCGCCATGACGGGCATGCTGGCCAGCTTTGGCCTGCCCCTGCTCGTCATCGCGATCATTCTCGTCTACAAGCACCACCGCAACCGGCTGCACCAGGAGACGATCCTGCGCCTCGCGGAAAAGGGGCTGCCGGTGCCGCCGGAGCTCCTGCAGCCGCCCGTGCGCTCGCCGAGCCCCAAGGGGGGCCTCGTGCTGCTCGCCCTCGGGATCGCGCTCTCCGTCTTCTTCTGGGACCAGGGCCAGCCGTGGTCCATCGGGCTCATCCCGGGGCTCATGGGGGTGGCGCTGCTCGTGGCCTGGAAGATCGACTCGGGCGCAGCCGCCCGACGAGATCCCCCGCGCTAGCGCCGATGGCCGAACGGCCGGAGCCGGCCGATGCCGAGCTCGTGCATGCGGTCGTCGCACGCGACGACCGCGGCGCCTTTGCGCTCCTCGTCCGCCGCCACCAGTCGATGGTGCGCTCGGTGCTTCGCCGGCTTGCAAAGGGCGACCACGGGCTCGCGGACGACCTGGCGCAGGAGACGTTCCTCCTGGCCTGGCGCAACCTCGCCTCCTTCCGCCACGACGCGCGCTTCTCGACCTGGCTCTACCGCATCGCCTTCAACGCGTGGCTGTCCGAGGCGCGCAAGCGGCGCGAGGTCCTGCTGGACGACCCCGG
Source organism: Usitatibacteraceae bacterium (assembly GCA_044230355.1). Classification (GTDB taxonomy): domain Bacteria; phylum Pseudomonadota; class Gammaproteobacteria; order Burkholderiales; family Usitatibacteraceae; genus FEB-7. The sequence continues at coordinate 16,337 of JBGARD010000026.1, read as the reverse complement.
CGAGGCGCCCGTCACCGAGTTGGCCGACCCGAAGCTGCCAGACCCCGCGCGGCTCGACCTGGAGCGGGCCGTGGCGAGCCTTCCCGACGGGGAGCGCGCGGCCATCGCCGCCTGCTACTACGCGGATCTCACCCACGAGGAGGCGGCGAAGGCCCTCGGCATCCCCCTGGGCACCGTGAAGACCCACATCCTGCGCGCCAAGGCCCGGCTGCGCGCGCGCCTCGGCGAGGAGAAACCATGATGAACGAACAGGCAAACGACCCGATCGAGCGGCTCCTGCGCGAGGACGTGCGGCGCGCAATTCCCGACCAGGGCTTCAGCGTGCGGGTGGCGCTCGCCCTGCCCGGCGCGCCCCGGCCGTGGCTTCGCCCGACGCTGGTGGCGGCCTCGGCGGCCATCGGCAGCGTGGCGGCCTGGCTCCTCGCGCCCGCGGGAACCTCGCTCCTGCAGGGATTCCTCGACCTAGCGCGGCTGCAGTCGCAGACGCCCTCCGCCCTCGCGGCCATCGCTCTGGCGCTCGCCATGGCGGTGACGGCCGTCGTCCTGGTGGCCGAGGAGAACTAGGCCCTCAGGGGGTCGCCGGGGCCTGCGGAGGCTGGGCCTGCGGCACCCGGGCCTTCGCGCCGCGGGCGCTGGCGCACGCGCCGTCCTCCGCCCGCGCGCAGTTTTCCATCACGTAGGCGAGCACGCGCAGCATGTGCGGGACGTTGGCCCGGTAGCGCTGGAACCTGCCCTCCTGCCGCACCGTGACAAGGTTCGCCTGGAGCATCGCCTTCAGGTGGAACGAGAGGTTGGTCGAGGGAATCTCGAGCGTCTCGGCGATCTCGCCGGCCACCCGTCCCGCCTCCCCGGCCTGGACAAGCACGCAGAAGAGGTCCAGCCGAAGGCCGGAGCCCAGCGACTCGAATACCTTGAGCACCACGGATCGGTCCACGTTCACCTCCTTGCCGGCCGCGCCCTCATTTCAAGACTTCATGGGCCAAAAGGCCAAGGGCGGGTCGCGACTTGTTACGAATCTAACTCGGTGAACGCCCCCGCATTTGATCTATATCAGCGCCGGCTAATGCAACTTGGATTGAAATGTCGTCGTACCTTTTCGATCCGAGGTCGTGATGGAACAGCTCTCCCGCAGGCGATTCCTCAAGATAAGCGCCGCCACCGTCGGGGCCGGCGCCGTCGGCTCCCAGATTCCCGTCGTCTCCTCTCTCGCCATGGGCTCCAAGCCCCCCGCCGGCAAGGTCGAGACCATCGCCACCTACTGCGAGATGTGCTTCTGGAAGTGCGGAGGCATCGCGTACGTGCGCGACGGCAAGCTCTGGAAGTTCGAGGGAAACCCGCTCGATCCCATGAGCAAGGGCCGCCTGTGCCCGCGCGGCACCGGCGCCCCCGGCACGCACTACGACCCGGACCGCCTCTCGAAGCCCCTCATCCGCACCGGCGAGCGCGGCAAGGAGGAATTCAAGGCCGTCACCTGGGACGAGGCGCTCAACTACGTGGCCGAGAAATTCAAGAAGATCGCCGCCGAGCACGGCCCCGAGTCCATCGCGCTGTGGAAGCACGGCACCGGCTCCCGATTCTTCGAGCACGTGATGCGCGCCTACGGCTGCATCAACAAGGCCGCGCCCTCCTTCGCGCAGTGCCGCGGTCCCCGCGACATCGGCTACCTGCTCACCTACGGCACGGGACTCGGCTCGCCCGAGCCCACCGACATCGCCAACACGAACTGCCTCGTCCTCATCGGCACGCACCTGGGCGAGAACATGCACAACACGCAGGTGCAGGAATTCGCGCAGGCCGTGGGCCGCAAGGCGACGATCATCGTGGTCGACCCGCGCTACTCGGTCGCCGCGAGCAAGGCCAAGTACTGGCTGCCCGTGAAGCCCGGCACCGACATGGCGCTCGTCCTCGCGTGGATGAACGTGCTGGTGTCCGAAGGCCTGTACGACAAGGAGTTCGTGGCGAAATACGGCCACGGCTTCGACAAGTTCGCCGCTGCCATCAAGGACAGCACGCCCGAGTGGGCCGAAGCCGAGACGGGCATCCCGGCCGCGACCATCCGGGCGACCGCGCGCGAGATGGCGAAGGCGCGCCCCGCCGCCCTCGTGCACCCGGGCCGGCGCGTCAACTGGTACGGCGACGACGCCCAGCGCCAGCGCGCCACGGCGCTGCTCAACGCGCTGCTGGGCAACTGGGGCCGCAAAGGCGGGCTCTACCTGCAGGCCGGCATGAAGGTGGCCGGCTACCCGTTCCCGAAGTTCCCCGAGGCGAGCAGGCCCAAGGTGGACAACGTCGACGAGCGCTGGCCGTTCGCCGACGAGGAGGTCACCACGGGGCTGCGCGAGGCGACGATCACCGGCAAGCCCTACCCGATCAAGGGCTGGGTCGTGTACGCCTCGAACCTCATCCAGACGCTGCCCAACGAGAAGGAAACGATCGAGGCCATCAACAAGCTCGACCTGCTGGTGGTGGTCGAGACGCACCCGAGCGAGCTCGCGGGCTACGCCGACGTGATCCTTCCCGACACCTCCTTCATCGAGCGCCACGACGACCTCTACGTGGGCTGGGGCCGCCAGGGCTGGACGGCCCTGCGCCAGCCGGCCGTCGCGCCCCCCGGCGAGCAAAAGCCTGCCTGGTGGATCGCCAAGCAGCTCGGCGAGCGCCTCGGCGTGGGCCAGTACATGCCCTTCAAGGACATGGACGAGTACCTCGCGGCCCGCTGCGAGAAGAGCGGCATAGACTACGCGAAGCTCAAGAAGGAAGGGATCCTGATGGGGCCCGAGAACCCCATCACCGTCGAGGATGGTGCCGAGATCTCGTTCGACACGCCCTCGAAGAAGGTCGAGTTCTGGTCGGACCAGCTCGCCAAGCGCGGATTCGACGCGGTGCCGAAGTACACCGCGCCCGAGAAGGCCCCGGACGGCTTCTTCCGCCTCATCACCGGGCGCGCGCCCGTGCACACCTTCAGCCGCACGCAGACCAACCTCTACCTGCGCGACCTCATGAAGGAGAACGAGGTCTGGGTGAACGCCGGGACCGCGGCCAAGGCGGGCCTGAAGCACGGCCAGTACGTGAAGCTGAAGAACCAGGACGGGGTGGTCTCCAACCGCGTGAAGGTGAAGGCCACCCAGCGCATCCGCCCGGACACGCTCTACATGGTCTACGGCTTCGGCCACACCAACCGGATGCTCAAGAGCGCCTACCTCATGGGCGCGAGCGCCTCGCAGCTCAATACGCGCTACAAGGTCGACCCGCTCATGGGCGGGACGAGCATCCACCAGAATTTCGTCACTTTCGTGAAGGAGGCGTGAGATGCCACGCTTCGGAATGGTCATCGACACCCTGAAGTGCGTGGGGTGCATGGATTGCGTGGTCGCCTGCCAGACGGAGAACGACGTTCCGCAGGGCTACTGCCGCGACTGGATCGTGACCGAGACGCGCGGGGAGTTCCCGACGCTCTCCCTCGAGATCCGCTCGGAGCGCTGCAACCACTGCGACAACCCGCCCTGCGTGACCTGCTGCCCCACCGGCGCGAGCCACGTGGAGAGCTTCGGCAAGACCGTGCAGGTGACGGCGAACCAGTGCATCGGCTGCAAGGCGTGCCTCGCCGCCTGCCCCTACGGCGCGCGCTTCGTGCACCCCGACGGCTACGCCGACAAGTGCACCTTCTGCCTGCACCGCGTGAAGGAAGGCAAGGACCCGGCCTGCGTGTCGGTGTGCCCGACCCACTGCATGGTCTTCGGCGACCTCGACGACCCGAAGAGCGCCGTGAGCCAGCTCCTGCAATCGCGCAAGCACCACACGCTGCTGCCGGAAGCCGGCACGAAGCCGCGCGTGTTCTACCTGACCTGAGGCCGACCACGTGGTCGAGGAACGAGCCGTCATTCAAGGAATGAAATCATGATCGACATCACCACCACCCGCCACAATCCGCTCGTGGACCCGGTGCTCTCCGTCTGGAGCTGGGAGATTCCCGTCTACCTGTTCTTCGGCGGCATGATCGCCGGGATGATGATCCTCGCCGGGATCAACATGCTCAAGCTCCTGAAGGGCGAGCGCCCGGAGAGCTTCTACAGCGTGCAGACCCCGATCCTCGGGTTCATCCTCATGAACCTGGGCATGGGCGCCCTCTTCCTTGACCTCGCGCACAAGCTCTACGTGTACCGCGTGTACATGGCCTTCGAGCCGCTGTCGCCGATGTCGTGGGGCTCGTGGGTGCTGCTCCTGGTCTACCCGGTGATCCTGGTCTCCGCCCTCATCCGCCTGCCGCAGGCGTGGCCCTGGCTGGGCGAGCGCCTGCCCGTCCTGCAGCGCCTGTCGGACGCGATCGTCTCGAGCCCCGGAAGGATGAAGCTGCTCGGCGTCCTCAACATCGGCCTGGGCATCGCCCTGGGCATCTACACCGGGATCCTGCTGTCCACGATGGTCGCGCGCCCGCTCTGGAACAGTGCCGTCCTGGGCCCGCTCTTCCTCTTCTCCGGACTTTCGGCGGCCGCCGCGATGGTGCACCTCGTCTCCAGCCTGGTTCCTGGCCATCCGGCGCCCCGCAGCTTCCTGGGCGGCGCGCTGGCGATGCTGGTGCAGCCCCTGGGCGAGCGCCCGCCGGAGCCGCGCACGGCCGACGGCCTCGTCAGGGCCGACCTGGCCTTCCTCGCGGTCGAGCTGGTGCTGATCGGCCTGCTCTTCGTCGGCCTCGTTTCCAGCTCCGCCTCGCACCTGGCCGCCGTGGACCTGCTCCTGTCCGGCAAGTACGCCACCGTGTTCTGGGGCGTGGTGATCGTGGCCGGCATCCTCGTGCCGCTCGTGCTGCAGTGGCTCGAGCTCGGGCACCGCATCCCGCACACGATCCTGCCCGCCGTCCTGGTGCTGGCCGGCGGCTTCGGCCTGCGCTGGGTCATGGTCAATGCCGGCCAGGCGAGCCACATGATCGCCGCATCCGGATTCTAGGAAGGGAGACGCCATGAGTTCGATCACCGCTTCGGGCACGCCCACCGGAACCGCCGCCCGGCGCGTCCCCGCGCCTTACTGGAACCCGTACCTGGCCGGCTTCGGCCTGGGCCTGGTGCTCCTCGCCGCATACCTCCTCGCCGGGCGCGGGCTCGGGGCCACCGGCGCCTTCTCGTCGGTCGCCGCCTGGATCGCGAACCTCATCTCGCCGGAGCACGCGCAGGCGAGCGCGGTCCACGCGCGCTACCTGGAGAGCGGGTCGCCCGCCACCGCGTGGCTCGTCTGGCTCCTCATCGGGTCCTTCATCGGCGCCGCCGTCTCGGGCTTCCTGGCCGGGCGCACCTCGCTCACCATCGAGCGCGGGCCGCGCATCACCGACAACCAGCGCCTCGTGCTCGCGCTCGCCGGCGGGATCATCGCCGGCCTGGGCGCCAAGATCGCCCGCGGCTGCACCAGCGGCCAGGCCCTCACCGGGGCCGCGGTCCTCAACGCCGGCAGCCTCGTGTTCATGGGCGCCGTCTTCGTCGCGGGCTACGCCGTGGCGTGGCTCTTCGCCAGGAAGGAGTGGCTCTGATGTTTCCCCTGTCCTCCACGATGGAGCTCACGCAGGCCGCGTCCCTCGGCCTCGCCCTCGTCATCGGCCTCGGATTCGGCTTCTTCCTCGAGAAGGCCGGCTTCGGCAGCACGCGCAAGCTCGCGGCCGTCTTCTACTTCTACGACATGGCGGTGGTGAAGGTGATGTTCACCGCGATCGTCACCACGATGGTCGGGATCTTCCTCCTGTCCTCCGCCGGGGCGCTGGATCTCGCGGAGCTCTACATCGAGCCGTCCAACTACCCCGCCGCGATCATCGGCGGCATCGTCTTCGGCGTGGGCTTCATCGTCGGCGGCTACTGCCCCGGCACGTCCCTCACGGCAGCCGCCACCGGCAGGATCGACGGCTGGGTCTTCATCGCCGGCATCTTCATCGCCTCGTACGCCTACGCCGAGCTCCTCTCCGGCTTCGACACGTGGCTCGCCTCCTCCGCCAACCCGGACGTGACGCTCCCCAGCCTCACGGGCATCCCCATGGGCTGGTTCGTGCTGCTCTTCATCGGCTTCCTCGCGCTCGCGGGCTGGGGCATGTCGCTCGCCGAGAAGAAGTTCGCGGGGCTCCGCCCCTGACGCTTCACCCCCACTCCACGCTCAGGAAAAAGAAAAACATGAAGCTCTCACGCCTTACCCGGGCACTCGCACTGGCCGGGCTCGCCGTTCCCTCCGCGGCGCTCGCGACCGACGGGTACTTCCAGCACGCCTACGGGATGAAGGCCCTCGGCATGGGTGGCGCCGCCGTCGCCGTGGCCAGCGAACCCTTCGGTGGCACCGTGAACCCGGCCGCGATGACCTCCCTCGGGAACGCGTGGCAGGTGGGCGTTCAGGTCTTCATGCCGCGCCGCGAGGCCTCGCGCACCGGTTCGGGCATGGCCGGGCTGGACGGCTCGGTCTCCAGCGACAGCCTGTCTTTCGCGATCCCGGAGTTCGGGATGAACTACATGCTGCGGCCCGACCTGGCCGTGGGCATCTCGCTCGTGGGCAACGGCGGAATGAACACCGACTACACGGGCGAGCAGGTCCCCACGATGAGCGCGTGCGCCGCGTTCAACCCGAACCCCGGCCCGTACAACCTCCTGTGTGGCAACGGTCGCCTCGGGGTCGACCTCCAGCAGATGCTCATCGCGCCCTTCGCGGCCTGGAAGTTCGCGCCCTCGCACTCCATCGGCGTCGCCCCGACCTTCGCGTACCAGAAGTTCCGCGCGCAGGGCCTGCAGGCCTTCGACAACCCGATGCTGTCCACCAGCCCCGGCGACGTCACCAACCGCGAATATGCGAGCTCGACCGGGTACGGCGTGCGGCTCGGGTACTTCGGCAGCTTCGACAGCGTCTCCGTGGGCGTGGCCTGGGCGAGCAAGATGACCATGGACGAGTTCGACAAGTACAAGGGGCTCTTCGCCGAGCAGGGCGGCTTCGACATCCCTTCGAACCTCACCATCGGCCTCGCCTGGCGCCCGGACGGCAAGTGGCTCCTCGCGGCCGACTGGGGGCGCATCAAGTACTCGGACTCGCGGTCCGTCTCCAACCCGAGCGTGGCGCTCCTTTACTGCGCCGGCGGCGATGCCTCTTCGTGCATGGGCGGGCCGAACGGCCCGGGCTTCGGCTGGAAGGACATCGACGTCTGGAAGTTCGGCGTCGAGTATGCCGTCGACGCGAAGCTCACCTTGCGGGCGGGCTACAACCGCGGCGAGAATCCGGTCGATCCGGCCGACGTGACCTTCAACATCCTCGCGCCGGGCGTCATCAAGGACCATTACACGGTGGGCGCCACCTGGAAGCTGGATGCCGCGTCGGAAATCACGTTCTACGGCCTCTACGCGGCCGAGAATGAAGTGACCGGCGCGAGCCTCTTCGTTCCCTTCGGAGCGCCGCCGACGACCACCGAGCGGATCAGCCTCAAGGAATACACCGTGGGGGTGGGCTACACGGCCCGTTTCTAGCCGTTCGCCGACGTTCCAGGGCGTTCCGGCTCCAAAGGGGCCCCCTTATGCAGGGGGCCCCTTTCGTTTAGAATGGCGCCCGCGCGAAAACAAAAGAGCGCAATTCCCCCCACTACAAAATCCGGAGATTTACCGATGAAGAAGCTGCTCGCTGCCCTGGTTGCCGGGGCGTTCGTGATGGCCCAGGCGCCCGCCGTCCTCGCCGCCGACCCGAAGGCCGCCCCGAAGGCCGAAGAGAAGAAGGCCGACCCGAAGGCCGCCCCCGCCAAGGCCGCCCCCGCCAAAGCTGATGCCAAGGCCGCTCCCACCAAGGCTGACGCCAAGGCCGCCCCCGCCAAGGCTGATGCCAAGGCCGCCCCCGCCAAGGCTGACGCCAAGGCCGCCCCTGCCAAGGCTGACGCCAAGGCCGCCGACGCCGCCAAGCCCGCCGCCGAGCCCAAGAAGAAGAAGGGCGGCTGCTAGGCACCTCCCCGCGCGGTATCCGCGCGGTCGTATCAGGAAAACGGGGCGGCCTTGGCCGCCCCGTTTTCCTTGGCCCGGCGGCGCCCGCGGGGCCGCCGCCGCGTTCAGCCGAGCAGGTGCTTCACCCCGGCGCGCTCCTCCTCCAGTTCCGCGAGCGTCTTGTCCATGCGGCCGCGCGAGAACTCGTCGATCTCCAGTCCTTTCACCATCTGGTACTGCCCACCGGCTGTTGTGCACGGGAAGCCGTACATGACGCCTTCCGGGATGCCGTAGGAGCCGTCCGAAACCACCCCCATCGTCACCCACTTGCCGTTGGAGCCCAGGACCCAGTCGCGCACGTGGTCGATGGCCGCGTTGGCCGCCGATGCGGCCGAGGACAGCCCGCGCGCCTCGATGATGGCGGCGCCGCGCTTGCCGACCAGGGGGATGAAGGTGTCCTTGTACCAGGCCTCGTCGTTCACCAGCGCCTTCACGGACTGCCCGCCCGCCGTGGCGAAGCGGTAGTCGGGGTACATCGTGGGCGAGTGGTTGCCCCACACGATGATCTTCTCGAGCGAATCCACTGGCTTGCCGATCCGGGCCGCGAGCTGCGAGGCGGCGCGGTTGTGGTCCAGGCGCATCATCGAGGTGAAGCAGGCCGGCGAGAGGCTTTTCGCGCTCTTCATCGCGATGTAGGCGTTGGTGTTGGCCGGATTGCCCACCACGAGCACCTTCACGTTGCGGGAAGCGCCCTCGTCCAGGGCGCGGCCCTGCACCGTGAAGATCGCGCCGTTGGCCTCGAGGAGGTCCTTCCTCTCCATGCCCGGCCCGCGCGGGCGGGCCCCCACCAGCAGCGCCACGTCGGCGTCCTTGAACGCCACCTTGGCGTCGGAGGCCGCGCTCATGCCGGCCAGGAGCGGGAACGCGCAGTCGTCGAGCTCCATCATCACGCCCTTGAGCGCCTTCTGCGCCTTCTCGTCCGGGATCTCGAGCAGTTGCAGGATGACGGGCTGGTCCTTGCCGAGCATCTCGCCGCTCGCGATCCGGAAAAGCAGGCTGTAGCCGATCTGGCCGGCGGCGCCGGTCACGGCAACGCGCATGGGCTTCTTCATGGTGTCTCCTGGGGTCTTCTCGTCAATGGGAATCCGGGGGGCGCCGGGGGTCCCTTGCCTTGTACGACGAAGGTCCCACGGCCCGCCGAAAGTATATCGCAGCGCAGCAAGCCGATACCCCTCGGGGCTTGAGCTACGTCAACAGATCGTGGCGGGAGCCGGAAGGGTGAGGCAGATGCTCTTTCCACTTCGGGGCGACGCAACCACGGCCGCCTTTTCCGGAGGGAATCCAGGGACGGTTTCTCCTGGGCGGCCGCGTCGCCACGAAGTGGAAAGAGCATCTGCCTCACCCTTCCGGTGCATCGCGGCGCAAGCACCGTGGCTGCGGTTTCCTACTCGGCCTTGCCGGGCACTCTGGCGAGCGAGATGGCGGCCACGCCTGTCATCACCAGGGCCGCCCCGGCCAGCTGGATGGCCGTGATGGGCTCGTCGAGGAACGCGAAGCCCAGGAAGATCGTGGCGACCGGACCCACGGTGCCGAGCATGGAGGCGTGGCTGGAGCCTATGAGGCGGATGCCCATGGACATGGCGATGACCGGAAGCACCGTGGAGGCGATGGCCATCAGGAACGTAAGGCCGTACACGGGCAGCGGCTGGGTCCACAGCAGCGGCGCCTCGCGCACGACGAAGAAGTGGGCGAGGACCGCGACGCAGGATACGACGGAGGCGAGGCTCGCGAAGAGCACGCTGCCCATCTTGCGCACCATCCGGCCGTTGCCGATGAGGTAGACCGCGTAGCAGATCGCCGACAGGGCCACCCAGAAGGCGCCGAGCAGCACGTTTTCCTGCCGGGTGGCGAGGTCGTTGGCGAACACCAGCGCGATGCCCGTGTAGGAAAGGGCGAGCGCCGCGAGGTCGCGCCCGGTGATGGACCGCCCGTAAAACGCCGCGGAGATGAGGACGACGAAGGTGGGATAGAGGAAGAGGACGAGCCTCTCCAGCGCCGCGGTGATGTACTGCAGGCCGAGGAAGTCGAAGAGGCTCGCGAGGTAGTAGCCCAGGACGCCGAGGAAGGCGATGGCGCGCCAGTCCCCCCGCGTGAGCGCCGCCGTGACCCCTCCCCGGCCCGTCCACCACGCGATCGCGAGGAAGAACGGAGCGGCCATCGCCATGCGCAGCGCCAGTAGCGTGACGGCATCCGTCCCGTGGCGGTACGCGAGCTTGATGATGATCGCCTTGGCGGAGAAGGCGACGGCGGCGAAGACCACGAGCGCAACGCCCGCAAGGCGGGAGGCGCGCGTCGGGGCCGGCGCGGTCTGCACGGGCAAGATTCCGGGGACTAGCCGCGCCCGGAGAGGGCCCTGAGCGCGATGCCATGCGCGATCGAACAGCCGATGCAGGGTGAGGGAATCTTCCCGTGCCGCAACTGCTCCTGCATGGCCGCGCGCTTGCGCAGGGCGCCGCCCACCCCGGAATCCAGGTCCCCGAGCCGGTCCTGCGCGTAGTTCTTCACGTGGCAGCAGGCCACGAGATCGCCCTGCGTCGACACGTAAATCGCGTTCTCCAGCCAGGGGCAGCGGGCCCTCGCGTCGACGCTGGAATACAGCCGCTCGTAGAAGCCCGGGGCGGCCTGGCGCTGCTTGAGGACCGCGACGAGGTCGGCATTGCCGCGGATGTCGTCGTTCAGCCGCCGGACGTCCTCGTCGTCGAGCATCTCGCTCCTCGTGCCCTCCGGGTACAGCCGGCTGTACTGGGGCATCGCCTGCAGCCTCTGGATGTTGATGCCGCCATCGAGACCCAGGTCGCGGTAAAGGCCGGTGATCCCGCGCAGGGACTCCCGCACCGTGGTCTTCAGCACGGTCACCGCCAGCCCGACGACGGGAACGTCCATGCCCCGCGCGCCGCGTTCCGCCAGCAGGTTCGCGATCCCCCGCCTCACCCGCTCGAGCTTGCCGCCGCGAATGCGCTGGAACGTCGCGTCGTCCGCGGACTCCGTCGACACGAAGATCCGCGCGATGCGGTGCTTCAGCAGCTGGTCGATGTTCTCCGCGGTGAAAAGCGACCCGTTGCTGATCATGGAGACCTGCAGGCCCGGGAACTTCGCCCTGGCGCACTCGATCAGCTCGAAGAACTGCGGGTGCAGCAGGGGTTCGCCTTCACCCTGCAGCTCGATGTGCTCCAGCGCCTCCACCTGGTCGATGAACCTGCGGAGCGTCTCGAGGGAGATGTCCTGCTGCGCCATGTGCCGGCCGGCGCAGAACCCGCAGGTGAAGTTGCAGCGGGTCGTGGGCTCGATCTGGGCAAAGGGCAGCTTCATCGCCGGGCGGGGATCGAAGACGCCAACCGAATCAGGAGGTTGGCGAAGGAATTTGGCGGAGAGGGTGGGATTCGAACCCACGGTACCCCGGAGGGTACTTCAGATTTCGAGTCTGACGCGATCGACCACTCTGCCACCTCTCCGGGGGCGACTCGAAGGGCGAGATTATAGCCGACCGGCGGGGCGATTTCGACCCGCAGGCCTCAGCCCGGCCCTGCGCCCAGCACCCGCGCGAGCTCGTCGACCTGGTCCGGGCCGACAGGGTCGCGCCAGGTGCGCTCCACCCGGCCGTTCGCGTCCACGAGGACGACGAGCTTCTTCGCGAACCGCATGAAACCCAGGTCCACCAGGGTCCCGTAGGCCTTGGCCACGCGGCCGGACGGATCGCACAGGACGCGAAGCCCCGGGGAGTGCGACTTCGCGTAGGCGCCGGCGGCGGCCGGATCGCTCACCACCACGGTGAGCAGGGAGACGCCGGCCGAGGCGATCCCGGCGTGCACGGCCGCCAGGCGGCCCACCACCGCGAGGCATTCGGGCGTTTCGTCCTGCGGGTGGAAGACGATCGCGACGCGCCCGCCCCGGAGGTCGGCGAGCGAATGCTCCGCTCCGTCGATGCCGGGGAGGCGGAATTCGGGGGCCGCCTTTCCGGGCGCGGGCGGCTCCCCCGCCTGGGCCAGGGTGAGCCAGGCGACGATGACTACGGAGAGCACCACCATGACGGCAAGGACGATTTCCATGGGCATTGCGAAAGTTGGGGGCCCGGCAGTGTAGCAGCGAGGCTTCCGCCCGGGCCGGGCGGTGCTATCCTTTCGCCACCGCCGATGACCAATGTCCTTCACCGCAACCTTCGCGGCACCCTGCCCTTCGCGGTTTCCGCCAGGGGGCTCACCATCACCGACCGGGAAGGCCGCGAGTACATCGACGCCTGCGGCGGGGCGGCGGTGTCGTGCCTGGGACACGGCCACCCGGACGTGATCGCCGCGATGCACGCCCAGATCGACCGACTGGCCTACGCGCACACGAGCTTCTTCACCACCGAGGTCGCCGAGGAGCTCGCCGAGACGCTCGTCGCCGGCGCACCGGCCGGCATGTCGCATGTCTACCTCGTCTCCGGCGGCTCGGAGGCGATGGAGGCGGCGCTCAAGATGGCGCGGCAGTATTTCGTCGAGACGGGAGAGCCGGAACGCAGCGTCTTCATCGGCCGCCGCCAGAGCTACCACGGCAATACGCTGGGCGCCCTCGCGGTGGGCGGCAACGAATGGCGGCGGCGCCAGTTCGCCCCGCTCCTCATCGACGTGGCGCGCGTTTCACCCTGCTACGAGTACCGCGACCGGCGCGAGGACGAGACGCCCGGGGCCTACAGCGAGCGCCTGGCCGCCGAGCTGGAAGCGAAGATCGCCGAAGTGGGCCCGAAGCGCGTGATCGCCTTCGTCGCCGAGACGGTCGTGGGCGCCACCGCCGGCGCCGTTCCCCCGACGCCTGGCTACTTCATGCGCATTCGCGAGATCTGCGACCGCCACGGCATCCTGGTCATCTCGGACGAAGTGATGTGCGGCATGGGGCGCACGGGCACCCTGCATGCCATCGAGCAGGAAGGCATCGTTCCCGACCTCATGGCCATCGCCAAGGGGCTCGGGGGCGGCTACCAGCCCGTCGGCGCCGTGCTGGTGCAGGGACGGATCGTGGAGGCCTTCCGCAAGGGCAGCGGCCACTTCCAGCACGGCCACACCTACATCGGGCACCCCGTGGCCGCCGCGGCGGCACTGGCGGTCCAGAATGTGATCAAGCGCGACGGGCTCCTGGAGAAGGTGCGAACGCTTGGCGCCCATTTCGAACGCGGGCTGCGCGAGGCGCTGGGCGGCCATCCCCACGTGGGCGACATCCGCGGGCGCGGCCTCTTCCGGGGCGTGGAGCTCGTGGAGGACCGCGCGACGAAGCGCCCGTTCGACCCCGCCCACAAGGTGAACGCGCGCATCAAGGCGGCGGCGATGGAGCGCGGGCTCATGGTCTACCCCATGGGCGGCACCATCGACGGCGTGAACGGCGACCACGTGCTGCTCGCACCCCCCTTCATCGCCACGGAAGCCGACCTCGACGAAATCGTCGGGCGGCTCGCCGCGGCCATCGAGACCGGCACCGCTGCCTTCCGGCGAGCGGCGTAGGTGAGACCAACCGACCCACCAAGAGGAGTTCAACAATGAAGAGAATCACCCTCGGCATCGCGTTCGCCGTGGCAGCGGCCTTCGCCGGGCCCGACGCGGCCGCCCAGCAGAAGTTCGTCACCATCGGCACCGGCGGCGTGACCGGCGTGTACTACGCGGCCGGCGGCGCCATCTGCCGCCTCGTGAACAAGGACCGCGCCAAGCACGGCATCCGCTGCTCCGTGGAATCCACGGGCGGCTCGGTGTTCAACATCAACACCATCAAGGCCGGCGAGCTCGACCTGGGCGTGTCCCAGTCGGACGTGATGTACAACGCCGTGAAGGGCACCTCGCAGTTCAAGGACTCGGGCGCCTACGGCGACCTGCGCGCCGTGATGTCGCTGCATCCGGAGCCCTTCACCGTGGTCGCGCGCAAGGAGGCCAACATCAAGGCCTTCGCCGACTTCAAGGGCAAGAAGTTCAACGTCGGCAACCCGGGCTCCGGCACCCGCTCCTCGATGGAGGAGATCCTGGGCGCGATGGGCTGGAAGCTCTCCGACTTCGCCCTCGCCTCGGAGCTCAAGGCCGACGAGCACGGCCCGGCGCTGTGCGACGGCAAGATCGACGGCTTCTTCTACGCCGTGGGCCACCCGTCCGCAAACATCCAGGACCCGACCACGAGCTGCGGCGCCAAGCTCGTGCCGCTGACCGGCCCCGCCGTCGACAAGCTGGTGGGCCAGTGGCCCTACTACGCCAGGGTCACGATCCCCGCGGGCCTGTACCCGAACAACCCGCAGGCCACCGACACCTTCGGCGTGCTCGCCACGCTGGTGAGCTCGACCAAGGTGCCCGCCGACAGCGTGTACGCGGTCGTGAAGGCGGTGTTCGACAACTTCGAGGAGTTCAAGAAGCTGCACCCGGCGCTCGCCCACCTGAAGCCGGAGGACATGGTGAAGAACGGCCTTTCCGCCCCGCTGCACGAGGGCGCCGCGCGCTACTACAAGGAAAAGGGCTGGATCAAGTGATGCCCGCCCGGTTCTCGCCGGGCTGAATGCACGACCAGACGGGGTGGGCATTCGCCCGCCCCGTTTTCGTTTCAACGGGGAGGCATCGTGGAAGAAAACAAGAAACCGATCGAACCGAGCCTGGAATTGCAGCAACTGGTCGCCGACGCCGACACCGGCGGGCGCGCGGCCGGCGGCATGGTGGGCAAGCTCATCCTCTTCGTGGCGGTAGGCTGGTCGGTCTTCCAGCTCTGGTACGCCTCGCCCCTGCCCTTCGTGTTCGGATGGGGCATCCTCAACGACACCGAGGCGCGGTCACTGCACCTGGGCATCGCCCTCTTCCTGGGCTTCCTCTGCTATCCCGCGTTCAAGCGCTCCGGACGCGCGAGCGTGCCGTGGTACGACTGGATCCTCGCGGTGGTCGCGGCCTTCGCCGGTGCGTACTTCCTGCTCTTCTACGCCGAGCTCGCCACGAGGCCCGGCAAGCCGAACCTGCAGGACATCGTCATCGCCTGCGCGGGCCTGGTGCTGCTCCTGGAGGCCACGCGTCGCGCGGTGGGCACGCCCATGACGGTGCTCGCGGTGCTCTTCCTCGTCTACATCCTGTTCGGCAAGTACATGCCGGAGGTGCTCTCCCACAAGGGGGCCTCCCTCGAGCGGATGCTGTCCCACCAGTGGCTCACCACCGAGGGCGTCTACGGCGTGGCCCTCGGCGTGTCGTCGTCGTTCATCTTCATCTACGTGCTCTTCGGGGCGCTGCTGGACCGCGCCGGCGCCGGCAACTACATGATGCAGGTGTCGATGGCGCTGCTGGGCCACATGCGCGGCGGCCCCGCGAAGGTGGCCGTGGTCTCTTCGGGACTGAACGGCCTCATCTCCGGCTCCTCGGTCTCCAACGTGGTCTCCGGCGGCATCTTCACGATCCCGCTCATGAAGAAGGCGGGCTACGGCGGCGTGAAGGCCGGCGCCATCGAGACCATGAGCTCGGTGAACGGCCAGATCATGCCGCCGGTGATGGGCGCGGCCGCGTTCCTCATGGTCGAGTACGTGGGGCTCACCTATGCGGAAGTCTGCAAGCACGCGTTCCTTCCCGCGACCCTGTCCTACATTTCCCTTTTCTACATCGTGCACCTCGAGGCGCTGAAGCTCGGCATGGAACCCTTCGCGCCCGGGCGCATCCGCGGCGCGCGCGAGCGCGTCGTCGGCTGGGGCCTGGGCCTCTCGGGAACCATCGCGGCGCTGTGCGCGATCTACTTCGTGGCCGAGGCCGCCAAGAGGACGCTGGGTGCCGCGGCGCCCTGGGTGCTCGGGTTCCTCCTCGCCGCGCTCTACGTGTGGTGCCTGCGCGTGGCGGCGAAGTGCCCCGACCTGCCCCAGGACATCGACGTGAAGAACCCCGTCCTGCCCGAGACCTGGCCCACGGTGAAGGCGGGAATGCACTTCCTCATCCCCTTCGGGATGCTCATCTGGTGCCTCATGATCGAGGAACTCTCCCCCGCCCTCTCGGCCTTCTGGGCGACGGTGACGCTCCTCGTGCTCATGGTGACGCAGCGCCCCCTCACCGAGTTCTTCCGCGGCCGCCCCATCGCCATGCGCGAGATCATGGACGGGCTTCGCGAGGTCTTCCTGGGCTTCAACGACGGCGCGCGCAACATGATCGGCATCGCCATCGCCACGGGCACGGCAGGCATCATCGTGGGCGGCATCACGCTCACGGGGCTGGGCCTGCGGATGACGGAGTTCGTCGAGTTCGTCTCGATGGGGAACGTCCTGGTCATGCTGCTCTTCACCGCCTTCGTGTGCCTTGTGCTGGGCCTGGGCGTGCCGACGACGGCGAACTACATCCTGGTGGCGACCCTCATGGCGCCGGTCATCGTGGAGCTCGGCGCGCAGTCGGGGCTGGTGAT
>JBGARD010000025.1:0-44683 GCA_044230355.1 Usitatibacteraceae bacterium | reverse complement strand
CCGTGTCGAGGTCGCCTTTCCCGAGCCGATGCGCACGCACACGCTGGCCAACATGCGCGACCACCTCCTCGCGCTGCAGGAGATCCAGCAGGCGCTCGCCTCGGGCGCCCACGACCGCGCGGCGGACCTGGCCGAGAGGCGCCTGGGGATGACCTCCCTCGCGGCGCACGGCGCCCACGACGTGGCGAAGTTCATGCCCGAGGGCATGCAGGCCGCGGGCACCGCGATGCACCGCTCCGCGAGCCGCTTCGCGGTCGAGGCCGCCAACGCCGGCGCGACGGGCGACACGAGGAAGGCGCTCGCCGCCCTGGCGGACGTGACCGCGCAATGCGTGGCGTGCCACGCCGCCTACCGCATGAAATGAACCCGATGTCTCCCCTCTCCCCGGGGGTCCCCAACTCGTTGGGGCCAGCCAATGACAGGGGGCCGGGGTGAGGGTCAGTCCGCCGTCGTGGCGACGTGCTTCGGCGCGCCCTTGAGGCCGGCGGCATCGCGCAGGAACGCCGCCTTGTCCGTGCCTTCCCAGGTGAACTCGGGCTCCTCGCGGCCGAAGTGCCCGTAGGCCGCCGTCTTCTGGTAGATGGGGCGCAGGAGGTCGAGCATGGTGACGATGCCCTTCGGGCGAAGGTCGAAGTGCTCCGTGACGAGCCTGGCGATCCTGTCGTCGGAGATGACGCCCGTGCCCTCGGTGTAGACCGTGACGTTCATGGGCCTGGCCACCCCGATGGCGTAGGCCACCTGCACCTGGCACTGGCGCGCGAGCCCCGCCGCGACAACGTTCTTCGCGACGTAGCGGGCCGCGTAGGCCGCGGACCGGTCGACCTTGGAGGGGTCCTTGCCGGAGAACGCGCCGCCACCGTGCGGGCAGGCCCCGCCGTAGGTGTCGACGATGATCTTGCGGCCGGTCAGGCCGCAGTCGCCCTGGGGACCGCCGACTACGAAGCGGCCGGTCGGGTTGATGAGGTACTTGGTCTCGGCCGTGAGCCACTCCTTCGGCAGCACGGGCTTGATGATCTCCTCGCGCACGGCCTCGTAGAACTGGTCAGTCATCCTGTGGCCCAGGCTCTGCTCGGGCGAGTGCTGAGTGGAAAGCACGACCGTGTCGATGCTGTGCGGCCTGCCGTCCACGTAGCGCATCGTGACCTGGCTCTTGGCGTCGGGGCGCAGGAACGGCATGCGGCCGTCCTTGCGCAGCTGGGCCTGGCGCTCCACGAGCCGGTGCGCGTAGTAGATCGGCGCCGGCATGAGCACCGGCGTCTCGTCGCACGCGTAGCCGAACATGAGGCCCTGGTCGCCCGCGCCGGTGTTCAGGTGGTCGTCGCTCGCGTGGTCCACGCCCTGGGCGATGTCGTTGCTCTGCTTGTCGTAGCAGACCATGACGGCGCAGCCCTTGTAGTCGATGCCGTACTCGGTGTTGTCGTAGCCGATGCGCTTGATGGTGTCGCGGGCGACCTGGATGTAGTCCACGTGCGCATTCGTCGTGATCTCGCCGGCCATCACCACGAGGCCCGTGTTGCACAGCGTCTCCGCCGCGACTCGCGAGCGGGGGTCCTGCGCTAGAATGGCGTCGAGCACGGCGTCGGAGATCTGGTCGGCCACCTTGTCCGGGTGGCCCTCGGAGACCGATTCCGAGGTAAAGAGGTAGTTCGATTTCATCGGGTTCGCCCCACAGTCGCGGTTGAACCCGCAATTTTAGCAAAATTCCCCGATCCCGCCGGACCCGCGGGCCCCTCCCTTGAGACTCCTGCTCCGGTTCCTCGCCTGGCTGGACCTCCCAGCGAACCACCGACTCGGGGCGCTTGCGGGACGGCTCGTGTTCGCCCTTTCGCCGCGCTACCGGCTGCGGGCCCTGGAGAACCTCAGGTCGGCGTCCATCGTGCCGGCGGAGCGCCCGCTCGGCGCGTTCGCGCGCGCGAACGCGGCCGAGATCGGCAAGGGCGCGGCGGAGCTCGCCTGGGCCCTCTACCGGCCCGTCGAGGAGGTGGCCGGGCTGGTCAGGGAGCTCGACGGCTGGGAGGCGGTCGAGAGGCTGCGGGCCGGGGGCCGGCCCCTCATCTTCATCACGCCGCACCTGGGAGGCTACGACATCGCCGGGCGCTACCTGTGGTCGCGCCTGCCCATCATGGCGATGTACCGCCCGCACAAGCTCGGCTGGCTCGACGAGGTGATCCGCGAGGGACGCAACCGCGGCGCCGCGCCGGACGGCTCCAACGTCGCGCCCGCCAACATGGCCGGCGTGCGCATGCTCCTTCGCCACCTGAAGAAGGGCGGCTGCACCGTGATCCTGCCGGACCAGGTGCCGGGCGAAGGCGAGGGCGCCTGGGCCGACTTCTTCGGCCGGCCGGCCTACACGATGACGCTCACGGGGCGGCTCCAGGAGTCCTCGGGCGCCGCGCTGGTCTTCTGCTTCGCCGAGCGGCTGGCGGACGGACGCGGCTTCCGGCTGCGCCTTCGCGCGCGCGAAGAGCCCCTGCCGGCGGACCGGGCCGCGGCCGCCCTGGCCGTCAACCGCGGCGTGGAGGAGCTCGTGCGCCTCGCGCCGGAGCAGTACCTGTGGGGCTACAACCGGTACAAGCGGCCTGCCGGCGCGCCCCCGGCGCCCGGGGCGATCGCGTGGCCGGGGAAGCCATGAAGGTCCTGAGCCGCCTGGGCTCGTGGCTGGCGGTGGCCCTCCTGTGGGCCCTGCACTGGCTGCCCACGCCCGCGCTCGCGGCGCTCGGGCGCTCGCTGGGGCGGCTGCTGTACCGGTTCGGGCGGGGGCGCGTCACCGACGTGAACCTCGCGCAGTGCTTCCCCGGCATGCCGGAGCCGGAGCGCAAGGCCCTCGCGCTCCGCCATTTCGAGGCGCTCGGCCGCAACGCGCTCGAGCTGGGCGTGCTGTGGTTCGGCAGCGACGAGCGGCTCGCGCGCCTGGTGCAGCTCGTGGGCGCCGGGAACCTCGAGGGCTGGCGCGACAAGCCGGTCATCGTCTTCGCGCCGCACTTCGTGGGCGTCGACATCTGCGGCGTGCGCATCGCGAGGGAGCTGGGAAGGACCGCGAGCATCTACAGCCGCCAGAAGAACCCGGTTCTCGACCGCTTCCTGATGCGCGGCAGGATGCGCGCGAACTCTCCTCTCATGCTCCCCCGCCAGGACGGCATGCGCCCCATCGTGAAGGCCCTTCGCGAGGGGCGCGCGCTCTACTTCCTTCCGGACATGGACTTCGGCGCCCGGGACGCGATCTTCACGCCCTTCTTCGGCGTGCAGGCCGCGACGGTCACCGCCCTGCCCCGGCTGGCGCAGCTCGGGCGCGCCACGGTGCTTCCCGTGGTCGCACGCCAGACGCCGGAGGGCTACGAGGTGCGCATCTACCCGGCCTGGACGGACTACCCGACGGGCGACCTCGAGGCCGACGTGCGGCGCATGAACGCGTTCATCGAGGAGCGCGTGCGCGAGGCGCCGGAGCAGTATTTCTGGGCCCACAAGCGCTTCAAGACGCGCCCGCCGGGCGAGCCGTCGCTCTATCGGCGAAAATGACGCCCATGAGGATCCGCTTCGCCAAGATGCACGGCCAGGGCAACGACTTCGTCGTCATCGACGGCGTGCGCCAGCGCCTGGCCCTCACCGCCTCGCAGGTGCGGGCCCTCGCCGACCGCCATTTCGGCGTGGGCTGCGACCAGGTGCTGGTGGTGGAGGCGGCCCGCGAGAGCGGAAACGACTTCCGCT
This sequence comes from Usitatibacteraceae bacterium, assembly GCA_044230355.1. GTDB lineage: Bacteria > Pseudomonadota > Gammaproteobacteria > Burkholderiales > Usitatibacteraceae > FEB-7. The sequence continues at coordinate 40,978 of JBGARD010000025.1, read as the reverse complement.
ACCGAATCTGGAACGCCGACGGCGGCGAGGTCGAGCAGTGCGGCAACGGGGCCCGCTGCTTCGCGCGCTTCGTGCGGGACGAGGGCCTCGCGGACCGCGACGAGCTGCGGGTCGAGACGGCGCGCGGCGTGATCCGCCCCCGCATCGAGCCCGACGGGCGGGTGACGGTCGACATGGGCCCGCCGGTGTTCGAGCCCGCGCGGGTGCCCTTCCTCGCGCCGGGCGAGCGCCCCACCTACGAGATCGAGGTGGCCGGCCGCCCGGTCGAGGTGAGCGTGCTTTCGATGGGCAACCCGCACGCGGTCCAGGTCGTGGACGACGTGGAATCCGCACCCGTGGCGACGCAAGGCCCGCTCATCGAGCGCCACCCCGCCTTCCCCAACCGCGTGAACGCGGGATACGTGCAGGTCGTCTCGCGGGGCCACGTCCGCCTGCGGGTCTGGGAGCGCGGCGCGGGCGAGACGCTCGCCTGCGGCACGGGCGCGTGCGCCGCGGTCGTGGCGGGCATCCGGCGGGGCCTGCTCGACCCGCAGGTGCGCGTGAGCACCCGCGGTGGCGACCTCGCCATCGCCTGGGCGGGCACGGCGGGCATGACTGCCCCCCTGCCTCCCGTTATGATGACGGGCGACGCGGTGCGCGTGTTCGAGGGCGAGTTCGACCTCCCGGCGCCCGGTCCCCAGGAGAATCCCGCTTGCTGACCCCGGAACAAGTCGCCGACTACCTTCGCCAGAACCCCGGCTTCTTCGAGCAGAACGTCGACCTGCTGGTCAACCTGCAGATCCCGCACCCGCACGGCGGCCGCGCCGTCTCCATCGGGGAGCGCCAGCTCGTGGCGGTGCGCGAGAAGACGCGGCTCCTCGAGGAGAAGCTGCGCGAGCTGATCGGCTTCGGCGAGGAGAACGACGTCCTCTCCGGCAAGGTGCACCGGCTCGCCTGCCGGCTCCTGGAGGCAGGCGGCCTCGACGCCGCGCTGGACGCCGCCTACCTGGATCTCCTCGACCATTTCGCCGTCCCGCACGTGGCGGTGCGGCTGTGGGGCGTCGCGGAGAAGGATCCCGAGACGAAGGAGTTCGGCGAGGTCGCCGCCGAGATGCGCGACTTCACGGCACAGATGACCGCACCCTACTGCGGCGGCCACGCCGTGTACGAGAGCCAGGCGTGGTTCGGCGACGCGGCCCCGCACCTGCGGTCCTTCGCCCTGGTGGCGCTGCGCGGCGACGGGCATTGCTTCGGCGTGCTGGCGCTCGCCTCCGAGGACGCGCAGCGCTTCTACCCGGAGATGGGCACGCTCTACCTCGAGCGCATCGGCGAGCTCCTCGCCTGCGCCATGAAGCGCCACCTCACCCCCGTCCGTGAAAGCGCCGGCTAGCGCGCTCGCGCGCTACCTCGACTTCCTGCGTCACGAGCGGCGCCTCGCCGCCCACACGCTCGCCGCCTATTCGCGCGATGGCGCGCTGCTCGAGAAGCTCTCGGCCGGCCGCGACCCGCGCGAGCTGGGCGCCGCGGACATCCGGCGCTTCGTGGCCTCCCTGCACGGCGGCGGGCTCGCGCCGCGCTCGCTCGCGCGGCTGCTCTCCGCCTGGCGCGGGTTCTTCGACTGGCTCGTGCGCAGCGGCGATCTCGCCGCGAATCCCTGCCAGGGCATCCGCGCCCCGCGGGCCGCGCGCACGCTACCCGAGGCGCTCTCGCCCGACGACGCCAGCCGGCTCGTGGCGCTCGAGGACGGCTCGGACCTGGGCCTGCGCGACCGGGCCCTGTTCGAGCTCGCCTATTCCTGCGGGCTGCGCGTCTCGGAGCTCACGGGGCTCGACGTCGGCTCCGTGGACGCCTCCTCCGGCGAGGTGCGGGTGACGGGCAAGGGATCGAAGACGCGCATCGTGCCCGTGGGAGGGCCCGCCCTCGAGGCGCTGGCGCGGTGGCTGCCGGTGCGCGATCGCCTCGCGGCGGCGGGCGAGCCGGCGCTCTTCGTGGGCCGGTCGGGCAGGCGCCTGGCGCCGCGGGAGGTCCAGAGGCGGATCAAGCGCCGCGCCGCCCTGGCCGGGCTCGGCGTCGACGTCCATCCGCACATGCTGCGCCACTCCTTCGCCTCGCACGTGCTGCAGTCCTCGGGCGACCTGCGCGCAGTCCAGGAGATGCTGGGCCACGCGAGCATCGCCTCCACCCAGGTCTACACGCACCTCGACTTCCAGCACCTCGCCAAGGTCTACGACGCCGCGCACCCGCGGGCGCGGCGCAAGCCACGGGACCCCAAGCCCTGAGTCGATTCGCCCCGGCGGCCCGGGAAAGCGTGGAATGGCAGCCCCGCCGTGAATGCGTCACGCGCCGCATGCCCGAACCCCGGCATTGCCCGCCTGCAATCTTGCCGCGACTTCGTCCGGGGCCAGCCGCTAGACTGTCCCTGCCGATTCCTCGGGGAACGACCATGGATCGAACCCGCCGACAGCTCGTCGCCGCAGCCGCCGCCACCCTCGCGTGGCCCCATGCGGCCATGGGGCAGGCTGCGCGGCTGAAGCGGGTCGCCTGGATATCCTCCCGCTCGGAGGCATTCAAGAAGCGCGTCCGCGATCTCATGGCGTCGCGCGGGCTCGTCGAAGGCAAGGACTTGTCGCTGCGCTTCGAGGCATTCGCGGAGCCGGTATTCGATGTCGAAGGCGACCAGGGGCTCGTGGACTCGATCGTCGAAGCCGCACCCGACGCCATCGTGGCATGGGGCCACTTCGGGCTCCGCCTGCTCCAGAAGGCCACCCGGCAAATACCGATCGTGTTTTACAACCTGGGCTTCAACCCGGTGAGGCTGGGACTGGTCGCGGAACTTCGCCGGCCGGGCGGCAACATCACGGGAGCGACGATGCCGTGGGATCAGATCGAGGAAAGACGGTGGCAGATGCTCAAGGAGTTCGTGCCCTCGATGGCACGTGCCGGGCGGCTGGTGATCAAGGACTTCTGGGATCGCGGCCGCCTGGGCCGGGACGCTTTCGAACGCGCGTCCTTGCAGATGTACGAGGAAGCCAACCGTTTCGCCGAATCCCGGCTCGGCATCGAGGTCCGGCACGTGATCTATCGCAGGGAAGCTTCGGAGTCTGAACTGCTCGCCCTTATCTCGGATGCCCACGTCGATGCCCTGCTGCTCTCAGGCAGTTCGACCCCTCAACTCGTCTCTGCCCTCCGGCGCATCAAGATTCCCGCTTCGGGTCACGAAGGATTCCTGGTCAGCGTCATTCCCGACTTCGAGGAAGGACGGCAATATGCGGCGGATTGTCTCGCCCGCATCCTGCGCGGGGAGAGCCCTGCGACGATCCCCGTATACCGGAACAACCGGTTTCGAGTGATCGTCAACCGCGCCGTGGCCAAGGCAATGGGAATTTCCATCCCTCCGGCGGTGATCCTGCAGGCGGACGAAATCGTCGACTGAGCCCGGTCCGCATGCCGGCCCGGCGAGGCTCCGCACCGCGAGACCCGCCGAGGCGACGGGAAAAGGCGCAACCGGATTGCATCTGCGCCGGTCCGCGCCCGGTAGAATGGCCGCATGGCCCGAACCCCGAACCGCCCGCCCGCGAAGGCGGCCGCCGCGCAGCGCCTCATCCGCAAGGCCGGCGAGCGCCTGACCGCGTCGCGCGCGGCGGTCCTCGCCGCCCTGCTCGAGGCGAGGAGCGCCCTCACGCACCGCGAGATCGAGGCCGCGCTGGCGGCGTCCGTGCCCGTGGACCGCGTGACCGTCTACCGCGTGCTCGACCGGCTCGTGGCCCTGGGGCTCGCGCACCGAATTCCAGGCGAGGACCGCACCTGGCGCTTCCGCGCGAGCCGCGACCCGGCGCACGGGCCGCACGCGCACTTCACCTGCTCGCGCTGCGGCAGGACCGTCTGCCTGGAGGGCGTGGCGGTGCCTGCGCGCGTGAAGCTGCCGCGCGGGTTCGTGCCGCAGAAGGTGGAGCTCACCGTGCAGGGCCTTTGCGCCGCCTGCCAATAGCCCCGGCAACGACAGCCGTGACCGCCACTTCCGTCACGCCCGTGACGCTGCTCACCGGCTTCCTGGGCAGCGGCAAGACGACGCTGCTCAACCGCCTCGTGGCGCACCCGGCCGCCGGCGATTGCGCGGTGATCGTGAACGAGTTCGGGCCGGTGGCGATAGACCACGCGCTGGTGCGGACGGCCTCGGAGAACATCGTCCTGCTGCCGAGCGGCTGCGTCTGCTGCCAGGTGGCGGGCGACCTCGTGCAGGCCATGCGCGAGCTGTACTTCAAGCGGGCGGCGGGCGAGGTCCCCGACTTCCGCCGCGCCATCATCGAGACCACGGGCCTGGCCGATCCCGCGCCGCTCGCGCGCACGCTCATCGAGCTGCCCCTGGTGGCTGCCCGCTACTCCCTCTCCGGCATCGTGGCGACGGTGGACGGCACCCACGGCCTCGCGCAGCTGGACGCCCACCCGGAGGCGGTGAAGCAGGCGGCGGTGGCCGACCGCCTGGTCATCACCAAGTCGGATCTCGCGACCGAGGGGCAGCTCGTGGCCCTGGAGGAGCGGCTGGCCGCGCTCAACCCCGGGGCCTTGCGCATCCGAAGCGCGAACGGCGACGCCGATCCCGCGCGCCTGCTGGACACCGGCCTGTACCAGGGCGCGGGGCGGCTCGGCAGCGCCCTGTCGTGGCTCAACGCGGGCGCCTACCGCCGCGTGGGCGACCCGCCGGGCGCAAGGCACGACCCCCGCGTCCGCGCCTTCGCCTGGTTCGCCGAGGCACCGGTCGACTGGCCCGCCTTCGAGGACTCCCTCGCGACGCTGCTCGAGCTCGCCGGGGAACGCATCCTGCGCGTGAAGGGCCTCGTGAATTGCGCCGGCGGCGAGGGCCCCGTCGCCGTGCACGCGGTCCAGCACACGCTCTACCCCCCGGCCCGGCTGCCGCAGTGGCCCGACGCCGACCGGCGCACGCGGCTCGTGTTCATCGTCCGGGACCTTGAAGAATCGTTCGTCGCCCACAGCTTGGATTCTTTCGTTCACGTCCCCGCCGAGAGGTAGCGCATGGCCGCCGTCCCGAACCCCGAGAAGGACCTGATTCCCGTCACCATCCTCACCGGCTTCCTCGGCGCCGGGAAGACCACGCTCCTCAACCGCATCCTCACCGAGAAGCACGGCGAGAGGATCGCGGTGATCGAGAACGAGTTCGGCGAGACGGGCGTGGACAACGAGATCCTCGTCGAGGACCGCGAGGAGCAGATCGTGGAGATGAACAACGGGTGCCTGTGCTGCACCGTCCGCGGCGACCTCGTGCGCATCCTCGGCGACCTGGGGAAGAAGCGCCGGCAGGGCGCGCTCAGGTTCGACCGCGTGGTGATCGAGACCACGGGCCTCGCCAACCCCGGCCCGGTCGCGCAGACCTTCTTCATGGACGAGGGCATCGCCGGCGAGTTCCTGCTCGATGCGGTGATCACCGTGGTGGACGCGAAGCACGGGCAGCGCCAGCTGGACGAGCACGACGAGGCGCGCGCCCAGGTGGGCTTCGCCGACCGCATCCTCCTGTCCAAGACCGACCTCGTCGCCGAGGCAGAGCTCGCCGACCTCATGGCCCGCCTGCGCGACATGAACCCGCGCGCGCACCAGAAGAAGGTCCACTTCGGCGAGGCCGACATCCGGGAGATCCTCGACATCCGCGGCTTCAACCTGAGCGCCGCCCTCGAGATCGACCCCGCCTTCCTCGAGGAAGGCCACCACCACCACGACGACGACGTGAAGAGCTTCGTCTGGAAGGACCCGCGCCCCCTGCAGATGGAGAAGATCGAGACCTTCCTGTCGCTCATGGTGCAGAACTACGGCGAGGACCTGCTGCGCTACAAGGGCATCCTCAACATCCAGGGCGACCCCCGGCGGATGATCTTCCAGGGCGTGCACATGCTCATGGGCGGCACGCCCGGCAAGCCCTGGGCGCCGGGCGAGGCGCGCGAGAGCGTGATGGTGTTCATCGGGCGCCGGATCCCGCGCCGACTGTTCGAGGAGGGCCTCGCTTACTGCGTGGCCTGAGCGAAGGCATGCTCGAGATCCGCAGCCTGCGCCACGAGTACGCCGGACGCACCGTCCTCGACGTACCCTCGTGGGACGTGGGCAAGGGCGAGTCGAGCCTCGTGCTGGGCCCCTCGGGCAGCGGCAAGACCACGCTCCTCAACGTGATCGCGGGGCTCGCCACTCCCACCGCGGGAACCCTGCGGGTCGCGGGCGAGGAGATCACGCGCCTCTCCCCGTCCGCGCGCGACGCCTTCCGCGCCCGCAAGGTGGGCCTGGTCCTGCAGACGCTGCACCTCATCGGGGTGGTCTCCGTGCGCGAGAACCTGCGGCTCGCGCAGCGCCTGGCGGGCAGCCCGGTCGACGACTCCCGCATCGACGAGGTCCTGGCGAGCCTCGCCGTCGCCACGCTCGCCGGCGCCCGCGCGCGCGACATCTCCGTCGGGGAGGCGCAGCGCGTGGCCATTGCGCGCGCCGTGGTGAACCGGCCGGCGCTCATCCTCGCCGACGAGCCCACTTCGGCGCTCGACGACGCCAACTGCGAGAAGGCCCTGGCGCTCCTCCTCGACCAGGCCGCCGCGTGCGGCGCCACGCTCCTGGTGGCCACGCACGACAACCGCATCCGCGGCCGCTTCGCCCGGAGGCTCGAGCTGTGAGGATCGCGCGCCTCGCCCTGGCCTACCTCGCGAGCCGTCCGCTCGCCACCGCGCTCAACGTCGCCATGCTGGCCCTCGGCGTGGCCACGATCGCCTTCCTGCTCCTCGTGACCCACCAGGCCGAGGAGCGCCTCACCCGCGACGCGAGGGCGGTCGACCTCGTGGTCGGCGCCAAGGGCAGCCCGCTCCAGCTCATCCTCTCCACCGTCTTCCACGCCGACGTGCCCACCGGCAACATCGGCCTCGACGAGTCGCGCGCCATCGCGACGAACCCGATGGTGGCCTCCGCGACCCCGCTCGCCCTCGGCGACTCGTTCCGCGGCCACCGCATCGTGGGCACCGACGCCTCCTTCCTCGCGCTGCACGACGCGAAGCTCGCCCAGGGCCGCATGTTCGAGGCCGAGATGGAGGCCGTCGTGGGCGCGGAGGTCGCCCGGCGCCAGGGGCTCGCCCTCGGCGCGCCGCTCACCGGCGCGCACGGGCTCGCGGCCTCCGGCCCGGCGCACGGCGACCATCCCTACCGGGTGGTCGGGATCCTCGCGCCCGCCGGCACCGTGGCCGACCGCCTGGTCCTCACCTCCGTCGAGAGCGTCTGGCACGTCCACGAGGAACACGCCCCGGCACGCAAGGAGATCACCGCGCTCCTCATCCGCTACCGCACGCCGCTCGCCGCCGCGATGCTTCCGCGCGCCGTCAACGCGGGCACGGCGATGCAGGCCGCCTCGCCGGCCTACGAGAGCGCGCGCCTGCTCGACCTCGCGGGCGTCGGCGTGCAGACCCTGCAGTGGTTCGCCGTGGTGCTCATGGCGAGCGCCGCGCTCTCGCTCTTCGCCGCGCTCTCCTCGGCGCTGCAGGAGCGGCGGTACGACCTGGCCCTGCTCCGGACCCTCGGGGCGAGCCCGGCTTCCCTGGCGGCGCTCACGCTGGCCGAAGGCGTGACGCTCCTCATGGCGGGCGCTATACTGGGACTTGCTCTAGGACACGGCGCCGCGCACGCGCTGGGGCTATGGCTCGCGGCCTCCGGATCCTGGCCGCTCACGGGTCTCGCCTGGGTGGCGGGCGAGGCGTATCTGGTCCTGGCGGTGCTCGGAATCGGGGCGCTCACCTGCCTCGTGCCCGCGCTGCAGGCTTATGCCAGCGACCCGGCCAGCCTGCTCGCGAAACGGTAATCTGGATACTCCCATGGCCACCACCGGAACCGCTCGACGCACCCTCATCGCCTTCGCCGCCGCGCTCGCGGTCACGGGCGCGTGGGCCGTCCAGCCGCAGGACCCGGCGAAATCGCCCGCGCAGGGCGGTTTCTGGATCGGGGGCGATCCCGCACCCGCCGGCACGGTCCCGTGGCAGCTCCTGCAGTCGGCGAAGACCGTGCAGAAGGCCGACAAGAAGTTCGGCCCGTCCTTCCCGAAGGAGGTCAAGCAGCTCGACAAGCAGCAGGTGAAGCTCTACGGCTTCATGATGCCCCTCGACCAGGCGAAGAAGCAGAAGCGCTTCCTGCTGTCGGCCTATCCGCCCCATTGCTCGTTCTGCCTGACCGGCGGGCCGGAATCCCTGGTGGAGGTGATCGCCGACGCGCCGATCGACTTCACCTTCGAGCCCGTCGTGATCGCGGGCCGCCTCGCGGTCCTCGAGAACGACGTGGTCTACTACCGGCTCACCAACGCGGCCGCGGCCAAGCCCTGAGGAGCGAAGCGAACGTGGCCCTGACCGCCGCAGGCGCGCCCCCCGCCGGCTCCCCCAGACCCGCACCGCGCGCGCCGGGCCGGATCGGCAGCGAGGAGTACCACTCCGCCCCGCTGCCGCCGGCGCAGGAGGCCGCGATCCTCTACGCCGCCAACATGCCGGGGCCCGCCGAGGCGATCCTCAAGGGCCTCACGCGCGATCCCGCGAGCCGGACGAACAAGCAGCCCTGGCTGATGCTGTTCGACCTCTTCGAGGTCACCCAGAACCGAGCCGAGTACGAGGCACTCTCGCTTCTGTACACGGTCCGCTTCGAGCAGTCCCCCCCGGCCTGGGCCGGCGGCAACGAGGCCGCCCTGGATCCCCGGCGCGCCCAGAGCCGCGAGCGCAAGGATTTCTTCGCGCTCAAGCCCAACACCCTGGGCGAGCTCGCCCCCGAGATCGAGAAGCTGGTCTCGTTCGCCGAATCGATGGGGACGGTCCGCATCGACTTCGCCAAGATCACCGCCATCACGGCCTCCGAGGCCGCCCTCCTCGCGGCGGCGCTGCGGCGCCTGCGCCGCGCGGCCGTGCCCATGTGGGTCAACAACTCCGATGTCCTGGAGAAGGTGCTCCGGGCGGCCTTCAACGAGCGCGCCTCCGAGGTGATTCGCAGCTTCTGGCTGCTTCTGTTCGAGCTGTACGTGGTCGAGGGCAAGAGCGAGCCCTACGAGGAGCTGGGGCTCGAGTACGCCGTCGCCTTCGAGATGTCGCCCCCCAACTGGGAGGTCTACGTGAACACCGTGGCGCAGGCCGCCACCCGCGCCCCGGCCGCGCCCGCCCCGGCGCCCGACCAGGCCGCGGCGGGCTTCGCGATGAAGGGCGTCGTCTCCACCGCGAGCCAGAACCAGTTCGCCGACCTCGCCGCGCACGCGGCCTCGGGCACGGAGATCGCCGTCGACATGAGCAAGGTCCTGCGCATCGATTTCGCCGCGGGGGCCCAGTTCTTCGAGGTGGTGAAGGCGATCCAGCTCGCGGGCAAGCGGGTAATCCTGTCGAATCTTTCGGAATTGAACGCGGCGCTGCTCGAGGCCTTCGGGTTCAATCGCCACGCGATCCTCATCCGCCGGAAGGCGAACTAGGCGCCCCATGGCCGAAGAGTCTTTCCACGGCACCACCATCGTCAGCGTGCGTCGGGGCGGCCAGGTCGCCATGGGCGGCGACGGGCAGGTGACGCTCGGCAGCGTCGTGGTGAAGGCCACCGCGAGGAAGGTCCGCCGCCTCTACAACGACAGCATCCTCGCCGGCTTCGCCGGCGCCACGGCCGACGCGTTCACCCTCTTCGAGCGCTTCGAGTCGAAGCTCGAGAAGCACCAGGGCAACCTGCTCCGGTCGGCGGTGGAGCTGGCGAAGGACTGGCGCACCGACCGGATGCTGCGCCGCCTGGAGGCGATGCTCGCCGTGGCCGACCGCGAGGCCTCGCTCCTCATCACCGGCACCGGGGACGTCCTGGAGCCCGAGCGCGGCATCGTGGCGATGGGAAGCGGCGGCTCCTACGCGCAGGCCGCGGCGATCGCGCTGCTCGACAACACCGACCTCGCCCCCGCCGACATCGTGAAGAAGTCGCTCGAGATCGCGGGCGACATCTGCATCTACACGAACCAGAACCACGTGGTGGAAACGCTGTAGGGCCGCCGCCTTCCCCGCGCCCATGGCTCCCACCGCCCCGCAGGCCGCGCCCATGATGACGCCGCAGGAGATCGTCCACGAGCTCGACAAGCACATCGTCGGCCAGAACGCCGCCAAGAAGGCCGTCGCCATCGCCCTGCGCAACCGCTGGCGCCGCTCGCAGGTGCCCGAGCCGCTGCGCGGCGAGATCACCCCCAAGAACATCCTCATGATCGGCCCCACGGGCGTGGGCAAGACCGAGATCGCGCGGCGCCTTGCGCGGCTCGCGAACGCCCCCTTCGTGAAGGTCGAGGCGACGAAGTTCACGGAGGTGGGCTACGTCGGGCGCGACGTCGACACGATCATCCGCGACCTCGCCGAGATGGCGGTGAAGTCCACGCGCGAGCAGGAGATGAACAAGGTGCGCCCGCGGGCCGAGGACGCCGCCGAGGAGCGCATCCTCGACGCCCTCCTTCCCGGCGTGCCCCCCTCCGAGGGCGCCGAGGCGGGCTCCACGAGGCAGCGGTTCCGCAAGATGCTCCGCGAGGGCAAGCTCGACGACAAGGAAATCGAGATCGAGGTCTCGCAGGGCGCGGCGGCCATGGAGATCATGGCCCCGCCCGGCATGGAGGAACTCACGCAGCAGCTGCAGGGGATGTTCGCGAACCTGGGAGGCGGCCGGCGCCGCACCCGCAAGCTCGCGATCCGGGAGGCGCTTCGCCTGGTCACCGACGAGGAGGCCGGCAAGCTCGTGAACGAGGAGGAGATCCGCGTGATCGCGATGCGCGCCGTGGAGCACAGCGGCATCGTCTTCCTCGACGAGATCGACAAGATCGCGAGCCGCGGCGAGACCGGCGGCGCCGACGTGTCGCGCCAGGGGGTGCAGCGCGACCTCCTGCCGCTCGTGGAGGGAACCGCGGTCACGACCAAGTACGGCGTGCTGCGCACCGACCACATCCTCTTCATCGCGAGCGGCGCCTTCCACCTCGCCCGGCCCTCGGACCTGATCCCCGAGCTGCAGGGGCGCCTGCCCATCCGCGTGGAACTCTCGAGCCTGTCGGTGGAGGACTTCGAGCGCATCCTCACCGCGACCGACGCGTGCCTCACGCGCCAGTACGAGGCGCTCCTCGCCACCGAGGAGGTCGCGCTCGCCTTCACGCCGGACGCGGTCCGCCGGATCGCCGAGATCGCCTTCTCGGTGAACGAGCGCACGGAGAACATCGGCGCGCGGCGCCTGCACACGGTAATGGAGAAGCTCCTCGAGGAGATCTCCTTCGACGCCGGGCGCGGCGCGCGCGAGGTGCGGATCGACGCGGCCTACGTCGACGAGCGGCTCGGGGGGCTCGCGAAGAGCGAGGACCTGTCGCGCTACGTGCTCTAGCGCGGAAAGGTCCGGTCACGCAGGGACTACCGCCCGTAACCGCAGCCCGCGCGACCGCCGCCACAATCGCGCCATGAAGCGCTTTTCCATCCTCCTCGCGTCCGCCCTGGCGGGCTGCACGGCCATGACGGCGACCTCCCCTGCCCCCGACGCTCCCGCCTCCCTCGCCGCCGCGGAGACCGCCTTCGCGGCCCAGTCGCTGCGCGAGGGCATGCGCGCGGCCTTCCTGGCCTGGCTCGCGCCGGACGCCACGCTCTTTCGCGACGGCCCGGTGAACGGCCCCGCGCTGATCGCCTCCCGGCCGCAGCCGCCCATCGACCTCGCCTGGCGGCCGGTGTTCGTGGAGGTGGCGGCGTCGGGCGAGCTGGGCCTTTCCACCGGGCCATCGACGATCACCAGCCGGACCGACCCGGCCGCGCCCCCGCGCCATGGCCAGTTCGTGTCGGTGTGGAGGCGCGAGGCCGGCGGGCCGTGGCGGGTCCGCGTCGACCTGGGGATCTCGCACCCGGGCCCGGCCTTGTGGGACGCGCCCCTCGAGGCGCGGCCGACCCCTTCGCCGGGGCCCGGCGAGGCCGGGACGATCGCGCAGGCGGAGTCGCGCTTCGCCCGTCTCGCCGCGGAGCGAGGCGACGCGTCCGCCTATGCCGATCTCGCCTCCGCGACTGCTCGCCTGTACCGCGAAGGCCTTCCACCCTTCCTCGGGCGCGGCGCCGTCCTCGCCTCGCCGGCCGCCGGCGAGGGGCGCACGGCCTGGCACCTCGAGACCCACGAGACGAGCCGCTCCGGGGACCTGGGTTACGCGACGGGCCGCTACGGCCCCGCGGGCGGGCCCACGGCGGGGCACTTCGTGCGGATATGGCGGCGCGAGCCCGAAGGCTGGCGAATCGCGGCCGACGTGGTTAACGCGCTGGCGCCGCGCTAGGGCGTGTCGGGGTTGCCGCGGGAAAACCCCGCGAGCAGCCCGCGGGCGGCGAGCCGGCCGAGAGCCGGTGCGAAATCCCATCCCTGAAGGCCGGCGGCGGCCGCCTCGAGGTCGGCTCCCCGCAGGAGGTTCGCCACGAAGTCCGCCTCGCGAGGCTCGACGAGAGCCATGCGCACGCGCAGCGCCTCGCGCCACACGAGCACGTCGTCGGCGCCGTCCTCGCGCTCGGCCCGGCCGTCGCGTTCCGGCTGGTTCGCCTCCCAGATCGCGAGCACGGGCCAGGAGGAGCGCACGAGCCGGACGCTCGCGTGCAATTCGAACCGCAGCGCCGGCTGCCCGGTCTCCGGCACGCGCGAGAGCGCCTCGAAATCCAGGACCGGCGAATCCGCGGCCATGAGCGACTCGTGCCACGCCCACTCGAGCCGCGCGACGTCGGCGAGCCACGGCAGGCCCGCCGCGGGCCCGTAGGCCGCGAGGAATCCGGGAAAGCCGGCGCCGTAGCGGTTGAGGTCGGCGCCATCCGGAGGCGAGGCGTGCCCGAATTGCCGCGCCGCCTCGTCGAAGAACCCGTCGCCGACGAGCCGCGCGAGCACGGGATAGGCGCAGCGCAGGGCACGGCGCAGGTTCGACTCGATCGCGCGGCGATAGATGCCCAGGCGGCGCCGCGCCAGGGAAGGCTCGCCCGCGAGATGGGGCGCGAAGGCCTCGCCCTCGCCACCGCTGCCGGCGACGGCAGCGGCGAACGCTTCCTGCAGGCGGCCGAGTGCCGGGGTGCCGCTCATGCCGCGGCACGCCCCGGGACCCGGGCCCTTGCGAGGATGGCGTCCGCGCGGCCCGCCTCGGCGAGCAGGGCCTCGAGCGCCGGGATGTCCGTGTCCCATTCCACGAGCGTCGGCACCGGCCCCAGGCGGCCGATCGTCTCCTCGTAGAGCGCCCACACTTCCGCGCAAACGGGGGCGCCGTGCGTGTCGACGAGCCCGTCCGGCGTGGCCTCGTAGCCGGCGAGGTGGATCTCGCCGACGCTGGCCGGATCGATGGCCTCGAGGAAAGCCCTTACGTCGGTGTCGTGGTTGACCGCGTTCACCCACGCGTTGTTCAGGTCGAGAAGGACGCCGCAGCCGGTGCGCCGCGCCACCTCGGCGACGAACTCGCCTTCCGGGATGGTGGAGGCCGCGAAGCGCACGTAGGCGGAGACGTTCTCCACGAGGATGCGGCGCCCGAGCGCTTCCTGCACCGCGCTCACGCGGTCGCAGACGTGCGCCAGCGCCTCCTCCGTGCAGGGCAGCGGCAGCAGCTCGCCCAGGTGCACGCCGCCGACGCTCGACCAGCAAAGGTGCTCCGAGACGAGCGCGGGCTCGATGCGCCCGGCGAGGCGGGCCAGGCGCGCGAGGTGCCCGCGGTCCAGGGAATCGGCCGAGCCGAGCGACATCCCCACGCCGTGCAGGCTCACCGCGTAGTCGGCCCGGAAGCGCTCCAGCCAGGCGAGCGCGGGGCCGCCGTCGGCGAAGTAGTTCTCGCTGTGGACCTCGATGAAGGAGAGCGGCGGCCGGAGGGCTGCCAGCGCCTCGAAGTGCGGCGTGCGCAGGCCGATGCCAGCTCTCGCGGGGTCGGGCGCGCGTGCGGGGTGGCGCGCGGCCACGGAGCGTGCTACTTGCGGCCCGGGGGCTTCAGCTTGCCGCCGAGCTTGGCGCAGGTGCCCTTCGGCACGTATTTCCACTCGTCGGCGGCGTTGTCCTTCTTGGCAAGCCCGGCGCAGGCGTGGGTCGCGGTGCCGCAGTCGTTCTGGCCCGCCTTGGCGATTCCGTAGCACTTTTCCTTGCCGGCGGCCGGCTGGCCGTCCTGGGCGGTGGCCGCCTGCGGCTGGCCGAGGCCGATCGCGATCACGCCGGCCAGGGCCGAACGGATCAGGGCTCGCTTCGAATTCATGGTCTTCTCCCGGGCTGGGGGGCGCTCGAAAACGCCCCGGAAAGGCGGGCAATCATAGCATCCGCCCCGGGCCGCCTTGCCACCGGCCCCCTTTTTACTTGCGGATGCGCCGCCTACAATAGCGGCCACTCCCACCGCCCTCCCCGAGCCGCCCTCCCGACATGCCCCCCAAGCTATCCTCCGCGCAAAAGGCCGAAGTGCTCGTCGAAGCACTGCCCTACATCCAGCGTTTCTACGACAAGACCATCGTCATCAAGTACGGCGGCAACGCGATGACCGACATCGCGCTGCAGGAGGACTTCGCCGAGGACATCGTCCTGCTGAAGCTGATCGGCATGAACCCCGTGGTGGTCCACGGGGCCGGCCCGCAGATCGGCGCGCTCCTGCAGAAGCTCGGCAAGCAGAGCGAGTTCATCCAGGGCATGCGGGTCACGGACGAGGAGACCCTCGACGTGGTCGAGATGGTCCTGGGCGGACTCATCAACCAGGAGATCGTCACGCTCATCAACAAGGCCGGCGGCAAGGCCGTGGGGCTGACCGGCAAGGACGGCCACTTCATCCACGCCCGCAAGCTCAAGGTCGCCAGCAAGGACGACAAGAAGAAGAAGATCGACGTGGGGCTCGTGGGCGAGGTCGTGAAGATCGACCCGGAGATCATCCAGCTCCTCGACGAGCGCGATTTCATCCCCGTCATCGCGCCCATCGGGGCCGACGAGAAGGGCACGGCCTACAACATCAATGCCGACGTCGCGGCCGGAAAGCTCGCCGTCACGCTCCAGGCCGAGAAGCTCATCCTGCTCACCAACACCACCGGCGTGCTCGACAAGTCGGGCAAGGTCATCACCGGGCTCAACGCCAAGAAGGTGAACGAGCTCATCGACGACGGCACGATCTCCGGCGGCATGCTCCCGAAGGTGGAGTGCGCGCTGGACGCCGTGAAGAACGGCGTGAAGACGGCGCACATCATCGACGGGCGGGTCTCGCACGCCCTGCTGCTGGAGGTGCTCACCGCCGAGGGCGTGGGCACGCTCATTCGCGGCGCCTCGGCCAACCGCGCCGTCCACCGCTAGGCCGGGCCCTCCTTCAGAACCAGCGCCGCCCGATGCCGGCGATGCCCATCGCCAGCCGGGCGCAGCCGTAGGCGAGCCAGCCGGCGAGGCGCCCGGTCCAGGCCCGCCGCTTCCACAGCAGGCGCGGCACCGCCTGCGCCCCGTGGTGGATCTCGCGGTCGATCGACTCGCGCACCTGCCTCGCGAACGACTCGCTGAAGACGGCGACGTTGGCCTCGCGCGCGAGGAAGAGGCTGAAGGGGTCCAGGTTGGAGGAGCCCACCGTGGCCCAGCGGCCGTCCACGACCGCGGCCTTTGCGTGCAGCTCGCTCCTGCCGTACTCGTAGATCTCGATGCCGTGGTCGAGGAGCGCGCCGTAGAGGACCCGGCTCGCGCTCTGGAAGACGCGGTGGTCCGACCATCCCTGCACGACGATCGCGATGCGCACGCCGCGGGCGGCCGCCTCCATGAGCGCGTGGCGCACGCGCCAGCCCGGCATGAAGTAGGCGCAAGCCACCAGGATCTCGCGGCGCGCGGCGCCGATCGCCTCGAGGTACATGGCCTCGATGTCGTGGCGGTGCCGGAAGTTGTCGCGGTGCACGAAGGCCGCGGTCGTGTCGCCCGCCGGGCCGGGATGCACGTCCGGGGGCGCGAAGCCGGGCTGGCGCTCCTTGCCCGAGAGCGCAGCGACCAGCCACCACAGGCGGTGCACCACCGGATAGATCTCGCCCAGGATCGGCCCCTCCAGGCGCACCGCGTAGTCGTAGCGCGGCGCCGGCCGTCCGTGCCCGGAATGGTCGTCCAGGATGTTGATGCCGCCCACGAACCCCACGCGGGCGTCGACCAGCGCGATCTTGCGGTGCAGCCGCCGCAACCGGCTGCGCCGGAAGGAGGGCAGGCCCCGCTCGGGCCGGAAGCGCTGCACGACCACGCCCGCGATCCGCAGTTCGGCGACGAACTCGGGCGGCAGCTCGCGGGATCCGAAGCCGTCGACCATGAGCCGCACGCGCACGCCGCGGCGCGCGGCCCGCTTGAGTGCCTCGCCTACGGCCCGGCCGACGGCGTCGTCGGCGAAGATGTAGGTCTCCAGCCGGACGTCCTCGGACGCCGCGTCGATCGCGGATACCAGCGCGGGAAAGAACTCCGCCCCGTTGCGCAGGAGCGTCACTCGATTGCCGGCGACCGGCCTCACGTATCTCCCGCCCGTCCGTCAGCGCGAGAGCCTCGCGGCGAGGGCCGCGTGGTCGGACAGGCGCGACCAGAGGCCCTCCGAGAGCCGCTCGGTGGCCCCCACCTTCAGGCCGCGCACGTAGATCCGGTCGAGCGTGAGCATGGGCAGCCGGGCCGGGAAGCTCCTCGCGTGGCGCCCGCTGACGCTCTTGAAGGCTTCCGCGAGGCCCAGCTCGCTGCCGAGCAGCTTGCTCGCCGTTCCGCGCCAGTCGTTGAAGTCGCCGGCCACGACCAGGGGAGCGCCCTCCGGCACCGATTCGCGGATGCGCTCGCAGAGCCACTCGAGCTGGAAGCGCCGGCTCCTCGCCCACAGCCCGAGGTGGACGTTGATGCAGTGCAGGGGCTCGTCCCAGCCCGGCACCGCCATCTCGCAATGCAGGAGGCCCCGGCACTCGAGCGCATGGTGGGAGATGTCCAGGTTCTCCGACTTGAGGATCGGGTAGCGGCTCACGATCGCGTTGCCGTGGTGGCCGTCCCGGTACTCCGCGTTCATGCCGTAGGCGGAGTGCTCGCCCTCGTGAGCCAGGAACTCGTGCTGCGCCGCCTCGGGCCAGGCGAGATGGCGGCGCGAGTGCCGGCTGTGCGCGCCCTGCACCTCCTGGAGGAACACGACGTCCGGGGAGAGCGAACGCAGGCGCTCGCGGATCTCGTGCACCACGAGGCGGCCGTTGAGCGCCGAGAACCCCTTGTGGATGTTGTAGGTGACGACGGTGAGAGCCGGCTCTGCCCCGGTCTTCATGGCGACTTGGCGCCGGGATCGGCGTCCTTTTGCGGAAGCATCAGTATCGCCTGCCGGTTGCTCCAGGAGAACACCTCCTCGGCCGCTTCCCGCCAGGGCAGCCACCGGAAGCGAAGGTGCTCCTTCGGGGCGAGCCTCACGTCGACGCGCCCGGGAAGCCGCAGGCCGAAGACGTGCTCGGTGTTGTGGGTGACGCCCGGCTCGTACCGGTGCCGCCAGATGGCGAAGATCTCGTAGACGTTGCTGACGCGCCAGTCGGCGAGGGCGTAACGCCCGCAGTCGATGCCCGTCTCCTCGCGCACCTCGCGCGCCGCCGTCTGCCCGAGGGTCTCGCCGGGATCCTGGCTTCCCGTGACGCTCTGCCAGAAACCCGGGCGGTCGGCGCGCTCGATGAGCAGCACCTCGAGCTCCGGCGTGTAGATGACGACGAGCGTCGAGACGGGGATCTTGTGCCGCTTCGCCACGCCCCTAGACCCGCATGCGCGCGGACACGGTCGAGTCGCCCGAGAAGAAGGCGTGCGGCATGTCGCGGGTGCGGTGCATGGCCACGGGGGTGCCGGCATCGCCGACGGCGATGAGCCCCACGTCGGCGTCGTAGTCCGCGCCCAGCCGGGCGAGGACGGCCGCCACCGCCTCATCGAGGCCCGCTCCCTGCTCGACGCGCTCGGCGATTGCGCGCGTGGCGAGCGAGCGCAGCACGTACTCGCCGGTGCCGGTGGCCGAGGCCGCGACGCGCGCGCAGGCGTAGTTCCCGGCGCCCGGCACGGGCGAGTCGCCCACGCGGCCGACCATCTTCAGCGTGACGCCGCCGGTGGAGGTGGCCGCGGCCAGCACGCCGCTCGCGTCCACCGCGGCCGCGCCGACGGTGCCCCCCGCGTATTCCGGGTGCTCCTTCAGGAAGCGGCGCATCTTGAGCGCGCGCGCCCCCAGCACCTCGTCGATGCGGTTCCTCTTGTCGAACCAGTCCGCGCGGCGCTCGGGCGTCACCGGGTCGTGGTCGGGGAATCCCATCACCCGGGCGAAGCGCTGCGCGCCCTCGCCCGTGAGCATGACGTGGTCCGTCTCCTCCATCACCTTGCGGGCGACGAGCACCGGGTTCCTCACGCGCTGCAGCCCCGAGACCGCCCCCACGCGCGCATCGCGGCTTTCCATCACGCAGGCATCGAGCTCGCAGAAGCCGTCGAAATTGAGGACCGCCCCGGTGCCGGCGTTGAAGATCGGGTTGTCCTCGAGCAGGACCACCGTGGCGCACACGGCGTCGAGGGCGCTGCCGCCGGCGGCCAGGATCTCGCGCCCCGCCTCGACCGCGCCGCGCAGCCCCGCCATCGCGTCGTCGTCGGAGCCCGGACGCCACTTGCCGGCGCCCCCGTGCGCGATCAGCGCGATCGTCATGAGCCGGGCGCCGCGCTGCGCAGGCGGATGTGCAGGTCGCGTAGCTGCCGCTCCGTCACCGCGCTGGGCGTCTCGACCATGAGGTCCTGGCCGCGCTGCGTCTTCGGGAAGGCGATCACGTCGCGGATCTGGTCCACGCCCGCCATCATCGCCACCATCCGGTCGAAGCCGAAGGCGATGCCGCCGTGGGGCGGCGCGCCGTAGGACAGGGCGTCGAGCAGGAACCCGAACTTGGCGCGCGCGTCCTCGTCGGAGATGCCCAGGGTCTTGAACTGCTTCGCCTGGATCTCGGCGCGGTGGATCCGCACGGAGCCGCCGCCGATCTCCCAGCCGTTGAGCGCGATGTCGTAGGCCTTCGCGAGCACCTTGCCCGGATCGGTGTCCATGAGCGCCACGTGCTCGTCCTTGGGGCTCGTGAAGGGGTGGTGCGCGGCGAGCCAGCGCTTGCCCTCCTCGTCGTACTCGTAGGCGGGGAAGTCGACCACCCACAGGGGGCGCCACCCGGCCTCGGCGTGGCCCTTCTCGTGGCCCACCTTCACGCGCAGCGCGCCCATCGCGTCGTTCACGACCTTCTTCCGGTCGGCGCCGAAGAAGATCACGTCGCCGTCCTGCGCGCCGGTGCGCTCGAGGATGGCCGCGAGCTGCTCGGGCTTGAAGAACTTCACGATCGGGGATTGCAGTCCCTCCTCGTTCGGCTTCGTGCGGTCGTTCACGCGGATGTAGGCGAGGCCCTTGGCGCCGTAGATCGCCACGAAGGGCGCCAGGTCGTCGAGCTCCTTCCTGGTGAACGCGGCGTTGCCGCCGGGCACGCGCAGCGCAGCCACGCGGCCGTCCGGAAGCTCCGCCGCCTGGCGGAAGACCTTGAAGTCGACCCCCTTCATGAGGTCCGTGAGCTCGGTGAGCTCGAGCTTCACCCGCAGGTCGGGCTTGTCGCTGCCGAACCTCGCCATCGCCTCGGCGTAGGCCAGGCGCGGGAATGCGGGCAGGTCCACGTCGAGGACCTGCTTGAAGACGTGGCGGACGAGCCCCTCCATGAGGTCCTGGATCTCGCGCTCGGAGAGGAACGAGGTCTCGATGTCGACCTGGGTGAACTCCGGCTGGCGGTCGGCGCGCAGGTCCTCGTCGCGGAAGCACTTCACGACCTGGTAGTAGCGGTCGTAGCCCGCGATCATCAGGAGCTGCTTGAAGAGCTGGGGCGACTGCGGCAGCGCGTAGAACTGCCCGTCGTGGATGCGCGAGGGCACGAGGAACTCGCGCGCGCCCTCCGGCGTCGACTTGTAGAGGAAGGGCGTCTCCACGTCGATGAAGCCGTGCCCGTCGAGGTAGTCGCGGACCGCCTTCGCCGTGCGGTGGCGCATCTTGAGGGCCTTCTGCATCGGCTCGCGGCGCAGGTCCAGGTAGCGGTAGCGCAGCCGCACCTCCTCGGAGATCGTCTCGTCGTCCATCATGAACGGGGGCGTGGCGGCGGGGTTCAGGATCTCGAGCTCGTGCGCGAGAACCTCGATCTCGCCGCTCCTCAGGCCCGGATTCACCGTGCCCTCGGGCCGGCGGCGCACCACGCCCGTCACGCGCAGGACGAACTCGTTGCGCACGCGGTCGGCGTTGGCGAAGGTCTCCTTGCGGTCGGGATCGCTCACGACCTGGACGAGCCCCTCGCGGTCGCGCAGGTCGATGAAGATGACGCCCCCGTGGTCGCGGCGGCGGTGCGCCCAGCCGAAGAGGGTGACGGTTTGCCCCAGGAATCGGGTATCGGTAAGTCCGCAGTATTCGGTTCGCATTTTCTCTTCGCTGCCCCGGGCTTCGGGGCGATTCGATTCGTCGCTCCCGCGCGCAGGGGCGCGGGAGGCCAGCCTTTCGATGCGGGCGCCTCGCGCCTCGCCCCCCTCCCGGCCGCCGCCTACGTTTTCGGCGACGGCACCGGATTGGGGTCGGTCCCGGAGGGAGGACTCTCGGGCCGCGAACCCGGGCGCGGCGGCTCCGCCACGCCCATGGAGATGATGTACTTGAGCGCCTGGTCGACGCTCATCTGGAGCTCGATCGTGTCCGACCGCGGCACGATGAGGAAGAACCCGGCGGTGATGTTGGGCGTCGTGGGCACGAAGACCGAGACCTGCTCGTGGCCCAGGTGGTCGGTCACCTCGTGCTGGGGAGTGCCGGTCACGAGCGCGACGGTCCACGTGCCCGCATGCGGGTAGCGCACGAGCACGGCGCGCCGGAAGGCCTTGCCGTCCGGTGAGAAGAGCGTGTCGCTGATCTGCTTCACGCCGCCGTAGATGGAGCGCACGATCGGGATGCGCCCGAGCATCGATTCCCAGAACGCGAGCAGGCGCCGGCCGAAGAAGTTGGCCGCGATCGCGCCCGTGGCGAGCAGGATGAGGAGCGTGAGGATCGCGCCCAGTCCCGGCAGGTGGAACCCCAGCAGGGCGTCGCTGCGGAACCGGGCCGGGACGATGAGGAGCGACTGGTCCATGAGCTCGACCACGAGCGCGAGCACCCAGAGGGTGATCGCGAGCGGGATCCAGACGAGGAGCCCCGCGATGAGGTAACGCCTGAGCGTCGCCATCACGCGCGTGCGCATCGCCCCGGGCCGCGAAGGTTCAACTCGGCACTACTGGCAGGCCGGGCAGCCGCCCGAGCCGCACGCGGGCGCGGCGCCGTCCTTCGCGCCGGCGGCTTCCGGCTTGGCCGCGGCGCCCTCCGGCTTGGCCGCGGGTGCGGCGCCCCCCTTGAAGTCCGTCGCATACCAGCCGCTTCCCTTGAGCTGGAAGCCGGCGGCCGTGACCATCTTCGAGAACGACTCCTCGCCGCACTTCGTGCAGCGGGTGTGCGGGGGGTCGCTCAGCTTCTGCAGGAATTCCTGCTGGTGGCCGCAGCGTGCGCAGCGGTACTCGTAGATGGGCATGGTTCGCCTCGAAATCGGGTCTGGAAAAATAATCATTTTAACACAAGCACTTGGCGCGCCAAAGGCGCTCGTGCGCCCTGCGCGCTCAGCCCTGCCGGTGGCGGCGCCTCGCGAACTCCCCCGCCCCGCCCAGGACCAACGCCATGGCCCAGAAGGCCGGCCCCATGCCGAGCGCGGCGCCCACGCCGCCGAAGAGGATCGGCAGGACGGTGTGGCTCGCGTTCATCACCGTGGTCCGGACCCCGAGCGACTCGCCGAGGCGGCCGGGCGGGGTGGAGCGCTGGATGAGGGACATCATGCTCGGCTGCGAGGCACCCAGCCCCAGGCCGAGCAGGAAGGCGATCGCGGCGATGAGCGGGACGGTCTGCACGAGGGGGAAAAGCGCGTAGGCCGCGCACGCGACGAACAGCGTGGCGCTCACCACGCCCCACTCGGGCAAGCGGCGCGCGAGCCAGGGCAGGACGAGCCGGACCACGAAGGTCGCGGCGGCGAAGGAGCCGAGGATGCCGCCGATCGTCGAGGCCGACAGGCCGATCGACGTCCCGTAGATGGGCATCACGAAGTAGAAGAGATCCCACGCCATCGCGAGGACCCCGGTGAGCACGAAGACGCGCCTGAGCTCCGAATCGCCCACCAGGTCCTTCAGGTGCCCGCCGTGCACGGAGCCGGGGTGCGCGCGCGGCATCCGCGGCTTGGCGAACGCGAGGACGAGCGCGGGAACGAGTGCGGGCGCGGCAAGGAGGGCGAACGCGGCGCGGTGCCCGGCGCCGTCGATGGCAAGCCCCGCCGTCGTCGGGCCGAGGAAGCCGGAGATGGAGAACCCCAGCGCGAGCCAGCTGTAGTTGACGGAGCGCTGCTCCGGGGCGCTGATCGAGGCCACGGCGTTCTGGATCGCGATGTGGAACACCATGAAGGCGACGCCGATCACCGTGCAGGCGGCGTAGAGCGCCGGCAGGCCGGGCACGAGCGCCGGGAGCCCCACGCCGGCGGCCAGGACCACCGATGACGCGACGATGGGCCGGAAGGTCCCCACCCGGTCGATCATCCGCCCGGCGCTCACCGAAAGCAGCATCGGCAGGACGGAGTAGAGCGAGATGAGAAGGCCCACGGTGAGCGGGCTCGATTGCAGGCTCAGGGCATAGAGCGAAACGCTGACCCGGCTGCCGTTGAAGGCCGTGTGCGCGAAGACCGTGATCGCGACGAGGAGCGCAAGCCGCGCGGGCCTGCCCGCGGCGGGTGGATCGAGCGTCAACCTCTCGACTCGAGCGCGGCGATGCGCGCCTCGAGGGGCGGGTGCGTCGAGAACAGGGCCATGAACCCCGCCTTGTCGGAGATGCCCGAGGACTGGAAGGCCTTGGGAAGCTCGCCCGGCTCCAGGCCGCCCAGGCGGCGAAGCGCCGCGACCATCGGCCTGGGCGTGCCCATGAAATGCGCCGCGCCCGCGTCGGCCCGGAACTCGCGCTGCCGCGAGAACCAGGCGACGATGACCGAGGCGAGGATGCCGAAGACGATCTCGCAGACGACCACCGTGATGTAGTAGCCGGGGCCCACGCCGCGCTCGGTCCGGAAGACCACCTTGTCCACCAGGTAGCCGACCACGCGCGCGATGAACACGACGAAGGTGTTCACCACGCCCTGGATGAGGGTGAGCGTGACCATGTCCCCGTTGGCCACGTGCGCCACCTCGTGGGCGAGGACCGCCTCGACCTCCTCCTTGGTCATCGAGTGCAGGAGCCCGGTGGAGACCGCCACCAGGGAGGAGTCGCGAAAGGCGCCGGTGGCGAACGCGTTGGGCTCGCCCTCGTAGACGGCCACCTCCGGCATTCCGATGCCCGCCTTCTCGGCGAGCCGGCGCACGGTGCCGACCAGCCACTGCTCGTCGGCGCTTCTCGGCGTGTCGATCACCTGCGCCCCGGTCGAGAACTTCGCCATGGTCTTCGACATGAGCAGCGAGATGAAAGCGCCCGTGAAGCCCACGACCGCGGAGAACACGACCAGCATCCCGACGTTGAGCCCGTCGGCGGCCAGGAAGCGGTTCACGCCCAGCACGTTGAGCGTGACCGTGAGGACCAGCATGACCGCGAGGTTCGTGACGAGGAAGAGAACGATGCGCTTCATGGCGGCGTCCCTGGAAAGGAAGGCAGTTGGACCGTCATTTTACCGGCAGGTTCGGCGGGCCCCGCGGCGCCTTCTAGAACGGGATGTCGTCCTCGAAGTCGTCGAACTTCGAGCCGGCCGGCTTGGCACCGGCACCGGCGCCTGCGCCGGCAGGCTTGGACGCCGGACGAGAGCCGCCCTCGCGCTCCCCGCCCGCCTCGCGATCGCCGCCGCCCATGCCCTGGCGCGAGCCCAGCATCTGCATGCGGTCGGCGATGATCTCGGTCGTGTACTTGTCCTGGCCGTCCTTGTCCTGCCACTTGCGCGTCTGCAGGCGCCCCTCGACGTAGACCTGGCTGCCCTTCTTCAGGTACTCGCCGGCAATCTCCGCGAGCTTGCCGAAGAAGGCCACCCGGTGCCATTCGGTCTTCTCCTGCTTCTCGCCGTTCTTGTCCTTCCAGGACTCGGTAGTGGCGATCGAGACGTTGGTGACGGCGCCACCGTCGGGCATGTAGCGCGTCTCGGGGTCGCGGCCGAGATTGCCGATGAGGATGACTTTGTTGACTGATGCCATGGTTTCTCCCGGGTGTCAGGGGTTGGTTGGCTGCGGTTCGTGGGTCTCGCGCGGATCGTGCTCGCGCTCGGTGGGTTCCTGCATCGGCCAGGCCGCCGCGAGCCAGACGGCGGTGACCGCAAGGCATGCGGCCAGCACTGCCACGGGACCGAAATGCTGCGCGATGGCGCCGCCCGCGGCCCCGCCGACGAACGTGCCGAAGAACTGGACGCTGGAGTAGACGCCCGAGGCCGCGCCCTTCGCCGAGGGCGGCGCCGCCTTGGAGACCAGCGCCGGCAGCTTCGCCTCTAGAACGTTGAAGGCGGTGAAAAAGATGACAAGGCCCGCGCCCAGGTGCGGGAGGCGGTCGGCCGAGACCGCCAGCACCGCGATGCCCGCCGCGAGCAGGGCCACCGAGCCCAGGAAGACGGCGCGCTCGTGCCGGGCAATGCGCCGCACGGCCACGAAGGGAAGCATGAGGAGGAAACCCACGCCCACGGCGCCCAGGTAGGCGATCCAGTGCTCCGCGGAGGGCAGTCCCGCGCGCACGAGGGAAAGCGGCACGACGATGAAGAGGGCCATCAGCACCGCGTGCAGCGCGAAGATGCCGACGTTGAGGCGCGCGAGTTCCGGGTTGCGCAGCACCTCGGCGAAGGGCACCCGCGCCTCTCCGTGCCGCCGGGGCGGGGGGTCGGGCACGACCCACAGGACCACGGCGATGGCCGCCAGGGCGAGCACACCCGTCAGGGCGAAGATTCCCGGCACGCCGACCGCGTTGCGCAGCGAGGGCGCCGCCACGAACGACCCGGCGAACGCGAGGCCGATGGTCGAGCCGATGATGGCCATCGCCTTGGTCCGCTGGCTGGGCCGCGTGAGGTCGCCGGCCATGGCGATGGCCACGCCCGAGATGGCGCCTGCGCCCTGTACCGTGCGCCCCAGGATGACCGCCCAGGGTTCGACGGCCAGGGCGCAGATGGCGCTGCCCACCGCGAAGACGAGGAGGCCCCCCACCATCACGGGCTTGCGGCCGAGGCGGTCCGAGACCCAGCCGAAGGGGATCTGGAGCATCGCCTGGGTGAGCCCGTAGGCGCCCAGGGCGATGCCCACGAGCGTGAGGTTCCAGCCCGGCAGGCGCTCCGCGTAGAGCGCGAACACGGGCAGGATGATGAACATCCCGAAAAGGCGCAGCCCGAAGATCGAGGCGAGCGAAAAGCTCGCCCGGAGCTCCCGGGCGCTCATGCGGGCCGGAGATGGGGCCACAGGGGGGATTCGAAGAGGAAAGAACGCTCAGGTATATTAGCAGATTGCCCTTCCGGACCGCCCCGGCGGCGCCCGGGACGGCGGACCCCAAGGACAGCACGCCTCGACACCCTGCATGGACCACATCCGCATCCGCGGCGCCCGCACCCACAACCTGAGGAACGTGAACCTCGACATCCCGCGCGAGCGGCTGGTGGTGATCACCGGCCTTTCGGGTTCGGGCAAGTCCTCGCTGGCCTTCGACACCCTGTACGCCGAGGGACAGCGGCGCTACGTGGAGTCGCTCTCGGCCTACGCGCGCCAGTTCCTCCAGCTCATGGAGAAGCCGGACGTGGACCTGATCGAGGGGCTCTCGCCCGCCATCTCGATCGAGCAGAAGGCGGCCTCGCACAACCCGCGCTCCACCGTGGGCACCGTCACCGAGATCCACGACTACCTGCGGCTGCTTTTCGCTCGCGTGGGGGAGCCGCACTGCCCCGAGCACGGCCTGGCGCTTTCCTCCCAGAGCGTCTCGCAGATGGTGGACCACGTGCTCGCCCTCCCCGAGGGCACGCGCGTCATGGTGCTCGCCCCCCTGGTCATCGCCCGCAAGGGCGAGCAGGCCGAGCTCTTCGAGGAGCTGCGCTCGCAGGGCTTCGTGCGGCTTCGCATCAACGGGGAGGTGCACGAGATCGACCGCCTGCCCAAGCTCGAGCGCAACCGCAAGCACACCGTCGAGATCGTCGTGGATCGCCTCAAGGTCCAGGCGGACGCGAAGCAGCGACTGGCGGAGTCCTTCGAGACCGCGCTTCGCCACGCCGACGGGCGCGCGCTCGCCGTGGAGATGGACGGCGGCCGCGAGCACCTGTTCTCCGCGAAGTTCGCCTGCCCGCTGTGCAGCTACTCGCTTCCGGAGCTCGAGCCCCGGCTCTTCTCCTTCAACAATCCGATGGGCGCATGCCCGCGGTGCGACGGGCTGGGACAGGTAACCTACTTCGATCCCAAGCGCGTGGTCGCCTTCCCGCACCTGTCCCTGGCCGGGGGCGCGATCCGGGGCTGGGACCGGCGAAACCAGTTCTACTTCTCGATGCTCGTCTCGCTCGCCCAGCACTACGGCTTCGACGTGGAGAGCGCCTTCGAGGAGCTTCCCGAGCGCGCGCAGGCCGTCGTCCTGGAAGGCTCGGGCGAGGAGAGAATCGCCTTCCGCTACCCGGGCGAGCGCGGCCGCTCCGCCGTGAAGGAGCACGCCTTCGAGGGGATCCTGCCGAACCTCGAGCGCCGCTTCCGCGAGACCGATTCCGCCGCCGTGAAGGAGGAGCTCGCCAAGTACCTCAACAACCGCGCCTGCCCGGACTGCGGCGGCGCGAGGCTTCGCCGGGAGGCGCGCCACGTCCGCGTCGCCGGCCGCTCCATCCAGGACGTCTCGGCGATGCCCCTGAAGGACGCGCAGCCCTTCTTCGAGACCCTGCAGCTTCCGGGCAACCGCCAGGCCATCGCCGACAAGATCCTGCGCGAGATCGCCAACCGGATCCGGTTCCTGAACGACGTGGGCCTCGACTACCTCTCGCTCACGCGCTCGGCCGACACCCTCTCCGGCGGCGAGGCCCAGCGCATCCGCCTCGCGAGCCAGATCGGCTCCGGCCTCACCGGCGTGATGTACGTCCTCGACGAGCCCTCCATCGGGCTGCACCAGCGCGACAACGCGCGGCTCATCGACACGCTCAAGCGCCTGCGCGACCTCGGCAACTCCGTGATCGTGGTCGAGCACGACGAGGAGGCCATCCACGCGGCCGACCACGTGGTGGACATGGGGCCCGGCGCGGGCGAGCACGGCGGCGAGGTCGTCGCGCAGGGCACGCCGACCGAGATCGAGCGCAACCCCGCCTCGCTGACCGGGCAGTACCTGTCCGGGCGCAAGTCGATCGCCGCGCCGGCGCGGCGCCACCGGCGCGAGGCCGCGCGCAGCCTTCGCGTCGTCGGGGCGCGGGGCAACAACCTCAAGGACGTGAGCGTCGAGATCCCGGTCGGCCTCTTCGTCTGCGTGACCGGCGTGTCGGGCTCGGGCAAGTCGACGCTGATCAACGACACGCTCTACGCCTCGGCCGCGCGCCACCTCTACGGCGCCGCGACAGAGCCCGCGGAGCACGAGGCGATCGAGGGCCTGGACCATTTCGACAAGGTGATCAACGTCGACCAGAGCCCGATCGGGCGCACCCCGCGCTCGAACCCCGCGACCTACACCGGGCTCTTCACCCCCATCCGCGACCTCTTCGCGGGGACGCCGGAATCGCGCGCGCGCGGCTACGGGCCGGGGCGGTTCTCGTTCAACGTGAAAGGCGGGCGCTGCGAGGCCTGCCAGGGCGACGGTGTCATCAAGGTCGAGATGCACTTCCTGCCCGACGTCTACGTGACCTGCGACGTCTGCCACGGAAAGCGCTACAACCGGGAGACACTGGACGTCCATTACCGGGGACGCAACGTCTGCGAGGTGCTCGACATGACGGTCGAGGCGGCCCTCGAGCTCTTCTCCGCCGTGCCCGCCATCGCGAGGAAGCTCCAGACGCTGATGGAGGTGGGGCTCGGCTACGTGCGGCTCGGGCAGAGCGCCACCACGCTCTCCGGCGGCGAGGCCCAGCGCGTGAAGCTCGCGCTCGAGCTGTCGAAGCGCGACACCGGCCGCACGCTCTTCATCCTGGACGAGCCCACCACGGGGCTGCACTTCCACGACATCGACCTGCTGCTGCGCGTCCTGCACCGCCTGCGCGAGCACGGCAACACGGTCGTGGTGATCGAGCACAACCTCGACGTCATCAAGACCGCCGACTGGGTCATCGACCTGGGCCCCGAGGGCGGCGACGGCGGCGGCACTGTCATCGCCCAGGGTACGCCGGAGGACATCGCGGCGACGGCAGGGAGCTTCACCGGGAGCTTCCTCGCCCCGGCGCTCGTGGGCCCCGGCAGGCGGAAGGCCTCCGCATGACTCCCGCCCGCGAGATCCTTCTCGGAAGCTTCCGGGCGGCGCTCGCCGCCGCCGACCCCCTGGCGATCGTTCCCGCGCAGTTGCCGCCGCCGCCGGCGGGCAGGACGCTCGTCGTGGGCGCGGGGAAGGCCGCGGCATCCATGGCCGCCGCGGTGGAGGCGAACTGGCCCGCCGGGGCCCCCCTGGAGGGACTCGTCATCACGCGCTACGGCCACGGGCTTCCCCTGGGGCGAATCCGGGTGATCGAGGCCGGCCATCCCGTTCCGGACGAGGCGGGAGAGGCGGCGGCGAGGGAGATCCTCGCGCGGTCCGGCGCACTCGCGCCGGAAGACCTGCTCCTGGTGCTCGTATCCGGCGGGGGCTCGAGCCTGCTCTCGCTCCCGGTGGAGGGCATCGCGATGGCGGACCTGAAGGCGGTCACCCGCGACCTCCTCGCGAGCGGCGCGCCCATCCAGGACATGAACACGATCCGCAAGCACCTGTCGGCGATCCAGGGCGGGCGGCTCGCCCTCGCCACGCGCGCCCGCGTGCTGGCGCTCGTCGTCTCGGACGTGACCGGCGACGACCCGACCCACATCGCTTCCGGGCCCTGTTCGCCGGACCCGACCACGTTCGCCGACGCGATCGACATCCTGTGGCGCTTCGGCGTGAGCGCGCCGCCCGCCATCGCGGCGCACCTCGCCAGGGGAGCCGCGGGAGCGATTCCCGAGACCCCCAAGGCCGGCGACCAGGGCTTCAACCGAGTGGACACGCGCGTGATCGCCACCGCGCACGCGAGCCTCATGGCCGCTGCCGCCTACGTTCAGGCGCGCGGCTTCACGCCGATGGTGCTGGGCGACAGCGTCACGGGCGAGGCGCGGGAGGTGGCCAAGGTGCACGCGGCCATCGCGCGCCAGCTGCGCGCGCACGCTCACCCCTTCCGGCCGCCGGTCGCCGTGATCTCCGGGGGGGAGACGACCGTCACCCTGCGGGGCAAGGGCAAGGGCGGGCGCTGCAGCGAGTTCCTGCTCTCGCTCGCCATCGAGCTTTCCGGACTCGAGCGCACCTGGGCGCTCGCTGCCGACACCGACGGCATAGACGGCGCGGAGGCGAACGCGGGCGCGATCGTAGCCCCGGACGCCCTCGCCCGCGCCGCTTCGCTGGGCCTCGACGCGAAGGGAAGGCTCGCCGACAACGACGGGTTCGGCTTCTTCTCGGCCCTGGGCGATCTGGTGGTCACCGGGCCAACCCGAACCAACGTCAACGACTTCCGGATCATCCTCGTCCAGTAGGACGTCGCCGGAAAGCGAAAAAGCCGGCCCGGGGCCGGCTTTTTCTCGCGCGCGCCCGGGGTCGGGCGGCCGTCAGGCGGCCTTCTCTTCCTTGGCGGGCTCTTCCTTGGGTTCGGGGCGGTCCATCAGCTCCACGAGCGCCATGGGCGCGTTGTCGCCCTGCCGGAAGCCCCACTTGAGGATGCGCAGGTAACCGCCGCTGCGGCTCTTGTAGCGCGGGCCCAGCTCGTCGAAGAGCTTCACGACCATGTCGCGGTCGCGCAGGCGGTTGAAGGCGAGGCGCTTGTTGGCGAGCGTCGGGTTCTTGCCGAGCGTGATGATGGGCTCGGCCACCCGGCGCAGCTCCTTGGCCTTCGGGAGCGTGGTGCGGATCGCCTCGTGCTTCAGGAGCGAGACGGTCATGTTGCGCAGCATCGCGAGGCGATGGCTGCTGGTCTTGTTGAGCTTTCGAAGCCCGTGGCGGTGGCGCATGGTTCGCTTCCTTGTCGGTCTCTTGGCCTATGCGGCCTTGTTGTTGTTATGGGGTTGGAAAAGGTCTACTTCGTGAGGCCGGCGACCGGCCAGTTCTCGAGCTTCATGCCCAGGGTGAGCCCCTTGGACGCGAGCACTTCCTTGATCTCGTTGAGCGACTTGCGGCCGAGGTTCGGGGTCTTGAGCAGCTCGTTCTCGGTGCGCTGGATGAGGTCGCCGATGTAGTAGATGTTCTCGGCCTTCAGGCAGTTGGCCGAGCGCACGGTGAGCTCGAGGTCGTCCACCGGCTGCAGCAGGATCGGGTCGACCTGCGGCTGGGCGCTCTCGACGCGCTCCTCGCTCGTGGACTGGAGCGAGGCGAAGACGGAGAGCTGGTCCACGAGCACGGTCGCCGCGTAGCGCACGGCCTCCTCGGGCTCGATGACGCCGTTGGTCTCGAGGTCGATCACCAGGCGGTCGAGGTCGGTGCGCTGCTCGACGCGGGCGCTCTCGACCTGGTAGCTCACGCGCCTGATCGGGCTGAAGGACGCGTCCAGGAGGATGGCGCCGATGGCGCGCGAGTCCTCGGTGCGCCGCGAGGTGGCGGGCACATAGCCGCGACCCTTCTCGACCTTCACCGTCATGTCGAGCTTGCCGCCCTGGGTGATGTGGGCGATCAGGTGGTCGGGGTTGATGATCTCGATGTCGTGCGTCTGCTCGATGTCGGCGGCCGTGACGGGACCGGGCTTGTCCTTCTTGAGCTTGAGGCTCACCTCGGCGCGGCCGTGCAGCTTCATCACGATGCCCTTGAGGTTGAGGAGGACGTCCACCACGTCCTCCTGCACGCCCTCGATCGTCGAGTACTCGTGCAGGACGCCCGCGATCTTGACCTCGGTCGCGGCGTAGCCGGGCATGGAGGACAGCAGGATGCGGCGAAGCGCGTTGCCGAGCGTGTGCCCGTAGCCGCGCTCGAAGGGCTCCATCACCACCTTCGCGTGCGTGGGGGACAGGTTCTGCACGTCGATGATGCGGGGCTTCAGGAAATTCGTGGCGTTGCTTTGCATGCGATGAACCTCTGCCAGTGTCGGTTGAGGGAGCGAGCCTGCTGCCTTTGAAGCTCTGGCAGCGCTTACTTGGAGTAAAGCTCGACCACCAGCTGTTCGTTCACGTCGGAGGCGATCTCCGCGCGGTCGGGCACGCTCTTGAAGACGCCCTTGAAGTTCTTCGGTTCGACCTCCACCCAGCTCGGGAAGCCGTTGGCTTCCGCGAGATCGAGCGAGCTCTTGATGCGCAGCTGCGCGCGCGATTTCTCGCGCACCGTGACGGTGTCGGAGGCCCGCAGCAGGTACGAGGGGATGTTCACGGGCTTGCCGTTCACCTCGATCGCCTTGTGCGAGACGAGCTGGCGGGCTTCCGCGCGCGTGGAGGCGAACCCCATGCGGTAGACGACGTTGTCGAGGCGGCTCTCGAGCAGCTGCAGCAGCGTCTCGCCGGTCGGGCCCTTCTTCTGCGCGGCCTTCTCGAAGTAGTTGCGGAACTGGCGCTCGAGGACGCCGTAGATGCGCCGGATCTTCTGCTTCTCGCGCAGCTGGTGGCCGTATTCCGAGACGCGGGTCATCTTCGCGCCGTGCTGCCCGGGGCGCACGTCGAGCTTGCATTTCGTGTCGAGGCCGCGGCGGGCGCTCTTCAGGAACAGGTCGGTGCCCTCGCGTCGGGCGAGCTTGCACTTGGGGCCGGTATAGCGTGCCATGGGTGTCTTCCTGTGTTCTCGTCGGTCTCGTCGCGCCCGTTACATCCGGCGCCGCTTCGGCGGGCGGCAGCCGTTGTGCGGCACCGGCGTCACGTCGGCGATCGAGAGGATCTTGAGGCCGAGCGCATTGAGGGCGCGCACGGCGGACTCGCGCCCGGGGCCCGGGCCCTTGATGCGGACCTCGAGGTTCTTCACGCCGCATTCCATCGCGGCGCGGCCGGCGGCCTCCGCCGCGACCTGGGCCGCGAAGGGCGTGGACTTGCGCGAGCCCTTGAAGCCGGCGCCGCCGGAGGTGGCCCACGAAAGCGCGTTGCCCTGGCGGTCGGTGATCGTGATGATCGTGTTGTTGAAGGAGGCGTGAACGTGCGCGATGCCTTCCGACACGTTCTTCTTCACCTTCTTGCGGACTCGCGTGGCTGCAGGTTTGGCCATGCTGGCTATTCCTCGATTCGTGGATGGGTCAGGCGGCGGCCTTGGACAGGCGCACGGCCTTGCGCGGGCCCTTGCGGGTGCGCGCGTTGGTGCGGGTGCGCTGGCCGCGCACGGGCAGCCCCTTCTTGTGGCGCACGCCGCGATAGCAGCCGAGGTCCATCAGCCGCTTGATGTTCATGCTCGTCTCGCGGCGCAAGTCGCCCTCGACGGCGAAGCGCGACACCTGCTCGCGCAGCTTGTCCATCTCGCCGTCGGTGAGGTCCTTGATCTTGGCGGAGTGCTTGACGCCCGCCGCGTCGCAGATCACGCGCGCGCGAGCGCGGCCGATGCCGAAGATCGCGGTGAGCGCGATCGCGGCGTGCTGGTGGTTCGGAATGTTGATGCCGGCAATACGGGCCATAGCCTGTCCTTAACTCTTGTCCTGTGCGTGACGCCCGGTCAGCCCTGGCGCTGCTTGTGCCGCGGGTCCGAGCAGATGACGCGCACGACGCCTTTGCGCCGCACGATCTTGCACTTGCGGCAGATTTTCTTCACCGAAGCCTGAACTCGCATCGTTACTCTCCTTACTTCGCCCGGAACGTGATCCGGGCCTTCGTCAAGTCGTACGGGGTAAGCTCCACCGTCACCTTGTCCCCCGGGAGGATCCGGATGTAGTGCATCCGCATCTTCCCGGAGATGTGGCCGAGCACCACGTGGCCGTTCTCGAGCTTCACCCGGAACATCGCATTCGGGAGGGTCTCCACGACCTCTCCCTGCATCTGAATCGTCTCTTCCTTCGCCATGTGCCCGCCTAGCGCACCGGGAAGCCGCCCGCGCCGCCCTTGAAGTTGGCCTTCTTGAGCAGGCTCTCGTACTGGTGCGACATCAGGTAGGCCTGGAGCTGCGCCATGAAGTCCATCGTCACCACGACCACGATCAGGAGCGAGGTGCCACCGAAGTAGAAGGGGGCGTTGTACTGGGTCGTCAGGAACTCGGGCAGCAGGCACACGAGCGTGATGTAGATGGCGCCGATGAGCGTGAGGCGCGTGATGATCTTGTCGATGTAGCGGGCCGTCTGGTCGCCGGGCCGGATGCCGGGGACGAACGCGCCGCTCTTCTTCAGGTTGTCCGCCGTCTCCTTCGAGTTGAAGACGAGCGCGGTGTAGAAGAAGCAGAAGAAGATGATCGCCGAGGCGTAGAGCACGATGTACAGGGCCTGCCCCGGCGAGAGCGCCGCGGAGAGGTCCTTGAGCCAGGTCATGTTCTCGTTCGCCCCGAACCAGCTCGCGAGCGTGGCCGGGAAAAGGATGATCGACGAGGCGAAGATCGGCGGGATGACGCCCGACATGTTGAGCTTGAGCGGCAGGAACGAGCTCTGCCCGCCGTAGAGCTTGTTGCCGACCTGGCGCTTGGCGTAGTTCACCAGGATGCGGCGCTGGCCCTTCTCGACGAACACCACGACGTAGGTCACGCCGACGACCAGCGCGAAGATGATGAGCGCGACGACGATCGTCATGGCGCCGGTGCGCACCAGCTCAAGCGTGCCGCCGATGGCCTGCGGCAGGCCCGCGACGATGCCCGCGAAGATGATCATCGAGATGCCGTTGCCCAGACCGCGCTCGGTGATCTGCTCCCCCAGCCACATGAGGAACATGGTGCCGGTCATGAGGGTGATGACGGTGACGAGGCGGAACGCGAGGCCCGGCTCGATCACGAGGCCCGGCTGCGCCTCGAGCGCGACGGAGATGCCCAGCGCCTGGAAGGTGGCGAGCACGACCGTCCCGTAGCGCGTGTACTGCGTGATCTTGCGGCGGCCCGCCTCGCCCTCCTTCTTCAGCGCCTCGAGCTGCGGCGAGACCACCGTCAGGAGCTGCATGATGATCGACGCGGAGATGTAGGGCATGATGCCCAGCGCGAAGATCGAGAAGCGCGACAGCGCCCCCCCCGAGAACATGTTGAACATGTCCAGGATGCCGCCCTTGGTCTGCTGGAAGAGCTTCGCGAGCTCCGCCGGGTCGATTCCCGGCACCGGGATGAACGTCCCGATGCGGTAGACGACCAGCGCGCCCACGAGGAACCACAGGCGCCTTTTCAGGTCGCCCATCTTTCCAAGGGTTGCGAGGGGATTTGCCGACAAGTCGGTAGCCTTTCCGTTCAGGCCGCGATGGAGCCGCCGGCAGCCTCGATGGCGGCCTTGGCCCCCTTCGTGACGCCGATGCCCTGCACCTTGTAGGCCTTCTCGACCTTGCCCGAGAGGATGATCTTCGCGCGCTTCACGGGGCCGGCGAGGATGCCCGCGGCCTTGAGCGAGACGAGGTCCACGGTGTCGCCCTCGATCCGGCGCAGGTCGCCCAGGCGCACTTCCGCGGCCGGCACGATCGTGACGGCGGCGAAGCCCCGCTTGGGCATGCGACGCTGCAGCGGCATCTGGCCGCCCTCGAAGCCGACCTTGTGGAAGCCGCCGGCGCGGGACTTCTGGCCCTTGTGGCCGCGGCCCGCCGTCTTGCCGAGTCCGGAGCCGATGCCGCGACCGACGCGGCGGCGCGCCTTCTTGGAGCCTGCGGCGGGCTTGAGCGTGTTGAGTTCCATCTCAGTCCTCGACTTTCACGAGATAGCTCACCTTGTTGATCATGCCGCGGATGGACGGCGTGTCGGCGAGCTCCACGGTGTGGCGGATGCGGCGAAGGCCGAGGCCGCGCACGGAAGCCTTGTGCTCGGTGAGCGCGCCACGCAGGCCCTTGACCTGGGTGACCTTGATTTTCTTGGGGGAAGTCATCTTTCGCTTCTTTCCTCAGCCGACGATCTCTTCGACCTTCTTGCCGCGCTTGGCCGCGATCTCGGAGGGGCGGTGCTGCTGGAGCAGCCCGTCGAGGGTGGCGCGCACGACGTTGTACGGGTTGGTGGAGCCGTGGCACTTGGCGGAGATGTTGGTGACGCCCATCACCTCGAAGACCGCGCGCATGGCGCCGCCGGCCTTGATGCCGTTGCCCTCGGCCGCGGGCTGCATGAACACGCGCGTCGCGCCATGCTGCCCGAGCACCTCGTGGTGGATGGTCCCGCCCTTGAGGGCGACCTTCACCATGTTGCGGCGGGCCTGCTCCATCGCCTTCTGGACGGCGACGGGCACCTCGCGGGACTTGCCCTTGCCCATGCCGATGGATCCGTCGCCGTCGCCCACCACCGTGAGCGCGGCAAAGCCGAGGATGCGGCCGCCCTTGACGACCTTGGTCACCCGGTTCACCGAGATCATCTTCTCCCGGAGGCCGTCGCTGCGCTCGTCGTTCTGTTCGATTTTCGCCATGTCGGTTTCCTGTGGTCTGTGCGGGCGGGCGCTAGAACTTAAGCCCGCTCTCGCGGGCCGCCTCGGCGAGCGCCTTCACGCGGCCGTGGTACCTGAAGCCCGCGCGGTCGAACGCCACCTCGGTGACGCCGGCAGCCTTCGCCTTCTCGGCGATGCGCTTGCCGACGAGGGCCGCGGCTTCCTTGTTGCCGCCGTTGGGCAGCTGGGCGCGCACTTCCTTCTCGGCGGTGGAGGCGGTCGCGATGATCTTCGCGCCATCGGCCGCGACGACCTGCGCGTAGATGTGCTGGTTGGTCCGGTGCACCATGAGGCGCACGGCTTCCTGCCGGCGGATGCGCGCGCGGGTCTTCGCGGCGCGGCGCAGTCTCGAGGGTTTCTTGTCGGTCATGATCGAATTCTCCGTTGCGGCGCCGGCTTACTTCTTCTTCGTTTCCTTGATCACCACGGTCTCGTCCGAGTAGCGCACGCCCTTGCCCTTGTAGGGCTCCGGGGACTTGTACGCGCGGATCTCGGCGGCGACCTGGCCGACCTTCTGGCGATCGACGCCCTTGATCAGGATCTCGGTCTGCGTCGGGGTCTCGGCCTTCACGCCCTCGGGAAGCAGGTGGACGATCGGGTGCGAGAAGCCGAGCGCGAGGTTCAGCTTGTTGCCCTGGGCCTGGGCCTTGTAGCCCACGCCGACGAGCGTGAGCTTCTTCTCGAAGCCCTGCTTCACGCCGCGCACCATGTTGGCGACGATGGCGCGCAGGGTGCCGGACATGGCGTTGGCCTGGATGGTGTCGTTGGCGGCCGCGAACGTGACGTTCGAGCCCTCCACCTTGACCACCACGTCGCTGGAGAGCGCCTGCTTGAGCGTGCCCAGCGGGCCCTTCACGGTGACTTCGGACTGGCCGAGGGAGACCTCGACCTTCTCGGGGATGGCGACGGGATACTTGGCGACGCGGGACATGACTGGCCTCCTTACACCACGATGCAGAGGACTTCGCCGCCCACGCCCGACTCGCGGGCGCGGCGGTCCGTCATCACGCCGCGGGAGGTGGAAACGATGGCCACGCCCAGGCCGTTCAGGACGCGCGGAATGTCGTCGCGGCCCTTGTAGATGCGCAGCCCCGGGCGCGAGACGCGCTCGAGCTTCTCGATGACCGGCTTGCCGGCGTAGTACTTCAGCCCGATCTCGAGGACGTTCTTGCCCTCGACGGTGCGCTGGGCGAAGTCCTCGATGTAGCCCTCGTCCTTGAGGACCTTGGCGATCGCGAGCTTCACCTTCGAAGACGGGATCGCTACGGTGACCTTGTCCGTCGCCTGGGCGTTGCGGATCCGGGTCAGCATGTCCGCGATGGGATCACTCATGCTCATCGTGGGCCTCCTACCAGCTCGCCTTGATCATGCCGGGAATCTCGCCGCGCATCGCGATCTCGCGGATCTTGCTGCGCGCGAGGCCGAACTTGCGGAACGTGCCGCGCGGGCGGCCCGTGATCGCGCAGCGGTTGCGCAGGCGCACGGGGGAGGCGTCGCGGGGCAGCGCCTGGAGCTTCGCCAGGGCCGCGTCGCGCGCCTCGTCGGTCGCCTTGGTGTCCTTGATGATGGCGAAGAGCGCCTTGCGCTTTTCCGCGAACTTCTTCACGGTGGCGCGGCGCTTCGCCTCGCGGTTGATGAGTGCGAGCTTGGCCATTACGCCCTCTCAGTTCTGAACGGGAAGCGGAAGGCGGCGAGGAGGGCCTTGGCCTCCGCGTCCGTCTTCGCGGTCGTGGTGATGCAGATGTTGAGCCCCCGGAGCGCGTCGACCTTGTCGTACTCGATCTCGGGGAAGATGATCTGTTCCTTGACGCCCAGGCTGTAGTTGCCGCGGCCATCGAAGGCGCGGCCGGACACGCCGCGGAAGTCGCGAACGCGCGGCAGCGCGATCGTCACCAGGCGGTCGAGGAACTCGTACATGCGGTGCGAGCGCAGCGTCACCATGCAGCCGATGGGATAGCCCTCGCGGATCTTGAAGTGCGCGATCGACTTGCGGCTCTTGGTGATGACCGGCTTCTGGCCGGCGATCTTCACCATGTCGCCCGAGGCGTTCTCGAGGATCTTCTTGTCCGCAACGGCCTCGCCCACGCCCATGTTGAGCGTGATCTTCTCGATGCGCGGCACCTGCATCTTGGTCTTGTAGCCGAACTGCTTCATGAGCGCCGGCACCACCGTCTCGCGGTAGAGCGTCTGGAGGCGCGCCGGCTGCGCCGGGCCCGCGGACTTGG
Organism: Usitatibacteraceae bacterium; assembly: GCA_044230355.1. GTDB lineage: Bacteria > Pseudomonadota > Gammaproteobacteria > Burkholderiales > Usitatibacteraceae > FEB-7. Next base: position 3,174 of record JBGARD010000025.1, on the reverse strand, counting down.
GCGTTTTCTGTTCTTTGGCCTTGGCCATGGAATGGTTCTCCCGGATCTCAGGCGTCGGCGACTTCGCCGTTCGACTTGAAGTAGCGGACCTTCCGGCCGTCGTCGAGGACGCGGAAGCCGACGCGGTCGCCCTTGCCCGTGGCGGGGTTGAACAGCGCCACGTTGGAGGCCTGGATCGGCATTTCCTTCTCGACGATGCCGCCCGTCTGGCCCTTGATCGGATTGGGGCGGGTGTGGCGCTTGACGCGGTTGACGCCCTCGACCACGACCTTGCCCGTGTCGAGGACCCTCAGGACGGTGCCGCGCTTGCCCTTGTCCTTGCCGGTGTTGACGACCACCTGGTCGCCCTTGCGGATCTTCTTCATCAGTGGCTCCCTACAGCACTTCCGGCGCGAGCGAGACGATCTTCATGAAGCGCTCCGTGCGGAGCTCGCGGGTCACCGGCCCGAAGATGCGGGTGCCGATGGGCTCGAGCTTCGGGTTGAGGAGCACCGCGGCGTTCGAGTCGAACTTGATGACCGAGCCGTCGGGACGGCGCACGCCGTGCGCGGTGCGCACCACCACCGCGCTGTAGACCTCGCCCTTCTTCACGCGGCCGCGCGGAGCGGCCGACTTGATGCTCACCTTGATGATGTCGCCGATGCCGGCGTAGCGGCGCTTGGAGCCCCCGAGCACCTTGATACACATCACCGAACGCGCGCCGGTGTTGTCGGCGACGTCGAGAATCGACTGCATCTGAATCATTGTTTTCTCTCCAACTTAACCCGGCGAGCGCCCGGGGGCGCGAGCCGGTCAGTCTTGGATCCGTCTTCCGCCGGTTGCGCCCCCTGTCGGGGCCGCCGCCGGCTGGCGTGAATTGAATCTGGGCCCGGACGCTTGGGTGCATCGGCTTCGGCCGACGCCCGGGTGGCCCCCGGAACCGCGAGATCCCGGGGTTTCAGCGGACTCCCGGCCGACGAAGCCACGGCCGGAAGCAGCAAAGACATTGATTCTAGCAGCTTTTCGCCGCTTCCCGCAAGCCTACTCGGGGCGGGCGCGCTCGACCAGCTTGGCCACCTTCCACGACTTGGTCTTGGAGATCGGGCGGCATTCCACGATCACCACCGTGTCGCCGGCCTTGGCCTCGTTGCCCTCGTTGTGGGCGTGGTACTTCTTGGTCCGGCGCACGACCTTGCCGATGACCGGGTGCATGACCTGGCGCTCGACGAGGACGGTGACGGTCTTCTCCATCTTGTCGCTCACGACCTTGCCCGTGAGGCTTCGCTGGTTCTTGGCGGTCTGGGTCATTGCTTGCTCGCTTTCGCCTTCTCGGTGAGCACGGTGTGCACCCGCGCGATCTCGCGCTTGACGCGCTGGATCTCGCTGTTCTTGGTGAGGCTCTGCGTGGCCAGCTGCATGCGCAGGCCGAACTGGGCCCTGCGCAGCTCCAGGAGTTCCTTCTGCAGGTCCTCGACGCTCTTGGAACGGAGTTCGCTCGCTTTCATGTCAAACCTTTCAACCGATGAGGCGGTGCACGAAGGCCGTGCGGATCGGCAGCTTCGCCGCGGCGAGCGCGAAGGCCTCCCGGGCCAGGGCCTCGTCGACCCCGTCCATCTCGTAGAGCACCTTGCCGGGCACGATCTCGGCCACGAAGTACTCGGGGTTGCCCTTGCCGTTGCCCATGCGCACCTCGGCCGGCTTCTTGGACACCGGCTTGTCCGGGAAGATGCGGATCCAGATCCGGCCGCCGCGCTTGATGTGGCGGGTCATGGCGCGGCGCGCCGCCTCGATCTGCCTGGCAGTCAGCCGGCCGCGGCCGATGGCCTTCAGCCCGAACTCGCCGAACGAGACCCTGGCGCCGTTCGTGGCGACGCCCTTGTTGCGGCCCTTCTGCTCCTTGCGGTACTTCCTTCTAGCTGGCTGCAGCATGTTTCACCCCCGGCTTCCTGGTGGTTTTCCTCTCGGCCTCGGGCGCGGCGGCCACGGGCTGCTCGCCCTTGCCGAGGACCTCGCCCTTGAAGACGAGGACCTGCACGCCGATGGTTCCGTAGGTGGTGCGGGCTTCCGAGAACCCGTACTCGATGTCGGCGCGCAGGGTGTGCAGGGGCACCCGCCCCTCGCGGTACCACTCCGTGCGCGCGATCTCCGCGCCGTTCAGCCGCCCGGCGCTGGTGATCTTGATGCCCTGCGCGCCCAGGCGCATGGCGTTCTGCATGGCGCGCTTCATCGCGCGGCGGAACATCACCCGCTTCTCGAGCTGGCCGGTGATCGAGTCGGCGATGAGCTGGGCGTCCAGCTCGGGCTTCCGGATCTCCTCGATGTTCACGTGGACCGGCACGCCCATGAGCTTCTGCAGGACGTGGCGCAGGCCCTCGATGTCCTCGCCCTTCTTTCCGATGACCACCCCCGGACGGGCCGAGAAGATGGTGATGCGGGCGTTCTTGGCGGGGCGCTCGATCACGACGCGGCCGACCGCGGCGTGGGAGAGCTTCTTCTTGAGGTACTCGCGGACCCGGATGTCCTCGGCGAGCATGCCGGGGAAGTTCTTGGAGTTCGCGTACCACTTCGACGTCCAGTTGCGGTTGACCGAGAGGCGGAAACCGGTCGGATTGATCTTCTGTCCCATCGTCTCCCCCTTAGGCCCGGCCGTCGCCGACGGTCAGGAACACGTGGCAGGTATGCTTCAGCACGCGGTTGCCGCGACCCTTGGCGCGTGCGTGGAAGCGCTTGAGCACCGGTCCCTTCTCGACCACGATGCGGGTGACCTTGAGCTCGTCGATGTCCGCGCCGTTGTTGTGCTCGGCGTTGGCGATCGCGCTCTCCAGGACCTTCTTGATGATCTGCGCGCCCTTCTTGGGGGTGAACGCCAGGATGTTGAGCGCGCGGTCGACCTTCTGGCCGCGCACCATGTCGGCCACGAGCCGGCCCTTCTGGGCCGAGAGCTTCGCGCCGTAGAGCTTTGCGTTGACTTGCATCGCGATCTCCTTACTTCTTCGCCGGGGCCGCGGGCGCCGCGACCTTCTTGTCGGCCGAATGGCCCTTGAAGGTGCGGGTGAGCGCGAACTCGCCCAGCTTGTGGCCGACCATGTTCTCGGTCACGTACACGGGGATGAATTTCCTGCCGTTGTAGACGGCCAGCGTGTGGCCGACCATCTCCGGGATCACGGTCGAGCGCCGCGACCATGTCTTGATGAC